>NZ_JALJYF010000002.1:0-600000 GCF_024170465.1 Natronospira proteinivora | reverse complement strand
TGAGCATGGACAGGCTTTGGTCGGCGTGACTGGCCAGGATGACCTGGTCGAACTCTGCCTCGCCACCGCGATGATCCCGTACCACAACCCCCCGGGGGCTGCGTTCAATCGATTTAACCGTAGTATCCAGCAGAATGTCTTTGCCCAAGGCCTTCACGATTTTCTCCACGTAGTACTGACTGCCCCCCGCCACCGTTTTCCACTGGGGCCGCTCACTCACTTGCAGCAGACCGTGATTGCGAAAAAAACGGAGAAAGCGACTGGCCGGAAAATCTCGTATCCGGCTCATGGGGGCCGACCAGATGGCCGCCGCCATGGGCAGCAGATAGCGCTCACTCAGTTCCCGGGCAAAATCATGCTGGCGCAGGAACTCGCCCAGCGGCTTGTCTTCTCCCGGCGATTGGGCCAGCCAGTCCAACGCGGTTCGGTTGAAGCGAAGGATCTCGCGCAACATCCGCCAATGGCTGGGTCGCAGCAGGTTGGCCGGCTGGGCGAATAGCTTCAGTAGATTGTCTCCGGCGTATTCCAGCCGGCCCTGCCCCAGGGAGGCGGAAAAGGACATATCGCTGTCATGGCTGGCCACGTCCAGGGTCCTGAACAGAGCGCAAAGATGGGGATAGTTGCGTTCATTGAAGACGATGAATCCGGTATCCACGGGAATATCTCGGCCGGCCTCTTTGACGCTCACGGTGTTGCTGTGCCCACCGGCCCGTGGTCCTGCCTCGTAGAGCGTCACCTCATGATCCCGAGTCAGTAACCAAGCGCTGCCCAGACCGGATATACCGCCGCCAATCACCGCGATGCGCATGGTTTGCCTCGCCCTCGGGGAGGGTCAGTGCCAAGAAAGTGTACGAAGGGTATAATATTTGTATAATTTAAGTCCAGTTAAATTTTCAGCCCACGGGCGCCCATGGCTCACAACCATGGTGCGAGCCGGGGCAGCCAGCCGGGCTGGCTCGAGGCGGGGGTGTCAGCTTGGGTCGGTGAGCAGCCCTTTCAGGGCCGACCAGATATTGTCCAGGATGATGGGCTGGGCTTCGGCGGTGGGGTGAATGCCATCCGATTGCATCAGGTCTTCCCGCTCGGCAACACCCTCCAGCACGCGGGGCACCAAGACGATATCATGGTGTTCGGCCAAGTCCTGATACATTTGCGCGAACGCTTCGGTATACCGCCGTCCATAGTTGGGGGGCATGCGCACCCCCACCAGGATGACCCGGGCTTCGGCCGCCAGGGCGGTTTCGATCATGGTGTCGAGATTGCTTCGGGCTTCCTCGATGGGCAGGCCCCGGAGGCCGTCGTTGCCGCCCAGTTGGATGATCACGATGGCCGGTTCGTACTCCGACAGGGCCTCGGGCAGGCGGGCACGACCACTGCGGGTGGTGTCACCACTGATCGCCGCATTGATAACCATGCGATCATGGTCCTGTTCACGCAGACGGTCTTCCAGCAGGCTGACCCAGCCGCTGCCACGATCGAAACCGTAATCGGCGCTCAGACTGTCGCCGATCACCAGAATCGGCCCCTCCGATGCCGTGGCAGACGGGGCGGGCAGGGCCACAAACAGCAGGAGAGCTGCAGTAATGAGCGAAAGTAATCGCGGCATGACCGTCCTCCGGGCGGTGGGAGTGAGCAAAGAGGTTAGCAGTCCCGGTGGGTCGCTGACCATTGTGGATAATGTCAGCCTGAGCGTGCCGGCCGGTGACAGTCTGGCCATTGTTGGTGCCTCAGGGTCGGGCAAAAGTACCTTGCTCGGCCTGTTGGCGGGGCTGGATCTGCCCACCCGGGGGCGAATCGAGCTGGGCGGTGATTGTATTACCGAGCTGGATGAAGATGGCCGGGCGGCGATTCGGGCCCGGCAATTGGGTTTCGTCTTTCAGGCTTTTCACCTCCTGCCCGGTCTGACCGCGTTGGAAAATGTCATGTTGCCGATTGAACTCAACAGTCAGGCCCGGCCCCGGGAACGAGCCCGCTCGGCCCTGGACCGGGTGGGTCTGTCGGCCCGGGCCGATCATTATCCCCGGCAACTGTCCGGCGGTGAGCAGCAACGGGTGGCCATTGCCCGGGCTTTCGCCACGGCGCCCCGCCTGCTGTTTGCCGACGAACCCACCGGCAACCTGGATAATCGGACGGGCGAGAAGATTCGTGACCTGATTTTCGAGATGAACGAGGCTGATGGCACCACCCTGGTGCTGGTCACCCATGATGAGCGCCTGGCTGAGCGTTGCCATCATCGGGTGGCCCTGGAAGATGGCCGTTTGCTGGATGCCGGGGTGCCCGCGTGAGCGGTCGCCGCGAGGGCAGTGCGGCATTGCTGGGTCTGCGTCTGCTGCGGCGGGAATGGCGGGGCGGTGAACTGGCGGTCCTGCTGCTGGCTTTGGTGATTGCCGTCACCGCGATTACCGCGGTGGGCTTTTTCACCGACCGGGTGGGCGCGGCCATGGAGCGTCGGGCGGCCGAAGCCCTGGCGGCCGATGTGGTACTCAGTGATCGTGACGTTCTGCCCGAGCAGTTCGAAGCCGCTGCCATCGAGCGGGGCCTGAGCACGGCCCGCACCATTACCCTGCCTACCGTGGTGGCCAGCGATGCCGCCACCCAACTGGTGGATTTGCGGGCCGTTGAGCCGGCTTATCCCCTGCGCGGGCGAATCCAGGTCAGCGATGCCCCCTTTGAGCCGGCCCGTGACACCAATGAATTCGTGGCGCCCGGCGAGGCCTGGGTGGATGCGCGGGCCATGGCCCGCCTGGACTTGTCACTGGGTGACGAGATTGAAATCGGCGAGACCACTTTCCCGGTGACCCGGGTGGTGGCCTCCCTGCCGGATCAAGGGATCGGCTTTGCCGATGTGGCCCCGGCGGTTCTGATTCATATCGATGCCCTCTCGGCCACCGAGCTGCTGCGCCCGGGCAGCCGCATGACCCACCGCCTGCTGGTGGCCGGCGATCGGGGTCCGGTGGGGGATTGGCGAGACTGGGCTGAGGGACAGCTCAGTGAGGGGCAGCAACTGCGGGATGTGGGCAGCAGCCAACAGCAGATCGGGGCAGCCATCCAGCGAGCCGAGCAGTTCCTGGGTCTGGCGGCCCTGGTCAGTGTGCTGGTGGCCGCGGTGGCGGTGGCGCTTTCGGCGCGGGAATGGGCCCGCCGTCGCCTGGACGCGGTGGCCATCATGAAGACCCTGGGTACGGGTCAGTCCCGAATCATGACCCTGTACATCTCCCAGTTGATTGGTATCGGCCTGCTGGGGGCGGTCCTGGGTATTGCTGTCGGTTGGCTGGCCCAGTGGGGCCTGGTGCACATCCTCGGTACCCTGTTCGGCGAAAGCCTGCCTGCCGCCCAACCCTGGGCGCCGGTGGCCACCGGCCTGGGCACGGCCCTGATTCTGCTGGCGGGCTTTGCCCTGCCACCGCTATTGCGTTTGCGCCGGACGCCCCCGGCCCGGGTGCTGCGCCGGGAACTGGGGCCGCCGCAGCCCAGCAGTGTTCTGGTCTATGGTCTGGCCATCGCCGCCATCGCCAGCTTGGTGATCGGGCAGGCCCGGGATCCCCTACTGGCGGTTACCGTGCTTCTGGGCGGGGCGACCACCCTGGCCATGTTGCTGGGCGGGGGATGGATTCTGGTCACCCTGTTGCGGCGCCTGGGCGGGCGCATGGGCAGTGCCTGGCGCCAGGGCCTGGGCAATCTGGCCCGCTACCCAGGCCGCAGCCTGGCCATGATGACGGCCTTTGGCCTGGGTCTGATGGTGCTCACCTTGCTGACCATCGTCCGGGCGGATCTGCTGGATGGTTGGCGGGCCACCGTGCCCGAGGATGCACCCAATCATTTCCTGATTAATATCCAGCCCGGAGAACGGGACGGCATCCGCGAGGAACTCCAGGCCCTGGGTGTCGACGAGGTTCGTTTCAATGCCCTGGTTCGTGGTCGTCTGGTGGCCATCAACGAGATGGATGTGGATGAGTACGATTTACCCGGCCAGCGGGGCGAGCGTTTTGTCCAGCGGGATGCCAATCTCAGTTGGGCCGCCGAACTGGAGGAGGACAATCGCGTGGTCCAGGGGGATTGGTGGGATGAGTCCCAACACGGTGAGCCCTTGATCTCCCTGGAAGCCGACATCGCCGAAGCCCTGGGCGTAGAGCTGGGGGATCGCCTGAGCTATCGTATTGGCGGCCGTGAGCAGACCTTCACCATTCACAATCTGCGTAGCGTGCGCTGGGATTCCTTCAATACCAATTTCTTTCTCCTGACACCACCGGATGTGCTCTCCGAGAGTGCGGCCACCTTCATCAGCGCGGTTCATATTCCATCCGAGGCTCGCACCGAGCTGGTGGATCTGGTGCGGGCCTATCCCAGTGTCACCATCATTGATGTGGAGAGCATCCTGAACCAGGTCCGCAGCATCATTGACCGGGCGTCGCTGGCGGTGGAATACGTGTTTCTGTTCACCCTGCTGGCCGGGTTGACCGTGTTGTTCGCTGCGGTACAGGCTTCCCGGGATCAGCGCCGCTTTGAAAGCGCCTTGCTGCGTGCGCTTGGCGGGCGCAAGCGTCATGTCTATGCCATGGTCGCCACCGAGTTTGGCGCCGCCGGGGCCCTGGCGGGCTTGCTGGCGGGGCTGGGGGCAACAGTGGCCGGCTGGTTGCTGGCCTGGCAGGTCTTCGAGATCGACTACCAGCCTCCTTTGTGGCTGATTCCGG
Source organism: Natronospira proteinivora (assembly GCF_024170465.1). Taxonomy (NCBI): domain Bacteria; kingdom Pseudomonadati; phylum Pseudomonadota; class Gammaproteobacteria; order Natronospirales; family Natronospiraceae; genus Natronospira; species Natronospira proteinivora. Next base: position 595,309 of record NZ_JALJYF010000002.1, on the reverse strand, counting down.
GTGTCATGCTGATAGGCGCGCTGCTGCTGGCGATTGCGGGCTGGTTCGCTAGTCGTCGTGTGGTGACTCGTTCTCCCCTGATCGTGTTGCGGGAGGAATAAGCTTGAAGCGGCCCATCGGCGACAATCCGGGGACCATCGGCGCTATACTGGGGCCATGACTACATTGGGTGATCCACTTTCCGCCGGCATCGTCATCATTCGGGAAACCGATGCCGGTCGCCGATATCTGCTGTTGCGTGCCTGGAACCACTGGGATTTTCCCAAGGGCAAGGTTGAGGAAGGCGAAACCCCGCTGGAGGCGGCCATCCGTGAGGTGGAGGAGGAAACCACCATCACGGAGCTGGATTTCCATTGGGGGGAGCAATACCGGGAAACCGGTCCTTATAATCGCGGCAAGATTGCTCGCTACTATCTGGCCCGGACCGCCACCGAGAAGGTGGATCTGCCTGTGGTGCCGGAGCTGGGTTGTCCGGAACACAATGAATATCGCTGGGTAACCCTGGAAGAGGCCTGGGACCTGAGCTCCCCGCGGGTGCGTCAAATCCTGCGCTGGGTGGCCCGGGAAACCGGTGACCGCCTGCCCCGTTCCGCCCGCCGCGGGCCGGGTCGCCGACCCCGGCGTGGCCCGCGGCGTCCGCGCAAACCCGATACTCCGGAATCCGGGTAATGCTCGCTGTGCCCATGGGAGGGGCGCCAGCCCTCAGTCTCTGGCCAGGCCCCCGGTGAGGACCAGGCCCAGGGCCTCGTCCACGGAGAGTTTGCAGTGTTCCAGGCGGTCCGCCGGGACCAGTTCGAAATCACCGCCGGGCTGGAAGGGCTTGGGGAAATAGACCGGGACCAGGGCCCGGCCATCGGCGCCGTAGCGCAATGGCTGTCGGTCCACGATCAGGCCGATTCGGCCACCGCCTTCCTGCAGCGGCACGAAGACCACCTCCCTGAACCCGGCCGGCGTATCCGAGCCCAGACGGGAAAAAAAGCGGTGCAGAGTGGTATAGACCCTGCCCAGCAGCGGCAGGCGGCTAACGCGGCGGCCGACCCAACGGCCCATCAAGGGCCCCACCCAGCTAGCCGCCAGCACCCCCGCCAAGAGAATCAGCAACAGCCCGCTGAGCAGTCCCATGCCCGGCCAGTACCAGCCTGGCGGCAGCCAGTCCGCCAGCAGCCCGCCCATGATGGACTCGGCCGCCCGCAGAAACAGGGCCAGGACATAAAGGATCAGACCCAGTGGCAGCAGGGTGATCAGGCCCAGAAGAAAATGGCGTCCCAATGATTTCAGTAATGATCGCATGACCCTGTCTTAACCCAGATCGTCTTTTTTCACGGACATACCGGCGGTGAGCGCCATGCGCATGGCGTCTTCCATGGAGATATCCACCGGACGAACCCGCTCCCTCGGCAGAAACAAGGTGTAGCCCCCCACTTGGTAACTCATGGGCATGTAGACCGCGACGCGGTCCTCGCCGCCGATGCCGTCCGGCAAGCCACTGAAATCCTCCCGGGTAACAAAACCGATCAATTCAACGTCAGGGTCCGGGCTTGGTTGAACCATGACCACCTTGTTGAATTGGGTTTTGCGGTCGCCGGCGATGAATTGCATCAGATCCCGGAAGGCTCCGTAGACTGTCTTCACCAAAGGGATGCGATCCATGATCGCTCCGCCCAGGCCAAACAGCTGACGAATAGGTTCAGTGCGGGTGAGCAGCCCCACGGCGAATACCAGTAGGATGGCCAGCACCACACCGGTACCCGGCATGTAATACTCATCCGGAATGACCCATCGGACCAGCCAGCCCAGACCGCTTTCCGCAGTGAAAATCAGCCACAAGGCCAGCCATATGGTGACCACCGCCGGCACCAATGCGGCCAGGCCGGCCAGAAAGATGCGCCCCAGATTCCCCATGCTCAACTCCCAACTTCACGGCTTGCCCTGCCGGAATAAATCCCACAGGGTGTTGAAGTGGCAACAATAACAAAAAGCACGGACCAGAATATGAAAACAGTCATCCTTTGGTTCCGCCGGGATCTGCGTCTGGCGGACAATCCGGCATTGCGCGCGGCGGTGGAAGAAGCCGAGCGTGTGATTCCGGTCTATCTCCATGCCCCGGAAGAAGAGGCCCAATGGGCCCCGGGTGGGGCCAGTTGCTGGTGGCTGCATGCAAGCCTCCAGGCCCTGTCCCAGGACCTGGCGGCCAAGCAAAGCCGTCTGATCATTCGCCGGGGCCAGTCCAGTCTTTCCCTGCTGCGAGAATTGATTGATGAGACCGGTGCCGAGGGGGTTTACTGGAATCGCCTTTACGAGCCCTTGATCGTGGAGCGGGATCGGTCCGTTAAAGCCGCCTTGCGTGAGCAAGGCGTGAACGCCAAAAGTTTCCGCGCCCATCTATTGCGTGAGCCTTGGGAGATGCGCACCGGCAAGGGCGAGCCCTATCGGGTCTTCACTCCCTTCTGGCGGACCCTGGCCAAGCAAGGGGATCCACCCCAGCCTCTCCGCCAACCGCCCACTTTGCGACCGCCCGGGCAATGGCCGTCCAGGCAGACCGTGGCAGAGCTGGGCCTGCTGCTCCGGCCCCGCTGGGATCGCAAACTGCACGATCTATGGCAGCCGGGGGAAGCCGGTGCCGCCCTGGCCCTGGACCATTTCCTGGATGGCGCCATGGCGGTTTACAAGGACGGCCGTGATTTGCCCGCCGAGTCGGACACGGCCCGGCTTTCCCCCCATCTGCATTTCGGCGAGATCAGCCCCCACCAGGCCTGGCATCGCGCCCGGGCCCGAATGGCCGGACAAGCCCGCCTGAGCGAGGGCGGCGAGGCCTGGTTACGCCAACTGGCCTGGCGGGAGTTCGCCCATCATGTCTTGTTCGAATTTCCCCACAGCTCGGATGAGCCCCTATACGAGCGCTGGGCGGGCTTCCCCTGGCGGGAGGGTTACCAGCCCCTGTTGCGGGCCTGGCAGCGGGGCGAGACGGGCTTTCCCATCGTCGATGCCGGCATGCGCGAGCTCTGGGCCACCGGCTATATGCACAACCGGGTACGCATGATCGCCGCCTCCCTGCTGGTGAAGAATATCCGCGCCCCCTGGCAGGAAGGGGCCCGCTGGTTCTGGGACACCCTGGTGGATGCGGATCTGGCCAATAACAGCATGGGCTGGCAATGGTCGGCCGGCTCTGGTGCCGATGCCGCGCCTTATTTCCGCATCTTCAATCCCTGGACCCAGAGCAAGCGCTTCGATCCCCAGGGCCGCTATATCCGCCGCTGGGTGCCCGAACTGGCCGAGTTGCCGGACCGCGACATCCACACCCCCCAGGCGTCGGCCCCGGCCATCCTCGCGGCCGCCGGGATTCAGCTGGGCCGGGATTACCCGGAGCCCATCATCGACTACAAGACCTCCAGGGAAGAGGCCCTCGCCGCTGCCCGCGCCATCCGCCAGTCATGAGTCAATCGGAGCGCGTTGGCAAGTCAATCCGAACCGAAACTACTGCAAGATGGAGGTGCCTACTGAGGCAGTTCGAACGAAGCCAAAGCCAGCTCACCATCTTCACTGCTTTAATCTGGGAGGATTGAGTCGTTGGTATTCCTTTTCAGGATCGTAAAAATCGTGGATGATTTTTTCGAAGCCTCCCAGGGATGGGTCCACGGCGGTCCTGAAAAGGAATACCAACGACTCAAGCCGTGAAGCCCTGAAAGCAGTCCACTCCCTCCAGCTGGCAAAGCCCAAATCGCCTCGTAGGGTTCTGAACCTGACAGCATTAGATCATTGAGCCAATAGAACCTTGAACCGTGTTCGCATTGGGTAGATTCGAAGTGTTATTGCTTAGCAGGCGTCTGGGCTGTTCTAGCTATGGCCAGCTGATGGGGTAGGTTTCTGTTTCAACTTCACGGCTTGATCACATGGTGGAATTTTCCAGGGACGCTGTGAATCCATCCCTGAGACGCTCTGGGCGCGACATCCCTGTCAGGGCCACTCGCCAAGGCCCGTACGCACTCGCAGCCCCACCCCAGCTTCCTCTCGACTACGTTGCGACTCGCTTATGTAGCACGGTGGCTACACGGCGCTCCTCGCGCCTTGCGAGAGAAAGCCGGGGTGGGGCTGCGAGCGCGTACGGACCTTGGCGAGTGGCCTAGCCCTGGAAAATCCCACCATGTGCTCAATCCTCCAGTTGGAAAGCGGTGGAGGCGGTTAGTTGGCTTTGGCTTCGTTTGAGTTGCTCAAGTAGCTGGACTTGGGGGCTGTTACTCATGAGGGTTTCGGCACAAAAAAACCGGAGCCCGCTGCCGGGCTCCGGTTCATTGTGTTTACGGCCAAGAGCCGGCCGAAAACGTTTAGCGGCGATCCAGGGACAAGTAATCCCGGGGCCCTTCGCCCACGTACAGCTGACGGGGGCGGCCGATGCGCATGGCCGGATCGTTGACCATCTCCATCCAATGGGCCGTCCAGCCCACGGTGCGGGCAATGGCAAACATCACCGTGAACATGCTCACCGGAATGCCCAGGGCCTTGTAGATGATCCCGGAATAGAAATCCACATTGGGGTAGAGCTTCTTCTCCACGAAGTAATCGTCGTTCAGGGCGATGTGCTCCAGCTCCATGGCCAGTTCCAGCAAGGGATCGTTCTCCTTGCCCAAGCGCTTCAAGACCTTGTAGCACATCTCCCGGATGATCTTGGCGCGGGGGTCGTAATTCTTGTAGACCCGGTGGCCGAAGCCCATCAGCCGGAAGGGATCGTCCTTGTCCTTGGCGCGCGCAATGTACTCAGGGATGTTTTTCACATCGCCGATCTGATTGAGCATGGCCAGCACGGCTTCATTGGCACCACCATGGGCCGGGCCCCAAAGGGCGGTGACGCCGGAGGCGATGGCCGCATAGGGATTGGTGCCGGTGCTGCCGGCCAGGCGCACGGTGGAAGTGGACGCATTCTGCTCGTGATCAGCGTGCAGGATGAACAGCAGATCCAAAGCCTCGGCCGCCACCGGATCCGGGGAATAGGCCTCCGCCGGTACCGAGAAGAACATATGCAGCAGGTTGGAACAGTAGCCCAGATGGTTCTGCGGATACATAAAGGGCTGGCCGATGGAATGCTTGTAGGCCGCCGCCGCAATGGTGGGCATCTTGGCGATGATGCGATGGGCGAAGGTATCCCGCTGCCCCGGGTCCCGCATGGCGTTCTCGTCGTGATAGAAAGCCGACAGGGAACCCACCACCCCAGTCATCATGGCCATGGGGTGGGCATCGTAATGAAAGCCATTGAAGAACCGCAGCAGCGATTCATTGATCATGGTGTGGTAGAGGATGGAATTCTTGAACGTTTCCAGTTCTTCCCGCTTGGGCAGTTCGCCGTACATGAGCAGATAGGAGACTTCCAGGAAGCTGGAGTGCTCGGCGAGCTGCTCAATGGGATAGCCTCGGTACAGAAGCTGGCCCTTCTCACCGTCGATGAAGGTGATGGCGCTCTTGCAGCTGGCGGTGGAGGTAAAGCCCGGGTCGAAGGTGAAGATGCCTTCGGACTTGTAGAGCTGCCCGATGTCCACGGTGGACGGACCCAAAGTACCCTCGCGAATGGGCAGTTCGGTGCCGCCTTCCTTGCCCGGCATGCCAAGCTTGCAGGTCTTGTCACTCATGATGTTGTCTCGCTTCTGTGGAAACCTGTTATCACGGTCGCCGCCCGGCGGGCCCCCTGGCCCGGCCTGCCTTTACACGAGATGCGCATTCGTTCGCAGCGCTGAGCGTTGTCGCTCGCAGCGGCGTGTCGGCCGTGGCCTGACATCCCGTGAAATATGGACATGCGGACGATCGAAACCGGCGGGCACCAGGACCTGGCACCCTGAACCGGGCGCCCGATTATAGGCCAGATGGAGCGGGAATGACAGACGGGTGGGGACAGGCCGGCACGCCCAAGGGGCGTACCGGCCGGCAAGGGGATGTTAGGCGCTCTTGCGACCGTACTTGCGACGGAACTTGTCCACTCGGCCCGCAGTGTCCATGATTTTCTGCTTGCCCGTGAAGAAGGGATGGCAGGCAGAGCACACTTCCACCTGCAGGTCCTTGCCCAGAGTGGAGCGGGTGGTGAATTGATTCCCGCAGCTGCAGGTCACGTTGACTTCGGCGTATTCCGGATGGATCTGCGCTTTCATGGCGTTGCTATCCCGACTGCTGTCGGCCCGGCGGGTTTGCCTGGCCGCTGAAATTTGGAAACGCGAAATTGTAAAGCCCTGGGGGCTCTACGGCAAGTCCTGTGTCCGATTTTCCCGCGTCTGTGTCCCTATTCCGTGCCTTCGATCTTTATGTTTTTCATGTTGCATGAGGAAAAGTTGCTAAGCCACCGTCCCGAAAGGGCTTTCTCGTCTTTCCACAGTATCTGTGGATAAGTCTGTGGAGAAAATGGGGCCAAGTCGCTCCCGGGCCTTTGTTATCGGCTTCTTTATTGGATCGGCCAAGAAATGGCCATTCATTTTTTATTCAGTAAAAACAGAAACTTAAGGATTATCTAAAGTGTGATTCCATGCCCGGGGACGGATCAGGCAGGGCTCGGCCTTGCTCGTGATTTCATGTGAATAAATCCCTTGACAGCGGCGTTTCTGTGTCGGCGGTCGAGGGAATCAGTGGCTCCTGTCGGCCTGTATCTGCCACCGCCCGTCGGGTTCGATGCTCAGGGTCAGGTTAATGGGGTGGCAGCAGACCGAACAGTCTTCCACCCATTCGCCGGCTTCCGACTCCGGCTCCAGCTGGATCTCGATGCTCTCAAAACACCAGGGGCAGGTGATGGCGGGGGAGGACAGTTCCTCCATCAGGCCGCCTCCGGCAGGAATCGCGCCTGCAGTTCATTGAGAAAATTCAGGCCCCGGGCGCTGGGCCGCCACTGTTCACCGGCCTGCTGCATCAGTCCTTCCCGTTGCAGCTGGCGCAGGGCGGGGCGAATGCGCTCGGCGTCAAGTGCGGTGAGCCGTTCAAAATGCCCCTCGGAGAAGCCTTCCACCAGGCGCAGGGCATTGAGCATGTATTCAAAGACCCGGTTCTCCGGGGTCAGGGCGTGGCGGCTGACCTCGGCTTCGCCCTGGGTGGTCAGGGCCATGAAGCGCTGGGGAATCCGATGCTTTCGGTTTCGCCAGACCTGACCGTCATTCAGGCTGTGCTTGCCGTGGGCGCCTGCGCCGATGGCCAGATAATCACCGAATCGCCAATAGTTGAGGTTGTGCCGGCAGGCCTGCCCGGGCCGGGCCCAGGCCGAAATTTCGTAGCGGCCCAGTCCCGCCCGTTCAAGGCCTTCTCCACAGCGTTCCTGCATGGCCCAGCGCTGGTCCTCGTCCGGCAGCTCGGGCGGGCGGCTGTGAAAGGCCGTGTTGGGCTCCAGGGTCAGCTCATAGTGGGAGATATGATCCGGATCGAGGGCGAGGGCGGTCTCCACATCCGCCAGGGCCTGGTCCTCGGATTGGTCGGGCAGGCCGAACATGAGATCCAGGTTGAGCCGCTCAAAGCCGGCTTCCCGGGCCATGCGGGCTGCTTCCCGGGCCTGGTCGCTGTCGTGGATGCGGCCGATGGCCTTCAAGGCCCGGTCATCAAAACTTTGCACCCCGATGGAAAGCCGATTCACCCCGGCGGCGCGATAGTCCCTGAATCGTTCGGCCTCGGCGCTGCCGGGATTGGACTCCAGAGTGATTTCCACATCCGGGGCCAGTCCCACCGTCTGCTCGGCATGCTCAAGTACCTCGCCGATGGCCCGGGCCGAGAACAGGCTGGGGGTGCCGCCGCCGATGAAGACCGTCTCAATCACCCGTCCCTGGGCATAGGCCGCTTCCCGGTCCATATCCGCCTTGAGGGCGGTGACGTAATCCGCCTCCGGGATGGGGCCGGTCAGGGCATGGGAGTTGAAGTCGCAATAGGGGCACTTCTTCTCACACCAGGGCAGGTGGATGTAGAGCCCCAGCGGCACGTGGCCGAACGGGGTGCTCGATTGTGGAATCTGGTGGGGCATGTGTCCTCAGCCCTGCTTGAGGGCCAGCAGGGCTTGCTGCATTTGCGCCAGGGCCTGGCCTCGATGGCTGATGCGGTTTTTCTCCGCCTTGGGCAGCTCGGCGGCGGTCCGCTGATCGCCATCCGGTATGAAGATCGGGTCATAGCCGAAGCCGCCCTCCCCCCGGGGTCCTTCGGCGATATGCCCGGTCCACTCCCCCATGGCGATCAGGGGCAGGGGATCATCCATTCGACGCAGACAGACCATGAGACAGACAAAACGGGCCCGGCGTTCCGGCCCCTTTCGATCCGCCAGGGACTTGAGCAGCTTATCCACATTATCCTGGTCGCTGGCATCGGGCCCGGCGTATCGGGCCGAGCGCACCCCCGGCTCACCCTCCAGGGCGTCCACACACAGGCCGGAGTCATCCGCCAGGCAAGTCCGGCCGCTGTAGGCGGCGGCATTGCGGGCCTTGATCAGGGCGTTCTCCACGAAGGTATTGGCGGTCTCCTTCGCCTCCGGGGTGTTGAAGTCCCGCTGGGAAATGACATTGATCCCCATCTCGGCGAGGATTTCACCCATCTCCGCCGATTTGCCCGGATTGTTGCTGGCCAGAACCAGTTCAGACAAAGCCATACGCGCCTCCCTCAGTCCTGCTTCAGGCTCGCCAGCTGATGGGCCTGGAGTTCCTTGATGCCTATCTCCGCCAGCCGCAGCATTTCGTCCAGTTCATCCCGCCGGAAGGCATGGCCCTCGGCGGTACCCTGGACTTCGATAAAGGCGCCGGCTTCGTTCATTACCACATTAAGGTCGGTTTCGGCGCCCGAGTCCTCCGGGTAATCCAAATCCAGTACCGCCTGGCCGTCAACAATACCGGTGGAGACCGCCGCTACCTGGCCGTGCATGGGGTCCTTCTTGATAACGCCGTCGGCCAGCAGGCCGTTGATGGCATCCTTCAAAGCCACCCAGGCGCCGGTGATGGCTGCCGTGCGCGTGCCGCCATCGGCCTGAAGGACATCGCAGTCCAGCACAATGGCCCGCTCGCCCAGGGCATCCAGGTCCATTACCGCCCGCAGGGATCGGCCGATCAAGCGCTGGATTTCCAGGGTCCGGCCGCCCTGCTTGCCACGGGCCGCTTCTCGGTCGCTGCGGCTGCCTGTGGCGCGGGGCAGCATGCCGTACTCGGCGGTGACCCAGCCCTTGCCACTGCCGCGCAGAAAGCCGGGCACACGCTCACTGACGCTGGCGGTGCAAATCACGCGGGTATTGCCGAACTCGCTAAGCACCGAGCCCTCGGCGTGCATTGTGAAATGCCGGGTCAAACGGATCTCGCGCAACTGTTCCGCACTGCGGCCGTCATGTCGCATTCGATAACTCCTTGGGTTTGAAACAGTGATGATCTATGGAAGATTGGCGCCGGCTTATTCCGGGGCCAACCAGCGCACCGCCACGGCGGTGATGTTATCGCTGTCGGGAGCCGCGTTTTTCGCAGCCTGTTCGGCCAGGGCCGTGAGACCGGCATCCAGATCCTTAGCCTCGCAAAGGGTGCGGGCGGCGGCCTCCATGTCCAATGCGCCCCAGAAGCCATCACTGCAGAGCAGCACGATATCCCGGGGCCGCAGGCTCAGGCGTCGCCGCAGCCTCAGGGCCGGCTCGCCTTCAGGGCCGCCCAGACAGGAATCCACATAATGACGCATGGGATGGCTCAAGGCCTCCTCGTCATTGATCTGGCCCCGGTTGAGCAGTTCATCCACCACGCTGTGATCCCGGCTGCGTCGGCGGATGCGCCCGTCCCGGAAAAGATAGGCCCGACTGTCCCCGGCATGGATCCAGCGAACCTTGCCGTTATTGATCAGGGCCAGCACCCCGGTGGTCCCGGGGGCCTTTTCCTGGCTCACTCCCTCGGCCAGCTCGGCGACTTTGCGGTGGGCCCGGTGCATGGCGTGTTCGAGGAACTTCACCGGGGCCCGCAGGAGCTTGCCGGAGGATTTGAAGGCCGCCGACCAGGCGCGCACCGCCGTCTCCGCCGCCAGCGCCCCGTCCGAATGACCGCCCATGCCGTCGGCCACGCCCAGCATGACCGTCTTGTCTCCCACCATCAGGGTGAGCCGGTCCTGGTTGTTCTGGCGATCGCCGGTCAAGGTGATATCGGCGGTCTCGATTTCCAAAGCTGGGCTCCCCGGCCGCGAAGTGCATGGAGCCGTCGGCCCCTCTCGCGTATAATGCACGGTTCTCTGACTAAACGGCGCGTATTCTAACAGCACCGGCGCCCCGGCGCGGGCATCGGCGATCAGGGCGTCGTCCTTCGGCCAGGAATTTCCGCATGACCAACAGCATGACCGGCTTTGCCCGGAGCGAGACTCAGACCGATGCCGGCGTGTTGGTCTGGGAGTTGCGCTCGGTCAATCATCGTTACCTGGAAATGAATTTCCGCCTGCCCGAGGCTGTGCGGGCCGCCGAGCCCCAGTGTCGGGCGGCGGTGGAAGCGGTCCTTCGCCGGGGCAAACTGGATGCCAGTTTGCGTCTGGAACAGCCCGAGGAGGGCAGCCGGGGGCTGGCCCTGGATCAGGCCACCGCCGATGACTTGAGTCATGCCCTGGCGGCCCTGGCCGAGCGCCTGCCCACTGCCCGCGCGCCCAGTCTGGGCGAACTGATACAGTGGCCGGGATTGGTCCGCCGACCGTCGCCGGATCCGCAAGCCCTGCGCCGGGATGCCCTGGCCGGTCTGGAGTCGGCCCTGGGCGAACTCGCCGCCTACCGGGCCCGGGAAGGGGCCCGCACCCGGGAGATGCTTTTGGCCCGCTGCCGGACCATCGCCACGGTGGTGGCCCAGGTTCGCGAACGGGTGCCCCAGGTACTGGCCGGCCTGCGGGACAAATACCGTAGCCGCCTGGCCGAGCTGGACCTGGAAGTGGACGAAGGCCGGCTGGAGCAGGAGCTGGCCATGGTGGCCCAGAAGCTGGATGTGGATGAAGAACTGGACCGCCTGGAAAGCCATGTGGCCGAGGTGGAAGATGCCCTGGAGCGGGACGAGGCCATCGGGCGCCGACTGGATTTCCTGATGCAGGAATTCAACCGGGAGGCCAATACCCTGGGTTCCAAGAGCCAGGACAGTGAAACCACCGCCGCGGCGGTGGAACTCAAGGTGGCCATCGAACAGATGCGCGAACAAATTCAGAATGTGGAATGAGTGAGGCGATGGAAAGGGGTAATCTCTGGGTAGTCAGCGCGCCTTCCGGGGCCGGCAAAACCAGCCTGGTTCGGGAACTGGTGGCCCATGAGCCGCGTCTGAGCTTTTCCATCTCCTACACCACCCGCCCGCCCCGCGAAGGGGAAGTGAACGGCCGGGATTATGTCTTCGTGGATGAAGACCGCTTCGTGGCCATGATCGATGCCGGCGAGTTTCTCGAGCATGCCCAGGTCTTTGGCAATCGCTACGGCACCGCCCGGGGCCAGGTGGACCGGGAATTGGCCGAGGGTCATGACGTCTTGCTGGAAATTGACTGGCAAGGGGCCCGCCAGGTCCGGACAATGATGCCGGAGGGGCGCAGCATCTTTGTACTGCCCCCGAGCCGGGAGGAGCTGGAACGTCGCCTGCGGGGGCGTGGCACCGACAGTGACGGGGTGATTGAGCGTCGCCTGCGTGAGGCCCACGCCGAATTGCTGCAATGGTCGGAGTTCGACTATGCGGTGATCAACGATGATTTCCACCGCGCCCTGGCCGATATGCAGCGGATCGTCGCCGGCGAAGGCAGCAATTTGAAGGCCAGTCGGCCCGCCGTGGGGGAACTGGCCGAGCGGTTGCTGGCCGAAACCCCGGAATAAGGGTTTTATCGATGGCGCCCCATGGGCGTCTGAACTAAACTTTTCACCATCAGACAATGTCTTAGGGAATAGAGTTATGGCACGTGTAACCATTGAAGATTGCATCGAGAAATGCACCAACCAGTTCGAGTTGGTGCTGGTGGCCACTAAGCGGGCGCGCAAGCTGGAACGGGGTGCCGATCCCCTGGTTCCCTTGGAAAATGACAAGCCCACCGTGGTGGCGCTGCGCGAGATCGCCGAGGGTTTGGTGAACAAGGAATCCCTGGAGGCTGAAGAGGCCCGCGAGGCCCAGGAAGCCATGGCTGCCGAAGCCGCTGCCGCAGCGGAACAGGCCAGCCGCTCGGCCGGTACCGGCGAACAGGGCGAGTCCGACGCCAGTCACTGAGTTGCCCCAATACTGAGTTGCCAAAGGGTAACGCCGGGAGTTCCTAGATGGGAGAGGTCGCCACCAAATATGCCAAGAGCCGCCGGGCCCGGCGGGCGGTGGGGATCGACGAACTTCTGGCCAAACTGGCCGCTTACCTTCCCGAAGCCCAGGTGGAGTCGGTGGAGCAGGCCTTTTGTTTCGGCGCTGAGGCCCATGAGGGTCAGCGTCGCCTGAGCGGGGAACCCTATATCTCCCATCCGGTGGCAGTGGCCGGCATTCTGTCCGAACTGCGGATGGACTATAAAACCCTCATTGCCGCCATCCTGCACGACGTCATTGAGGATACCCCCACCGCCAAGGATGATATCGCTGAGCGTTTCGGCGAGGACGTGGCCCAATTGGTGGACGGTGTCAGCAAGCTGACCCAGATCCGTTTTCGTTCCAAGGCCGAAGCCCAGGCGGAAAACTTCCGCAAGATGCTTCTGGCCATGGTGGAGGATATCCGGGTCATCCTGGTCAAGTTGGCGGACCGTCTCCACAATATGCGCACCCTGGGGGTCATGCCCCCGGCCAAACGGCGTCGCATTGCCCGGGAAACCTTGGAGATCTATGCCCCCATCGCGGGGCGTCTGGGTATCAACAGTATTCGCCTTGAGCTGGAAGACCTTGGCTTCAAGTCACTCTATCCCACCCGCTACCGGGTCATCAGCCGGCATCTGCGCCGGGCACGCGGGCACCAGAAGGAAATCTTCCGGCGGATTGACAATGCCTTTGCCGAAGCGCTGAACGTGTATGGCATCCATGCCCGGGTGGAGAGCCGGGAGAAGCACATCTACAGCGTTTACCAGAAGATGCTGAAAAAACGGCTGTCCCTGAATGATGTGCTGGATGTCTATGGCTTTCGCGTGACAGTGGATTCGGTGGATATCTGTTACCGGGTGCTGGGTCTGGTACATGGTGTTTTCAAGCCGGTGCCTGGTCGCTTCAAGGACTATATCGCCATCCCCAAGGCCAACGGCTATCAGTCCCTGCATACCACCCTGTTTGGTCCTCACGGCGTGCCCATCGAGGTTCAGATTCGAACCGAGGACATGGACCGTATCGCCGAGACCGGTATTGCCGCCCATTGGCTGTACAAGTCCAGTGAGACGAACGACGATTCCGGTCCCGACGAGATTCGGGCCCGGGAGTGGCTCAAGGGCGTTTTGGAAATGCAGAAGGGCTCCGGCAACTCCATGGAGTTTCTGGAGAACGTCAAGGTGGATCTCTTCCCCGACGAGGTATATGTCTTCACTCCCAAGGGGGATATCCGCCGTCTGCCCCGGGGGGCTACTGCCGTGGACTTTGCCTATGCGGTCCATACCGACGTGGGGAATGCCTGCGTGGCGGTCAAGATCGACCGCCGACTGGCGCCCCTGCGTACCCGGCTGGTCAATGGCCAGACCGTGGAAATCATAACCGCAGACAATGCCCGCCCCAATCCGGCCTGGCTTAATTTCGTGGTCAGCGCCAAGGCGCGCACCGCCATTCGCCACTACCTCAAGAATGTTCACCATGAGGATGCGGTGGAGATGGGGCGCCGCCTGCTGGAGCGTGCCCTGGATCAGCTCAATGTGAAGCTGCGCAAGGTGCCCCAATCCCAGATTGCCGTGCTACTGGAAGAGTTCCAGCTGGATGAGATTGAAGATCTCTACGAACAGATCGGTTTGGGACAACGCATGGCGCCCATCATCGCTCGCCGCCTGGTGGTGGACGAGACCGAAGATGGTGAGGGTGACGGTGGTACACCACTGACCATCAGTGGTACCGAGGGCATGGTGGTGAATCTGGCTCGTTGCTGCTATCCCATTCCCGGGGATCCCATTGTGGGTTACCTGAGCCAGGGGCGGGGCATCATGGTTCACCGGGATGATTGTTCCAACCTGCAGGAATACCGCAACGATCCCGACAAGTGGATCGAGGTTCAGTGGGAGAAGGATCTGGCCCGGGAATTCTCCGTGGATGTGCGGGTGGATGTGGAGAACAAGCGCGGCGTATTGGCCCGCATGGCTGCTACCATGTCCGAGCAGGGATCCAATATTGAGCACGTGAATGTCCAGGAGCGGGATGGCACCTATACCACCCTCCAGTTCGTGTTCAATGTGCGCGATCGCAAGCACTTGGCCAACATCATGCGCTCCATCCGTGCCATGCCCGAAACCCTCCGCGTCAACCGTACCCGTTCCTGAACAGTCCCCCTTCCTCAAGCTGTGCTAGGAGAATACCGGCGGTACTTGCACAAACAGGCCACATTTCAGACACTGAGCACTGTTCAAATATCCAGTAACGCTCAATCAGCCAGACGAGGAAGCCTCATGTCGCGCCAACCCGTGCACTCCGATCAGGCCCCCGATGCCATCGGGCCCTATTCCCAGGCCATTCGTGCCGGCAATACTGTTTACCTCTCCGGCCAGATTCCCCTGGACCCGGCCAGTGGCATGCTCATCGAAGGCGACATCCGGGCCCAGATCCATCGGGTCTTCGATAACCTCAGCGCCGTCTGCCAGGCCGCCGGCGGCAGCCTGGCCGATGTGGTGAAACTGCAGATATATCTCACCGATCTCTCTCATTTCGCCACTGTCAACGAGCTCATGCAGGAATATTTCAGCCAACCCTATCCCGCCCGGGCCGCCCTGGGCGTTGCCCAGCTGCCCAAGGGCGCCGAGGTGGAAATGGACGGGGTCATGGTCCTGGATCAATAAGGCGTTCCCATGGCCCAGCGTGAGTCGGCCGATCCCGTCCCGACGGAAAGCGATCTGACCTATCTCAAGGGGGTCGGCCCGCGCCTGGCTGAAAAGCTGGAGCGCCTGGGTATTTTTCGCATCCAGGATCTGCTGTTTCACCTACCCCTGCGCTGGGAGGACCGGACCCGGGTGATTCCCATCGGCCAGCTGCGGCATGGCGACCGGGCCGTGATTGAAGGCCGGGTGCAGCATGCTGAAACGGTCTATCGCCGCCGTCGCAGTCTGCTGGTCTCGATTTCCGATGGCAGCGGAGCGCTGGTCCTGCGTTTCTTTCACTTCTCCCGGGCCCAGGTGGAGCGCTTGAAACGCGGTGCTCATTTGCGCTGCTTCGGCGAGGCTCGACGGGGGCGCAACAGCCTGGAGATGGTGCATCCCGAGTACCGACAGGTGGAGCCCGGCAGCCCGGTGGAAGAGGCCCTGACCCCCATCTATCCCACCACCGAGGGGCTCAATCAGAATCGCCTGCGGGATCTCATCACCCAGGCCCTGGCCTATATCCGAAAGCACCCCGAACAGCTCCAGGATCTGCTGCCGGCCGATTACCTGCCAAAGGCGCTGGCCATGGATCTTTATCAGGCCCTGGAGGCTTTGCACCGGCCGTCGCCGGACGTCTCGGTGACCCGCTTGCTGGAAGAGGACTATCCGCCCCGGCGACGGTTGGCTTTTGAGGAACTGCTGGCCCATCGCCTGAGCCTGCGTCTCGCCCGGGCCCACTTCCGTGACGACAAGGCCCGTGCCCTCAAGGGAGATGGTCATCTGGTCAAGGCTTTCTTGGCGGGCCTGGATTTTCGGCTCACCGGTGCCCAGGAGCGGGTCACCCGGGAAGTATTTCAGGATATTGAATCAACCGCTCCCATGTTGCGACTGGTTCAGGGGGATGTAGGTTCGGGCAAGACGGTGGTGGCCGTGCTGGCCGCCTTGCGGGCGGTGGAGTCCGGTGGCCAGGTGGCGGTAATGGCCCCCACCGAGATTCTGGCCGAACAGCATTTCCAGAACTTTCGGGAATGGCTGGCCCCCCTGGGGGTTCGGGTGGGCTGGTTTTCCGGTAAGCAGGCGGCGGCCGAGAAGCGCTGGTCCTTGAAGGCCCTGGCCCATGGCGAGTTGCAGGTGGCGGTGGGGACCCATGCCCTCTTCCAGGACCAGGTGCGTTTCAAGGACTTGGCCCTGGCGGTGGTGGACGAGCAGCATCGTTTCGGGGTCCATCAGCGCTTGGCCTTGCGGGAGAAGGGATCGGAAAACGGCCATCGCCCCCATCAGCTGATCATGACCGCCACGCCCATTCCCCGGACCCTGGCCATGACCGCCTATGCCGACCTGGATGTCTCCCTGATCGATGAATTGCCACCGGGCCGTACCCCGGTGAAAACCGTCGCCCTGCCGGAATCCCGCCGCAGTGATGTGGTCGCCCGGGTAGCCGAGGCCTGTGCCGACGGCCGGCAGGTCTATTGGGTTTGCCCCTTGGTGGAGGAATCGGAAGTGCTGCAGTGCCAGGCCGCCGAAGAGAGTGCCGAGCAACTGGCCGAGGCCCTGCCGGATATTCGGGTGGGCCTGATCCATGGGCGCATGAAGGCGGCCGACAAGGAGTCGGTGATGGCCGCTTTCAAGTCGGGCGAGATTCAGCTGCTGGTGGCCACTACCGTGATCGAGGTGGGGGTTGATGTCCCCAATGCCAGTCTCATGATTCTGGAAAACGCCGAACATCTGGGTCTGTCCCAGCTCCATCAGTTGCGTGGCCGGGTCGGCCGGGGCCGTGAAGCCAGTAGTTGCGTGCTGCTCTATCGCGCCCCGCTCAATGAAGTGGCGCGGGCCCGACTGGAAATCATGCGCGAGACCAATGACGGCTTCCAGATCGCCCGTCGTGACCTGGAACTGCGGGGGCCTGGCGAAGTGTTGGGCACCCGCCAGACGGGTGCCGCGGAGCTGCGTATCGCTGATCTCATGCGGGACAATGACCTGCTTGGTCCAGTGGCCCAGGCGGCTGATCCCCTTTTGGCGCGGGAGCCCGAGCTGGCTCGGGCTCTCATGCAGCGCTGGGTGGGGGAGGCCAGCCAGTATGTCAGTGTCTAGCCATGCAGCCCCTAACTATCGTCCGAATCGCCGGTTGCCGGCTCGGCCTGTCTGATGCAGTTTCGTCCCTGGGCCTTGGCCTGATAGAGCGCCTCGTCGGCGGCTCGTAGCAGGCTGGTCGAGGTGCCACCTCGATGGGGACAGACAGTGGCGGTGCCAATGGAAATGGTCACCACGCGCTCCACCGGCGAGGCATCATGGGGCAGCGCCAATGACAGAATGGTCTGGCGAAGGCGTTCGGCAATGCTGGCGGCGGCTACCGCATCCGTATCCGGCAGCAACACCACAAATTCTTCCCCGCCATAACGAATCAGGCTATCCACCGGCCGCAGGTCCGGGTTCAGGGCCTGGACAATCCGCTTGAGGCAGTTGTCACCTTCCACATGACCGTGGACATCGTTGTATTCCTTGAAATGGTCGATATCCATCATCAGCAAGCTCATGGGCGCCTGCCGTGCCCGGCAATCTTCCCAGTTGTCTCGCAAGCGGCTGCGCAGGACGTGGCGGTTGCCGGCGCCCGTGAGGCCATCCTGGGAAGCCTGGGTGGTGAGCTTCCGATTGGCGGCCTCCAACGCGGCGGTACGCTCCTGAACCAGGGCTTGCAGATAGGCCCGCTGGCGGCGGGCGCGGAGAAGGCCCAGGGCAAACAGGCCGCCCAGGCCGGCGGCAACAGCCGCCACCAAACTGAGCGGGAACCAGAGGGTCTCCCGGAAGGGCGGTTCCACTTCCAGCACAATGGTTGCGGTCTCCTCGCTCCAGATACCGTTTTCATTGGCGGCCATGATTTCCAGGCGGTGTCGACCTCCCTGTAGATGGGCCAGGTGCAGGGTGCGGCGATTGCCCACATCCACCCAGGGCGCCTCTTCGTCCAGTCGATAGCGAAATTGCATACGTTCCGGGGCAATGAAGCTCAGGCCGGTAAAGCGAATCTCCACTTCCCGACGCTGTGCGGGAATGGAAATGGGTCCTTCCAGGCCCTGTGTTTCCCCGGCAACCCGGATTTCCTCAATATGTACCGGTGGCGGGCGGAGGTTGCGCTCCATGCGGCCCGGTTCCAGCAGCACGATGCCATCAACCGTGGGGAACCAGTAGCGGCCCTGGCTATCCCTTATGCCGGCCGGCTGTCCCCCACCATTGGTTTCGGCCACCAGCATACCGTCCTTGACACCCAGCAGCTCCACCACTGCCTGATCCTGCTCACCCCGGATTACAGCCATCAGGGCTTCGCGTGAGACGCGGCTGATACCCTGATTGCCGCTTAAGAGCAGGTCATCGTTATCGGTACGCAGAATGCGGGAGACCACCATTTCCTGCAGGCCCTGCTCTCGACCCAAGCCATGCAGATCTTCCCCGTCCCAGAACTGAAGGCCGGAGCCGTAGGTCCCGATCCAGACGCCATCTTCATCCGGAAGGATTTCACGTACACGCACGTCCACCAGCCGTGAATCGTCGCTAAGTGGCTTGATGGTTAACGACGTTGCCAGACGGTCCTCTGCTTGCTCGGGCAGACTGGCAAGGTAAGCGCCCTGGGTCGTGGCCAGCCACAGCGTCTGATCATGAAGGGTGATCTGCTGGATGAAATGATCCGAGCTGCCCGCTATCCGGCGAGCATGATTGGCTTCGGGTTGGTAGAGGAACAGGCCCTGGTTGCTACCCAGCCAGATACGGCCGTCATCGGATTGAGTCAGGGCGGTGACCACGATATTGTCATCCAGGCTTGCTTCATCCCCCGAACTGTCCGCCAGGGCCAACTGTTGAAAATCCCCCCCGTTTTGGCGACGAAAAACGCCACCGCCATAGGTGCCGGCCCACAGCGTACCGTCTGAATCCATCAACAAGCTGTAGACGCAGCTGTTGTCCAGGCCTTCTTCCTCGGCCAGAGACGCCAGGACTTCTCCATCCCGAAAGCGATGTACCCCGGAACAAACACCACCCAGCCAGAGATCCCCATCTTTGCCTTCAATAATGGGAAGAATGGAATGATTGATAGCACTGCGTTCACCGCCATAGGCAATGATCTCTCCATTGCGCAGGCGATTCAGGCCACCCCCGTCGGTGCCGATCCAGAGACTGCCTTCCGGTCCCTGGAAAAAATCACTGATATTGTGATTGCTCAGCCCCTGGTCACGGGTCAGTAGTTGATGGCCGTGTTCATTCATGCGCCCCACACCGCGGCCCTGGATGCCGGCCCAGATGTTTTTCTCGCTATCCTGGTGCAGGGCCCGGATGGAAGCGCTGTCCGAAGCAGGCCATTGCCACCCGGTGGCCGAGACCGTTGGCGCATCGGTGTCGGCATCCATGTCCACCCGATAAAGGCCGGCATCGCCCCCCGCCCAAAGAGTGTCTCCGGATGCCAGCAGACTGTAGACCGCCATATACCCCAAGGCGGAAGGGGCAATTTGCCGGAAGCCATCCTCCTGCTGAACAAACAGCCCGGCTAGCCCGCCTGCCGCCAAGCGGTTCTCGGGGCCGAAACGGGCCAGTTTCATGATGGCGCTGTCGGTAGGCAGGCCATTGTCCTGCTGCCTCAGCCGACCCTGGCTGAGGTGAAACAATCCGTTGTTGGCCCCAATCCAGGCTTCGTCCAGGTCTCCCTTGATGTGAGACAAGGGCCAGTTCATCTCGTCGCCGTTCAGCTCAACGGCCTGAGCCGATTCCCCGTCGAAGAAAGCCAAGCCTCGCAGCTCACCACTGATCCAGAAGCCTTGTTCGTTATCGCCGATGATTCGAAGACGACGGCCGGGCAGGGCGTCATCTTCAAGGCGCTCAAAACGTTGGCCGTCGAAACGAATCAGTCCGTCATAGGTGGCCAGCCAAAGGTATCCTTGCGGACCCAGGGTCAAGCCATTGACAGAATTCTGGGGCAGTCCGTCCTGGCTGGTCCAGATTTCGTGGATGTATTGATCCACGTCGCGTGCCGGGTCCAGGGCTTCGCTCGGTGCAGCGAGACTGTAGATGAGCGGAAGCATCAGCATTGCCCACCACCGTCCAGACTGAATACCCGCTGTCCACACTACATCCCTTCCTTTCCGGATCCGGTCCGGGCTGATCCTTGCTTGGACTTCATTTCACCATGAAGCATTGTACCGACACGATGCTACAATATCGCCCGCCATGAGTACCCCCAGCCGACAGCCTGAAACCCAAACCCGCGCGACCTGGTTGAGCCCCGATCAGGTGGCCGAATCTGATCGGCCCCGTAACTGGCCCTGGCTGGTGGAGGCTGGTTCCCTGACTGGGCGTCTGGAAGCCAGCCTGGGTGCCCCCGTGGAAGTGGAAAGACTCAGCGAAGTCAGCGATGGTGACGGCGCCCTGCGGCGGGAGGTTCGCCTATATGCCGCGGGCAGACCGCTGATCTACGCGGTCAGCCACATCCCCGCCGCCTTGCTGGATCGCCTGGAATGGGTGAGTTCTCTGGGAGACCAGCCCCTGGGTACCCGACTCTTTTCCGATGCCACGGCGAGTCGGGAAGATCTCTGCGTGGCGCGCCTGGCCGCTGACGATCCCCTGGTCCGGCGGGCGTGTGACGGCCTGGATCGGCAGCCGTCGTCCCTGTGGGCACGGCGTTCTCGATTGGTGGTGGGTGGTCAGGCCATGGTGATTGTGGAATGTTTTCTGCAGGGAGAGGCGGAATGAGTCCACGCCCCTCGCAACGTTTGATGCGGCAGCTTAAACGGTTGCGCCGCAGTCATTTCGTTCAGGCGCAATTGCCGGCGGCTCGCGACCGGGTGGGTCACTACATTCGCCTGATGCGAATCGACCGACCCATCGGCACCTTCCTGCTGCTATGGCCCACCCTTTGGGCCCTGTGGCTGGCCGGTGAAGGACAACCCGACCCCCATGTGTTTGTGGTCTTTGTACTGGGGGTTTTTGTCATGCGTGCCGCCGGCTGCGTCATGAATGACTTTGCCGACCGCCATATCGACGGACATGTAAAACGCACCAAGGACCGGCCCCTGGCCACCGGTGCTATCCAGGCCTGGGAAGCCATCATGCTGTTCGTGGTGCTGGGGCTGCTGGCCTTTGGCCTGGTGCTCACCACCAATGTGCTGACCATTCAGCTGGCCTTTGTCGGCATCTTCCTGGCTGCCACCTATCCCTTCATGAAGCGTTATACCTATCTGCCCCAGGGCTATCTGGGTATCGCTTTCGGCTGGGCGGCGCCCATGGTCTGGGCGGCTCAGACCGGTGGGCTGAGTGAACTGGCCTGGCTGGTGTTTATCGCCGTGGTGTTGTGGGCCCTGGCCTATGACACCATCTACGGCATGGTGGACCGTGACGATGATCTCAAGGTCGGCGTCAAGTCAGCGGCCATCCTGTTCGGGGACCTGGACCGGCTCATCATCGGTCTGATCCAGGCGGCCTTTCTATGGACCCTCTATCTCATCGGCCAGCAGGCGGAGTTGAGCGCGGCCTATTACTGGGGCCTGGCCTTCGCCGCCGTCAACATGATCTGGCAACAGATGCTCATCTATCGCCGCCGCCGGGACGACTGCTTCCGTGCCTTCCTTTCCAACAACTGGGCTGGCTTTTTCATCTTCGCCGGCATCCTCCTGCACTACACCTTTACTTTGTGATTGAGCGTTAGATGGATTTGAAAAACGAACACGAAGGGAAATATTGCTGGTGACCCTGCATCCGTAGGAGCGGATTTATCCGCGATCGGGTCTCGGCGGGTGTAGAGGGTTGGTTTATTGGAACACGGAGATCACGGAGAACCACGGAGGGCACGGAGTGGATGAATGGGAGTTTGTGGGAGCGGCGTCCGCCGCGATTGCCAGAGGGTTTGCCCTTTGATCGCGGCGGACGCCGCTCCCACTGCCCACAGAATCATCGCGAATGAATTCGCTCCTACGATAGGCCCGCACCCAATTCAACTCCGTGTTCTCCGTGGCCCTCCGTGATCTCCGTGTTAAATTACCAACCCCGAATCCAACAAGACAGCATCAACCGCCCCGTAGCCCAGCAACATTACAATCCCTTCGTGTTCGATTTTCGTGTCATCCATTCAACCCTCACCCCGCTCCCGCCAGTTCTCGGCGACTTGTTCGCCGCGTTGTTCGTTGACGGGTAGGGCGAAGATAAAGGCCAGGATGAACAGGCTGAGGCAGAAGAGAATGGCATCCGCCAGGCCCAGCCAGGCCTGGATCAGACCCAGGCCCAGGATGCCGAAGATGGCCGCCAGTTTGGAGGCGAAACCCCAGAAACCGAAGAACTCCGCCGCCTTGCCCCGGGGAGTAAGCACCCCCACCAATGCCCGCCCGGCTGATTGGGCCGCACCCAGGCTCAAGCCGGCCAAGACCCCGGCAAACAGGAAGACATACTGGGCTTCCCACTCCAGGGACCAGAGGCTCTGGGCCAGGGCCGCCACATTGGGGGTCTGCCAGATGGCGATAATCGCGCCCATCCACAATGCCAGGGTGATCAGATAGGTCAGCCTGGCGCCAATGCGGCTTTGCAAAAAGCCAAAGCCCAGGGCCCCTACCGCCGCCGTGATTTGTACCGTGACAAACATCATCATCCGCACCGATTCATCCCACTGAATCACCTGGGCCCCGTAGATGAAGGAGAAGCTGATGATGATGTAGATGCCGGCCATGGTGAAAAAGATGGAGATCAGCAGAATGCTCAGATCCCGGAACTGGCGCAGTTGCTGGTAGGTGTCCCGGAGTCGCTGGAAGCCGGCGCGAACGTAACTGCTGCCCACCGGCACGGTACGCCGGCGTCCCCGCTCCCGGAGCCAGAGGAAAGTGGGAATGGCGGCCAGCAGGAAAAAGCCCGCAGCGAAGGGTCCCACCCAGCGCAGTCGATCAAAGTTGTCCGCCGCCACCTCCCCCAACACCACCAGGGTGAAGGCGGTGGCGATCAAGCCACCGATATAACCCAGGCCCCAGCCCAGGCCGGAAATCCAGCCCAGGTCTTTGCGGGGACCCAGGTCCGGCAGAAAGCTGGCAATGAAGTTCTCGCCGATGGCATAGGCGAAGTTGGAGACGATGATCAGCACCATGGCCAGCACAATCCAGCCGGGCTCCACGAAGTAGAGCAGGGCAGTGGCGGTGATGGTGAGCACATAGCTGGCAAACAGAAAGCGCTTGCGGCTGCGGGAATAGTCCATGATCGCCCCGCAAACCGGGCCGCTGACCACCACCAGGAAATAGCTCACCGCCAGTGCCAGGCTCCAGAGCAGATTGCCCAGACGGTAATCCGGCCCGTCGCCCACAATCACCCGGGTGAACAGATCCCCGAAGATCACCGTGATGATCAACAGGGTGTAGGCCTGGTTGGCGAAGTCGAACATCGCCCAGCCGAATATTTCCCGGGCCGGCGCCCGCCGCTTGCTGACCATGGTCCATTCAGTCCTTGTGCCGGGTATTCCTTGACATGCTATCGGATTCATTCCGGACCGACCATGATGCGCCGCCTGTCCATGGCCTGATGTAGCATAATCGTGTGACCCAATGAGACTGACGGCAAAACCCGATGCGGAATACACCCTGGCTGGCGCTCTGTTTGAGCCTGACCCTGCTTGGCGGCTGTGCCACCTATGGTGACGAGGTGGGCGGGGCCCTGCGCATGGCCGATGCCGGGGAGTACGAGGCTGCTCGGGAAAGCCTGAGTGAGGTGCTGGACCCGGAAGGGGATGATCGCCTGCTCTATCACCTGGAGCAGGGGGTGATTGCCCACCTGGCCGGAGACTATCAGCAGAGCATTGACTATCTGCTTACCGCCGAAGACATCGGCGATGCCCTCTATACTCGCTATTTTAGTGATGCCGTGCGTGCCGCCCTGAGCCATCCGCGCAATGCGCCCTACCGGGGCACGGCCTATGAGCTGGCCTACATCCATTATTTCCAGGCCCTGAACTTCACCCACCTGGCCCAGCAAAGTGATGACCGGGTCACCCGGCGCCGTCACCTGGACAGTGCCCTGGTGGAGACCCGCCGCCTGGATGCCCGGCTGCGGGAGTTGATGCTGCTGGAGGGGGATTACCAGGAGGCGGCCGCCGACCGGGAAGCCAATCGCATGTCCGGCCTGTTGCAGGCCTTCCATGGTATTTCCGCGGATATCAGCGATCCCAATCTGCTGCAGTTCCGGGAAGCGGCCTGGTTGCGCTACCTCAGCGGTGTCTTGTATGAGAAGGCCGGCGATCTGGATGATGCCCGTATTGCCTACCAGCGGGCGGCGGAGTTGTACGAAGAGGGCTACGCCCAGCAGTTTGCCATCGATGAGGGGATGGTGGACCGGGCCTGGCGGGATGCCTTTCGCATGGAGGCTGTCACGGGCAATTGGTCGGCGGTGGCCGAGACGGCCGAACAGCGGCTGGGCGAATCGGCCGCCCAAGGGATTCGGGAAAGCGATTCGGATACTGCGCATGTGGTGGTGATCCAGCATGTGGATCGACTGCCACCCCGGGGCGAGCTCAATCTGGTGATGTATGCCGACCCCCGTCGACGCTCGGTCACCCTTCAGCCGGTGGCCGTGGGTAGCTATGAGGAGCAGATGGCCCAGGAGATCTGGTTCCGGGCCCTGTATGCCGATACCGGTCCCCTGGGCTGGCTCACGCATTTCAGCCAGGGGGGCCTGGAAGGCCTGATCCGGGGCAGCTTCGAGAAAAGCTTCTATATCGGCCCCTTCTGGGGCCAACTGGAATCCCTGGGCCTGGTGGACGCCCTGCGGGGCGGGGTGCGGGTGGCGGTGCCCTATCCCGGCCCGCCGCGTCCGCCTCCGCCGCCAGCCAAGCTCTGGGTGGGCGAGGGCCAGCATGTTTTCCAGACGGCCGACAATCTGACTTACATGGCCTACCAGGACCTGCTCATGGAAGCCGGGGAGGAATTGCGCCGGGCCGTGGCCCGGGAGCTGCTGCGCCATTCCCTGGCCTCCCTGGCGGCCCGGGAACTGGAAGAGGAATTCGGGACAGCGGGATTGCTCCTGGGACTCTTCGCCCGGGCCGGCACCTCAGCCACGGTGCGGGCTGACACCCGGGCCTGGCAGGGGCTGCCCGCCGCGGTTCGAGTGGTTCGCCTGGAACTGCCCCCGGGGGAACATGAGTTGCGATTGTCCAGCGGTCGTTTCATGATTCCCGAAGGGGGCGAATCGGCCACCGTCCGGCTGACAGTCTCCGCCGGGGATGTCCATGTGCTTCAGGCCCGGCGTATTTCCCATCGGCATGATTTATTGCCCCCGCTGGAACGCAATGAGGCTATGATTCGTCTTAACCATTAGGGTCGATTCAGGGAGAAGGAAGGATGCAACGATTTTTGCCAGGCCTCTTGATCACGGTATTGATCGCCACGCTGGTGGGCTGCGGTGGCACGGAAGTGACCCGCCTGGATCCGGATGAGCAGGTGGATCTCACCGATCGCTGGAATGCCACCGATTCCCGCCTGGTCTCCGAGGCCATGATCGAGGAAATGCTGACCTTCCCCTGGGTGGATCGCTTCCACAGTGCAAATCCGGATCGGGACAGGCCCCGGGTCATTATTCAATCCGTGCGCAATCGCTCCCATGAGCATATTCCGGTGGAGACCTTCATCAATGATCTGCGCCGGGAACTGATCCGTGCCGGACGGGTGGATTTCGTCGCCGGCGGCGCCGATCGGGAAGACATCCGGGAAGAGCGCCGGGATCAGGAATTCCATGCCGACGAAGCCACCCGGGCCGAGATGGGCCGGGAGCTTGGGGCCGATTATGCCCTGAGCGGCACCATCAATTCCTTCGTGGATCGTCTGGACGGCACCCGGGCCACCTCCTATCAGGTGGATCTGAGACTGGTGGACCTGGAGACCAATGTGGAAGTCTGGAATGGTCAGAAGCGTATTCAGAAGGTCATGCAGCAATCCCGGCGGGGGCTGTGACGTGCGCCTTCGTCCATTATTGTCACTGATGCTGCTGGGCCTGGCCGTCTCGGCCTGCGCCACCGGGCCGGAAGAATCCGCCCCGGGCGGGGTCCCTGACTGGGTGCTGGAGACCCCCGAGGACCTGCGCTACGCCTACGGGGTGGGTTCTTCTCCGGTACGCGATGACCAGGCCCATGCCCGTCGGATTGCCACCGACCGGGCCCGCAGCGATCTCATCCAGGGCTTGCGGGTGACCGTCTCCGGGGGAACCGTGAGTTGGATCGAGCGGGTCCGCGAAGACGGCGCCGGCCCGGTGACCCGCGGTTTTGCCGAACAGGTGAGAACGCGGGTGCCGGACACCACTCTGGATGAGATGGAAATGGCCGAGGCGGTGGTGGATGAAGCCAGCGAGGTGCTCTATGTGCTGGTGCGCCTGGACCGCAGCGCCGCCACCCTGCGTCTGTCCAATCAGCTTAACCGGGTGCGTGACCGGCTTGAGGAGTTGGCGGGGCAGGTGCCCAACGGGGGCGACCGCCTGGCGCTGGTCCGCCATTACCTGCCTGCATTGGAGCAGTTTGCCCAAGCTGAACAGCTGGAGGAGCAACTCAGTCTGATTGCCCGCCAAGCTGCGATGCGGGATCCGGTTTCCCAAAGCCATGCCCATGTGCTCGATCAGGCCCGGGATGCCCTGGATGCCTTGCGCATCCAGGTGGATGATGAGGCCTTTGATAGCCGAATCGCCCATGCCCTGAAATCCGGCTTGCTGGAACAGGGCCTGCGGGTGGGCGGCGACCAGACACCGGATCTTGTAATCGGCGGTGACATCCGTATTCGCACCGTGAGCCGGGACCCCGACTATTTTGCCTTCGCCGAAGGCGATGTGGTGGTCCGGGACGCTGAAGGGCGAGCCTTGGGCCAATTCCGCCACCGCAGCCGGGAAGGCTCCACCGACGCCGGCCTGGCGGAGGACAGGGTCCTGTCCCGTATGGGTGACGCCCTGGGCCGGGATCTGGGCCGGCATCTCATCGAGTTTCTTTAAAAGGAGGGAAGATCATGTTCAAGCAAACCACCACCGTGGCCGTCGCGGCCCTGATATTGGCCGCCTGTGCCGGCCCTGAGCAGGCCCCGGAAGACCGTATTCCCGATTGGGTGGCCGATCCCCAGAGTGAGGTGAGCGATGGCCTGGCCGCGACCAATTGCGTGCCGGCCTCGGACAGCTTTTCCATTGATCGCAGTGAAGCCATCGCCCTGACCCGCCAGATGCTGGCGGCCCAGATCGAAGTGGGGGTGGAAGCCATGGATGAGACTTACCAACAGCAGACCCGTACCAGCGAGGGAGAAACCGTCTCCGGTTCCACCTTCCAGAGCGTGTCCCGTCAGCTCACCGATCAGACCCTGACCGGAGTGCGGGTCAACCAGGCCGGTTATGAAACCATCAATGAACAGCGCCAGCTTTGCACCATGCTGGTGATGGGGGAGTCCGATATGCGTGGCCTGTTCGACGACATCATTGAAACCAGTAACCGCCCCATGGCCGATCAGGATGAGGCCGTCCTCTGGGAACAGTTCCGTCACACCCAGGCCCGCGAAGAAATGGACAGCGCCCTGGAACGCCGCCGCGGGAATTGATTGATTGAAAAGCGTGACACGAAGGACACGAAGAAAGGCAGAAGGACACGAAGGAAAGAATGGCTAGCGGTTCTGTATCCGTAGGAGCGAATTCATTCGCGATAGGCCTGCGGGGCCATAGAGGGCTGGTTATTTAAGAACACAGAGATCACGGAGAAGCCACGGAGGAGACGGAGGGGGAAATGGGCAAGGCCTTAGCTGTGGGAGGGGCATTCCTGCCCCGACTTCCAGCCAGCTCGCTATTGATCGCGGCGGACGCCGCTCCCACAAGGCGATGTTACCTTCACAAATAACCCCTCTGTGATCTCTGCGGATCCTCCGCGCCCTCTGTGTTCCAAAGGCCCAACCCGCTACACCCCCAAAACCCAATCGCGGATGAATCCGCTCCTACAGCCGCCACATTTATACCCTCCGTGCTCTCCGTGGCTTCTCCGTGTCCTCCGTGTTCAAAACACCGAACCCGCTATACACCCCGAGACCCGATCGCGGATGAATCCGCTCCTACGGATGCGAGATCGCCAGCCATTGTCTTCCTTCGCGTCCTTCTGCCTTTCTTCGTGTCCTTCGTGTCAGAATTTCCTTGCCTCAGCCCTGAAAATGGGCGTAAAGTAGCGCCGCCCGGGTTCACCGTACCCGGGCTTATGACTGAACAATATTTCCGAACAGGACCAAGCCATGCGCAGCATGACCAGCAAATGCAAACGGGTGAAACAGGAGGCAGACAGCAAAAAGCTGTTCCCTGCCCGTTGATTTGCATGCCGGAAATCTGTTCCGAAAAACCGGCCTCTGCGCCGGTTTTTTTATGTCCTGAATAATCAACTATGGGCCACCCGTAGGAGCGGATTCATCCGCGATAAACCCAAGACCCAATCACAAGCAAGACTCAGGAGTAACAGAATGGAACCCAGCAGTCCCTTAGTCGTCCTCAAGTTTGGCGGAACCAGTGTTTCATCCAGTGACAACTGGAAGCAGATCGAAACCGTGGTGGCCAAACGAAAACAGGCCGGTTTTCGGGTGCTGCTGGTCCATTCCGCCCTGGCCGGTGTCTCGGACACCATTGCCGAAGCTTTGGCCGGGATCAGCAGTCTGGATCCGGACAGCCTGATCGATGAATTGCGTGCCCGTCATCTGAGCCTGGCCGCCAGCATGGATTTGGCCGGGGTGGAATCGGGCCTGGAAGAAGGGCTGGAAGAGCTGGGCCGCTTGCTGGAAGGGGCCCGCCTGATCGGTGAGGTGACCCCCCGCCTGCGGGCCCGGGCCATGAGTCAGGGCGAACGCCTGGCCGGGGTGCTGGCCGAGGCCCGCCTGGAAGCGGCCGGCTTGGCGCCGGATGCGGTGGACCCCACTGAACTGTTGAGCATCCAACCCCGTGACCTGGATGCCGCCGATTGGCTGTCGGCGGTCTGCGACGATGCCGCCGACCCGGGCGGCCAGGCCTGGCTGCAGGGCCGGGGCGAACTGGTGCTGACCCAGGGCTTTTTTGCCCGCCATCCGGAGGGCGGTCCCGCCCTGCTGGGCAGGGGTGGCTCGGACACCTCGGCGGCCTATCTGGCTGCCCGCCTGGGGGCGGAGCGGCTGGAAATCTGGACCGATGTGCCCGGCCTGTTCAGTGCCAATCCCAAGGCCCTGCCCTCGGCCCGCCTGCTTCGCCGCCTGGACTATGACGAGGCCCAGGAAATCGCCACCACCGGCGCCAAGATTCTCCATCCCCGCTGCATCGCCCCGGTGCGCCGCCACCAGATTCCCCTTTGGGTTCGCTATACCGGCAATCCCGACATGGACGGTACTGAGATCGGCCCCGGCAGCGGCGATACCGAAGCCCGGGTCAAGGCCATCTCCACCCGCAGTGGCGTGGTGCTGGTTTCCATGGAAACCCTGGGCATGTGGCAGGAAGTGGGCTTCCTGGCCCGGGCCTTTGATTGCTTCAGCCGCCACGGGCTCTCGGTGGACCTGGTCTCCACCTCCGAGACCAACGTCACCGTCTCCCTGGATGCCGATGCCAACGATCTGGGCGAAGAGGTCTTGACGGGCTTGCTGGATGATCTGTCCGGCTTTTGCCGTGCCACCCTGATCCGGGATTGCGCCACCGTCAGCGTGGTGGGCCGGCGTATCCGTTCCATCCTGCATCAACTGGGCCCGGCCCTGGAGGTCTTTGAAGAGCGCCATATCCACCTGCTCAGCCAGGCCGCCAATGATCTCAACTTCACCGCCGTGATCGAGGCCGGCGAAGCCCCGCGCCTGGTGGAGCAGCTGCACCGCAGCCTGATTCACACGGTCCCTGACGACCCGGTGCTGGGCCCCACCTGGCAGCAGCTGTTCGAGCCCGGCCCCCAGGCGGTCACCCCCCTGCGCCCGGCCAGCTGGTGGTGGCAGGACCGGGATCGCTTGCTCAGCCTGGCTGTGGAACAGGCCCCGGCCTTTGTCTATCACCTGCCCTCGGTGCAATCGGCCATCGATGAACTGGCCGCGGTCACCGCCGTGGACCGGGTCCTGTATGCGGTCAAGGCCAATGCCCACCCGCAGATTCTGGCCCAGGTGGAGCGGGCTGGCTTCGGATTTGAATGCGTCTCCCCCGGCGAGGTCCGCCATGTCAAAGAACAACTGCCGGGGCTGGACCCCGAGCGCATTCTCTTCACCCCCAACTTCGCCCCCCGGGCCGAATATGTCTTTGGCCTGGAGCAGGGCGTGCGGGTGACTTTGGACAATCTGCATCCCCTGATCCATTGGCCGGAGCTGTTCGCCGGCCGGGATATCTTCCTGCGCCTGGACCCGGGGCAGGGCCGGGGCCATCACAAGCATGTGCGCACCGCCGGCATCCAGTCCAAGTTCGGCATTCCCCTGTTCGAACTGGATGAAGCCGCCCGCCTGGTGGAAGCGGCCGGGGCCCGGGTGGTGGGCCTGCATGCCCATAGTGGCAGTGGCATCCGCACCCCGGACAACTGGCGCCAGATCGCCATCATCCTGGGCGAGGCGGCCGAGCGCTTTCCCGATGTGGAGATCCTGGATCTGGGCGGCGGCCTGGGCGTGGTGGAAAAGCCCGGCGACCAGCCTCTGGATACCGAGGCCATGGACGAATCCCTCAAGAGCATGGCCTCGGCCTTTCCCGGCAAGCAACTCTGGATCGAGCCGGGCCGTTACCTGGTGGCTCGTGCGGGGGTCTTGCTGGCCCGGGTGACCCAGACCAAGGGCAAGGGCGAGGCTCGCTATGTGGGCATCGAGACCGGTATGAACAGCCTCATCCGTCCATCCCTCTATGGCGCCTGGCACGAGATCGTCAATCTCTCCCGGCCCAATGAACCCGCGGGCAGCCCGGCCACGGTGGTGGGGCCCATCTGCGAGACCGGGGATGTGCTGGGCAATGAACGCCTGCTGCCCGAATGCACCGAAGGCGACGTCCTGGCCATCGCCAACGCCGGCGCCTACGGCCGCGTCATGAGCTCTAACTACAACCGCCGCGACCCCGCCGCCGAAATCGTCATTGAATGATTTCGGGGCGGTTAGGTTGTTGAAAATCGAACACGAAGGACACGAAGGAGTAATACTGTTGGGTGCAGGGGCGGTAGATGCTGCCTTGTTGGATTCAGGTTTGGGGATTTAACACGGAGATCACGGAGAACCACGGAGGGCACGGAGTTTAACTATGCCGTGGGAGCGGCGTCCGCCGCGATCAAGGCAGATAGATCCCCAATTCGCGGCGGACGCCGCTCCCACACCTAATAGCCCCCCATTCATCCCCTCCGTGATCTCCGTGGTCCTCCGTGCACTCCGTGTTCAAAATTTCGAGCCTTCTATACATCCCCGAGGCCCAATCGCGGATAAATCCGCTCCTACGGATGCGGGACTGCCAGCCATTTTTTCCTTCGTGTCCTTCTGCCTTTCTTCGTGACCTTCGTGTTCGATTTTCATAGTCAAGGCGTCCGGGCAATGGCCCAGACATCCACGCGGGTGGCGCCGGCTTGTTTGAGGGTGCGGGCCAGTTCGGCGACGGTGCTGGCGGAGGTGACCACATCGTCTACGATGGCCACATGCCCGGGCGGTTCGCGGCGGACCTTGAACAGGCCCCGGATATTGCGTCGCCGCTGGTCCAGGGGCAGCTCGGCCTGGGCGGGGCCGTGTTGGCGCCGGTGGACCAGGCCGTCGGCGATGGGGATTTGGAAACGGCGAGCCATGGGCCGGGCCAGCTCCCGGGCCTGATTGAAACCCCGCTCCCGCCAGCGTCGCCGGTGCAGAGGCACGGGGACCAGTGCCTGGGGCAAGCGCACGCCTTCACTGGCCAGGGCCTGGGCCGTCAATTCACCCAGCAAGCGCCCGGTGGCCAGTTGGCCGTGAAACTTCAGGTTCAGAATCAGCCGATCCAGGGGAAAGTCATACAGCAGAGGCGCGTGGATCCGGTCAAAGCCACGGGGCGTCTCCCCGGAAAGGCAGGCGCCGCAAAGGCTGTCTGGTCGGCTGCCGGGGGGCAGGGGATTGGCGCAGCGGGGACAGGAGTGGCGGTTCCAGGGCAGGTCTTCGCCGCAGCCCCGGCATAGATCCAGGCCGTCCTCACCATTCGCGCCGCAAAGCAGGCAGCGATGCGGCAGTAATACCCCCTCCAGCCAGCGCAGGCCGCGCCGAATCTTGTCAACCATGTATCCCCCTTTCAGGTTGACAGCGCATTCGTTAGACTTCTTCCTTTCGCTGCCTCGGCAGTGACCAGGCAGCAAGCATTAACTGTTGCCCAATTGCATTCGTCTTTCAACTCGCGCGCCCGCGATAGACCAGGATCGTTCAGCCATGTCCGTTTCACAGCAGACCGCCCAATCCCAAACCACCCTGGAACGCGTGCGCCGAGGCGAAATTCGCCATGACTGGACGGCGGAAGAAGCCCGGGCCCTGTTCGAGCTGCCCTTCAATGAGCTGATCTTTGCCGCCCAGACCGTGCATCGCCAGTACTTCGATCCCAATGAAGTCCAGGTCTCCACCCTGCTTTCCATCAAGACCGGCGGCTGCCCCGAGGACTGTGCCTACTGTCCCCAGAGCGCGCGCTATGACACCGGTCTGGAAAAGGAAAAGCTGATGGACGTGAATTTCGTGGTGGCCCAGGCCAAGGCGGCCAAGGCCAAGGGCGCCACCCGTTTCTGCATGGGCGCGGCCTACCGCAGCCCCACCGACAAGCACCTGGACCGCATCACCGACATGATCAGCCAGGTCCGGGCCCTGGGCATGGAAACCTGCGCCACATTGGGCATGGTCAACCGGGAACAGGCCGAGAAGATGGCCGACGCCGGGCTGGACTACTACAACCACAACATCGATACCGCCGAGGATTTCTACGGCGACATCATCACCACCCGCACCTTCGATGACCGCATGGACACCCTGGAAAACGTTCGCCAGGCCGGGCTCAATGTCTGCTGCGGCGGCATCGTGGGCATGGGCGAGGAGACCGGCCATCGGGCCGACATGCTGCGGGCCCTGGCCAATCTGCCCCAACACCCGGGCAGCGTGCCCATCAACCAGCTGGTCCAGGTCCCGGGCACGCCGCTGTACGGCCAGGAAGAAGTCCACCCGGTGGAGTTCGTGCGTACCATTGCCGCGGCCCGGCTGATGATGCCCGCCTCCCATGTTCGCCTGTCTGCGGGCCGTACCGACATGAACGACGAGACCCAGGCCCTGTGTTTTCTGGCCGGTGCCAACTCCATTTTCTATGGCGATAAGCTGCTGACCACCGACAACCCGGAAGCCGATGCCGACCAGCAGCTCTTCCAGCGCCTGGGTCTGCGCCCGGAAGCGGTGGGGCGGGTGGAAGAGCGCCGCGAATGCGGTCGCGGCAAGCGGGAGGACGCCGCCGCCGAAGCCGCTGCTCAAGCTGATCAGGCCGAGCCCCATGTCCGGGCCGACTGAGCCCGATAACCCCGCCCAACGCCTGGATGCCCGCCTTGCCCCCGGCCTTGCCCAGCGCGAGGCCGAAGGGCTGCGGCGCCAGACCCGCACCTTCCAGCGCCGTTCCGCCACCCGGGTGCAATGGCAGGGCCGGGAATGCATCAACTTCTGCGCCAACGACTACCTGGGCCTGGCCGCCGACCCCCGCGTAGTGGCGGCCGGTGAGCAGGCCCTTCAGGCCCATGGGGCCGGCAGCGGCGCCGCGCATCTGATCACGGGCCACAGTCCCGAGCATGCCGCCCTGGAAGCAGAGCTGGCCGAGTGGACCGGTCGCGAGGCTGCCTTGCTGTTTTCCACCGGCTACATGGCCAATCTGGGCCTGGCCCAGGCCCTGGCCGGCAAGGGCGACAGTCTCGTTCAGGACAAGCTCAACCATGCCTCCTTGATTGACGGGGGCCAGTTGAGCCGGGCTCGTCTGATCCGCTATCACCATGCCGATGCCGAGCATCTGGACCAGCGATTGGCGACCGCCCCTGGCCACCGCCTGGTGATGACCGATTCAGTGTTCAGCATGGACGGGGATATCGCCCCGCTGAAACAAATCGCGAACCATTGTCAGGCGCATCAGGCCACGCTCATGGTGGACGAGGCCCATGGTCTGGGGGTGCTCGGCCCGGAAGGTCGGGGCGCGGCCGCAGAAGCGGGGCTGGGTCCGGCGCAGGTCCCGGTCTTCATGGGTACCCTGGGCAAGGCCCTGGGCGGTTTCGGGGCCTTCGTGGCCGGCAGTCGAACGCTGATCGATTATCTGCAGCAATACGCTCGCGCCTATGTCTATACCACCGCCACCCCGCCCTCGGTGGCGGCCATGGTGCGGGCGGGCGTTGCCATCTGCCGGGAAGATACGGGCCCGCGCGACCAGCTTGCGGCGCGAATTGCCCAGTTTCGTGAAGGGGCCGAGGCCCATGGCATCCCGCTGATGCCTTCGCGCACGCCCATTCAGCCCATCCGGGTGGGCGAGGCGGCCCCGACCGTGGCATTATCCCGCGCCCTGGCGGAGGCCGGCTTTCTGGTCCAGGCCATCCGCCCGCCCACCGTCCCTGCCGGCACCGCGCGACTGCGGGTCACCCTCTCCGCCGCCCACAGCGAGGCGGACGTCGAGGCCCTGGTGGCGGCCCTGGCAACGCTTTGGAAGTAGAGACAATGACACCCTGGTATGAAACAAGCGGCGATGGCCCGCTCCTGGTCCTGATCCACGGCTGGGGCCTGCATTCCGATGTCTGGGATCCCATCCTGGCCGAGCTCACGGCTCGCTACCGGGTCACTCGCATCGATCTGCCCGGCCATGGCCACAGCCGCGAGGTGCCGGTGGGCGAGAGTCTGGCCGACTGGGCCGAGGCCGCCCTGTCCGTGGCCCCTGAAAAGGCCAGCTGGCTGGGCTGGTCCCTGGGCGGCATGGTCGCCACCCGGGCCGCCCTGGATGCCCCCGAGCGGGTGGAGCGCCTGCTGGCCGTGGCCACCACGCCGCGTTTTGTCACCGGCCCGGACTGGCCCCATGCCATGGCTCCCGAGACCCTGGAGAAATTCGCCAGCGAACTGCGAAACGATTTCAAGGGCACCGTCCAGCAGTTTCTGGCCCTGCAGGTCCAGGGCGACCCCCAGGCCCGGCCACTTCTGCGACAATTACGGGAAGCGGTCTTTCGCCATGGCGAGCCCCATCACCAGGTACTGGAAAACGGCCTTTCCCTGCTGGGCTCGGTGGACCTGCGGGCGGAATTGCCGGGCCTCAAGCCGCCCACCCGGGTGATCAGCGGCCGCCTGGATCGCCTCACCCATCCCGAGGCGGGCCGGGCCATGGCGGAGGCCATCCCCAAGGCGGATTATCATTGTTTACAGCGCACCGCTCATGCGCCATTCCTGTCCGATCCCGAGCATTTTCTGGAGCTGATCCATGACTTCACCCAAGCGGGTTGATCCCTCCCTGCCACGGCTGGACGACCGCCCCGAATCCCATCCGGAGCTGCCGGAGCGTTCCGCCGTGCGCCGCTCCTTTGATCGGGCCGCGGCCGAGTACGACGAGCATGCCGTGCTGCAACGGGAAGTCTGCGATCGTCTCCTGGAACGGCTGGACTACACCACCATCGAACCCCAGGTGATCCTGGATCTGGCCAGCGGCACCGGCCAGGGGGCCGGGGCCCTCTTTGAGCGTTATCGCAAGGCCCGGGTGCTGCCCATGGATCTGTCAGAGGCCATGCTCAAGCAAGCCCGCCGTCGGGGTGGCTGGTTCCGCCGTCTGCATCCGGTGGGCGCGGATATGACCGCCCTGCCCATCGCCGACCACAGCGTGGACCTGGTCTTCTCCAGCCTGGGCCTGCAGTGGGTGGATGATCTGGACCGGGTGTTTCGCGAGGTGCGCCGGGTCTTGAAACCCCAGGGGCTTTTCCTGTTTACCACCTTCGGCCCGGATACCCTCAAGGAGTTACGGGCGGCCTGGTCGGCGGTGGACGAGAAAAGCCATGTGAATGTTTTCACCGATATGCACAACATCGGTGACGGTCTGGTCCGGGCCGGTCTGGCCGAGCCGGTGATGGACGTGGAGCACTTCACCCTGACCTATGAAACCACCACCGAACTGATGCGCGACATCAAGCGCATCGGCGCCCACAACGTCACCGGCAACCGTCCCCGGGGGCTCATGGGCCGCAAAAAAATGGCCCGCTTCCAGGCCGCCTATGAAGACTACCGCCACGACGGCCGTCTCCCCGCCACCTACGAAGTCGTCTACGGCACCGTCTGGGCACCCGCATTGAAAAAAACCTGAATTGGTGCAGGTCAGATACAAAAAATCGAACACGAAGGACACGAAGAAAGGCAGAAGAGCACGAAGGAAGGAATGGCTGGTGGCCCCGTCCTCCGTGACCTCCGTGTTAAAAAACCAGCCTTCTATACGCCCCGAGACCCAATCGCGGATAAATCCGCTCCTACGGGGGCAGAACCGCCAGCCAATTTTTCCTTCCTGCTCTTCTGCCTTTCTTCGTGTCCTTCGTGTTCGATTTTTAATGTCAGATAGCAAACAAGCTCAATCCAAGGAGAAAAAAATCGTGGAGTACTTCGTAACGGGAACGGATACGGAGGTGGGCAAGACGCTGGTGACGGCGAGTTTGCTGCATGCCCTGCGGGGGCGGGGGGAGACGGCGGTGGGACTCAAGCCGGTGGCTTCCGGGGCCGAGCGTCGTCCCGAGGGGTTGCGCAATGAAGATGGCCAGGCCCTGTTGGCCGCATCCAGCACGGGGTTTTCCTATGAGCAGATCAACCCCCTGGTGCTGGAACCGGCCATCGCTCCGCATATTGCCGCCCGGGACGTTGGTCGGGAACTGAGTGTTTCGCGGCTGCTGTCCGGGATCACCCCGCGCCCCCAGGCCGACTACCACCTGATTGAAGGGGTAGGGGGCTGGCGGGTCCCGCTGAATGATCACGAGACCATGGAAGACCTGGCTCTGGCCATCGGCGCCCCGGTGATTTTGGTGGTGGCCTTGCGCCTGGGTTGTCTGAGTCACGCCCTGTTGACGGCGGATCGGATCAGAGCCGTGGGCCTGCCCCTGACCGGCTGGGTGGCCACCGAACCCCAGCCCGGCCAATCCCGTCTGGACGAGAATTTCCAGACACTTGAGTGCCATTTGGATGCACCCTGTTTGGGTCGCCTGGACCATACCCCCTCGCCGAAACCCGAAAAGCTGGCAGATAGATTCGATATCACCCGCCTCTAGCAGGCATCCTGCCGCTTGTCACCGTTGCGCCTCGGGGGGGCTTGAAGTACCATTTCGCCCTCCGGAAACCCGGACCAAGTCCATGACCAAGGTCAAGGGATCAGCCAGGGCAGGGCCCCATCGAATTGTGGTCCAACCCAACGACTCGCTGGGAAGCCGCGGTCGGCTGGTCTTTTTTTTATTGGTGGCCCTGGCGGCGCTGGCGGTTGCCGGTGTGGCGGCGCTGCGGGGTTTCTGGCCGGTGTTGCCGTATGCTGGCATCGAACTGCTGGTTCTGGCCATTTGTTTGTATCTGGTTCAGCACCGGCTTCGGTACCGGGAAGTGCTGACACTGGAGAAGGATCGGCTCAGGATAGAGCGTGGCTTTGGCCGGCCCCAGGCGGTTCGGGACTTTCATACGGCCTGGGTTCGTGTTGAGCTGGATCCTTCCGGACACCGTCATTACCCCGCCCGCCTGTTTCTGCGCGAAGGGCAGAGCGAGTGGGAGATCGGACGTTGCCTGACCGAGGATGAGAAGATTTCGCTTCGGGACAGGTTAAGAGACCTTCTGGCCGAAGGTTGAGGGAACTCCCCAAACCCTTCCGTAAGGGAGGGGTCGGTGGCCTGCGGTAAAGCGGGCTGCTTGATGAACCACGCAGGAGAAGTGAAAGCATGTTCACAGCCAAGCTTTCTGGCGCCATCCGCCACATTTTCTTGCTCGGCTTCTTGATGTTGCCGGGCCAGGCCCTGGCCTTCCGTGAGGGAATCAACCTCCCCCGCGGCGTCACCACCATGAGTGAAGACATTTACAATCTTCACATGCTGATCTTCTGGATCTGCGTGGTGATTGCCGTGCTGGTTTTCGGGGCCATGATTATTTCCATCTTCATGCACCGCAAATCCCGAGGCGTGGAACCGGCCAAGTGGCACCACAACACGGCCGTGGAAGTGGTCTGGACAGTAATCCCCTTCCTGATTCTGATCGGCATGGCCATTCCCGCCGCCAAGAGCCTGATCGAGCTGGAAGATTACCGTGACTACGATATGAGTATTCAGGTCACTGGTTACCAGTGGTTCTGGCATTACGACTATCGCGGCGAAGATGTCTCCTTCTACAGCCGTCTGGACCGGGACAGCAACCGGGCCCGCCAGCTACGACCTCACCGCGAGCTGAATCCCATGGAAGTGGACAACTACCTGCTGGAAGTGGACAACCGGGTGGTGGTGCCCATCAATCAGAAGGTCCTGATTCTGCTCACCGCGGATGATGTGATTCACGCCTGGTGGGTACCGGAGCTGGGGGGCAAGAAGGACGCCATCCCCGGGGTGGTCAATGAGATGTGGTTCGAGGTGACTGAACCCGGTGTCTATCGCGGCCAGTGCGCCGAGCTCTGCGGCCGTGACCATGGCTTCATGCCCATTGTGGTGGAAGCCGTGGAAGAAGAAGAATACGAAGCCTGGCTCGAAGAGCAGCGGGAAGAACAGACCGCTGAGGAAGACGACGAGTCCATGCAGCTTTCCGCCATTGAAGTGGCCCGGTAAGACTGAGCCGGAGGTCGAGGGAAAATGAGTACTGCTACCGATACCCATCACGACGAACATCACGGCCCGGCATCCGGGATGCGCCGCTGGCTCTTTACCACCAATCACAAGGACATTGGCTCGCTGTACCTCTGGTTCAGCCTGATCATGTTCTTCGTGGGCGGTGCCATGGCCATGGTGATCCGTGCCGAGCTGATCCAGCCCGGCATGAATCTGGTTGACCCCATGTTCTACAACCAGATGGTCACCATGCATGCCCTGATCATGATCTTCGGGGCGGTGATGCCAGCCTTCGTGGGTCTGGCCAACTGGATGATCCCCATGATGGTGGGGGCGCCGGACATGGCCCTGCCGCGGATGAATAACTGGAGCTTCTGGATTCTGCCCATTGGCTTCACCCTGCTGCTGATGACCTTCTTCGTGCCGGGGGGGGCGCCCGCAGCGGGCTGGACCATCTACCCGCCGCTTTCCCTGCAGACCGGGGATGCCTTCCCGCTCTTGGTCTTCGGCATCCACGTGCTGGGTATCTCCTCCATCATGGGCGCGATCAACATCATCGTGACCATCATGAACATGCGTGCGCCTGGCATGGGCCTGCTGAAGATGCCTATCTTCGTCTGGAGCTGGCTGATTACCGCCTACCTGCTGATTGCCGTGATGCCGGTGCTGGCAGGCGCGGTGACCATGCTGCTCACCGATAAGTACTTCGGTACCACCTTCTTCGATGCCGCCGGCGGCGGTGACCCGGTTCTGTTCCAGCATATCTTCTGGTTCTTCGGGCACCCCGAGGTGTACATCATGATTCTGCCGGCCTTCGGCATTATCTCGGAGATCATTCCCACCTTTGCCCGCAAGAAGCTCTTCGGCTACAGCGCCATGGTTTACGCCATTGCTGCCATTGCTTTCTTGAGCTTCATCGTCTGGGCCCACCACATGTTCACTGTGGGCATGCCGGTGGCGGGGCTGCTGTTTTTCATGTTCACCACCATGTTGATTGCAGTACCCACCGGGGTGAAGGTCTTCAACTGGGTGGCCACCATGTGGCGCGGGGCCATGACCTTTGAAACCCCCATGCTGTTCGCCCTGGCTTTCTTGTTCCTGTTCACCATTGGTGGTTTCTCCGGGCTGATGCTGGCCATCGTGCCGGCGGACTTCCAATACCATGATTCCTACTTCGTGGTGGCCCATTTCCACTATGTGCTGGTGCCGGGGGCGGTATTTGCCATCATGGCGGCGGCCTACTACTGGCTACCCAAGTGGACGGGGTATATGTACAACGAGTTCTGGGGTAAAACCCATTTCTGGTTGTCCACCATCTCCATCAACGTGACCTTCTTCCCCCAGCACTTCCTGGGCCTGGCGGGCATGCCGCGACGCATTCCGGACTATGCCGTGCAGTTTGCCGACTGGAACTTCGTCTCCAGCATCGGCGCCTTTGTCTTCGGCATCTCCCAGCTGATCTTCGTGGCCGTGATCATCGGCTGTATTCGGGGCGGTGTGGGTCGCGCCACCGACCGGGTCTGGGAAGGCTCCCATGGTCTGGAATGGACCGTGCCGTCTCCGGCGCCGTACCACACCTTCGAGACTGCGCCGGAAGTGAAATAAGACAGCGCGTTGGAAAGAAGATTGACACCCCTGGAGGGCTGATCGTGGACGATCAGGAAAGAACCCGAAAAAACCGGCGCCGGGCCCGAAACTGGGCCCTGGCGATCGGCGGTGTAGCCATCGCCTTTTATGTCGGTATTTTCTTCTTGATTCATGCGCGGTACTGAACCCCGGAGGTTCACGTCATGAGCGACGACAAGCGTGAGAGAAAACCCGAGAGCAATGCCAGCCTGGTGGTCAAGCTGGGCTTTGCCTCTCTGGCCATGTTCGGCTTCGGCTTTGCCATGGTCCCGCTCTATGATGTCTTTTGCGAAGTCACTGGCATCAGTAGCAGCAGTACCACCACGGCGGCGGCGGAACCGGTTTCCCTGGAACCCGATTACGACCGGACGGTGACGGTGGAACTGGCCTCCAGCCTGAACCAGCGGGACCTTTGGAACTTCTCCGCGGAAGAGACCCGCATGGAGGTCCACCCGGGTAAGCTCTATACCACCCATTACATTGCGGAAAACCTGGGTGCCGAGGAACGGATTGGTCATGCGGTGCCCAGCGTGGCGCCGGCCGGGGCGACCCGCTATGTTCAGAAGGTGGAGTGTTTCTGCTTCGAGGAACAGCTGTTTGCCGGCGAGGAAAGCCGACGCATGCCGGTATTGTTCTATGTGGATCCGGAGCTCCCGTCCAATATCGGCACGGTGACTCTGTCCTATTCCTTCTACGCCCGGGACCAGGTGGGCGAAAAATGATTCCTGATCCGGCCGCTCTGATCGGCGGCCGATCGCATCAACCAATGCAGGATTGAGGAAGAACGAGATGGCGCAGGAAAAGGGTAGTTACTACGTTCCCCATGAAAGCCACTGGCCGGTGGTGGGTACTATCGGCATGTTCGTGGCGGTTCTGGGCGTCGCCGCGCTCCTGAATGGCATTCAGTGGGGCACCCCGGTGATGTTCGTGGGCGGCCTGATCATCATCTACATGGTCTGGGGCTGGTTCCGGGATGTCATCAACGAGAGTGTTTCCGGCGTCTACGGTCCCCAGGAGGAACGCAGCTTCCGACAGGGCATGGCCTGGTTCATCCTCTCCGAGGTGTTCTTCTTCGCCGCCTTCTTCGGCGCCCTGTTCTACGCCCGCATCTATTCCGTGCCGTGGCTGGGGGGGGAAGGGGCTAACTTCTTCACCAATCTCCTGCTATGGGAAGGCTTCGAGGCCAGCTGGCCCACCGACGGCCCGGCGCCTCGTCACGACGAGTTCGGCACCATGGGTGCCTGGGGCCTGCCGGCGATCAATACCGCCATCCTGCTGACCTCCGGCGTGACCCTGACCATTGCCCACCACGCCATCAAGGAAAACAACCGCAAGGTCCTCAACTGGGGCCTGTTCGCCACCATTGCACTGGGCCTGATCTTCTTGTCCGTGCAGATGTATGAGTATGTCCACGCCTATGTGGATCTGAACCTGCGGCTGGATTCCGGCATCTATGGCTCCACCTTCTTCATGCTCACCGGCTTCCACGGCTTGCACGTGATCCTGGGGGCATTGATGTTGCTGGTGGTGTACTTCCGCTGTCTGAAGGGGCATTTCACGGCGGAGAACCACTTCGCCTTTGAAGCGGCCGCCTGGTACTGGCACTTCGTGGATGTGGTCTGGCTGCTGCTCTTCGTCTTCGTCTACTGGCTGTAGGAACAGGTGTTAAGAGAAAAGGGGCCTCTGTTCAAGCATTGAGGCCCCTTACACCATAGACGCGCGAACGCGCCTTATCTGTTCACTGGGAACTTTCACCTGTTCACTTTCAACCCACCGGCGGACCGGACGGCTGAAGAATCCCCAGGGCATAGCCCAGCCAAAGCAGCATGAACAGGCCGATGGAGACACCGACCCGCAAGGTCAGGGCCCAGACGGTCCGTTTTGAATGGCCGCCGTCCTTGAGCAGGTAGAACATGGCGGAGGCAAGGCTGGCCAGAATGGCCAGAATCATCAGCAGGATAAGCAGGCGCATGGAAAGGTCTCTTGCTGGGGTGAAGCATTTTTTGTCAGCCAGGCGGGACAGCATTCCCACCCATTGTTAACACCGGCCTTGCGGCCGGGAGGCAGTATGACACAACAGAGGCGCTGGCAGTTCAAGCCGCCTGTCTGGGCCTGCTTGCTGACACTGCTCACCGTACTGCTGTTTTCCGCCCTCTCGTTTTGGCAGGTGAACCGGGCCGAGGAGAAGCGCGAGATTCTCGCCTATTTCCAGGATGAACACCCGGCCAGGGAGGTGGTGGCACTGGAGGACCTGGAAGGCTTGCCGCCCTACGCCGATGTTCGCCTGAGGGGACATTTCCTCTCCGACCGGCAGTTTCTCCTGGAGAACATGTTGAGAGAGGGCCAGCCGGGTTTTCACGTCTGGACCCCGTTCAAGCTGCAAGACGATGACGCCATCGTCATTGTTGACCGGGGCTGGATCGTTGAGCAGGACGCACCCCCCTCGGCCCCCGGCGAGGAGGCCCGCACGGTGGAAGGACAGCTCAACAGCTTGCCGGAGCCGGGGTTTCGCCTGTCCGCGCCGATCCCCAGCGGTGATTGGCCCCGGCGGATTTATTTCCCCACCCGGGCCGACCTGGAAGAACAGCTGGATACGGTGGTTTTCGATGGCCGCCTGATGATGTCGCCGGAGGAAAGCCCCGGCTATCGCCGGGATTTCGAGCCCATCAACATGCCGCCGGAACGCCACCTGGCGTATGCCTTTCAATGGGGTGCCTTGGCCCTGGCTGTCTTTATTGTATTTTTGGTCGTCAATTTAAAGCGAGTACGCCGCCCATGACTGTGGATCCCAAGACCCGTCGTTTCCGTTTCACCCTGATACTGGTGTTCCTCGTCTGCGTGGGGCCCTTCATCCTTGCCTGGCTGTTTTTTGCCTTTCGCGGGGCCCCCGAGATCACCGATACCACCAACAAGGGCGAGCTGATTCATCCCGCTCAGCCCTTGGAGGATGTGACATTGCCGGCGCTGGCCTCCCGGGAGGAATTGAGCGAGCGTCCCGTGCTGGATGGCCGCAAGTGGACGGTGGTCTATTTGGCCGCCGACGGCTGCGGGGCGGATTGCCGGGAAGTGCTCTGGGGTACCCGTCAGATTCGCCTGTCTCTGGGTCGCGACATGGGCCGGGTCCAGCGCGTGCTGCTGACCCCGGAGAACGATGCCCAACTGGAATTCTTTCGCGAGGAGCATGCGGATCTCACCGTCTTCCCCATCGATCATCCCGCTGCCGAGGCATTTCTGGAACAATTTGAACTGGAGGACGGCCAGGTCCCGGCCGAGTCAGGACGTCTGTATATTGTCGATCCCCTGGATAATCTGATGATGTATTTCCCGCCGGGCTTTGATCCCGATGATTTCATGGATGATATGCGGCGACTGCTTCGGGCTTCCCAGATTGGCTAGGTGAAAAGAAATGACACGTCTGCAGCTGTTTAACCGATTGTCCCTTTTCGGCACCGTGCTCACCCTGATCGTGGTGATCCTGGGTGCCTTTGTTCGATTGTCCGATGCCGGCCTGGGCTGTCCCGATTGGCCCGGTTGCTACGGCGTGCTCACCGTCCCCCAGTCCGAGGAGCAGATTGGCTATGCCCTGGAGGGCTGGGATGACACCCCCCTGGCCCGGGGAGACGAGGCCTGGGTGGCCAAGGCCTGGAAGGAAATGGTCCACCGCTATGTGGCCGGACTTCTGGGTCTGCTGATTCTGGGCTTGGCGGTGATGGCTTGGATCAACCGGCGAGATCCCGACCAGCCCGTCAAGTTACCCTGGCTATTGCTGGCTCTGGTGATCTTCCAGTCCGCCCTGGGCATGTGGACGGTGACCCTGCTGGTG
This sequence comes from Natronospira proteinivora, assembly GCF_024170465.1. Taxonomy (NCBI): domain Bacteria; kingdom Pseudomonadati; phylum Pseudomonadota; class Gammaproteobacteria; order Natronospirales; family Natronospiraceae; genus Natronospira; species Natronospira proteinivora. The sequence continues at coordinate 551,257 of NZ_JALJYF010000002.1, read as the reverse complement.
AAACCGGCCATTGTGCTGGCCCACCTGCTGGGGGGATTGGCGACCCTGTCCCTGATTTGGTTGCAGTACCTGCGCACTCGCGACAAGGGCAAGCCCAAGGAAGTGGCCGACATCCCGCCCACCCGCTTTAAGCGCCTGCGGCAACTGGGCATGGTGGCCTTTGTTGTGTTGATCGCCCAGATCGCCCTGGGCGGCTGGGTGAGTACCAACTATGCCGCCCTGGCCTGTCCGGATTTCCCCACCTGCCATGGCCAGTACTGGCCCGATATGGATTTCGAAGACGGCTTCACCCTCTGGCGGGAGCTGGGCAAGAATTATGAATACGGCGTGCTGGATAACCAGGCCCGCACCGCCATCCATTACACCCACCGCCTGGGTGCCATTGCCGCCCTGTTGGCCATCGGGGCCTTTGTCGCCTTCCTTTGGGCCTGGGGGCAGCGAATCATGCGGCGCATGGCCTATGTCGTGGCCGGACTGCTCACGGTACAGCTGCTGATCGGCGTCACCGTGGTGATCTTCAGTCTGCCCCTGTGGCTGGCTACGGCCCACAACGCCGGGGCGGCCCTGTTGACCCTCGCCATGGTCACCGCTCTGTGGACCCTGTATGGTAGGCGCCCCTGAGACGGACCCAGCCGGATCGAATTGATATGAGCAAGCCTGGTTTCCAAGCCGTGGCGGCCGACTACCTGGATCTCTGCAAACCCAAGGTCGTGGCCCTGATCGTCTTCACCGCCATGGTGGGGATGTTGCTGGCCGTGCCGGGCATGGTGCCCATTGACCTGTTCATCCTGGGCTCCATTGGGATCGGCCTGGCCGCCGCCTCGGCCGCTGCCATCAATCATTATATTGATCGCAAGATCGATGCCGAGATGGCACGAACCCGCAAGCGGCCCCTGCCCACCGGCCATCTGAAAGGCTGGCAGGTGTTGAGCTTCGCAGCCGTACTGGGCCTGATCGCCATGGCCCTGCTGTGGTTTCTGGTCAATCCCCTGACCGCAGTGCTGACCCTGGCCTCACTGGTGGGGTATGCCATCATCTATACGGTCTTTCTCAAGAGGGCCACACCCCAGAATATCGTAATCGGCGGGGCCGCCGGTGCCGCACCCCCCGTGCTCGGCTGGGCGGCCATTACCGGCGAGGTCCATCCCCACGCCTTGCTGCTGTTCCTGATTATCTTCACCTGGACGCCGCCCCATTTCTGGGCCCTGGCCATCCATCGCCGGGAAGAGTACGCCAAGGTGGACATGCCCATGCTGCCGGTCACCCATGGGGTGAGCTTCACCGGCTGGCATATCATTTTCTATACCGTCCTGCTGTTGCTGGTTACCTTGCTGCCCTGGTTAACCGGCATGTCCGGTCTGCTTTATCTCGTCTCGGCGGTGATTTTGGGTGTGGCATTTCTCGCCTACACCATTGCGCTGAAGCGGGATCCGGATGGCCTTTGGCCCATGAAAACCTTCGGCTTCTCCATTACCTATTTGATCCTGCTGTTTGCCGCTCTCATGGTGGATCACTACTTGACCATATGGCTTGCGAATTGAACGAATTCCATGGAAATGGGGTAAATATCTCGATTCTTCTGTGGTGAATACGTCTTGTTTGGTCGTGTTGAACGTGATGGCTCGCGCAGCCTTCCTGCTACCTTTCTTCTGAAAGCTTTTACAAGCTCCCGCACCCGAAATTTTTTGATCCCGCATTTTATCCCTTCCTGTTCCATGTCCTTTGACATAAAAATGCTCAAATCAACGAGATAAGCCATTCATCCCTTTCCGGCCACCTTCCATCACGCCTGTTGTTTATAGACAACGCTGTTGTACAGTTTTGACACCGCCCGGAGCTCATGCTATTTCATAACGTCACGGTATAAACCGTGACTTGATTTATCGAACACGAAAGATGTGAAGACGGCTCGGATGTTTTCATCCTTGGGGGGATGTGAGCCGCCAAACGATCAGTTCGATCGCTCTGTGGCACGGGAGGGAGCCAGAGCAAGACTCCTACCCAGGGGGGTACCAGACCCCAGCCCCGCGTTTTCACGCTTTCCGATATGGCGACAGGCCAGCCTCAGGCCGGCTTGTCCTGACCAGGGAGGAGTTGGTGCGTATGGGAAGCATTGTTCAGCCGGCGATTGACCGTCTGTTGCCTCCCCGGCGTTCCCGACTTCTGGACACCTTGGCGTGTCCGGCGTTTCATCGCTTAAACAACAACCTATAAAGGCTGGAGATCTCATGCAGGTACTTACCCAATCCCGCATGGCCGCATTGGCACTGTCACTGACATTTTCACTGGCGGCCGGTGGTTTGACGGCTGCATCTTCTTCCGAATCCATGGCTTATGCGGATAAGCCCTTGGACCGGCACCTTGATATCAGCAAGGATGCCAAGCAGGGAGAGGGTGAGCTGGATACTTTCATTATCCGCTTGTATGAGCCCCCGGCCGTTCGCTACCGGGGCGGGATCCCCGGCCTGGAGGCCACCAGTCCCTCAGCCACCGGCCACGCTCGTTTTGATGTCGATAATCCGGCGGTAAGCATTTATCAGAATTATCTGCGCCAACGCCAGGATGAAATCCTCGCCGGCATTACCCAGCACACCGGCCGGAACTTCAACCCGGAACGCCGCTGGCAGCTGGCCCTCAATGGCTTTGCCATCGAGACTGATGCCGCCACCGCTCGCAAGATCCAGTCCATGCCGGAAGTCCGGCATGTGAAGCGTGAGATTGTCTACGAGCCCATGACCTTTGCCGGCCCGACTCATATTGCCGCCCCGGAAATCTGGGAAGGTAATGCAACGGGCGTGGAGAGCAAGGGCGAAGACATGGTCGTCGCTATCGTCGATAGCGGCATCAATGATGTCCATGAGTCATTTGCCGAAGTGGCCGAAGATGGCTACGAGCATCAGAACCCGCTGGGTTCCGGTGAATTCATCGGTGCCTGTGATCCCGATCATGAGCAATACGATGATAGCTATCAGTGCAATGACAAGCTGATCGGCGCATTCGGCTTTGGACCGGCTACCAATGCCCATGATGACAACGGCCACGGTAGTCACGTGGCCGGTACGGCGGCGGGTAATCAGCTCACCACGTCGGACGGCTTCGATATCTCCGGTGTGGCGCCCCGCGCCAACATCATCAACTACCGCATCTGTGCGCCGGGCTGTTCCGGCATGCCCGACGTCGCTGAAGACATCCTGAGTCGAGGCGATCTGGTGGATGCGGTCAACTATTCCATTGGCCCCCAAACGGGTGGCGGCGATCCCTACGGGGAAGCCTCCGCCGAGGCCTTCCTCAGCCTGAACGAAGGCGGTGTTCTGGTGGCGGCTGCCGGGGGTAACTCGGGGCCGGGTGCCGGGAGCATCTCCAACTTTGGACCCTGGAACCTGACGGTGGCCAGCTCCAATCACGGTGGCGCCATCGTCAACCCGGTGACCGTGACCGGCCCGGGTGATGTGGATGAAGCCCTCGAGAACATGGGCGGTGTGCCCAGTGCCGAATTTGATATTAGCGCCGCCATCGACGGCGACCTGGTGGATGCCGGCGATGTGGGCGATCCACTGGCCTGTGATGCCCTGGATGCCGACAGCATGGACGGCGCCATCGGCGTGGCCAGCCGCGGTGATTGTCCCTTTACGGATAAGGTCTCGAACCTGGCTGATGCCGGCGCGATTGCTGCGGTGATCACCAATCATGAGAGCGGCGCCCCCATTGTGATGGGCGGTGATGATCCCTTTGCCGTGCCCGCCGTGATGATCAGCCTTGAGGATGGCGATGCCCTGTATGACTGGATCGCCGCGAACGATGATGCAAGCGCCGAAATCGGCGTGGATACCTTCGTCGCCTCTTTCGACGGCGACGTGATGGCCGATTCCAGTTCTCGCGGTCCCGGGAGTGGTAACTACACTGAATTCCACGGCCCTGACGTGGTTGCCCCCGGTGACGGTATTTTCGCCGCCTGGATTGGTGGCGAGCAGGAGTACGACACCATTGGTGGCACTTCCATGGCCTCGCCCCATGTGGCCGGCGCCATTCTCCTGATGCGGGACCTTTATCCAGACTGGACCCCGCAGGAAATCCAGTCGGCGCTCATGATGTCCGGCTATCCGGATCCGGTGCTCAAGGAAGATGGCGAGACCCCGGCAGATCCCTTCGATCGTGGCAATGGCCGGGTCGATGTGGGTGCGGCGGCTCAGGCTGGACTGGTGCTGGATGAGACCCGTGACCGTTTCGAGGACGCCAATCCCAGTGTGGGTGATCTGGCGTTGCATGAGCTGAACATTGCCTTTTTGAGCCAGGAAGGCTGTATCGAGGAATGTACCTGGACGCGGACCTTCAAGGCCGTTCAGGCCGGCACTTACGAGTTCACTGTCGACGGTGATGTCAGCGGTGAGGTTGAGCCGGCTTCCGCCACCCTCAGTACAGGGGACGAAGTGGAAGTGACGGTCACCGTTGACGGGCCTCGAGGTGAAAGTGATTGGGTCTTCGGTCAGCTGCTGATCAGCGAATCCAGTGGTGAGGCCTCTGATGCTCGCCTGCCCATTTCCGTGCTCACCATTGAAGGCCCTGCGGAGATCGACGCTGTCAGCAGCATCGATACCGAATTGACCGGGCCCTGGGGTATTACCCAGGCTCTGGAAAATGCCGATGGTGTCTGGATCGGCGCTGATGATCAGGTTCATGAGTTTGACCTGGACTTCAACGCCACCGGAAACAGCCATGACGCTGATTGGCTGGATGGTGGCCAAGGCGGTGGTCTGGTCTATACCGCCGCCTTTGGCAGCTTCTGGCAGCTTGAGGTGGGTGGTGACAACTGTCTCCACGAATGGACCGCTGCCGACGGCGACCAGGGCGCTTCCATCTGCCCCGATTGGGAGGAGTCGGTCCAGGCTGTGGCCTACGATCGTCGCGATTCCACTCTTTGGGCCGCCGGTGAATCGGGCCTGCTCCAGCAGATCGATTCAAGCGGTGACATTCTGGCCACCGAGCAGCTGGATGATTCAGTGACCGGTCTGGCACTGGCCGAAGGTTCCGGCATCCTCTATGTGATGCAGGATGCGGCTGAAGAAGGCCAGCTTCTGGCACTGGATACCAATAGTGGTTTCTCTCTGATCAACCAGTATGTCTTGAGTGCCGAGGACGGCAGCGCCGCCTTCGGTGAAGGTGATCGGGGTGATCTGACCATCAGCTGCGATGGCCTGGTCTGGGCCACGGACCCTGGCACCGGCTATGTCCATGCCTTTGACTTGCCGGCCGAAGGGGTGTGCCCCAGTGACTCCCTCCTTCTGGATGGTGACGTCCCCGGTGAGTCACGAGACGATGCAGCCGTGTTGACCTTCCTCGCCCCGGGTGGAGAGGTCGAGGAGCTCATGTGGGAGCTGAATTACGCCACGGAGGGGTCGGCCTGGCTGGAAGAGTTCCGCATGGAAATCGAAAGCCCGGAAGGCACTGTGATCATGGCCGGTGGTGGTGTGGGAAGTTTCACGGATCCCTATGACGACCTCGACTATGATTTTGGCTGGCCAGGAGAGACTGGCGACGATAGCGACAGCCGTAGCGTCAATGATTTCAACGGCGAAGATGCTGCCGGCCAATGGACGGTCCGGGTCTGGGGTACCTTTGGTGCCACCGCCGGCAACTTGACCAATGACAGCCGGATTCAGCTTGAGTTGGCTGGCATGTCGGTGTCCTTCTCCCCCGATGGCGGTGGCTATCTCCTCGACGATGCCCCGCTTGAAGTGAGTCTCACTTCCAGTGAAGGCGACAACGACACCATCCGCTATACCCTGGATGGAAGCGAGCCCGACGGTGACAGCGACTCGGTTACCAGCGGCGGTAGCGTGCATGTTGGTGCGGCTGATCCGGACTCGGGTGACACGGTCGAGCTCCGCGCCTATGCGGAAACCGCGGATGGACATACGGACGTCTTCAATCGTAGCTATACCTTCTACGACGAAGTTTCGGTTGAAGATGGTGACGGTGATCCCATCAGCGATCCCCGCGTATCCGCCGGTCAGGGTGTGACCTTCACGCCGTCCAGTGGCTCCGGTGACTACAGTGTGGATGCCGGCATGAACACCGTCAGCGGGTCGGAAGTTGAGGGCGAGCTGAGCGAAGACGATGGCGAGTGGACCTTCACTGCCCCGTCCAGCGGTGCCTTCGCGGGTAGCTATGAAGTCACGGTTACCGACGACGAGACCGGGTCGAGCAGCAGCTTCACGGTGGATGTGGATCTGCTGGTGGATGCTGACTTCAATCTGCTCCTCCAGGGCGATGAGCCACAATCCCTGGCTGTCCGTGGTGCGACACCGGGGTATGTGCTCCAACTGGCGGTGCAGGATGATGCGGGCGATGACAGTGATGTCGCCATCCTGGATCCAGTGGAAGTCGAGGCCGTGGACGATGCGGACTCGGGCAATGAAGCCCTGACCATGGCCAGCGCCAACACCACGGATGAAGTGGAGTTCCAGGTTCAGGTGCAAGACAGTGGTGGTACTTACGACACCGTTACCGAAGATGGCTTCTCCATTGCCGAGAGCCGTCAGTATGCCGGCTGGGTTCGCAGTGAATTTGACGAGCCTCTGGCTGGTGCCCGGGTCAAGACCACTGAAGAAGTGGGTCCGGACGGTGCCGAAGACCGTTATCGCGCATATACCGATGAAGAGGGTGTTTTCCACCTCTTCACGCCGGTTCCCGAGAATGGCGAACACGAGCTCACGGTCGTGGCCGATGGTTTTGCCATGCTCAATGTGGGTGGTGCGGACTGCGTCGGTAGCGAACCGCAATGTGATCTGACTGTGGAAGCCGCTGGTGAAATCAGTGGCCAAATGGCCGGCTTGCTGGCCGATGAGGAAGTGGCTCTGACACTGGTTGATTCCGGGGACGGCAGCAGTATCGGTCCCATGATGCTCACCGGCGATGGCAGTGGTGAAGACGCCTTTGTGCTGCCGGCCGTGACTTCCCGGGCCTATTCCGCCATCGAAGTCACCGGTACGGGCTATGAGCCCCTGTCCGAAGACAATGATGGGATGGGGTATGCATTCGAAGGCGATTCCGAGGAGATCAGCGGTGTAATGCTTGAGCCCACTCCCACCACGCCGGAGATTCAGGCTGTGAGCGTTACCGCTGGTGATGACAGTGCCACGGTAACCGTGGAGCTGGATGCCAATGAGCGGGCCGGTACGGTCACTGTTTCCTATGGCAGTGTCGGAAGTCTGGATTCCGAAAGCGACGCCGTGGAATTCGCCCCGGATGATGATGCGGTAGAGGTCACCATCGCCGGACTCGACTGCGGTAGCTCCTTTGAAATGCAGGCCGTCGCGGTGAATGACCGGGATATGGAAGATGAAAGCGACGTGGTTAGCGCCGATACGGATGCCTGTCCTAGTGCGTCATCTTCCTCCTCCTCTTCGAGCACCTGTTCCATTGGGGCAGGCAAAGGAAGGTTGGACCCGAGTCTGCCCTTGCTGATCCTGCTGTCCATGGTCGGTTTGATGGCGGCTCGGCGGAGAGTGTGATCTGAAATGTGGCCAGTCCGGGCCCTTGGGGCCCGGACTGGATTCAGAATTTAAGGACACGTCCTTTCTTGAAAAAAGCAGGATCGTGTACTTGACTTAGGAATGGTCCGGCGTGGGGGGCGACTTGATGGGGGACGTCTCTTCGTCGGATAAGGAGCCCGAAAGGGCTTTGTAATTGCCAGGCAAGGCAACGGAAACTTTCGCGGACTTGGCCCGCTGTTTGGGGGGGGTCCTCGAAAGGAGTGAATGTAAAACAGCAATGGAGCTTGTTATGAAATTGAGGCCAATACTATCAGTCGCGACCGGGGTCGGTCTGGCTGTGGGGGTTGCCATGGCGACTGCCACCGCCAGTGGACCGACCACAATTCCGGTTTCGGAATACAAGGGCGGCATCGGCTACAACGTTGATGGGGAGCTGGTAAGTCCTCGTCTCAGCGATGAAAAGCTGCGCGCCGCCGAACGGGGTCAGGATCCGAACCCGGGTCTGCGTGAGCTTGTCCAGAACCAGGGCGATGAAATGATGCGTTTCATCGTTGCCTTCGATGATCCCGCCGTTTCCCTCTATACCGGTGGAATTGAGGGTTTTGAAGCCACCAGCCCTGCAGTGACCGGCGAAAGTCGTTTGCAGACCCAGGGTAGTGCCGTTCAGGCATATAGCAATTACCTGATGGGCCAGCAGGACGAGTTCCTGTCCACCCTGCGTAATGAGCTTCGCCGCGATGTCAAAGTCGATCATCAATACATTCGCGCCATGAACGGCATGGCCATTACGGTCACGCCCAATGAAGCCATGAAGCTCAATCGCATGGACGGTGTTCGCTATGTGACACCGGACGAAGTGCGTGAGATGGATACCGATCAGGGTCCTGGCCGTATTGGGGCCGATGGCGTTTGGGATAATGACGACGCCGCAGTAGCTAACCGTGGCGAAGGCGTGGTTATTGGTATCATCGATAGTGGTATCAATCCCTTCCACACTTCCTTTGATGCTGAATCTCCCGATGGTTATCAGCATGTCAACCCGATGGGCGAGGGGGTTTACCTTGGGGTCTGTGATCCCTCCAGTGCGGATTACAACCCGGACTATCCCTGTAACAGCAAGCTGATCGGCGCCTACGACTATGCTGGTGAAGGCGGCTTTGACGTGAACGGCCATGGTAGTCACGTCGCCAGCACGGCCGCGGGTAACCCGACCGTTGCCACCATGATTCCGTTCTACGAGCCCTTCGATGTGCTGCCGGAAGCCGGCACTGACGAGCCCTATGAGCGGAACGTGACCGGTGTGGCGCCGAGAGCCAACCTGGTCAATTATCGCGTTTGCGCACCGGGTTGTCCGGTTGCTGATTCGGTGGCTGCTGTAGAGCAGTCCATCGAAGATGGTGTTGATATCCTCAACTTCTCCATCAGTGGCGCCAACAACCCCTGGGATGAAGATGCGGATCCGGTGAGTGATGCCTGGGCAGGTGCTACCCATGCCGGTATCTTCGTGGCCGCATCCGCGGGCAACGATGGCCCCGGTGCAGGGACCGTCTCCAAGGCCGCGCCCTGGGTCAGCTCCGTGGCCGCCAACACCCATGACCGGGTGCTGGAATCCATGGTGGATGTGACTTATGGCCCTGAAGGTGAGGAAGTCAACCTCGTCGGTGCCGGCTTTACCAGTGCTTACGAGGAAGACATCATCTATGGTGGCGATGTCGGTGTGAATGACGGTGCATTTTGTGCCGACACCCTTCTTGGGGGGCAGGTTTTCGCACCGGATGAGTTCGATGGTGAAATCGTCCTCTGCGACCTCGGTACGGATCTTTTCGGTGGCTCTCTGATGAATGCTGCCTTGGCCAACGTGTTTGAGGCAGGTGGTGGTGGTGTTCTCTATGCCAACACCGACGCCATCTATTTTATCGACGATGATGGTGACGAAACACTGCTTGATATGCGTGCGCCACTGCCGGCTGCTCATATCTTGAGCACGGACCGTGCTGAACTGATTGAAGCTCTGGATGGCGACACGCTGCCGGGTTCCATCGGACTGGCCTCCATCTCAGAAGAAGTGGACGAGGCGTTCGGTGGCCAAATGGCGAACTTCAGTTCCCGCGGGCCGATTACCTCCGATCCCGTATTGGCGGATCTCCTGAAGCCGGACATTTCCGCGCCGGGTCAGGGTATTCTCGCCGCTTATGCGGGTGCTACCGAGGATGTGGATGAGTACGACGCCATTGGTGGCACATCCATGTCCAGCCCGCATGTGGCCGGTGCCGCCGCGCTGGTGATGGCTGGCCGTCCGGACTGGACTCCGATGGAAGTCAAGTCGGCGCTGATGCTGACCGCTTATGCCCTGGAAGGCTATGACTGGTATGACCAGGGTGCGGGCGAAGCCCGGGTTGGCGCTGCCGTTGATGCCGGTCTGGTACTGGATGAAAGCATTGCCAACATGATCGGTAACGATCCCCATGAGTTCGGCAACATCCGGACGCTGAACCTGGCCAGTATGGCCAATCGGGATTGTCTGGCCAGCTGTTCCTGGACCCGTACGTTCAAGGCGACCCGTGCCGGGACCTACAGCTTTGAAGGGATGACTGTTCAGGGTGATGTGGAAGTCTCCGTTGAACCCGCTGAACTGACCCTTGAGGCCGGACAGCAGGCTGCAATCACCGTGACCATGGCCGGCGCCGGCCTGGTGGGTGAAGGGCCGACCAACTTTGGTCGTGTGATGATCACCGACCACAATGGTGGCCCGGATATGGCCATGCCCATTGCGGCGGAGCCGGATGACAGTGTGGATCTGGTGGATGCCAGCTTCGATACTGGTCTGATGGGTAGCTATGGCATTGCCCACACCCTGCGTGGTGGTAATGTCTGGGTGGCCGATCGCGAGCTTTATCAAGGTAGCGATCACATCCACGGCTTCAACTTCGATGGTTCGCCCACCGAGAGCAGCATCTCCACCAAGCCCTATGCGGATGGTGATGACGGTGACTGGACCGCAGGTATGACCTACGATCCGGAAAGCGGCATGCTCTGGCACCTGAATGTGGGTGGTGATCAATGCCTGCACGAAGTGGATCCGTCTGAAGGCGAAGCCACCGGCAACGCCATCTGCCTGGATCAGGAAGATCTGGAAGATGGCCGTCTCCGTGGGGTTGCCTACGATCAATCCAGCGAGCTGCTGTACTTCGGTGACCGCGGTGGCTGGATTTACGAGGTCAACCTGGATGGTGAAGTGCTGAACTCGGTTGATACCGGTTACGCCATTGGCGGCCTGGCCGTCAATCCGGCTACCGGCAGCATCTTCATCACTGACTATCAGCGGGACACCTCTGCCGATGTCTTCGTGCATGACCTCAACGATGGCTATGCCTTCGTTGATGAGATTGTCTATGCCGACGAAGCAGGTGAGCGTGTACTGCTGGATACGGTGCGGGATGTCACCATCGACTGTGATGGTACTATCTGGGCCACCAACCAGATCACGGGTATGGCTCATGGCATCAACCGTTCCTATGCTCGCGGTGCATGCACCACAAATCTGCTGAACCTGGCTGGTATTGAGGTGAGCGGTGGTGTCGGTAATCCCACTGTGGTCACTCTGGATGGCATTGACGGTACGCTGACCGCAGGTGCCACGCTGGATATCACCTATACCGCTACCGGTGGTGACTGGCTGGACGAGTTCCGTATGCATCTCACTTCTCCGGAAGGAACCGAAGTTCTGATCGGCGGTGCTGCCGGTGCTACCGGGGCAGATCCAGATGAAGAGCTGGACTATGACCTGGGTTGGGCCTCTGGTGGCGGAACCGATTCGGCGGAAGAGCTGCTGGAAGAGTTCGCCGGTGAAGAAGCCGCTGGTGAATGGACCGTTGAGCTGTACTCCACCTGGGATGGCAGCGCGGTTGCCGGTGTAATCGATGCCGGTGGCCTGGTGCTGGAAGGTCTTGGTGATGAGATCGAGCTGATGAGTGTCGATGGTCAAGCCATTGATGAGGAATCGGTCGAGTTGACCATGACCGCCAACACCTTCGGTGCAACGCCCTCGGGCTACTTCATCGACGGTGATGGTGAGCAGACCGAAGGCTTCGAGCTGATGGCGAGCTTCTATCCCCAGACCTACACGGAAGTGGTGGATGGACTCGAGTGTGGTGCCTCCTACGACTTCCAGGGCGAAATTGCCGCCTCGGCGGGGGATATCACCAGCGAGGCCTTCAGTGTCAGCACGGCTGCCTGTGTTGATGATGAAGATGAGGATGTCGCTGAGCCAAGTGGGCCCAGTGGCAGCAGCTTCTTCAGTTGCTCCATGGGTAGTGGCAAGGGACCGATTGATCCGCTGATGCCGACGCTGTTCCTGTTGGCACTGCTGGGTCTGGCGGCCCGTCGCCGTGTGTAAGGGCCTTCCAAGGCCATAGTCAGTCCCCGCCGGCTTAGCCGGCGGGTCTGACCGAAAAGATTCCGCCCCCCGGCTTTGCCGGGGGGCGGTTTTTTTTGGGGCCGCTGACCCGGGGGGAGATTCGGCGCCTGGACGTCTCTGACGACCGCTCGCTTGGTATTTACTCGGCACGTAGCTTTGGCTACGCACCTCGCTCCATACCGGCGCGAGCGGCCGCCAGAGCCGCCCAGGCCCTCGAATTCCCCCGGGCCAGCGGCCCTGGGCCGCTTGGTCGGTGAGCTTGGGAACTCATTTCGGGATTAGCACTCCAACCCGGTGAGTGCTAGAATAGAGCGTGGAAATTTCCCTGAACCGTTTTTGGAGGCCGACGGGATGGCGGATAAGAAAGCTTTAACCCTCAAAAACAATGCCGCATTGGCGCTGGCCGGTCCGTCCAACAGCCTGGACGCCTATCTCAGTGCCGTGAGCAGCATCCCCGTGCTCTCCGAAGATGAAGAGCACGACCTGGCCGTGCGTTACCACGACGAAGGCGACCTGGATGCGGCCCGCACCCTGGTCCTCTCCAATCTGCGTTTCGTGGTCCATGTGGCCCGGGGTTACCAGGGCTACGGCCTGCCCTTTGCCGACCTGATCCAGGAAGGCAATGTGGGCCTGATGAAGGCGGTCAAGCGCTTCGACCCCAGTGTTGGCGTCCGCCTGATTTCCTTCGCCGTGCACTGGATTCGTGCCGAGATTCACGAGTACGTGATCCGCAACTGGCGGATTGTGAAAATCGCCACCACCAAGGCCCAGCGCAAGCTCTTTTTCAACCTGCGCAAGGCCAAGCATCGTCTGGGCTGGTTCAGCAAGGACGAAGTAGACAACGTGGCACGGGATCTGGGTGTGAGCAGCGAACAGGTGATGGAAATGGAAGGCCGCCTGGCCCACCATGACGTGGCCTTTGACCCCTATCCCGGCGCCAATGACGATGAGGAGGGCAGCTACGCTCCGGCCCACTACCTGCCTGACAGCAGCAGTGACCCGGCCGTAGCCGTTGAGGCCGATGACTGGAGTGACTCCGGCAGCCGCCGCCTGAGCCAGGCCTTAAGCCGCCTGGATGAGCGTTCCCGTCACATCGTCCAGTCCCGCTGGATGAGCGAGGATGGCAAGACCACTTTGCATGATCTGGCCGACGAGTACGGCGTCTCCGCCGAACGAATCCGCCAGATCGAGAACAGCGCCATCAAGAAACTCAGGGGCTACATGGCCGCCTAACACCGGCGGCCCTATCCGAGGCTTTGCCCCTTCTGCAGGACTGGATAAACCCGCCCCTACGGATGCGGGAATGGCAGTCATTCTTTTCTTCGTGTCCTTCTGCTCTTCTTCGTGCCCTTCGTGTTAGATTTTATAGAGCCAGAGAAAGACATGGCACGAAGGACACGAAGAAAGGCAGAAGGGGCACGAAGGGTTAATTTGCTTGGATTTCGGGATATTGATGCCGGCTTGGCGAACCCAGGCTGGATATTTTACGCGGAGATCACGGAGGACCATATCCCGGCAGATCAATCGCGGATAAATCCGCTCCTACGGGGGCTGTTCTGATCAGGCCGGCTCGATTTCACTCAGGTGGCGGGCCACCGCCAGCCAGCTGCCGCCCCAGCCCAGCAAGGCCCCGACCCCGAGCACCTGCAGACTGGGCAGAAAACCCAGGCCGGACAACTGGAAACCGCTGCCGTAGAGCCCCGCCAGGGAACGCACCGGATCATGCAGCACCCAGACCGCCCCGGTCACCAGCAGACAGGCCAACACCCCGCCAAACACTCCGTACCAGAGCCCGGTATAGAGGAAGGGTCGGCGTATAAAGGCATCCGTTGCCCCCACCAGCTTGGTGACCTCAATCTCCTCCCGCCGGTTCTGGATCTCCAGGCGGATGGTATTACCCACCACAATCAACACCGCGAGGGCCAGCAGCGCCGCCACAACCGCAATGCCCCGTTCGGCAATCTCCAGCATGGCGTGGAACCGCTCAATCCACTGGGTATCCACCTGCACCAGGTCTACTTCCTCCAGGTCCTGCAGTTCCGAGACCAGGGCCCGCAGCCCCTCCGGCGTGGCCGCCGACTCGGTGGGATGCACCACCAGCACCGGGGGCAGGGGATTCTCCTCCAGCACCGCCAGGGCATCACCGAAGCCCGAACGCTCCGTGAACTCCTCCATGGCCGCCTCGGCACTGATGTGCTCCACCTGGGACACTTCCGAGCGGGCCTCCAACTCCTCCCGCAGGGAACGCGCCCGGGATTCCGGGCTGCCCGGCTCCATGAAGACCGAGACCCGCGAAACCCCTTCCCAATTGCCGGCCAGGCCACTGGTGTTTTCCACCAACACATACATGGCCGCCGGCAGGGCCAGGGCCACGCCGATCACCCCGGCGGTGAGTGAGCTGGAACCGGGCCGGCGCGAGATTCGGCCCAGGGTAAAGACCAGGGTCTGGGCGTGACGCAGCAACCAGGCCTGGAAGCGGGCAATCAGGCCCAGACCACCGCGACGGGCGCCCTTCTTGTCGCGCTTGGGGGGATTGGGCCGGCGGGCAGAGCGGTCCGGGCGAAGTCGATTGGGGCGTCGAGAGGCCATCAGTCCATTAACTCCGCGTCGGTCATTCGTCCGTCGCGCAGGGTCAGCACCCGGCGGCCGGTCTCGCGAATCAGGCGATGATCATGACTGGCCACCATGACGGTCACCCCCACCTGCTGGAAGCGTTCGAACAGGCTCATGATTTCCCGGGACAGGGCCGGGTCCAGATTACCGGTGGGCTCATCCGCCACCAGCATGGGGGGCCGGCCCACCACCGCCCGGGCAATGCCCACCCGCTGCTGTTCACCGCCGGAGAGGGTGGCGGGCAGGGCGTGTTCCTTGTGCAGCAGCTCCACCTGATCTAGGGCCGCCTGAACCCGGCGACGAATCTCGCGATGCCCCATGCCGGTAATCACCAGGGGCAGGGCCACATTGTCGAACACGGTGCGATCCTGCAGCAGCTTGTGGTCCTGAAAGATCAGGCCCACCTTGCGGCGGTGATAGGGAATACCCCATTTGCCCACCTTGCCCAGATTGCGTCCGTCAAAAAGCACATGCCCGCGAGTGGGCCGCTCCAGCATGGCAATCAGTTTCAGCAAGGTGGATTTGCC
This sequence comes from Natronospira proteinivora, assembly GCF_024170465.1. NCBI lineage: Bacteria > Pseudomonadati > Pseudomonadota > Gammaproteobacteria > Natronospirales > Natronospiraceae > Natronospira > Natronospira proteinivora. The sequence goes on along the minus strand of NZ_JALJYF010000002.1, from coordinate 536,207 downwards.
GGCCCCGGAATGGCCGGTGAGATAGACGAACTCCGCCGGCTCCAGCTCGAAGCTGACATCGCTCAAGGCCTGGTTGCCCCCGGGATAACTCTTGCTGACACGATCAAAGCGAATCATTCATCCACCTTCTCTGTCCTCGTAGGAGCGGATTTATCCGCGACCGGGCCCCCGGGCCCGGTTGGCTCCCGGTTCCCTCAATCCCCAGCCTCAAGCAATGCCCGGGTAAAATCCTCCGCCCGAAACACATCCAGATCCTCGGCCGCCTCGCCAATGCCGATAAAACGCACCGGAATCTTCAACTCCCGGGCCACGGCCAGCAACACCCCGCCCTTGGCCGAACCGTCCAGCTTGGTCACCGCCAGGCCGCTCAGCTCGACCGCGGAATGAAACTCACGCGCCTGGGCAATGGCATTCTGCCCGGTGCTGCCGTCCAGCACCAAGAGGGTTTCATGGGGGGCCGATGGCATCACCCGCTGGATCACCCGGCGGACCTTCTTGAGCTCATCCATCAGCCCGGCCTGGGTATGCAGACGCCCGGCGGTATCGATCAGCAATACGTCGATATCCCGCGAGAGGGCGGATTGCACCGCATCATGGGCCACCGCTGCTGAATCCGCCCCGGTGGCATGGGCGATCACCGGCACATCGTTACGCTCGCCCCAGACCTGGAGCTGTTCCACCGCCGCCGCCCGAAAGGTATCCCCGGCCGCCAGCATCACCGACTTGCCCTGGTCCCGGAAACGCCGGGCCAGCTTGCCGATGGTGGTGGTCTTGCCACTGCCGTTCACCCCCACCACCAGAATCACGAAAGGCCCATCACCTGGCTGCCTGGGCTCCAGGGCCGATTCCACCGGATCCAGGATGGCATGAACCTCTTGCCGCAGCCCCTGCAACAGCTGATCTCGGTTGGCCAGGGCCTTGCGGTTCAGCCGCTCACGCAGACCATCCATGATCTGCTGGGTGGCCGAGACCCCCACATCCGCCATCAGCAGGCGGGTCTCCAGTTCTTCCAGGGTGTCTTCGTCGGGCGGCCCGGAACCGGGCAGCAGTTCGGTGAGGTCCTTGGTGAGGAGGGAGTCGCCCCGGTTCAGTCGTTCCCGGAGGCGGCCAAAAAAACCTTTTTTCTCGGACATGGAATGGGTTGGTGCCTGCAATGGAGAATGGTCAAAAACGTTGCCACATCCTACCAAGTTCACCCTGCAAAATCGCCCCTGCCCGGCGCTCGCCCATAAAAAAGCCGGGGCCCTGAAGGGCCCCGGCCAAACTGCCTTCGATCATTGAACCAAGACTTATTCGATCAAGTCCATGTTGGCTGCTGCAGCACAGTTGTCCGGACTCTGCTCCGCTTCGCCGCTTGCGTCGATAACGGCATTGCCGCTGGCCGCCGTAGCGATGAAGAACGCCGTTTGGCATTGGATGGAGGCCCATACTGCCTGGCTCTCTGGATCATCAGCGCCCGGCTGTAGCAGTGAACCGTGGTTGCCGGCGAGATAGCGCACCCAGCCCTGCCCATCGGAACCATCGGCTGTCGTACTAACTTGTGCCAAGTCCAAGGTATTGGAGAGGTATTGGGTCGCACTGTTCGGAACCACGGAATCCCCATCGATTTCGATGACGAACACATCCCGATCATCGGCCAAGTTCCCGTAATTGGCAGGGTCCCCAGCATCAATGATGGTCTGCGCTTGGCGGAAGAAACGGTCAAAGAGCGTCGTACCCTCAACCAGGTTGGAGTTTTCCGCCACCAATCCATCTCGGATGCGGTCACCAAACTCATCAGATTCCAGCAGCAGATCAGTGATCTTGCCGCCGGGCATTGCCAGTACAGAAGCGACAATGCTCTCGTCCAGCCCGGTTAGGCTGGTGCCTGCGATGCCACCCAGGGAGTGGCCAACGAAGAATTTGGCATCCGTATCAATGGCCAACTGTCCATCGGGATTCCCGTCTTGATCCAGAGTGACGATGGCCCCCGCCGAAGCGGAAAGCTGCAACAAGTCGGCAACGGACTGGCGGAGATTGTCCCGGCTGGTGGGCAGGCTGGCGATGTTGATGTAGTGCTCCCCAGAACCGTCGAAGCTTCCGTCCTCGCCTATGACCTCGGCTGGATCAGAAGGCTGCCCTTGCACCATGTAGAAATGCCGTTCCTGTACGTCGAAGGCTTCATACAAGGGGGAGCCTGGCCCCACGAATAACGGGCTTTCAGGGTCGGTGATCCCGTGCAGGGGATGGTCGATGGCGGCCATGGCAAAGCCCTGGCAACTGAGCGTGTCGGCCAGGCCGAGCATCTGGCTTCGGTCACCGGTGATGCCGTGCTGGAAAATGACTACTGGCCAGCCATCGCCGGGCTCACCTGATACCGGGCAGTTAGCGTCATCAATCGCTTCCTGACTTGGAACGGTGACAAACAGGGGAATGGACTTTTGATCACGCGCTGCGGGCATCGGATTAGCCCGGGTTAGCGGCTGACCCTCATCATCCACCCAAAACTCGCTCAGGGGCGCTTCCGGGTCGAGATAGTAGGCTACATCGAGAAAGCCAGCCCAAATATCGGCATAGCCCGGTGAACCGTCAACGACATCGCCGGAGTCCATGCCGGATGGGCTGATGGCTGCCATGTCCGGAGCAGTTTCATTAGCCACCATTTCCATGGAGTTGCGCGTGCCAACGGTCTGGAAGGTCCAGAGAACGGCAACATCACCGCTATCGACACCCAGTGCCGAGGTCAATTGGAGCGGACCCTGAATGGCCTGCCGGATATTTTCGAAGGTCTCATTGGCCAATTCTTCATCAGCAACGGCCGCATCCCGGATAGTCCTGAAATCCGTATCCGGCGCCAGGCTGTTGCCCGTCGTACTCTGGATGCCGGAAGTCAGAAAGGCCATATAGCGAGCGGGTATCACACCCCCTTCACCATCGGGCATGTCGCTCCGGAGCGGCTGGTGGACATGGAAGTCGATGCGATGCTGGGCAGTGCCCTCGAGCTGGGAAACCGACACTGAATAGTGCTCTCCCGGTGTCAGCGGTGCTGGTTCAGCGGGGTTGGTGATATCCACCAGTACAGCATTCTCACCCGCCACGATGCTGTCTTCGTCCACAGTGTCCGTGGTCATGGTGACCGTCGAGGCGGTGGTGGAGAAGCCATCGACCGTATTGATCGGCGTTAGCGGACTTGGGATGTCCACAGTGCCGTCTTCCTGATCAATATAGAGGTCGTTCCCGAAGGGCAGTAGGCCCACGGCGGGAATAAACTCTGCTCGAAATGTGGGTTTCGGCTCGGTGGATTCCTCGTCATCCACGAAACAACCATTCAGGCCCACCAGGGGCAGCAAAACGGCGACAGGCAAAAGTCGTTTAAACATTGTTCTATCCCTCCAGGGCGAAACACGCCAGAATGAACCGGGCCGACGCTCAGTATGCAACACTGGAGTGCCTCGGCACACTCACTTAGGATGGCCAGCCTGCTTCATCGTGTATTCCCCGTCGAAGCAGGTACCAGCCGTTTCATTACGGCTCCCTGACAACTATAGGTAGGTGGGCGCTTTCAAACAAGCGTACGAGTGAATTCAGCGTGGTAAAAAAACGACACAAAGCGGTGAGGCGCGGAAAAAGGACTCGCGAGGCCCCCCGGTCCGGCCAGCTGCGCCTGATTGCCGGGCAACATGGCGGCCGTCGACTGCGCTTTCCCGACGCCGGTGGTGTGCGCCCGACACCCGACCGGGTGCGCGAAACCCTGTTCAACTGGCTGGCCCCCACATTGGTCGGCGAATCCGCTCTGGATCTTTTCGCCGGCAGCGGCGCCCTGGGGCTGGAAGCCCTGTCCCGGGGCGCGGCCCGAGTGGATTTCGTCGAGCGCGACCGCCGCCTGGTGGCGGCCCTGAAGCAGAACCTGAACCTGCTGGGGGCGGAAGACAAGGCAAGCGTGCACGGCATGGAAGTGGAGAAATATCTTGGATCTCCCTTGCCCGATTCCCCCTATGGCCTGGTCTTTCTCGATCCCCCTTATGACGCCGGCCTCTATGGCCCCGTTCTCGAAGCCTTGCAAGCGGGGGCATGGCTCAAGCCCGGCGCCCAGATCTACCTGGAATACCGCAGCCACAACCCGCCCCCCGAGATCCCCCCGGCCTGGATCTGGACCCGCCAATCCACCGCCGGCGACGTCACCTACGGCCTGATCACCACTTCCTAGGCGCGCTTGCACCCCCGTAGGGGCGAATTCATTCGCGATAGGCCTGCGGGGCCATAGAGGGCTTGGTATGAGGAACACGGAGATCACGGAGGAGCCACGGAGACCACGGAGGGGGTAATGCCGGGAGCGCCGTAGGAGCGGATTTATCCGCGATTGGGTTTGGGGGGGGTAGCGAGTTGGAGTTTTGGAACGCAGAGGGCACGGAGAATCCGCAGAGGTCACAGAGGGGTTATATGTGGAGGTAACATAGCCTTGTGGGAGCGGCGTCCGCCGCGATCAATAGCCGGCTAGCTGGAAATCGCGGCGGACGCCGCTCCCACAGCTACCTAAGCCCAATTGCATTCCTCCGTGTCCTCCGTGGCTTCTCCGTGATCTCCGTGTTCCAAAAAAACGAACCCGCCTATAACCGCCTCGCTCGAATCGCGAATGAATTCGCTCCTACGGCCGCGACATTCATCTCCTCCGTGACCTCTGCGGATTCTCTGCGTCCTCTGCGTTCCAACACACCAGCCTTCTATATCCCGGCAGATCAATCGCGGATAAATCCGCTCCTACGGCCTCCCGCCGAATTCCAAAAACCAGCCCTGATACACTAGAAAGAAACCCGAAGATTCAAGGACCCGCAGCCAATGAGCGTCAAAGCCCTGTATCCCGGCACCTTCGATCCCATTACCAACGGCCATACCGACCTGGTGCGCCGTGCCGCCCGCCTGTTCGACAGCGTGGTGCTGGCGGTGGCGGCCAGCCCCGGCAAGCAACCCAGCTTCTCACTGGAAGACCGGGTCCGCTTCGCCGAGCTGGCCCTGGCAGACATCCCCAATGTGGAAGTACTGCCCTTCAAGGGACTGACCGTGGAATTTGCCCGGGATCACGGGATCAGCGCCATCCTGCGTGGCCTGCGGGCGGTCTCGGATTTCGAATTCGAATTCCAGCTGGCGGCCATGAACCGGCATCTGGACCCCGGGGTGGAAACGGTCTTTCTCACGCCCAGCGAGCAATACACCTTCGTCTCCTCCAGCCTGGTGCGGGAAATCGCCTCCCTGGACGGCGAGGTTTCCGACTTCGTCCATCCCACCATCGAGGCCGAGCTTAAAAAGGCCCTCAGCAAGAAGGCCTGAACGGCAGCGGGGGATAACCCCCCTGGCTGAAACATTGCGGCATACGACTTCGGCCAGTCACTGGCCGGTCACTTTGGCGCCATGGTGCGGTGGGGTTTCTGCTTGATTGCCACGGATTGATCCGGGGGTAGCCTTGCCCAGGAACGCCATGGACCCATCCCTGGGGGCTTTGACGAGAACATCCTGTTCTCGACAATCCTGCTCAGGCCTACCCCCGGATCAATCCTCCTGGCTTCAAACATCGGGGGTGGTGAGATGCCTGCCCTTCGATAAACGGGCGCAAGCGATTGACCACATATCCCTAGCGAACCAGAAGAACCCCCTCTCACGTCCTGCCGGAAAATCAGTTAATCTGTGCCCTCCTGCAAAGCAAGCCAAAGCCCTGAAGAACACCATGCTCAAACTGCAACGCCTGCTGATTACCCTGCTGACCGCCCTGTTTCTCACCGCCTGCGCCGGGCTGTCACCAAACGACGGACCAAGCCCGACCAGCGAAGGCGGCGCGGTGGCCACCGCCCACCCTCTGGCCACCCAGGCTGGCCGGGAAATCCTGGAGCAAGGGGGCAATGCCTTTGATGCCGCAGTGGCCGTGAGTGCTGTCCTGGCGGTGGTGGAACCCTTCGGTTCCGGCGTGGGCGGTGGCGGCTTCTGGCTGCTGCATCAAGCCGGCGAGGATCGCAGTATCATGGTGGACGGCCGGGAAACGGCCCCCGGCGAGGCCCATGCCGAGATGTACCTGGACGAAGACGGGGAAGTGGATGACGACCTCTCCCGCAACGGGCCCCTGGCCGCCGCCATCCCCGGCCAGCCCGCCGCCCTGATTCACATCACCGAGCAATACGGCCAACTCAGCCTGGAAGACAACCTGGCCCCCGCCATTCGCCTGGCCCGGGAAGGCTTTAGTGTGGGTGAACGCTATATCCGCGGCGTGGACTTCAAGCAGGATATTCTCAAGCGCTGGCCCGCCGGCGCCGACGTCTTTCTGGATGACGGGGACGTCCCCGAAGAAGGCTGGACGCTGAAACAACCCGACCTGGCCGACACCCTGGAACGCATCGCCCAGCAGGGCCGGGCCGGCTTCTATGAAGGGGAACTGGCCGAGCAAATGGTGACCCAGGTGCGCGAGGCCGGGGGTATCTGGCAGCTGCAGGACCTGGCCGACTACCAGGTGGTCGAGCGTGAACCCATCACCAGCGAGTATCGCGGTGCCCGCATCACCGCCGCCTCACCCCCCAGCGCCGGTGGCGTGGCCCTGGCCACCACGCTCAACATCCTGGAAGGCTATGACCTGGATGCCGTGGATGAGGCCACCCGCATTCACGTAATCAGCGAAGCCCTGCGCCGCGCCTATCGGGACCGGGGCGCCTGGCTGGGGGACCCGGATTTCGTGGACATGCCCATCGAGCGGCTCACCAGCGCCGACTATGCCGCCGGCCTGCGGGCCAGCATCCGCCAGGACCGGGCCACCCCCAGTGATCACCTGCCCGATGTGGTCAGTCCCCTGGAAGGGCCCCAGACCACCCATTTCTCCATCATGGACCGGCAGGGCAATCGGGTGGGGGCCACGCTTTCCATCAACTTCTGGTTCGGCTCCGGTTTCATGCCCGAAGGCACCGGCGTCATCCTCAACAATGAAATGGATGATTTCTCATCCGAGCCCGGCACCCCGGACGGCTTTGGCCTGGTGTCCTCCAAGGCCAATGCCATCGAGCCCGGCAAGCGCATGCTCTCCAGCATGACCCCCACCTTCGTGGAAGACGAGCGGGGCGTGGCCATCCTGGGCAGCCCCGGCGGCAGCCGCATCATCACCACCGTGCTCACCGGCATCCTGGCCTATCTGGACGGGGCCGACGCCGAAGCCGCCGTGGCCAAGCCGCGCTTCCACCACCAGTACCGCCCGGATCACATCAGCCATGAGCCCGATTCCATCTCGGCGTCCGCATTGGAAGCGCTCAAGACCAAGGGTCATGAGCTGGAAAGCCGGGACCGCCCCTGGGGCAACCTGCAAATGGTGATCTGGAACCGGGAAAGCGGCGAGCTGGAAGCCGCCTCCGACCCCCGCGGCGAAGGCAGCCCCGATGTTTATTAAGCTCCCAAAACCCAATCGCGAATGAATTCGCTCCTACGGCGGCCCATTGTCCGTAGGAGCGGATTTATCCGCGATCCGAACGAGGGGCGATAGCGGGTTCGGTTTTTTGAACACAGAGATCACGGAGAATCCACGGAGGTCACGGAGGGATGAATGTCGCGGCCGTAGGAGCGAATTCATTCGCGATTCGAGCGAAGCGGTTATAGCGGGTTCGTTTTTTGGAACACGGAGATCACGGAGAAGCCACGGAGGTCACGGAGGGATGAATGCCGTGGCCGTAGGAGCGAATTCATTCGCGATTCGAACGAGGGGGCGATAGCGGATTCGTTTTTTGGAACACGGAGATCACGGAGGACACGGAGGAAGGCAATGGGGCCTGTAGAAGCTGTGGGAGGGGCATTCTTGGCCCGACTTTCCAGCTAGCCAGCTATAGATCGCGGCGGACGCCGCTCCCACAAGACACTGCTATTTCCCAACAACACCCCCTCCGTGCTCTCCGTGTCCTCTGTGTTCCAAAAAAACGAACCCGCTACATCCCCAAAACCTGATCGCGGATAAATCCGCTCCTACGGCAATACCTATCCCCTCCGTGTTCTCCGTGACTCCTCCGTGATCTCCGTGTTCCAAATACCCAGCCCTCTACACCCCCAACAGCCCTAAACCCGCTCATAAACCAGATCCCAAACCCCATGCCCCTTGCGCTTGCCGCGTTGTTCGAAATGGGTCACCGGGCGGTCATCCGGCCGGGGCACGGTGCCACCATCGCCAGCGGTATTGGACAGGGCCGGGCAGGCATCCAGCACCGCCAGCATGTGGTCCTTGTAGTTTTCCCAGTCCGTGGCCAGGTGCAGCCGGCCACCGGGGGCGAGCCGGCTGGCCGCCAGCTCGGCAAAGGCCGGCTGAATCAGGCGGCGCTTGTGGTGGCGTTTCTTGGGCCAGGGGTCAGGGAAGAAGATCAGCAGCCGATCCAGGCTCTTGGGTGGAATCTGCTCCCGCAGCACTTCCACCGCATCGTGGGTCGAGACCCGTACATTCTCCAGGCCTTGCTCGTCCAGCTGATTGAGCAGCCGCCCCACACCAGGACGATGGACCTCGATCCCCATGAAGTTCCGTTCCGGGTGACTGACCGCCAGTGTCGCCAGCAGATCCCCGTTGCCGAAACCGATCTCCAGGGTCACCGGCGCTTTGCGACCGAACAGGACGTTGAAATCCAGCGGCTCGGCCTGAAATTCAATGCCGTAACGGGGAAAAAAGCGATCCAACGCCTTCTGCTGCCCGGGCGTCAAACGCCCCTCCCGCCGCACAAAACTCCGTATCGGCCGCCAGTTCTTTTCCTGCTCAGTCATTCAGGGGGTCCTTTTGGGGAGGTGGAGGTATAAAAGCGTTGCACGAAGGACACGAAGAAAGGCAGAAGGACACGAAGAAGGACAAGAATGTGGGAGCGGCGTCCGCCGCGATTTCCAGCTAGCTTGCCATTAGTCGCGGCGGACGCCGCTCCCACTTCTGGCCCACCCCATCAGATTTTCCTTCGTGCCCTTCGTGCTTTTCTTCGTGTCCTTCGTGTTACCGCATTAAATGTTCTCTAAATCCTTGACGCTGAAACCGCCCCAACGTTTCTGGGCCAATCGCGGATAAATCCGCTCCTACGGGTGATTAGCGGATTACTCCTTCAATCGGGGAGGAGGCCGAGGCGAAGCGTTTCTTGGGGATGCGTCCGGCCAGGAAGGCTTCGCGGCCGGCTTCCACCGCCTTGCGCATGGCCGAGGCCATCAGCACCGGGTGCTGGGCGCCGGCGATGGCGGTGTTCATCAGCACCCCGTCACAGCCCAGCTCCATGGCCACCGAGGCATCCGAGGCCGTGCCCACGCCGGCATCCACCAGAATGGGCACCTTGGCATTCTCCACAATGGTGATGATGTTGTAGGGGTTCTGAATCCCCAGTCCAGAACCGATGGGCGCCGCCAGGGGCATCACTGCCACGCAGCCGATTTCCTCCAGGCGCTTGGCGATGATGGGATCGTCATTGGTATAGACCATCACCTCGAAGCCCTCGTCCACCAGGGTCTTGGCCGCTTCCAGGGTGGCCGGAATATCCGGGTAGAGGGTACGCTCATCCCCCAGCACCTCCAGCTTCACCAGGCGATGATCGTCCAGCAGCTCCCGGGCCAGGCGGCAGACCCGCACCGCATCCTCGGCCGTGTAGCAACCGGCGGTGTTGGGCAGGATGGTGTACTTCGATGGCGGCACCGCATCCAGCAGATTGGGCTCATCGGATTTCTGGCCGATGTTGGAGCGGCGCAGGGCCACAGTCACGATCTCGGCACCACTGGTTTCAATGGCTTCCCGGGTTTCCTGGAAATCCTTGTACTTGCCGGTCCCCACCAGCAGCCGGGATTGATATTCCCGCCCGGCAATCACCAGCGGTTTCAGGGTCGGTGTGTTCTCGTTATCGCTCATTGTGACTCCAAAGGAAAAGGGTTGCTCTTGTCGGGCGAATCCATGATCGCGGTGTGACTAGGCTCCAGCGTAATCGCGGATCAATCCGCTCCTACGGACGAGGAGCCACCGTAGGAGCGAATTCATTCGCGATCAAAGCGCGGATTGGCCCCTTCAACCGCCGCCGACGGCCTGGACGATCTCCAGGCGGTCGCCGTCCGCCAGCCGGGTGTCGGCATGCTGGCTACGGGGGACGATCATGCCGTTGCGCTCGACAGCCACCCGGCGGCCGGTGAAGGCCAGGGCTTCAAGCAATTCGCTGATGGTGGGTTCGCCATCGAATTCTCGAGTTTCGCCGTTAACCTCAAGCCGCATGCCTGAACTCCATCGGGGTAAAATGGCATTTTAACATCAGAGCGGGAACAGGGCGGGGCCGTTAGCGGCACTCAGCGAGGGCTTTCCCGCAATGCCCGCCTACTATAGAATTGAGGGCGATGCGGGTGTAGTTCAATGGTAGAACATCAGCTTCCCAAGCTGAGAACGTGGGTTCGATTCCCATCACCCGCTCCACCTTCCTGGTCTATACTTCAGTCACTCACTCCCCAATCCGGTTTGCCCGGCGCCATTCATCCTGACAGCACGCGCGTCTGTCGCCGAATTTCCCGAATTGTCTTGCGGGCCGGCCTGATTTCGCCAATATCAGGGAAAACGTTATTTAACGATAAATCCAGACATAAGTCGGCTTGTTGTAGGCCGTTTTTAATTGCACCTGATCGTGGCAGGTTCTTGCATTGTTGGGTAGGCAGTAATTGCGGTGAGGGTTGCAGGATGCAAAAGGGAGCGTGTTTGTCGGGCCATGGGACACAGGGTCGGACGGAGCCATCCAAACCGGGAGTTGTTTGCCCACGGTACAAGACTGGGCGTCCATGAGACTGCTGCGTTACGCCGTTAAACGCTTACTCAGGCCACGGTCCTCACGGCGGTTGATCTGGATTGCCCCGGTAGTGCTCCTACTGGTGCTGATACTGGATCTGCTCACCCCCCTGGGCTATGCGGTCGGGGCCCTGTATGTCTTTCCCGTTCTGCTTGTGGCCTTGACCCGGAGTGCCCGGGCCGTGGTGTTAATGGGGCTCCTGGGGGCAGGGCTGGTACTCGTTGGCTATGCCCTCTCTCCCTCGGTGGAACAGCTTCCCGAATTTCTGCCGCCATTGCTCAACCGCCTGTTCAGCCTGGGCGTGATTCTGGGGGCAACCCTCATGGGCCTGGTCCTGGCCCATTTGCTGCATCGCCATCGCCGGGTAGGCCGGGTGGTGCTCGCCGCCCAAAAGGCTCGCCGGGAGAGCCTGGAACAGATGGATCTGGCCGCCCGCATGGCTTTGCTGGGGGCCTGGTCATACCAGGTGGACAGCAATACCCTGGAATTGTCCCCCTTGGTGATGGAGTTGCACGGGCTTCCGCCGGGTGAAAGCCTGACTCTTGAGTCGATCTTGCACTATTACACGCCGGAAAGCCGGGCCCGGATGCGGGCCTGTTTCCAGCAGTGTCTAGAAAAGGGCGAAGGATTCGACGAGCAATTCCAGTTGCGTCTGCGTGAAGGCTCGCAGCGCTGGGCCCGCTGTATCGCCCGTGCCAGTCGTGATGCTGAGGGGCGAACCGTCGAGGTCCTGGGGGCCTTCCAGGACATCACCCGTCAGAAGGAAATCGAAAATCTCCTGCTGGTGAGCGAGCGCCGCTTCCAGCGGTTGGTTGATGCCATCCCCTTGATCGTCTGGTCGGCCGATCCAGAGGGCCGTGTCGATTACTTCAGTCGGGATCTGCATGTATTCACCGGCGTGAATGATTCGGATCGATTGATGGGGGACGGCTGGCTGAGTGTGGTCCATCCTGATGACCGGGATAATGCGGCCGAGCAATGGCAGACCGCTGTGAAGAAGGGCGGGAACTACACGGTGGAATTGCGGCTTCGACGTCATGATGGCCGCTACCACTGGCATCTGGTCCGGGCCGAAGCGGCGAGGGATGGCGAGGGGCTGATCCGGAAATGGTATGGCAGCGCCACCGATATTGATGATCAAAGGCGCCTGCAACAACAACTGCAGCAGGCCCAGCAGTTGGAGGCGCTGGGTCACCTCACCGGCGGGGTGGCCCATGACTTCAATAATCTGATCACCGTGATCCAGGGCAATGCCGAGCTGTTGATGGCTGCATTGCATGGGGATCAGAGATTGTATCCATTGGCCGACATGATCGATGGCGCCGCTCGCCGGGGCGCGGCCCTGACCCAGCGCCTGCTGGCGGTTGCCCGTCGCCAGCGTCTGGAACCAAGGACGGTGGATATCAATGAAATGGTTCGGGAAATGCAGGATCTGCTTTGTCGGACCCTGGGTAAGCATGTGGCGGTTGAACTGCAGCTGACGGAAGGGGCCTGGCCGGCCCGGGTGGATCCCAGTCAGTTGGAGTCGGCATTGCTCAATCTTTGCATCAACGCCCGGGACGCCATGCCCCAAGGCGGTCGCCTGACCATCGAAAGCGACAATATCGTGCTGGATTTGGACGATGCCAGCAGTGACCCGGATCTGGTGCCTGGGGAGTACGTGATGCTGGCAGTCTCCGACACCGGTGAAGGCATGGATGAAAAGACACAGGCTCAGTTGTTTGAGCCTTTTTTTACCACCAAGGAACCCGGCAAGGGCAGTGGTCTCGGCCTGCCCATGCTCTATGGTTTTATCAAGCAATCCCGTGGTCATGTGCGGGTGGATTCCAGCCCGGGGCAGGGCACCACCGTCCGCTGTTATCTGCCACGGGATACCGAAGGACAGGATCAGCAGGAGAGCGAAATGGTTGTACCAATGGAAACACGAGGTAGTGAAACCGTACTGCTGGTAGAAGACGATGATCTGGTGCGTCGCTATGCCAGCGAGCAAGTGCAGAATATGGGTTACAAGGTGGTTGAAGCCACCGATGGATCTTCCGCCATGAAGGTGCTGGAAGCACGGGATGATATTGATCTCTTGTTCACCGATGTGGTGATGCCTGGTGGCATGGCCGCCCAGGACCTAGTGGTCGAAGCCAGGCGCCTGCATCCCGAGATTCGTGTCCTGTATACCTCCGGTTACACCGAAAACGCCATTCTTCACCGTGGCCGCCTGGAATCGGATGGGCTGATGCTGTCCAAGCCCTATCGCCGGGAAGACCTGGCCAGGATGATTCGAGTCGCGCTGGAGCAGGAGGGTTGAGCACCTAAGTCGGGTCATCAATTTGAAAGACGCAGGGCTTTTCCTGTCCCCGGCCGGGCGCCATAATGACGGTTCGGAATGTCCCGGGATCAAGGAAGGCGATCATGAAACGACTCCTCATTGCACTGGCATCCATCCTGCGTGCCCTGGTTCTACTGCTGGTTCTCGCGGTGGTGATCATCACGATGGTCATCGACCCCAATGATTACCGCGAGGACGTGGAAGCGGCGGTCTACGATGCCACCGGCCGGAATATGCAAATCCAGGATGAACTATCCCTGTCCTTCTTCCCCTGGTTGGGGGTGGAAACCGGTCGGGTCACCCTGGGCAATGCCGAAGGTTTTGAAGACGATTTCTTCAGCCTGGACAGTGCCGATATGCGGCTGCGCCTGATCCCCTTGCTGCGCCGCCAGCTGGAAGTGGCCGAGATTCAGGTGGATGGCTTGCGCCTGAACCTGGCGGTCAATGAAGACGGCGTGAGTAACTGGGATGATCTGGTCGCCCCCGAGGAGGCCGAAGACCGGCCTGAGGAAGAGGTGGACGCAGAGCTGGATTTCAGTGATCTGGAACGCATTCGTATTGGTGGGCTCAGTCTCAGCAATGCCACTCTCAGTTGGCGGGATGATGTCAGCGGTCTGCGGGCCCGTGTGGATGATTGGTCCCTGACCCTGGGCGAGATTCGCCTCGGTGAGCCCCTGAGCTTTCAAACCGCGCTGGATTTTGATCTCAATGAACCCGAACTGTCGGGACGGCTGCAAGCCAATGCCCGGCTGATGGCGGATCTGGCCGGGGACGGTCGTATTCGCATTGATGCCATGGAGCTGGAGCTGGACAGTCAGGGCGACATCCTGCCGGTCTCCCCCCTGGCGGTGCAGCTGTCCTGGCGGGAGCTGTTGTTCGATCCCGAAGCCGACCGCCTGACCCTTGAAGATTTCACCGGCCAGTTGGCGGAAATGCCTTTTGGAGGCGATGTCATCATTGACGCCCTGTCCAGCGACCCGCGCATTGCCTTTGAGCTGGGTTCCGGTGATTTCCCCGGCGCGGCCCTGATGTCCCTGCTGGGCGAGGACGCCCCCAAGGGCCTGGATCTGGAACCGGTGGAAACCGTCAACTGGCGCCTGAATGGCCATCTGGATACCGCCGAGGACCGCCTCACCCTGGATGAAGGGGTACTGCGGCTGGACGAGCTGGATGCCCAGCTGGCACTGGTGGTGGAGCAACTGGGCGCTGAGACCCCGGAAGTCTCGGGTCGCCTGGAAATCCCGGGTTTCTCCCCCCGGCAACTGCTGACCCGCATCGGCCTGGCCGACATGCTGCCCGAAACCAGTGATCCAGAAGTGCTTGAGCGATTCGCCCTGCGCAGTGACTTATCCTATGGCCAGGCCGGGCTGGCCCTGAACGAGCTTAACCTGACCCTGGATGACAGCCGCATCCAGGGCGCGGTGACCCTGCCCGAACTCGAGCCTTTGGCCCTGCGTTTTGATTTGCACCTGGACACCATTGACCTGGATCGCTACATGGCCCCCGATGAAGACGGCGAGCCGGTGGATAGCGACGAGCCGCTGGACCTGGATGCCATCGAGATCCCGGCCCAGGCCATTCGCGGCCATGACCTGGAAGGTCGGCTTCGTATTGATTCGTTGATGCTGGCCGGCATGCAACTGGAGGAAGTGGAAACCGGCGTGCGCATCCGGGACGACGTGTTGCGTTTGGCGCCCATCGACGCCCGGCTCTACGGCGGTCGCCAGCAGGGTGAGCTGGAGGTGGATGCCAGCGGCGAGGTACCGCAAATCCGCTTCACCGAGGAGCTGGATGGCGTGCGCATGCAGGGACTGATGAATGATCTCTTCCAGATCGAACAGTTCAGCGGCGGCCTTGAGCTTTTCATGGAACTGTCCGGAGAAGGCCATACGGTGGGTGAGTTGCGGCCCACCCTGGATGGCCGTTTGCGCTTGCGTCTGGATGAGGGGGCCATCGAAGGGGTGGATGTGGCCCATGCCTTGTCCGAGGCCACGGCCCGCTTCCGCGATGATGGCAGCGTCGCACCCGATCGGGGGCGTACGCCTTTCTCCACCCTGGCCCTGCGCGGCCAGATTCAAGAAGGACGACTGACCAGTGAAGACTTTGGTCTCCTGGTGGATAAGCTCGCCATTCGGGGTGATGGTTGGCTGAGCCTGGTGGATTTCTCCATGGAGTATCAGATGCGGGCCCAGGTTCTGGATGGTGCCCGCAGCGAGCTGCGGGCGGATGAATTCAACGTTCGGGGCCGGGAGTTTGCCTTCCGCATCACCGGCACGCCGCTGTCGCCCCGGCTGCGCTTTGATGTGGAGACCATGCTCCGGGATGCCACCGAGGATCGGGTCCGGGACCGTGCGGATGAAGTGGAAGACAGGTTGCGGGATCGATTCGGGCGATGATTCGGCCAGCGCGTCAACCGGAGCGGTCATGAGCCAGCTGGCGCCCCGGGTCATCGCCTGGTATCGCCGGGCCGGTCGCCACCGTCTGCCCTGGCAGCAGGACCCCAGCCCCTACCGGGTCTGGGTCTCCGAGATCATGCTGCAGCAGACCCAGGTGACCACGGTGATTCCCTACTTCGAACGTTTCATGAAACGTTTTCCCACCGTCAGTGACCTGGCCGCGGCACCCATCGACGAGGTGCTGCACCTGTGGTCCGGGCTGGGTTATTACGCCCGTGCCCGCAATCTGCACAAGGCTGCCGTGCAAATCGAGACCGAGCATGGCGGCGTTTTTCCTGAGGATATCGAGGCGGTCATGGCCCTGCCGGGCATCGGCCGCTCCACTGCCGGGGCCATCCTGGCGCTTGCCCGGGGCCAGCGTCATCCCATTCTGGATGGCAATGTGAAGCGGGTTCTGGCCCGCTATCACACCATCGACGGCTGGCCCGGGCGCACCGCCGTGGCTCGGACACTCTGGGCCAAGGCCGAGGCCCATCTGCCCGAGACGGATATCAAGGCCTACACCCAGGGCATGATGGATCTCGGGGCTACCCTTTGTACCCGCAGCCGGCCGGCCTGCGGGCAATGTCCCCTGGAAACCGATTGCCAGGCCCGGGCCAGTGGCACCCCCGAGCGCTGGCCCGGCAAGAAGCCGAAAAAGGCCAAGCCCCGGCGCCGCAGCCGCATGCTCATGACCGTCGCCGAAGGCCAGGTACTGCTGGAGCGTCGTCCCCCCAGCGGTATCTGGGGCGGGCTATGGGCCTTTCCCGAAATGAATGAAGAAGTCGAGGCGGGCGAGTGGTGCCAGGCCCAATTGCAGCGTACCCCCCAGGCCACCGAGGCCTGGGCCCCGCTGCGCCACGTATTCACCCATTTCGAGCTGGATATCCACCCGGTGCGGGCTGATTTGCCCCGCCTCCCCCAGGCCGTTACCGACGGCGACCACCAGGCCTGGTTCGACCTCAACCAACCCATCAAAGTCGGCCTCGCGGCCCCCGTCAGCAAGCTCCTGGAAAAACTCCGCCAACAGCTCTAACCGAGGAGAGGGCTGTGGGAGGGGCATTCCTGCTCCGACTAGAACCCGAAAACCCAATCGCGGATAAATCCGCTCCTACGATCGTGCACCCCATCGCCGTAGGAGCGGATTCATCCGCGATTACCAAACCGTCTATAGCCCCAGTCACAACAACCCCCGCCATCATCCGTTACAATCAGAACCCATCTACCACCGACACAACACGGAGTTCTTCATGACCCGCAAGGTACACTGTGTCCTGCTGGGGACCGAAGCCGAAGGCCTGGATCGCCCTCCCTACCCTGGAGAGCTGGGGAAAAAGCTGTATGAAAATGTCTCCAAGGCCGCCTGGCAGCAATGGCTGAATCACCAGACCATGCTGATCAATGAATACCGGCTCTCGCCCATCGAGCCCGGGGCCAGGAAATTTCTGGAAGAGGAAATGGAAAAGTTT
Organism: Natronospira proteinivora; assembly: GCF_024170465.1. NCBI lineage: Bacteria > Pseudomonadati > Pseudomonadota > Gammaproteobacteria > Natronospirales > Natronospiraceae > Natronospira > Natronospira proteinivora. The sequence goes on along the minus strand of NZ_JALJYF010000002.1, from coordinate 519,217 downwards.
TTCTTCAGCAAGGAAGCCGTCGACAAGCCCGAGGGATATGTGCCGCCTGACAAGGACTGACAAACCCCCGGGTTGGGGAATTTGCCTGGGCCTGGGCACCTTGATGCTTGCGTTTCCCGCGCTGGTCTCGGCCGACGCCTTCACCGCCCTGGACCCCCGCTCCATGAGCCTGGGGGGCGGCGGGGCGGCGACCATGCGCCCCTACAATGCCAGCCATTTCAATCCGGCCCGTTTCGCGGGCAACCCCCGGGTCCAGGCCCGCCGGGATGACCGGCCCTTTGGCCGTTTTTTCCTTGGTGCTCGCCTGATCGACCGGGACAGTTTCCTGAACTCACTGGATGAATACCAGGAAAGCAACAACAACGACCGTTTCGACAGCGCCCTGGAGCATTTGCAACAGCGTATCGACGATCAGAACACCAGCGGCCAGGATTTCCGGGACGTGACCAATGCCGGCAATGCCCTGCTGGATGACTATGAATCCCTCTCCGACAAGCCCCTGCGGGCCGCTGCCTCCGCCGGACTCAATGTCGGTTACCCCGGCGATCAATGGGGCATCGGCGCGCATGTTCGCCAGAACCTGGCGGTGGGCATGGAAGTACGTGTTTCCGAATCCGACCGCCGGAGGATCCGGGAAACACTGAACTTCATCGATACTCTGGTGGATATCTCGGAAACCGGGGAATTGCCCGATGATGTGGTCATCCCCCGGCCGGTGGATCAGTTCACCTCCGAGTTCGCCCTTCAGGGCGCCATGGTCCGGGACAGCGGTGTCAGTCTGGCCGGTCGTATCCCCGGCAATGAGCGCACCATGGTGGGGGTGACGGTCAAGTCATTGTATGTGGAGACAGTGGACTGGCGGGTGGATGTGGATAGTGCCGACAGCGATAACTTCGACTTCGATGAACACCGCCGGGCCCACAGCGACCCCAACCTGGATCTGGGCTTGATTCATGAACTGGACGAGCACTGGACCGCCGCCATTATGGTTCGCAACCTCATCAGTCGGGATTACAAGACCGTACTGGACAATGAAGTGCGCCTGCGTCCGGCACTGCGGGGTGGCTTGGCCTGGCAGACCCGGCGATGGAGCGTTTCGGTGGACATGGATTTCAATGAGACCGAGGCCATCGGTTTCGATCCGGCCAAGCGCTACACCACCGTAGGGCTGGAATACCGGCCCATGCGTTGGCTGAGCTTGCGTGGTGGCTATCGCTACGAGAATGTCCTGCATGAGGGCAATGCCTCGCTGGGCTTCGGTCTGGATTCCCGCCATGCCCATTTTGATTTCGCCGTCAGCGGCGACACCGGCGATTCCCTCGGCATCGCCCTCCAGGCCGGCACCCGTTTTTAGCGGATAGAGGGCGGGCAACCCCTCCGCCGTAGGAGCGGATTCATCCGCGATTTCCTCAGGCCATCTCCCGGGGCTTGATGGCGCCCATCTTGCCCGCCTGGAAATCCCGAATGGCCTGTTCAATCTCCTCCGGCTCATTCATCACAAAGGGCCCATAGCGGGAAACCGGCTCGGACAAGGGCTGACCGCTCACGATCAACACCCGCATGCCATCCTCACCGGCACTGGCCGGCACTGTCTCCCCGTCATTGCCGAACAGGGCGAAATGCCCCCGCTCCAGGGCGGTCTGGTTATTCCCCACCCGGCCCGAGCCGGCCACCACAAAGGCCATGGCATTCCAGCCCTCGGGGATGGGCACCGCGCCACTGGCACTGGCTTCCAAATGTAGATCCACAATTCGGGTGGGCACCACCGTCTGCACCGGCGAGGTCTGACCCGCCATCTCCCCCGACACCAGTCGAGCCAGGGCCCCTTCGCCCAGGACTATCTCGGGAATCTGCTCGGCCGGAATATCCCGATACCCCGGGGCCATCATCTTCTGATCCCGGGGCAGATTGATCCACATCTGAATGGCATGCATGCGGCCACCGTCCCGCAGCAGGGCATCGGAGGGCTTTTCCTCATGCACAATGCCCGCCCCGGTGGTCATCTGCTGGGCACCGCCGGCATGCACCACCCCCTGGTTATCAAAGGAATCCCGGTGCGCGATGCCCCCGGCGATCACATAGGTCAGGGTCTCAAAGCCCCGGTGGGGATGGGGCGCGGTGCCAATGGCCTCGCCCGGGCCGTGATCCGAGGGACCCATCTCATCAAACAGCAACAGCGGATCCACCAGCGACAGGCGGGGGCCGGGGAAGGGTCGATGGACCACAAAACCTTCTCCCTCACGGCCTTCCGGCGCCTCGTAATTCAGAACAACCTTTCTTTCCTGGCTCATGTCAGCCTCCCGGCGCAACGCGTTCAATAGATGGTACGATATCGTACTATCTGAGGGCAATATTCGCCCGAATCAAGCGCGTTGGAAAATTCGTGGGGGCTTAGCCGTCCAGGTAGGAGCGCACCTCACGCAGGGCGCGGACCAGGCGGTCCCGCTCCCGCTTGGGAATACGGCCCACCCGCTTTTTCAGATGGGCGATATGGGCCGGGAAAACCTCCTCAAAGCGGTGTTCGCCTGCCTCGGTGAGCCGGGCGTAAGTCCGGCGGCGGTCGGTATCGCAGGGGATGCGTTCCACCAGGCCCTTCTTTTGTAGCCGGTCCACCACGCTGGTCAGGGTGGTCTTGAACAGCAGGGTGCTGTCTCCCAGCTCGGTCAGGGTCATGCCGCTGGTATTGCCCAGGGTCACCAGCACATCGAATTCGGCCGGGTTGAAACCGTGACTGCGAATATCCGGCATGGCGTAGGATTCAAAGGCCTGGTAAGTGCGGACCAGCTCCCGGATCAAGGTCATGAAGGGTTCCCGCGCCGCCTGCATGGTGTTGTCGGGTGCGTCTTCTGCCTGCTTATCACTCATTATGTATCTGTCCGGTGGCCGTCTCGGATGGGTTCTTTTGCAAGAGTACCGCTTCCGCCCCATACTTGTCAGTTCCGGATGCTGATCGAAATAGGGTCAGAATATGGCCCGAAGGGGGGGGAGTGAAATTACTGGGGGGAAGAGTGGAGGCCTGGCTGGATCGTATGCTGGGCTATCCCGTAGAGCGTCATCGTTTTCGCCGCAAGCTGGGCTATGCACCGTCATTGCTGCGACCGCGCTCCTATAATGAAAAGATTGTCTGGCGAAAACTGTTTGATCGCAATCCGCTATTTCCCCGGGTTACCGACAAATGGCTGGTTCGCGGCTACATTGTTGAGCGCTTGGGTCAGGCCCAAGCCGAGCAATATCTGCCCCCGGTCCTGGCCGTGTTGGATAAGGCCGAACAGCTTCAGGCCGATAGTCTCAAGCAGCCCTGCGTGATCAAGCCCACCCATTCATCGGGCCGGGTGATTCTGCTGCCCGAAGGGCTGGGAAACAGCCGACAATGGACACTGTCCGGCATCCAGAAGGAATGTCGTCGCTGGTTCCGGGAACCCCCTTATCATTCCACTCACCATGAATGGGCCTATCAGACACTAAAGCCCCGCCTCATGGTGGAGTCCTTCATTGGCGAGGCCAACACACCGGCCCCCGACTACAAGTTCCTGGTTTTCCACGGTCGGATTCGCCTGATCCAGGTCCATCTGGGGCGTTTCGCCGAGTCTCAGCGTCAAGAGTTTGATATGGATTGGCGTCCGGTTCACGAAACCCGGGATCTACCTGAGGCTGATCGTCTGTCTGCACCGGAGCAACTTGGGACCATGGCCCGGCTGGCCCAACAACTGGCCGCGCCCTTCGATTTCATGCGCGTGGATATGTACTGCGTGGCCGGACGCATCTACCTGGGCGAGTTGACTTGCTACCCGGCCTCCGGCCGCCGCCTTTTTGTCGATCCCTCAATGGATTTTCATCTGGGTGAGTATTGGCGACTGCCTGGCCGGGAGATTGTCGGCATTCGTTTGCCGGTGGGCGACTGAAGCGTTCCGAATCAGTCAATATCGCCCTGCAGTTTCGACCAGGCCAGGCCCAGGTATTCATGGATGGCCCGTTCGGTCATGGCCAGGGCGGCGGAGGAGGGAGCGAAGCGGCGCGGATCGCTGCGGGAACTGGCCCGCCAGACGGTGGGGGCGGGAATGGGATTGAGCCCCAATTTTTCGCACAGGGCCATGGCCCGGGGCATATGCGAGGCCGATGTCACCAGCACAAAGGGGGCATCCCCCAGCGATTCACTCAGAATGCGAGCCTCTTCCCGGGTATTCTCCGGTCCCGGGAAGGTGCGCAGGCGGAGAGGATTAACCCCCAGTGACAGGGCCGCCCGGCTCATCACCGTGGCGCTGGGGCTGCCCGCAAACACCGTGCCGCCGGTGAGCACTAGTTCACTGTCCGGCAAAGCCTTGTGAATGCGAATCCCCTCCATCAGTCGCAGGCTGGCCACCCCCGACAGCCGGGTGGTGGCCGGGCGGCTGGCTATATCCGAAGCATAGGACCCCAGCACCACCACCGAATGAACCCCTTCCAGTTCAGCCAGGTTTTCCAGCGGGGGATAACGGTCCTCCAGCGGCGAGAGCAGCAAGCGCGCCACCGGCTCATTACTGAACAGCCCCAGCAACAACACACCGCTCAGCACCAGGCCCCCGCCCAGCCGTCTCCGCCCCAGTACCAGCAATACCAGCCCGGCCATGGCCAGCAGCATGACCAGGGGCAGGGGAGAGAGTAGGGTGATGATGGCACCCAAAATGTGATTCAGCGTCATGAGGGTTGCTGTGTTTGGGTTGAGATAGGCGTATTCTACCGCTGCCATCACCGTTCTGTCCCCTTTCGGTGGTCATTCTGGTCCCGGCCATGCGGCCCGCTGGCCCGGGCCGCTGCCAGTGCGATAAAATAGCGGGTCATATTTCCCAACCGCGGTAGGTCATCATGTCCGGCAAGCTTTTCGTCCAGACCCACGGATGCCAGATGAACGAGTACGACTCCAGCAAGATGGTGGACGTGCTCGTCGACGCCCATGGCATGACCGTCACCCAGGACCCCCGCGAAGCGGATGTCATCCTGCTCAACACCTGTTCGGTGCGGGAAAAGGCCCAGGAAAAGGTCTTCTCCCAGCTGGGCCGCTGGAAGGACCTCAAGCAGGCCAATGAGAATCTGGTGATTGGCGTGGGCGGCTGCGTGGCCAGCCAGGAAGGCGAGGCCATCGCCCAGCGGGCGAGTTTCGTGGACATGGTCTTCGGTCCCCAGACGGTTCACCGCCTGCCGGCCATGGTGGAAGAGGCCCGGGCAACCCGACAGCCCGTGGTGGATGTCTCCTTCCCCGAAATCGAGAAGTTCGACAATCTGCCCGAACCTCGTGCCGAAGGCCCCACCGCCTTCGTGTCCATCATGGAAGGCTGCTCAAAGTACTGCACCTTCTGCGTGGTGCCCTACACCCGCGGCGAGGAAATCTCCCGACCCTTTGACGATGTCATCGCCGAGACAGTCCAGCTGGCCGAGCAGGGCGTGCGCGAAATCACCTTTCTGGGGCAGAACGTCAACGCCTACCAGGGCCCCATGGCTGACGGCGCCACCGCCAGTCTCGGCCTGCTGATCCGTTTTGCTGCCCAGATCGACGGCATTGAACGAATCCGTTTCACCACCTCCCACCCGGTGGAATTCACCGATGACCTGATCGAGGCCTACCGGGACGTGCCCGAGCTGGCCAATTATCTGCACCTGCCGGTGCAGAGCGGTTCCGACCGGATACTGGCGGCCATGAAGCGCGGCCACATGGTGCTGGAATACAAGCAAAAGATCCGCAAGCTGCGGGAAGCCCGACCGGATATCAGCATCTCCTCGGATTTCATCATCGGTTTCCCCGGCGAAACCGAGAAAGACTTTAATGACACCATGAAGCTGATTGCCGATATCGGCTTCGACCAGAGCTTTTCCTTCATCTACAGCCGTCGTCCGGGCACTCCGGCCGCCAGCTTTGAAGATGATGTGAGCCTGGACGAGAAGAAACGTCGCCTGGCCCTGCTCCAGGATCGGGTCAACAAGCAGGCCCGGGCCATCAGCGAGTCCATGGTGGGTACCACCCAGCGGGTGCTGGTGGAACGCCCCTCCAAGAAAGACAGCAATCAGATGGCCGGGCGTTGCGAAAACATGCGCTGGGTTAACTTCGACGGCCCCGAATCCCTGACTGGCCAATTCGTGGATGTGGTGATCACCGAAGCCATGCCCAACAGCCTGCGCGGTCGATTAAGTGATGATGCGGTGAAGCAGGCTTCGTGAACCAAGGTCGGGAGACGGTCGAATGATCCAGGAAACCAGGGAATGGTGGTCGGCGCTGAGCAATGCTCAGCGTTTCTTTATTGTCTGTCTCCTGGTTTCCCCCTTGCTGTTACTGCTCTGGCGCGACGGCCGTAATCTTTCCCTGTTGCTGGCCGGTTTGCCGGGCCTCTGGTTCGGCTTTCGTGTGGGCTTTCGCCAGTTCATCGGCCGCGATGGTCATCGCTGGCTTTGGCTGGTCTGGGCCTTTCTCGCCGCCGGTGTACTGTCCTGGGGGATTAGCGGCTTCCCTGAGGTCGGCTCGGACCGCCTGGACCGCCATTTCCGTGTACTGTTCTTTCTGCCCTGGCTGATCACCCTCATTTGGGCCCGCCCGCCGGCCCGCCTGATCTGGCTGTCCCTGGCGGTCGCCGGCATGGGGATCGGCCTGGGTGGCCTGATAGAGGTTTGGCTCTCCGGTGAAGGGCTCTCCCATCGGGTGGAGGGAGATGCCCATGTAATGAGCTACGGCCTCATCAGCGCCCTGATCTTCACCGCCTTGGTGGGCGCGGCCTGGCAGCATCGGGGGCAACGTTTGTTTGCCTTGTTGCTGGCGGTGGGGGCCATGCTGGCCCTGGTGGGGGTGGTGACTACCGGCGTGCGGGCCGCCATCCTGGGGCTGGCCGGCGGCATTGCCATGCTGGCGGTGTTGTTTGCCTGGTTCGGTGATCGCCGGGGCGCTGTGCTGTTTCTGGGCTCGCCGGCCCTGCTGGTCGTCGTGGCCCTGGTCCTGGCCCATGAAGGCGTGACCGCGCGATTTTCCGCGGGGGTAGAGGAAGTAAAGCGCTATTACGAAACCGAAGCCGCCATGCCGCCGCGCAGTGAAGTCCGCATGGGCTGCCAGGATGATGACCGGTTGCTGAGAGCCTGGCTGGGGAGCTATGGGGTGTCCCTTTCCGGCCCCGTTAGCGTGGTGGTAGTGGATGGGCCTGCTACAGAGCATTGCGAGTATGGTCACCGCTTTCGCATGAGCGCTGAAACCGCCAATGCCCGGGCTGCCTTTGATCGTTCCGTGCAGGTGGAATTGGCACCCCGGCCTCTGCGCCTTGAAGCCCGTGGCGAGGGCGCCCGGGTTCGCCTGGGCGACGGGGAGTGGCAGCGCGTGGACGGAGAATTCCGTCTCTATGAGCTGGAAACCGCCTTGCGCCCCGGCACCCGTATCGATTGGTGGGTCCGGGATGGGGGCTGGGTGGAATGGGTGCCACTGGCCTCCCGCATGGGAGATTACCGCTATCCCCACGTGGTGGGCTCCATGCCCCAGCGTCTGGAAATGTGGAGTGTTGCCTGGCAGGGTTTTCGGGAGAATCCTCTGGTCGGTCACGGCACCGGGCGTTTCCATCATCTGACCGAACCATTGATCGAACAGGGCTTGTCGGCCGAGGCCATCCGAACCTATTCCCATGCCCATAGCGAATACCTGGATACCCTGGCGACCCGTGGGTTATTGGGGCTTGCCACGCTGGTACTGTGGCTGCTCGGTCTGATCTACATTGCCATGCGTCCCGGTCCCGGCCAGACCAAGAACGCCTTTCACCCCGGGATTCCCTTCGCCGCAGTCTGGGTGGCGTTCTCCCTTGCCCTGGTGACCGAGGCCAGCCTCTCCATGAACCTGGTCACCGTTACCGTTGGCCTGCTCATGAGCCTGACCCTCTACCTTACCCGGCGAGGCAAACAACCCCCCGACTGGACCCGCAACCGCCTGAAATTCTGGTAACCCCCGAACCACCCCTCCGTGATCTCCGTGCCCTCCGTGTCCAAAAAACCAAACCCCCTACAACCCCGAACCACCAATCGCGGATAAATCCGCTCCTACAGCAATCCACCCCTGTAGGAGCGGCGTCCGCCGCGAATCAAATCCCCACCGATTCTGATAAACTTCCGCCCCCGTGAATACCAGCAATCAACAACCCACCCCCGAGCAAGCCAACTGGCGTGCCGTCGGTGCCCTGTCCGGTGTTTTTGCCCTGCGCATGCTGGGCATCTTCATGGTCTTTCCGGTGCTCGCCATCTGGGCCGAAGACCTGCCCGATGCCACCCCGGCCCTGATCGGCCTGGCTCTGGGGGTCTATGGCGTCACCCAGGCCTTCTTCCAGATCCCCATGGGGGCGCTCTCTGATCGCATTGGCCGCCGCCGGGTGATTGTGGTCGGCCTGATCATCTTTGCCCTGGGCAGCTTGCTGGCCGCCAGCGCCGACACCATCTGGGGGGTGATCGCCGGCCGCGCCCTGCAGGGGGCCGGGGCCATCGCCGCCGCCATCACCGCCCTGGTGGCCGATGTCACCCCGCCCCATCTGCGCACCCGCTCCATGGCCATCATCGGGGCCAGCATCGGCGGGGCCTTCGGCCTGTCCATGGTGCTCGGCCCACTGCTGGAAGGAGTGATCGGCGTACCGGGAATCTTCCTGCTCACCGCCGTGCTCTCCGTGGCCGCCATCGCCTGGCTGCTGCTCACCGTGCCCAATCTGCCGGTCAAGCCGAAAGCGGAAGGGACGGGGCTCGGTCTGGCCCTGTTCCGTGAGCCGGGCTTTGCCGGTCTGACCATCGGTATTTTTGTCCTCCATCTGGTGCTCACCGCAGCCTTCGTGATCCTGCCCGGCCTGCTGCGTGACAGCACCGGGCTGGGCGTTTCCCAGCACTGGCAGATCTATCTCCCGGTTCTGCTTGCCGCCGTGGCCGGTATGGTACCCATGGTGCTCAAGGCCGAGCGCGGCACCCGGGCCCACGGCATGGTGCTGCTGGCCCTGGCCCAGGTGGCCGTGGGCCTGGCCTTGATGGCCTTTACCATCCAGACCGCCTGGGGCGTGGTGGCCGGTCTCTGGGTCTTTTTCATCGGTTTTACCTTCATGGAAGCCCATCTGCCCGCCCGGGTTAGCCAGGTGGTGCCCGAAGCCCAGCGCGGCACGGCCCTGGGCCTGTATTCCAGCGCCCAGTTCCTGGGCGCCTTCGTGGGCGGCGCCGGCGGCGGCCTGCTGCTGGGCTTTACCAGCCTGCCCGTTACCCTCGGCAGCGCCGCCGCCCTGGTCGCCCTCTGGCTCGCCTTCATGGCCACCACCTGCCGCCCCCGGGACTGAACACCCCGGCGCCCAATCGCGGATAAATCCGCTCCTACGGCCAATAGCCCCACAATCTTGTACAATCCCCCCCTTTCCAAACACCGCCATCAGGGAGAGGCCAGGAATGAAGATCGCTGTCGTCGGCACGGGCTATGTGGGCCTGGTTACCGGAGCCTGCTTTGCCGAAATGGGCAATCAGGTGATCTGCGTGGACCTGGATGCCGAGAAGGTCGAACGGATGCGCCAGGGCGAATGCCCCATCTACGAAGCCAGCCTGCCGGAAATGCTGCCCCGCAACATCGAAGAAGGTCGCCTGCGCTTTACTACCTCCCTGGCCGAGGCCGCCGAAACGGCTGATATCTTCTTCATCGCCGTGGGCACCAACCCCGCCGCCGACGGCTCCGCCGATCTCTCCGCCGTGATGGCCGTGGCCCGTCAACTGGGCGAAACCATCCAGCGCCCGGCCATCATCGTGGACAAATCCACCGTGCCCGTGGGTACCGGCGAGAAGGTCGAAGCCACCGTGCTTGATGCCCTGAAAAAGCGTGGCGAGAACATCGAATTCGAAGTCATCTCCAACCCGGAATTCCTCAAGGAAGGCGCGGCGGTGGCCGACTTCATGAAGCCCGACCGGGTGATCATCGGGACCGACAGCGAATGGGCCCGGGACGTGATGGGTCAACTCTACGCCCCCTTCACCGCCAAGAACGACCGTGTCCTCTATATGGGTCGGCGTGATGCGGAAATGACCAAGTACGCCGCCAACGCCATGCTGGCCACCAAGATCTCCTTCATGAATGAAATGGCCAGCCTGGCCGAGAAGCTGGACGTGGACATCGAGCAGGTCCGCCACGGCATCGGCTCCGATCCGCGCATCGGCTATTCCTTCATCTATCCCGGCTGCGGCTACGGCGGCTCCTGCTTCCCCAAGGACGTCAAGGCCCTGATCCAGACTGCCCGGGAGCAGGATTTCGACCCCGCCATCCTGGATGCCGTGGAACGCCGCAACGCCGCCCAGAAGCAGCGCCTCAGTGAAAAGATCAGCGCCCGCTTCGGCAACGATCTTACCGGCCATCACTTCGCTCTCTGGGGCCTGGCCTTCAAGCCCGGCACCGACGACATGCGTGAAGCCCCCTCCAAGGAGGTGCTGGCCCACATCATCCAGTCCGGCGGCACCGTCACCGCCCACGACCCGGAAGCCATGGACATGGCCCGGACCGAGCTGCCGGCCGAGTGGTTCGAATCCGGCCGGCTGAAACTGGCCGAGCACCAATACGATGTCCTGGACGGTGCCGATGCCCTGATCCTGGTCACCGAGTGGAAGCCCTACCGCCAGCCCGATTTCGACACCCTGGCCGAGCGCCTTAAGCAAAAGATCATCTTCGATGGCCGAAACCAGTACGACCCGGCCCTGATGAAAAAACTCGGCTTCGAATACCAGGGCATCGGCCGCAAAAACTAATTTGGGCTAATAACCTAGCCTGTGGGAGCGGCGTCCGCCGCGATCAATAGCCAGCTACCTGGAAATCGCGGATAAATCCGCTCCTACGGCTAGACCCCCCCCCACCCCGTAGGATCGGATTCATCCGCGATTCGGGGCAGATTCCGACCCTGATCGCGGATGAATCCGATCCTACAGCCAACAAATACACCCCATTTGCCTTCCTCCGTGTTCTCAACACCAAACCCGCTACAGCCCCATAAGCCGAAATCACGGCACAGCGCCCCCTGTAATCCTCCCCCGACACCCCCCATCGACATCCCCCTAATGATTCCCCCCGAGGAATCCCGTAGAATCTCCGCATTAGCAACATTCCAGCCAGACACGAGGAAACACCATGGCCAGAGGCATCAACAAAGCAATCCTCATCGGCAACCTGGGCGCCGATCCCGACACCAAATATGCCCCCTCCGGCTCGGCGGTCACCCGCCTGAGCGTGGCCACCTCCGACCAATGGAAGGACAAGCAAACCGGGGAAATGCAGGAGCGCACCGAATGGCACCGGGTGGTGATGTTCAACCGCCTGGCCGAGGTCGCCGCCGAATACCTGCGCAAGGGCTCCAAGGTTTACATCGAAGGCCGCATCCAGACCCGCAAATGGCAGGGCCAGGACGGCCAGGATCGCTACACCACCGAAGTCGTCGCCAATGAAATGCAGATGCTGGATTCTCGCGGTGGTGGCGGCGGCGAATTCACCCAGCGCCCCCCGGCCCAGAATCAAAACCAGAACCAGGGCCAGCAACCCGCCAACCAGAGCGGCGGCATGGGCGACACCGACTTCGACGACGACATCCCGTTCTAAAGACCCCCGTGGCTACCCTGCTGTGGGAGGGACATTCCTGTCCCGATACACACACAGGCAGTGGGAGCGGCGTCCGCCGCTCCCACTGCAAAAAGCCCCCACTGCATAGCGCCCCCGTAGGAGCGAATTCATTCGCGATCTCCCGCCCCGCTACGGGGCAGGAACACCCCCCTCTTAATGCGTCCCATTGGCAGTTGCACCGCATACGCATCCGTAGTTGATTCTCAATAACCGTCTATATTCATTAATCCCGTGAATATTCGGGTTTCCTAGAACCTTGGTTCCTTCTCCCCATAGCCCATCTAATGTCAGGCAGTTCAATGCCTTGCATGCCTGGAATGGTTCTAATTTTGTCTCTTGCGTTCAAAGCTCCCTAACTGCGTGCTAGGTTCAGGCCAGCAAATTCGTAAGCCGATGGTCTCCCTCCCAACAAGACCATCTCCCCTGAAGTAATCACCTGAGGAGTGATATTCATGCCTATGCATTCTCATAAACGCGGTCTGGTTTTGCTTTCCATGTTGCTTGTATCGCCGGCCTTTCTAACGGGTTGTTTCCTGGAAGGGGATGACGGCAGTGATGGGGCACAAGGACCGGAAGGTCCTGAAGGGTCTCAGGGACCGGAAGGTCCGGTGGGCCCGGTGGTTTCCTCCATGTCTTCCGTAGGTTTGCCTGCCAGCCCGGGTAGTCAGGTTCAGATTCTTGTCTCCGCCAATAGCCCGGAAGGCAATGATCTCAGTTATAGCTGGGAGGTTCCCGAGGGCTGGTCCGGCGAATCGGATTCCGATGTGCTGGTTATGACAGCACCGGACGAACAAGCCAACTCGGGCACCGTTGAAGTCGTGGTGGATGACGGCGAGCGTCAGGCAAGCGGCACCATGTTGGTGGCAACGGGTGGACCGGCCATCTCCGAAATGAGCATCGATTCCGATCTGCCGGTGACAGACGAAGCGGTCATGTCCGCCATGGCCTTCAACAAGGATGGCATGCGTCTGGATCCGATCCGTTGGAACGTCAGTGATTCCGACTTTGGTGAAGTGGGTGAGCAGTTTGTCTGGTCCAACCCGGGCCTGGGCGGTGACTATCAGGCCGTTGCTTATGTGGAAGATGCCGTGGGCAACTCCGCCGAGAGCCATATCGGTTTTTCAGCGGAAAGCATCGGTGCCTGGCAAGTCTTCGGTGGCAACATTCAGGGCCTTGCCCGTCATGGTGAACCCAGTGATGTGGCCGAAGGCGAGCTGCGCTATGAGTTTGAAACCGGCGGTATGGTGCAGGCTTCTCCCTCCATTGGCGAGGACGGCACGGTCTTTATCGGCGGTGATGATGATCATGTCTATGCCCTGCACCCGGACCCCAGTGATCCGGAAGACCCCCTGCTGTGGAGCTTTGAAACCGACGGCAACGTGCGCGGCACGCCGGTGATTGATGAGGACGGCATTCTGTATGTGGGCACCATGGGCGGAACCATGTATGCCCTGGACCCTGAAGCCGATGATGCCGATCGCGTTGTCTGGAGCTACGAGCTGGGCGATGGTGGCGATATCATTTCTTCTGCCGTTCTGAGCGCGGAAGGTGTTGTCTACTTTGGTTCCATCGACAACCACCTGTATGCCCTGGATACCAGTGCCGAAGATCTGGATGATGAAGACCGCCTGCTGTGGAGTTTCGAAGCCGGCGATGTGCCGGAGAACCCCACCATCGGGGCCGACGGCACCATCTACGTGGGCTCACGGGATCAGAACCTGTATGCCCTGGACCCGAGCCATGCGGATCTGAGTGACGCGGATCGTGAGCTCTGGCGCTTTGAAACCGAAGGGCGTATCCGTGGGCGTGCCGCCATTGCGCCGGATGGCACCCTCTATGTCGGGGCCTACGATGGTTTCCTGTATGCCATTGATCCCAGCCGGGACCAGCTCAGCAATGATGAGCGTGAGCTCTGGCGCTTTGATGCCCAGGGAGCCATCAACGCCTCCGCCATCATCAGCGAGGACGGTGTGTTGTACATCGCTTCCCGGGGTGGTGACGGGGCATTGAATGCGCTGGACTTGAATGCCGACAGTGCCGCTGACCGCCTGCTGTGGCGGTATGAGGCGCAAAACGGAATGGAAAGTGCCGCCACCATCGGTGCTGACGGAACCGTCTATATCGGTGGCAATGACGGCAATCTGCACGCCATCGATCCGGCCGTGGAACCGGAAGGGGATCGCCAGCTGTGGACCTACAACACGAGCATCCTGGCGGTGGACTCTTCGCCCGCCATTGGTTCTGACGGCACCATCTACTTTGCCAATTTCTGGGACATTGACCCGGATATAGAAGGCAAGATCTGGGCGATCGAATAAACCCCCATTGAACAAGCGTTGCTTGATCATCAAAGCAGGGGATGGGGCGGTGAAGACCGCTCCATCCCCCTTGTGATTCAGCCGGGGGCGTCAAGGCTCTGCCGGAACGTATCCCGCCCTCGGTCCCTATTCAGTTGGAAGTCCATCATGTCTCAAGTACTGCGAAAGCTTACCTCACTGTTGCTCCTGCCCATGCTGGGTCTGGTCTTGCTGGGCGGCACACAGCCAATTCATGCCTTCAGCGAAGACAGCCTCTCAGCCGATCCGGATGAAGTCAGCACCTGGATTGTCATGCTCAGCGAGCCGCCCGCAGCACGGTATCGCGGGGGCATTGCGGGATACATGGCCACCAGTGCCAAAAGCCGCGATGATCGGCAATTCGATGCGAACGCTCCGGAAGTGGAGGTGTATCGCAGTCACCTGGCACAGCGCCAGCAAGACGTGCTGGGCAGAATCAGTGAGCTGACCGGTCTGCCGGCCGAGGCCGAGCGCCAGTGGCAACTGGCCGCCAATGGCTTTGCCATCACCATGAGTGCCCTGCAGGCAGAGCAGGTGGAACGGCTCTCCGGCGTGCGCCGGGTATTCGAGGAACAGGAACTGATCCCCCTGACGTTCGCAGGCCCGGACCATGTGGGTGGCACGGATGTCTGGGAAGGGGTTGAAGGCGCCGTTACCGAGACCCGGGGTGAAGGGATTGTTGTCGGCATCATCGACTCTGGCGTTAACCTTGGCCACGATTCATTTGCCGGCACCGCCCCGGCGGATGGCTATGAACATGACAATCCCCTGGGAGAGGGGAATTATCTGGGGGCATGTGACCCGGACCATCCGGACTATGAAGAAGATCTCTCCTGCAATGACAAACTGATCGGTGCCTATGACTACACCGGTTCCGGGGCCGCTGATAATGACGGTCATGGCAGTCACGTGGCCGGTACCGCTGCGGGCAATGAAATGACCACCCCTGACGGTGAAGCTGTTTCCGGTGTGGCCCCCCGCGCCAACATTGTCAGTTTCAAGATTTGTGACGGTGGCTGCACCGGCGTGCTGGATGTGGCCGAAGACATCCTGGCCGACGGCGTGGTGGATGTAGTCAACTTCTCCATCGGCCCGATTCTTGGTGGCGGTGACCCCTATGCCGAGGAATCCGCCCAGGCCTTTCTTTCCCTGAGCGAAGCCGGTGTACTGGTGGCAGCCGCAGGTGGTAATGCCGGTGAGCCCGGCACCATCTCCAATTTTGCGCCCTGGAATCTGACCGTGGCCAACAGCTCCCACGACGGCATGATGGCCCATGAGATCAGCATTACCGGTCCGGGCAGTGATATTCCCGATGAGCTGGTGGAGATCAATGGCCTGCCCGGTGATAACCCCCACCCCGACAGTGATATCGATGCGTCCATTGTTGACGTTGGGGAACTGGGTGATGAGCTGGCATGCGAGTCACTTCCCGATGACAGCCTGTCGGGTGCCGTGGGCGTGGCCGTTCGGGGTGAATGCCAGTTCGATGTCAAGGCCGCCAATCTGGAAGCAGCCGGCGCCATTGCCATGATCGTGGTGAATGATATTCCAGGCGCCCCCATCGCCATGGGCGGGCTGAGCGATGCCATTCCAGCGGCCATGATCGACCGCGACGATGGCGATGCCATCCGTGATTGGCTGGCCAGTGAAGACGATGCGACGGTGTTCTTCAGCCAGGCCGTGTCAGCCGTGTTCGTGGATGAAGCCGCCGATGTGATGAGCCCCAGCAGTTCCATCGGTCCCGGGCAGGCACCCTATAACCAGATTCCCGGTCCCGATGTGGCCGCACCGGGGACCAATATCCTGGCCCCCTGGTACGAAGAGCAGGACGACTTCAATATCATCAGCGGCACGTCCATGGCTTCTCCCCATGCCGCCGGTGGTCTTGCCCTGATGCGCTCGCTCTATCCGGACTGGACGCCCCCGGAGATTCAGTCCGCCCTGATGATGACTGCCAAGCCCGACCCCATGCGCAAGCAGGATGGCCAGACCCCGGCCGATATCTTCGACCGGGGCAGTGGTCGCCTGGATCTGGCCGCGGCGGTCCAGGCCGGGCTGGTCATGGACGAGACCATCGACAACTTCGAGGCCGCCGATCCGGAACTGGCGGAGTTGGAGTTGCATGAATTGAATGTGCCCTATCTGAGTGCG
Organism: Natronospira proteinivora; assembly: GCF_024170465.1. Classification (NCBI taxonomy): domain Bacteria; kingdom Pseudomonadati; phylum Pseudomonadota; class Gammaproteobacteria; order Natronospirales; family Natronospiraceae; genus Natronospira; species Natronospira proteinivora. Next base: position 503,128 of record NZ_JALJYF010000002.1, on the reverse strand, counting down.
CTTGCCTGCACCCTGCAGTGTGAATGGACCCGCACCGTGACCGCCACGGCGGAGGGCAGCTGGGAAGTCCTGGTGGATAATGACAACAGCGATTTCGAAATCACTGTCTCCCCCCAGAGCTTCACTCTTCAGGTCGGTGAATCCCAGGAGATTGAAGTGACCGCCCTGGGCTTTGTGCCCGATGACAGCTGGGCCTTTGCCGAGCTCACATTGAGCGAGACCAGTGGCAACCATCCCGATGCCCGCCTGCCCATGGCCATCAATGACCTGGCCGGTCCCGTGGCGGTGGATGCCGAGCGTGAGGCCGATACCGGCCTGTCGGGTGCCCGTGGCATCGCCGCCGGGCGGGATCAGCATCTCGGCGAGCTATGGCTGGGAACCGCCGAACAGCAGGGCGAGGGCAATGAACTGCATGGCTTTGATATCGAGACCCTCTCGGCCACCGGTGATGTCGTTACGGTGGACTGGTTGAGCGACGATGCCTGGCCGGCCGCCATCACCTATTCGGTCAACAGCGAGAGCTACTGGCAACTGGAGACGGAACCGGGGAATTGTCTGCACGAGTGGCGCCCCGATGAAGGTGCCACCGGCGAAGTCATCTGTCCTGACTGGCCGGAGCCGGTTCGCGCCGTCACCCATGATCCTTATGAACGGGTCTTCTGGGCCGGTGGTGCCGACGGCAATATCCATCAGATCAATCACGATGGCGAGGTGCTGGCCAGCCACGACACGTCTTACAGTGTGGCCGGTCTGGCCCTGGCGCCATTGTCCGGGCAGTTGTACGTCTCCAACGAGGGCGATGAACCCTTCGATGTGGCCGTGCTGGATAGTCGTGATGAGCTGGAACCACTGATGGTTTATGCCCTGCGCGACAGTGACGGCAACCCTGTCTTTGGTGATTTCAATCAGGCCGATATTCACCTGGCCTGTGATAACCGGCTCTGGCTCAGCCATCCCGGGCAGGATGAGATGTTCGCCTATGACCTGGGCGAAGAACAGGCCTGTCCCCAGAGCATGACCCAGCTGGATCTGGACGGCATTGCCGTACCCGGTGCCGGACAGACCAACAGTGAGTACAAGACCCTGCGTTTTGTCGGCCCCGATCAGCTGGTGGGAAGTTTCCAGTGGGACCTGGTCTATGACGCCGCCCAGGGCAATGGCCAGGCCGATGAATTCCGCATGGAGATCGAGTCCCCCGACGGTACGGTGATTCGGGTCGGTGGCCGTGAAAACAGCGCCGGCGCCCTGCCCAGTGAAGAGCTGGATTATGTGCTGGGCTGGCCCAATGAGGGCGATGCCGTGGTCAGCGACGCCCAGAGCATCGATGACTTCCAGGGGGAAAGTGCCAACGGTATCTGGCAGGTCCGCCTCTGGAGCAGCTTCGGTCTCGGGCTGCAATACGGTTTGCTGATTGACGATTCACAGATCGGTTTTACCACCCAATTGCCGTCGCCGAGTCTGGCACCGGATGGCGGTGACTTCGTGGAAGAAGAGGGCGCGTTGGCCGTGCAAATCACCGGCCCCGAGCCGCCGGCCGTGATTCGCTACACCCTGGACGGTAGCACCCCGGGGCCGGACAACGGCAACGAGATTGAGAGCGGTGAGACCGTGATGGTGGACGAGGATCTGACTTTGAAGGCCATCGCCCTGCCCGATGACGAGGAACTGGAAGCCTCGCCCGTGGTGGAAGCAGATTACCACTTCCATCCGGCCGTGGTCTTTGAAAGCGAGGACGGCGAAGAGATGGGCGATCCCTCCCTCGCCGCCGGTGAGACCGTCGAGTTTCAGGTGGCTGGCGGCAGTGGTCAGACCCAGGTGGAGGCCGACCCCAACGCCGTGTCCGGCGTGGAAGGCGAGCTGGATGTAGACGGTGAGCAAGGCAGCTTCACCGTGCCCGAGGAGGGCGCCTTTGCCGGCAGCTACCGGATCACGGTCACTGACAATGCTACCGGCGCCACTGACAGCTTTGATGTGATCGTGGACCTGGAAACCGAATCCGACCGCCGCTATCTGGTGGTGGATGAATCCGAAGCCATGCGCGTTCTTGGGGCCACCCCGGATTATGGCTTCAGCTTCCAGGTCACCGCCGATGGGGCGGCCTCGTCCATTGCCTCGGTGGATCCGGAGCAGGCCGATGCCAGTGACGATGCCGAAGCCGCCAACCCGGCCCTCACCCAGGTGACGGTGGAAGAGGCTGACGGCGTGGAGGCCTTCGCCGTCGAGGTCACACCGGAAGACGGCAGCTATGATGCCGTGGCCCATGACATGGAGGCCGATGAAGGTCAGCCCTATGCCGGCTGGATTCAGGATGAAAGCCAGACGCCCCTGGAAGGCGCCATGGTTTCCACCGCCGAGCCGGTGGGCCCCGCTGAACGCTATTACTCGGCCGAGAGTGATGCCGACGGGGTCTTTGCCTTCACCGCGCCGTCGCTGGAAGAGGATGAGTCCCGCCAGCTGTCTGCCAGTCTGTCCGGCTATGTCAGTCGCCAGCTGGATGCGATCGACTGCGAGGGCAGCTCACCCCAGTGCACCGTGACCCTGTATCAGTCAACGGCGGAAATTCAGGGTGATCTGCTGGGCCTGCTGGCTGAGGAAACGGTCAGCCTCTATCTGCTGGTGAGCCCGACGGACGCGGATGAAGAAGAACTGGGCCCCCATCATGTGACCGGATCCGGCGACGGGGTGGATCCCTTCACCCTGGATGTCAGCCACGAAGCCCATTACCCCGAGATCCGGGTGGAAGGCTTCGGCTATGAGTCGCAGACTGCGGATGGCGGCGGTGACGGCTTTGAGTTCCAGGAAGAAGGCCAGATCATCGCTGACGAGGAGATCGAAATGGTCCCCACCACACCCGAAATCGTCCAGGTTGAAGCCCGCGATAGGGACGAGGATAGCCTGACCCTGGTGGCCGAAGTGGCGCCCCGGGAACGTGAGACCAACGTGGTCTTCGAATGGGGTGACAGCAGTGAGTCACTGGATGAAACCCTGGAAGCCGGCACCCTGGATGCCCATACCGAGAGCGGTGAGCTGAGTGCCGAGCTGGATGGGCTGGAGTGTGGCAGCACCTTCCATTTCCGCGCCCGTGCGGAGAACGATCAATCCGTCAGCGCGGAATCCGAGACCAGCAGCGTCTCCACGGAGGATTGCCCGGCCACGCCGGAGCCACCGTCGTCCTCCAGTAGCAGTGGTTGCAGCCTGGGTGAGGGGCGCAGCCCCGTGGACCCGACCCTGCCGTGGCTGCTGCTACTGGCCGGACTGTTTGTACTGCGTCGAAGGGCCTGACCGGCTCCTGTAAACTTCCCTTGTAACCCCGGGCCCATCGGTGAGCGACATCACCGGTGGGCCCGGTTTTATATAGCCCCCATCACCGCCCACCGCAAGAGAGACATTCCCGGCGCTATCCCATAAAATCCTCCCTTCGCTGAAACGTTTTCAATATCAGCCGGAGTCCAATGACCACGCCCACCACCTCCATCATCACCCCGGTTCACAACAGCGCCGCCTTCCTGGACGCCTGTATTGATTCCGTCCAGGCCCAGACCCGGGAGGACTGGGAACTGATCTTGGTGGATGATGCCTCCAGCGATGACAGCCGCAAACGCATGGCGGCCCGCGCCGAGGACGATGCCCGCATCCGGCCCATTTATCTATCCCAAAACCAGGGCGCCGCCGTGGCCCGCAACACCGCCATCGAAAAGGCCCGGGGTCGCTACATCGCCTTCCTGGACAGCGATGACCTCTGGGCCCCGGACAAGCTGGAACGCCAGCTGGCCCTCTGTGAAGCGCAGGGCGCGGCCTTCGTCTACGGCGCCTATACCCTGCGCAAGGAAAACAGCGCGCCATCCCGGGAAAAAACCATCACCCCCCAGGCCCGCATCCATTACCGGGGCCTGCTCAACGCCACCATCATTGCCACCTCCACCGCCTTGTATGATCGGGAGGCCTTCGGCGGCCGGGTCTACATGCCCGAGATCCGCAAGCGCCAGGATCTCGGCCTCTGGCTCAAACTGCTGCGCCGCACCGATTGGGCCCATGGCGTGGTGGATAGCCCCGTAGCCACCATCTGCAAGCGCCCCGGTTCGCTGTCGGATAACAAGTTCTCCGCCCTCTACAACACCTGGCGCCTCTACCGGGACCACGAAGGCCTCTCCGCCTCCGCCAGCCTCTGGCATTTAGCCAACTACGCCACCCGCGCCGCCTTCAAATACCTCGGCTAGTCCACCCCTGAATCGCGGATAAATCCGCTCCTACGGCTAGACCCCTCACCCCGTAGGAGCGGATTCATCCGCGATTGGCGTGCGCGGCTGTAGCGGGTTTGGTTTTTTATCACGGAGGGCACGCCGCTCCCACAGCTTAAACAAACACGCTAAACTCTATTTGAAAAGCAGGATGAATTGACGACCTTGGAGTCTTGGTATGGCGCGGCTGAGTGAGGAAGAAAAGCAGGCTCTGAAAGCGGCCGCGGAATGGCCGCCGCAGCAACCGGCCTCGGCTCAGGATGTTGAGCTGGTAGCGCCCACGCCGGAAGCACGCATGCGCTATATCCGCTTCGCCACCGAAGCCGCCCGGCTGCACAGGCCAGGGCCCATCCGCCCCATGCGAGGCGAACACTGGAAATTGTAGCTCGGCCTCCCACCCGTAGGAGCGGATTCATCCGCGATTGGCGTGCGCGGTTGTAGCGGGTTTGGTTTTAAGAACACGGAGGACACGGAGGATCCACAGAGATCACGGAGGGGTAAATAGGGACAGGCATCGCCTGTGGGAGCGGCGTCCGCCGCGATTTCCATCTAGCTTCCCACAACAACACCACCCCTCCGTGTTCCAAATCCCCCTATCGCGAATAAATTCGCTCCTACGGCTAGACCCCCCACCCCGTAGGAGCGAATTTATTCGCGATACCCATTAGAATCCCCCCATCACCACCAACCCAACGAGCCAAGGAATGCCCGAGACCATCCTGATCACCGGCGCCACCGGCTTTGTCGGCCGTCACCTGATTCCGCCCCTGCAACAGGCCGGCTATTCCCTGCGCCTGGCCGTGCGTCAACCCGGGGCGGAGACGGCCGAGCAATCCGTGGTGGTGGGCGAGATCGGTCCGGACACCGAATGGGGCAGGGCACTGGACGGCATCGACACGGTGATTCACCTGGCCGGCCGCGCCCATCATCCGGACGGCCCCGGCGAAGCCGAGGCCCACGAGGCCATCAATCACCAGGCCACCCGCCGCCTGGCCGAGGCCTGCGAAGGCCGCGTGCAGCGCCTGATCCACATGAGCTCCTTGTCCGTCCACGGCTTAAACGCCAGCGACGAACCCATCACCGAACACACCCCCATCCGCCCCACCACCCCTTACGGCACAGCCAAGGCCCGGGCCGAGGCCGATCTGGCCGAGCGCCGGGAACAGGGCCGGCTGGACAGCCTCAGTCTGCGCCCACCCATGGTTTACGGCCCCGGCGCCCCGGGCAACCTGGCCCGCCTCAAAGCCGCGGTGGAACGGGGCTGGCCGCTGCCCCTGGCTTGGGTCCGTAACCAACGCAGCCTGATCGGCGTGGAGCACCTGGCACACATCCTCCTCGCCGCCCTGGCCCTGAGCCCCGAGGCTTTTCGCCAATTGCCCCCGGCCCTGGCCGTGTCAGATGATCACCCCATCTCAACCCCGGACATGGCCCGTGCCCTGGGCGAGGGCCTGGGCAAGCCGGCCCGTCTTTGGCCCTGCCCGGTGTCACTGCTGCGCCTGGGCGCCCGCATCACAGCACGTCAGGCCATGATGGATTCCCTCACCGGCTCGTTGATCGTGGATAATCAGGTCAGCCGCGAAGCCCTGGCTCAATCTCCCCGGGCCCTGCCGGCGTCACCCGAGACCTATCAGTGCCTGGTCCAGGCCATGCAGGAGAAATAGCCAATGCCATGGGAGTTACCCATACAAGGCAGCGCCATCTGGCCCCTGAGCTGGTTGTTGGCGGCTGTTTTCTCAGCCCTGGCCTGCACCGCCTGGCGGCCCCTGGCCCGTTATTTCGGCTTTCTCGATTACCCCAGCGAGCGCTCCCTGCATGCCGAGCCCATGGTCCGCGCCGGGGGCCTGCCCATGGCCCTGGCCCTCGCCCTGACCCTGCTGCTGATCCCGTCCAGTTTCGTGGGCAGCCCCGTCCTGGCCCTGGCCCTGGGCCTGGCGGCCGGGCTCATGGTTATTGCCACCTGGGATGATCGTCGCCCCCTGCCCGTGGGCCCGCGCCTGTCCCTCTATCTATTGCTCTGCGCGGCCATGGTCTTCAGTCTGCGCGATACCCCCGAGGCCACCCGGCTGCTCGGTGATGCCCCCGGCTGGATGCTTTTCTGGGGTGTCTTGTTCACCCTGGGCCTGGCCTGGATGACCAACCTCTACAACTTCATGGACGGCGCCGACGGCCTGGCCGGCGGCCAGGGCCTGATCGGCTTCGCCGCCATCGCCGCCCTGGCCCTGATCCAGGATGCCCCCCAGATCGCCCTGGCCAGTCTCGCCATCTCCGGTGTCTGCGCCGGTTTCCTCTGCTGGAACTTCCCCCCGGCGCGGCTGTTTCTGGGCGATGCCGGCGCCATCCCCCTGGGCTTTCTGGCCGGGGCCTTCGCCCTGATGCTGTTTCTGGAAACCGGCCTGGCCCCCTGGCTGGCCCTGCTGCCTTTCGCCCCCTTCTGGCTGGATGCCAGCGTCACCCTGCTGCGCCGCATCCTCAATCGGGAAGCCTTCTGGCGGCCCCACCGCAGCCATTTCTATCAGCGCCTGGTCCGCTCCGGCGTCGGCCACCGGGGCACGGCCCTGGTCTTCTATGCCCTGATGGTCTTGTGTGGCGGCCTGGCTCTGCTCGGCGCCGGCTTGGCCTCTGTCCTGCCCTCCGTCCTGCCCGGGCTGGGCGTGAGCGCGGTGGCTCTGGTCATTCTGGTGGCAACAGGTTTCTGGATTGACGGGCACTTTCAGCAGGCTCAGCGGCACTAAGTCTCCGGCAAGTCTCCAGAAAATATCGTAGAATGGGAGTATTATCCCGGACTCTGCCAAAGCATGGGGGGTGGCGGAGCGGGCAGGAGGCCCTATTTTCTACCCTCGACGGAAGAGGCAGGTTCAATGAACGACATGCAAAGGACTTTGCAATGGCGCCGCCCATTGGTGGTGCTGCATGACCTCCTGTGGATCCCCGTGGCCATCATCATGGCCTACTGGATGCGCTTTAACCTGGATACCATCCCCGCCGAGTTCCACACCTCCATTCTCGTGCTGATTGGCGTGGCTGTTCCCATCCACGCCGCCAGCTATTGGTACTTTGGCTGTTATCGCGGTGTCTGGCGCTTCGCCAGCATGCCGGACCTGTTTCGCCTGTCCAAGGCCATCGTGGTGGGCGCCCTGCTGGCGGTGACCGTCGTATTCCTCTATGACCGCCTGGCCGGTGTTCCGCGCTCGGTGGTCTTTCTCTACCCCCTGTTTCTGATCGTGGCCACCGGTGGTGCCCGGGCTGCCTACCGGGTGTACAAGGAGTTCTATCTCTCCCGCCTGCGCGATCCCAATGTCCAGCGCATGATCGTGGTGGGCGCCGGTACCGATGGCGAGCACCTGGTGCGGGGCCTTCGCAGCCGCCACGACGTGCTGCCCATCGGTCTGGTGGATGACGATCCCATCAAATGGGGCACCGAAATCTACGGCGTACGTGTACTCGGCCCCATCAGCCAGCTGGCCGAGATCTGCCGCCGTTACCACGTGGACAATGTCATCCTGGCCATCTCCTCGGCCTCCCGGGAGGCCTTCTCCCGGGTGCTGAGTCAGACCAATGAAGTGGGTGTGCCCTGCCAGATCAGCAGCGCCCTGTCCGAACACGACAGCATTCTGGGCGGTCTGCGGCCGGTCACCACCGAGGACGTCCTGGGCCGGGATCCGGTCACCCTGGACGAGCCGGCCATCAGCGCCACCTTCCGGGGCAAGACCGTGCTGGTCACCGGCGGGGGCGGCTCCATCGGCCTGGAGCTCTGCCGGCGGGTCCTGGGCCACCAGCCCGCGCGCCTGCTGCTGCTGGATCTGAGTGAATACAACCTCTACCGGGCCGAGCAGATCCTGATGCCGGAAGCCGGTGCCACCCGAATCGAGTTTATCCTGGGCAACGTCTGTGACCGGTCCCACATGCAGGGCCTGTTCGGCAAGCACCGCCCGGATATCGTCCTGCATGCCGCCGCCTACAAGCATGTGCCCCTGCTGGAATCCAATGTCCTGGCCGCGCTCTGTAACAATGTCCAGGGCACCCGCGTGGTGGCCGAGACCGCCGCCCAGTTCGAGGCCGGGAAATTCGTGCTGGTCTCCACCGACAAGACCGTCAACCCCACCAATGTCATGGGCGCCTCCAAGCGGGTGGCCGAGCTGATCTGCCGGGACCTGCACGAGCGCCACTCGGCCACCGACTACCTCATTACCCGTTTCGGCAATGTCCTGGGCTCCGCCGGCTCGGTGATTCCCCTGTTCGAGCGCCAGATTGCCGAAGGCGGGCCGGTGACCGTGACCCATCCCGAGGTCAAGCGCTTCTTCATGACCGTGGAAGAGGCCACCGGCCTGATCACCCAGGCCGCCGCCCTCAGCCGGGGCGGGGAAGTGTATGTGCTGGAAATGGGTCAGCCCGTGCTGATCCGGGAACTGGCCGAGAACATGATCCGCCTCTCCGGGCTCAAGCCCCACAAGGATATCGAGATCACCTATACCGGCCTGCGCCCGGGTGAAAAGCTGGAAGAAGAGCTTTTCTACGACAGCGAAAACCTCCACGGCACCGCCCACAGCAAGCTCATGCTGGCCGATTGCGGTGACGACCTTTGCCCCAAACTGCCCGAGTACCTTCAAGCCCTGGATATCGCCCTGGCCGAAGGCGACGAAGCAAGAGCCATTGCCCTGCTCAAGGACCTGGTCCCGGCCTTCAACCGCTTCATCCCCGAAACCGACCCCGGCGACCCCACCCCCCTGCGCATCGTCAAATAACCCCCACCCCGTAGGAGCGGATTTATCCGCGATCCAGAGCCATCTACCCTGTGGGAGCAGCGTCCGCCGCGATCAAGCAAATCACTCGCCTGATGACAAAAGGCATCCATAAGGGCTAGACTTCCCCTATGAAAACCCTCACTTGGAATCCAGAGAAAAATCGCTGGCTACTCCAGGAGCGCGGGGTCGCATTTGAAGATGTTGTCTATGCACTGCAGTCCAATGGATTGCTGGATGACCTAAAGCATCCGAACCGGGAAAAATACCCCGATCAGCGCCTAATGGTCATTGAATTGGATGGATATGCCTGGCTCGTTCCTTATGTGGAAAATGAATCGGAACTATTTTTGAAAACGATATTTCCCAGCAGGAAGGCAACGCGAGACTACCTCAAGAGGCAATCATGAGTAACACCAAGCTCGACAAAGAGGAAAAGGCCCTTCTGGAAGCCTATGAAGGCGGTGAATTTGAATCAGAACTCGACCAAGCCCGTGCCGGGGAACTTGCCGAGATCGCTGAAGCAACCGCCCGAAAGGATCAGCGGATTAATATCCGCATCTCCAGCCGGGACCTCATGCTTCTCAAGCGTCATGCCTTGCGGGAAGGGCTGCCGTACCAGTCGCTCGTCGCCAGCATCCTTCACAAGTACATTGCCGGCAGCCTCAAGGATGTGGATACCAACAACAACCAGAATTAACCCTCAATCCTCCCCACGCCTGTGGGAGGGCCATTCCTGGCCCGACAACCCCAGTCAATCCCACCCCCTGTGAGAGCGGCGTCCGCCGCGATCAAAGCCGCCACCGCCGTAGGAGCGGATTCATCCGCGATCACCCTCTCTAACATCCCTATACCCAGAAAAAGCAAGAATCCTTGCAAAAACCCAAAAAACCGCAATAATATTTGCATATGCAAACCGCCACCGAACAAACCCTGCAAACCCTGGCCCGGCAACTCGGTGCCAACCTGCGCGCCGCCCGCAAACGCCGCTTTCCCGGCGATACCCAAAGCGATTTCGCCCGCCGCATCGGCGTCTCCCACTACACCTGGCGCAAAATGGAAAAAGGCGACCCCTCCGTGGCCATGGGCAGCTACCTGCGCGCCGCCCATCTCCTGGGTCTGGCCGAAGCCCTGGTGGCCGCCTTCCACCCCCCCGAACCGTCCCTGTTTGACCGCAGGAGCGGCCCATGAGTACCGCCAACCGCCTTGAGGCCTACACCCTATGGCTAGCACTGCCGGACGGCCACTGCCGCCCCGTGGCGGAGTTCCTGCTTGAAACCGACCCCCGGGGCCGTCATCGACGCTCCGGCCTGCGCTATCTGCCCGCCTGGCTGGATGCGCCCGAGGCCTTCCCCCTCAATCCGGTACACGCCCCCCTGCAAACCGAGCCCCGGGAATGGCTTGGCCCTGAACTCCCGGCCGTGCTGGATGAGGTGCTGCCCGGGCAGTGGGAACGTCAGCTGCTACGCCATGCCTGGAACCAGTCAAACACCCTACGGGATCCGGGCGATCTGCATGCCGTACTCTCGGCACCGCGCAGCAGCTTCCGCCTCGGTGCCATGGAAATACTGCCCGGCAATGCCCAGCCGCCGGCCCTCAACAGCCCGCTATCCCTGTCCGACCTTGAAGCCTTGATCCTGGACGCCCGTGCCGTGGAAGCCGAGGCCTTTCCCGAGGCGGCCGCGCTCAAGCGACTGCGGCAAGGCTCCTCGGCCGGGGGCGCCCGTCCCAAGGCGCTGATCCAGGACGGGGGCCAGCCATGGCTGGCCAAGTTCAACCGGGCCGACGACCCCTTCAACCATGTCCGGGCTGAAGCCCTCTGCCTGAATCTGGCCGAGCGCGCCGGCCTCCAGATCCCGGCCCACCGGGTCATGCGAATTGGCGAGCTGGAAGCGCTGTTGCTACACCGTTTCGATGTGAACGAGGCCGGCGGGCGCTACCACATGCTCTCGGCGAATGCCCTGCTCAAGGACCCGGAGACCCAAGCCGACCTGGCCCATCCGCGCTATGACGATCTGGTCGAGCTTATCCGCCACCATGGCGCCGAACCCGCCCGGGACTTGAAACGGCTTTATGCGCAGATGCTGTTCAACGAAGCGATCAACAATCGCGACGACCACCTGCGCAACTTCAGCTTTCTTCAGGGGGAGGGCGGCCTGCACTTGTCACCGGCCTATGACCTGGTTCCCTCGGAGGCCCTTGGGAGCTGGCCCGTACTGGGTTTTGGCCATCAGGTGAGCCTTCCCCGGCCGGGCAGCGACAAGGCCCTGGCCGCCGCCCGCCATTTCGGCCTGCCTCCCACCGAGGCGCGAGAAGTGAATGAAGCCCTTCGCCACGCCTTCAGCGATCTGCCCCAGGCCCTTCAAAACCTGGACCTCAGCCCAAAGGACCAGGCTCTTTTCAAACGCCTCTTCTGGACACCCTAAACCAACCCTCCCCCCCACCCCGTAGGAGCGGATTCATCCGCGATCATGACCGGAATCCGCCTCCTCCCTCGTCACGCAACGCTTCGGGCCAAAGCCCGACCACCCCACACAAATGACTTAACCCCAACCCCGGCATTTTGCAACCAAATTCCTAAAGATTTATTGCATTTAAAACAGTATCAGCTTTTAGGGGTGTGCAAACACAACACCATCTCCTATACTCACTGCCCGCTTACAGGGAGCAGGCCCTGCAGAGCATTCATTAAACATAAACTTGTTGTTTTTTAGGGACGGCCCAGACCGCACCCCGAGGGAACTGGCAGGAAGCCAGGGGAGCACACTATGACAAGCACCATCCGCAAAGCCGTATTCCCGGTAGCCGGGCTCGGCACCCGTTTTCTCCCCGCCACCAAGGCCAGCCCCAAGGAAATGCTGCCCGTGGTGGACAAGCCACTGGTGCAGTACGCCGTGGAAGAGGCCGTGGAAGCTGGCGTCGATACCATCATCTTCGTCACCGGCCGCAACAAGCGCCCCATCCCGGACCACTTCGACCGCGCCTACGAGCTGGAAAACGAGCTCAAGCTGCGCGGCAAGGAAGACAAGTACGAACTTGCCCGCAACGTCATCCCGGATCACGTGGACTGCGTTTACATCCGCCAGGCCGAAGCCCTCGGCCTCGGCCATGCCGTGCAATGCGCCGAGAAGATCGTCGGCAACGAGCCCTTCTATGTGGTGCTCGCCGATGATCTCGTCCACAACGGCGGCAAGGGCTGCCTTGCCCAGATGGGTGATCAGTTCGACGAACTCAGCCACAGCCTCATCGGCGTGCAGCAAGTCCCCGAAGACCACACCAACAAATACGGCATCGTCGCCGGCGATGCCATCACAGACCAGCTGCGCCGCCTCAACCGCATCGTGGAAAAGCCTGAGCCCGAACAGGCCCCCTCAAACTGGGGCGTCATCGGCCGCTATGCCCTGACCCCGCGCATCTTCCACCACCTGGCCAACACCGGCAAAGGCGCCGGCGGTGAAATCCAGCTCACCGACGCCATCGCCACCCTGATGCTGGAAGAAGCCGTCTATGCCTACAACTTCGAAGGCAAACGCTACGACTGCGGCGACAAGCTGGGCTACCTGGAAGCCACGGTGGAAATGGCGCTGGAGCATCCGGAGCTGGGCGAAGATTTTGGCGAGTATCTGGATCGCTTCCTGCAGCAGCAACGCAGCGCATCCTGAGGCCTGATATGGCAAGCACAGTAGGACAATCCTCCCCGGCTGCGGAAGGCTGGCTGGGGCTGGCCGCGCACTGGCGTGGTCGGCATTTGCGCCAGATGTTCGCCGAGGACCCTCATCGTGTAGAAACCTGGCGGCGTGATGCCGCCGGCTTGAGTGTGGATATCTCTCGCCACTTCATTGACCGCGAATCTCTCACACAGCTCCTTGGCCTGATTCGGGCTCAGGGCTGGCCCGGCGCTCGTGAACGCCTGTTTGCCGGAGAGCCGGTCAATCACACCGAATCCCGCGCTGCCCTGCACATGGCCCTGCGCGCCTCCAAAGACCGCGACTGGCGTGCAGAAGGTGAGCCCGTTTCGGAGGCCATTTGTCATGAACTCAAACGGCTCGAGGCCTTCACCCGGCAAGTTCACGCAGGCGAGTTGAAAGGCGCGACTGGAAAACGCTTTCGCCATGTCATCAATATTGGTATCGGCGGTTCCCACCTTGGCCCGGAGCTGGTCGTCACTGCGCTGGACACCGCGCCTGAGGCACCCGACGTCCATTTCCTCTCCAACGTTGACCCGGCCCAGGCGCGCCGCGTACTTGCTCCGCTGGACCCGGCCGAAACCCTCGTCCTGGTGGTCTCAAAGAGCTTTACCACCCGCGAAACCCTGAGCAACGCCAACCGCGCAAAGGCCTGGCTATGCGAGGCCCTGGGCGAGAAGGCCATTGCCCGGCATTTCGTCGCCATCTCTACCAACGCCGAGGCCGTGGCCCGTTTTGGCGTCGCCCCAGAACAGCAGTTTGGTTTCTGGGATTGGGTGGGCGGGCGCTACTCTGTTTGGTCAGCCGTTGGTCTTGCTGCCATGCTGCACTTGGGGCCGAAAGGCTTCCGTGAGCTTCTCGCTGGTGCAGCCGACATGGATACGCATTTCGAAAAAGCGCCTGATGAAGACAACATTCCACTTCTGCTTGGTCTGATCGACGCCCAGTACATTTCTGCCTTTGGCTGGCATAGCTGGGCTGTGATCCCCTACTCAGACCGACTCAGACAGTTGCCGTCTTACCTTCAGCAGTTGGTGATGGAGAGCAATGGCAAGGGTGTCGACTCCCGGGGCAATCCCGTTTCCGCGTCTAGTCCCGTCTTACTCGGCGGCACCGGAACCGACGCCCAGCATTCCTTTTTTCAGATGTTCCATCAGGGGCCTAATCCGGTCCCTGTGGATTTCATTCTCGCCCGAGAACCAGACATTCCCGAGGAAATTGAGGCTCATCATCAGTTAGTTGCCAGCTGCCTAGGACAGATGGCAGCACTCGCGAATGGCCGTGAGCCGAGTAGTGACGCAGTCATGGCTCCCCACCAGGCTTGCCCCGGGAACCGGCCCAGCGGCTTGATCCTGATGGATCGCGTCACACCCCGGAACTTGGGTGCGCTTGTTGCTCTCTATGAGCACCGGACCTTCGTTCAGTCGCTCATATGGGGTATTAACCCCTATGACCAGATGGGGGTGGAATTGGGCAAGCAGGTTGCAACGGGCGCCCTAGGAGCTCTTGACTCGGGTCAGACGATGGGCGATTTCGCCAGGGACCGATGGCTGAAAGAATTTCCCGGGGCTGCGCCGTTCCGTGTCCCTGGCCAAAACCGGGGTGGTCATCAATCATGAGCGGCAGCGACCCTATGCCTCCATGTTCGATGCCGCCCGACCGTTGTGGCGCGAATCCGCCTGATACCCGGATCCATCTGATAGGCGTTACAATGCCCCAATCGATGGAGACCTTTGGAGAAGCAGGCATGTCCGGGGCACCTGAAGCAGAGTCCAGCACCCTCATATCATCCCAGCAGCCTGAACATATGCTGCTTTCAGTCTGGCCGGTAGGCGAGTTCAGCCGTGTAAGCCAGGTTTTATCACAGGCTGGCGCGGTGCTCTCTCAAGTACCCCCAGGTGGCACAGCCTTACCACCGCTCGACCCCGATGCGCGGGACCCGGTTATTCTGAGCAACGATACAGAAGAGCCGACTCCGACTGTGACCCGGGTTATGAACGAAGGGGACAGTGTCCACGCCCTTTTTGTTGTGGAAGGCCCGGTGGCGTACATCGCTCGCGCCTTGCACGCAGGCGAGCAATTGGAGAAGGCTGCTGACAATTGGCGAGCACAGGCTGAATCTGCACTCGCTCAAATTAATCAATATCGCTTGCGCTGCCTGACCGTCCAACTTGAGCAGGTTCTGGCTGCCCCCGAGACCTTTACCAAATTATTGACTAGGCGGTATGGCCTGAATTTGCAGGCCGTAGAAGCGCCAGAAGCAGGCAGCCCCGAAACTGCTCTCTACAGCATCCTCGCCGCCCAGCATGTAAATCAGGAACCCGAAATATCCGATCTGGCCCTGGAGCTGGAAGCCAGTGCTTGGCCTCTGACGGAAGACCCTGATCGTAGCCGTGATCTGGATATCCGTGCGGCGGTAGAGGCCTATCGCGGCGGCAGCCGGGAACTGGAAGAGTTTCGCAAGCAGTACCGGGAGCTGGAAAGCCTGCGCAGCGAGCGGGAAGAAATGCTCGCCCAGCTCCACAAGGTACAACTCGAGCTTGAGGAACACTTCAACGCCCTGAACAAGGAACGGGCCTCCCACGAAGCCACCCGAAAAGCGCTAAAAAAAGCCAAAGAAGGTGATGTAAAAGCCCTTGAGACTCGGCTCGCCGAGGCCGAGAAGGCAAGAGACCAGGCCCTTGAGCAGAAAGCCGAATCGGAAAGCTCCTTAAAGGAGATCCTGGCTGAACTCAAAACCGAACGTTCCCAGCACGAACAAGTACAGAAACAGCTCAAGGCACTGGAAACCGCTCAGCAAGGCAAGGAACAGAGCAGCAAGGAGCGCGAGCAACTGGAGGCCAGAATCAAGGACCTCCAGCAGGAAAACGAAACCATGCTCGAGCAACTCCACAAGGTCCAGCTCGAGCTGGAAGACTACTTCCTGCGCCATAGAGACGAGGCCACCCGTAACAAAGAACTCACCAAGCAGCTCAAGACGCTGAAAGAGGATGTCAGTAAAAGGGATAAACAGATTGAGTCCCAGAAAAAGGCGGCCAGCCAGAATGCTCGGGCGGTTCATGATCTAGAATCTGAAATCACCAGTCTCAAGCGCTCGCGTTCCTGGCGCCTTACCCGGCCCGTCCGAGCAATCGGCCGGATACTCCGGCGGCTGAAAGGTCGAAAGTGACTCGGACCTTCACCCTTGCGCTCATCACTTAATAACATTTCGGATGAACCATGCTTGCTAGCAAAAACCTAATTCCAGACCTTTCGGGCAAAAAGCCAGGTGTGTTGATCCACCTGGGGGCAGGCCGTGGACGAGATCTGAGTGCCTGGCGCAGCGCCGGTTTCCAGCGCGTGGTCCTGGTGGAAGCGGACCAGGTCCGCGTGGCAGACCTCACAACCCTGGCCGAGAGCATGGACGATGTCTCCGTGCTGGATGATGCCGTCTCCGCAAAAAGCGGCCAGGGCGAACTGCATGTACTCAATTACCCTGATGCCAGCAGCCTCCGCGAACCCGAACGCCTGCTTGAACTCTTCCCCGGTATCCGCACCCGCAAGCGCGTCCCTCATGCAGTTACCGGCATTGATGAACTGATAAAGAGAGAAGCCCTTGACGCCGAGCAGTTCAATGCCGTGGTCATTGAAACGCCCGGCGAAGAATGCGCCATTGTCGAAGCGCTGATCGAAAGCGAAGCCATCGAGCAGATCAGCCACCTGATCGTACAGGCACCCACGGTACCGCTCTACGCAGGTGCCAGATCGATCAATGAGATCGAGCAGCGATTGCTTGATGCGAATTACACGCTCAGCACAACCGACGAAAATACCGACCCAATTCGTCCCATAAAAAGCTTCCAGCGGGACCTCGCCGCCCTGAAACTGCGAAAGCTTGAGAAGCAACTCAAGCGCGAGAAGAGCACCAGAGAAAGTCTGGAGACTCAAGTCGAAGAGACCAAGGAAAGTGTTGGAGCGCTGGAGGGCAAATTAAAGGAATCAGAAAAACAAGCTGAGCGCCTTCAAGCCGAGTTATCCGCGTTGCGACAAGAGCGGGAAGACAGCGCCCAGAAGCTGGCGGAGCTAAAGAAAAAAGCCGAGCAGGCTAGCAAGTTGGAGAAAAAGCTTGCCGAGCACGAGTCCATCCGCAAGGAGCTCGAGAAAGTCCAGGGTGAGCTAAAAAAGACCTGGGTCGAGCGTGGTCAATACAAAGAGCAGGCTCAGAATACCTTAGCGGAAGCCAAGGACGCCAAAAAGCGTTGCGAGCGCATTGAGGAAAAGCTCCGTGAAGCGCGTGAAGAAGCGCAGCGCTTCAAGACTGAGGCGCAATCACAGCCCGCAGTTGGTGAGGAACTCAAGAAGCTTCTGGAAGCCCAGTCTGAAAAGTTTGAGAAAGTCGCGGCTGAGCAGAAGCAGACTAGGGAGGCGATGGAAGGGCGTGTCCTCAATAAGATCGTATCTCGCATAGATAATTCCGCGAAGCAGGTAGAGTCTTATATCGGGCTCAACGCCTTTATGGAGAGTGGCCAGATATTGCCTGACCTCCACGGATGGCCGATATCACCTGACCTGGCACTCTATTTGATGCGCCTAATAAATGATCGAGATTACGACCTTATCGTTGAATTTGGCAGCGGTAGCTCGACTGTACTCATGGCGCATGCGGTTGCTCAAAAGATGCGATCGGCTGGCATGGAGGATGTTAGTGCAAGTCGCCGTGAGCTCAGCCACCATACTACGACTGCAGACCCCAGGTCGGAGGGGTTGAGTTCAGGGGTGCCCACTCATCAGGTTGCAAAGGAGTTGGCTCGCGCAGATGTCATGCCTCGAATTGTCGCATTCGAGCATATGCGAGAGTTTTATAAGAAGACAGCTGAGAATCTCCAGCGTGCTGGTTTAGCCGAGTTTGTAGAGCTTGTTCATGCCCCCCTCATGGACTTTAGAAGCGGCAATGGGGAACAGTATCTCTACTATGACTGTGAACAGGTGATCCAATCTCTTGCTCATCGCATGAGTGATCATCCAGTAAAGATTCTCTGCCTGGTTGACGGCCCACCCGGAAAAACCACGAAAAACGCACGGTATCCTGCATTTCCCGTGATCATGAAAGGATTCGCGGGCCATCAGGTCGACTTTCTTATGGATGACTCAAAAAGGGACGACGAGGCTGCTGTGCTTAACTTGTGGGAGCAAGAGGCAGATCGACGCGGATTGAGCGTTTCGAGAACCGAATTGGCCTTCGAAAAAGGCGCGGTCCTAATGGGCGTCGAATAACACTAGGACGGAAATCTGAAAACACGGAATGAGTGAGCTATGAGTCAGACTCTCGAAGCTGCATATGAATTAATGCGAATGGCGCGCTATGACGATGCATTGGCGCAATATCGAAAAGCACAAGCTCAAACACCAGAGCTTGCGCATCTGCTCGACTATAATATTCGCCTCTGCGAGGCCAGAAAAGCCGGCGAGGCTCCCGAAGCCGGAGCGATCGAGCATCAATCTTCTCCTCAGATAGATGTGACTCTCACAACAATCAGCTCCAGGCTGGATCGTATTATCCCAGTCTTGCATTCATTGAGTAATCAAAGCCTCACTCCCAGGCGGATTGTTCTGTATCTCTCGGAAGATCCACGCCTGCTAGATAATGGGGTGAGTAGAAAAGACCCTCGCTTAGGACCGATCCGCAAAATGGAGCGGGTCGAAATTAAGTGGACCAGGAATACGGGCTCGTATCGGAAAATTGTTCCCTATGTGGAAGAGTGTGCCGGAGAAGAATCTGCCAGCGGCCAGCTGTTCGTCACTGCAGATGACGATACGCTCTATCCTTACTATTTTCTCGAGCGTCTATATCAGGAATACCTCAGGTCCAAGTGTGTGGTCGCATTCCGCGGGCGAAGAATGTGCTTAGCCGAGAATGAAATTGCACCCTATTCTGAGTGGCAACTAGGCGTTCCAGAACCGAGTTTTTTGAACGTCCCCACCGGGAAAGATGGGGTGATTTATTCCACTAGCTTCTTTACTGATGAGTTCATGGATATGGGTGGTGCGCTAGACGCTGCGCCTACGGCCGATGATTTGTGGATAAAGTGGCATACGGCATTGAACGGTGTCCGATCGATTGTCCTACGCCCAAAGGCAGCTACGTCTGATTATGAGAGCTTCCCTGTGGTCGACTACTCGAAAGAATATCGTGACGTAAGTCTTTATAAAGCGCATAACTCAAGCGGTAGTGGAAATAAAAATGACGATGCCGTAGGAGCCTTGGAGAAATATTTCTCTGCAAACTACGGATATTCCGTCCTTGATGTTTGCAAGGCTTTGTGATTGGCATCGTGGGGGAGCGATTGAGTAATTTACCTGATTTAGTGCTGGTTGTTGTTCAGGACAGGCCGATTGTCTCTGTCGACCGTGTTTCGGTTTCGTTACGTGCGTTACGGAAGCGGTTTAATTTAGGTGTAATGTTTTCTTTCTCTGGCCCTAACGCCTTTTTTGAATCAGATGTTGGGGAGAGGCTGTTCAGCCAGGATTTAATTGATCGAGCGTATATTTCAGATCAGCGTGGTCAGTTTATGTCGGATACGCTTGAATGTGCTCGCCGGGAAAACGCCCGCCGTTTGGTATTTTTGAAGTTGAGCGATCTTGAGAATCGCTGGCCCTTCTTGATTCGCGATCTTATTGATTTTGGCAAGGCTGGCGACCCATCCGGTATCGTTCATGGTCGGGTCTCCGTTTCTGTAAGAACAGATGATTTTCGGTCCGATGAAGATACCCGTTCCGCTGTTTCCGCAAGCCCCATGCTGCAGGGTGCTGCTGAAGATGTGTCAGAATGTCCAGTCCTATTCGTCACAGATACTGGTTTGAAAAGGTTTGGAGGCCTGAGTGAATTTCAATCCTTGCCTTTCCTGGTTGGCGGGCTGCCCGTATCAGAATTCAAAAGTATCTTATGTCTTGAATCTGGTTTTAAGGAAAGTAGCGCTAGTCAAAGGGATTGCCCGCAGGAAAATCGTCGGCCCGGTCGATTAGAACTTGCAGATGGCGGCGAGCTCATCGTCGATATTCAGCCGATAAGCTCCAGCGTGAAGTCCTGCGATCAGTTGGATGGTCCGTGGAGTGTTCCGAGAATGATCCTCTCTGTTCGCAAGCTTTCAAGGCCGCTCTGGAGTGACGCGTCCCATGGCGTGACTTTCGCTATGTCGAATCACAATAAAGAAGAGCATTTGTGTTCTGCGCTCTATTCGGTGGCTATGCAGACTTATCCTGAGTGCAAAGTGGTCCTGATAGATGACTGTAGTACGGATGGCTCAGTTGATGTAGCCATGAAGTTTAAAAATATGTTAGTGGATCATTTGTTCCTGACAGTTCGGCGCAATGAGCAAAATATCGGAACATATAGGATACGCAATTCAATAATATCGAATGAAGTTAAGAACGATGGCGTATATCTTGTAAATGATTCTGACGATTTTAGTGTATCTCAGCGAGCAGCTGTGCAGTTGAGTTCCTTGGATATACCTCGAGTCGAAGTGACGTTCGGCGATATTGTTCGAGTGGACGGGGACTTTCGTTTGCTACCGCTTGATGGAAAGGCCGATCGATATGGCACAGCCTCTCTGTGTGCACAAGCGGATGTGCATCGGATTTACGGATACTATGAAAACCTTTGGAAGAACGCTGATACCGAATTTATTGAGCGTGTTAAGCATTTTGGGGGGCGTGGTTCTGTTTGGTGGGAAAGGTACCCGGTGCTTTTTCAGCCATTTACCGGAAAGAATCTTACGGCAGATATCTACGATGTGACGGAAGGTAGAATAACATCGGATCTTTCAAAGAGGGAGTTGCACCGAGAGTTGTTTCGTAGCCGCCATCGGTCCTTGTCTCTGGAGCAGCTGCCTGATGTTTATCCGTCCGAGGGTCAAAGAATGCCAAAATCCTATCTAGCTGAATTGAATGAGCTGGTAGCGGAGCAGGGTGATCAAGGGTGATTGTGTATGCCGTTCCTTCTAAATTTAAATTGTAAGAGAAATAGTTCGTGATGGATCCAGTCAAAGCCTTAAGGGTTTCCGCTAATCGCACCCGCAGAAAAGCAGAGTTTGAAAAGTACGTCTCCGCAGTAAGAGATGACTTTGAGAGAATGTCTCGTGAAAGAGAGTGCTTTGATAATCTGAGGATCGAGCCGAAGACAGGGGGATCTGCGAATATTTATACCGGCAAGGTTTATGGTTGTGACACTCTCAAGTTTTTGAAGGTTGTCGATGGCAGTAAGCGGGCAGAAGCGAAGCTATTCGAAGATGTTGAAAAAGGTAATGTTAATCCGCGTGGCCAATTATACAGCATGGTTGTTGCGGAGAGAGTCATTTGCTTTGAAGGAAGGATTTACCTATTTTTTCCTTGCTTGGAGGACAATCGGTTGAATGTGGATCCCGGTGGCAGCTGCCGGGCTGTGCCGCGTCTCGTTATCGATGCGGTGGCCGAATTTCATAGCGCCAATCCTTATCGGGACAACGATCGAGTCAGTGTGCCTGTTCTCGATAAAGGGCGTGGACTAAAAGTTCCGGCGCTTTCAACCTTAGTAGATGTCTTCGGCGGCGCGAGTCGCGCATCGCTCCGTTCTTTGTGGGAGCGTCTGGATGTTGTTTCTCGGAAATGGTCTGTTGTTTCCGAGTATTTGTCGAGCCTGCCAATGGTCCTGACCCATGGCGATTTCAATCATTGGAATATCTCAATTGACTCGGACGTCGTATCTTTGCGCGACTTCGGGAGGGTATTCTATGGGCCCGTAGGATATGAGTTGTATTGGCTTTATTACTATATTGCGCGTGGGTCGAGTGGAGGCGAGGCTGCTTTGGCTCGATATTGGTCGGAGCTTTGTAGGTCATCTGGTCTCAAATATGACGCATTGTCGTTTTCAGATGTGAAGGCAGCGACATGTGCCGCATATGTTGAAAAGTGGGCGCCGGTTAACCTGAATGTGAAATCGACTCATGATCTCGAAAGGCTTACTGATGTAGTCGCAGCAGCTGAGCAGCTGACAGATCAATTAGGGGAAAGTGAGTGATTGGTGGAACTGTGGTTGGCCTGGACTTAGTTTTCGTGCCTGGAATGATAGCGCTAGCTATAGCTGGATGCTCTTGAGTCCGGCCGCCTAAGCTGTGATTCCAGGCTTTTGATTTAGTAATCATGGGCGGCGAAATATGTGGAAGAACTACCGGCATGCTGCAGATAGCGGCGATTGGATTAAAGCTTTAGATATAATTGAGCGAATCGCTGCTCTTGAGAGACCTGCAGTAAGCGAGCGCGTGTATCGCGCGCTTATTTTGGCGAGCTTTAAGAATAATAGGAAAGCGCTGTCAACGCTTTATGCTTATGAGTATCTTTCCGAGTACTTTGTCAGCCCAAAGGCGTGGCGATTTATTGGTGACCTTGGTCCCGCGTTTGAGTCGATGAGATGGAGTGAAATGTTATTTTATCGACTTGAGGATTGTGATGATTGTTATGAACGAATGAAAAGAAAGTTCATGCTAACGCATGTCGGTGGTCACGTAAATAGCGTTGAAAGTGTTGATCAAGTCGCAAGTGAGTTGTTACGTGCAGTTCTGATGCCTGGTCAATCCAAGCACGCCTCCGGGTTATTGGTTCCATTTTCGACGATATATGGCTGGTCACGCGCAATCGAAGCGATCTTGAAGATAGCCGTTTCCAGTGATGTTCCGACGCGCGCATTTGTTCTAGAAGAGTTAACGGCAGCATTTACCAAGGATAGATATATGCGTCGAGAGTCGACTCGAGCCGAGGCGCGGTATTGCGCGAATCTGCTTATCAAAGAATGGTCTAGCATAGAGCTTTATTCAAAATGCCCGAAAGATCCTCTTATTTTGCTCAAATTGGATTCATTCTCTGGTCGTGGACGGTATTTGAGTGCATTAAAGACATATATTAATAGTGCGGGTTCGGCAGTATCGCCGTCAGTTTTGCGTGAGTATGTGAAAATCTCCTATAAAGCAAAGCGATATGACGAGGTGGGTGGGGTTGTAAACGAATATTATTCGTCTATTTCGAAAGATGCAGAGATTTTACGGTATGAAAAAAAAGCATTTAACATGCTAAAAAGAATTTCTCAAGGTGAGAGGATTCTTTTTGAGTGCAAATCTATAACGAGTAGCAATCTACCTAAATTAGCAGAGATTATTTGTGATAATTCATCTTTGTCGTCTGATGAAAAAGAAATTATCTTCGAAATATTCTGCAAGATAAGAGACCCGGCGGACTGTGTGGGACGGTGCTCTAGTCTTTCGGCAACCTATCCTCGTATTTGGCTTACTTCAGGATTTCATTATTCGGGAGCTGGGGCAATAGCAGATTACTTAGAGGCTCATACGAACGCATTCCGGTTTCCGAAAGACTGTCTATGGATCAGTGGGGCGCGAACGGATCTTATTGGCGTAATTAATGCTAGTAAAAGCAGCGAGAGAGAATGGATCGAAACTCTGGCTCGGTTTATTTCGTCCAATTATCTCGGGATTCCATTTGGAACTAAGCGGCCTGATGCGGTTAGTGGGGTAGTGGATGAAGTGTCGGATGTCCGCGCTCGATGTCGGATTTTGAATGAATTGAAAGCGTTGTTCTTGGGGTTGGCGAAAGGAAGGGATCAAGGGGTGCGCCAGGCTCCTATTCAACTAGGTCCAGTAATCGCTGCAATGGCCGACTCGCTTGGTCGAAAACCAAGCGTCCCTATACTTCTCGATAGCGTAATCCGAGCTTGGGATGCCTGCCTTATTCGTAATTTTTCTGGATCGAAGATGTGCGTGTCCTTTAGAGACCCCAGAGATGTGTACATTACTAGGCGTGATGAAGGCAAAGGAAAGGTTGAGGCTGGAGAGTTTATTAGTGATTATTTGGAGAAAACTGAAAAATTTGAGCGATCCGTCGTTGATTGTGAATTAACAAAAGCAGTACAAACTGTTCAGTTTGAACAGTTTGTGCAGGACAGCAAAGAGCGGAGGCGTTTGCTTCTTTGGGTTACTGGTGGTCAGGAGCCTCTCTCGCAGGCGGGCCCCAAGTTTAACCCGAGAGATTCAATGAAGAATGTTGGGTTGTATAAACAAAGCGACCTGAGGGATGACATCGTGGTGGCTATAGAAGGTGATGGAAGATTGTCAAGCTATCTGCAGGGGCAGTCTGTGAGTGAGGAGGGTTCTACTCATGGCTGAATCTACTACGGTTCGGGTGCTTAGCTTTAGTGCAATGTCTGCTCCCTCGCATATGCTGGATAAGGGCTATCTGAGCGGGTTGCCGCAAGATGTTGGTTGGCAAGTGAGGATCGAATTGATCAGCGCGATTATACTGGCTGGTAATTATGATTTTGTGAATTTGCAGCACTTCGGGTGCGCAGAAGCAGCCGCGTTGGAAAACCTTGCGCGTGCGACAGGCCTTGAGCTCTGGCCAAATTCAGCAGCACTTTGCGCGAACGAGCGCGGAGATGGGGTGCCAATAATGTACAACCCAGAAAAATGGCACCCGGAGCTTGATCGAGACCCGGTGGTTAATTTCAAGACGGACTCTACTGGAGTGTCGGGTTCGGGCGGTACTCTGTTCGTCCATGGTCGATTTTCGGACGCAAGTGAAAGTATGCATGTAAACGTTTTGAATTTCCGGTTGAGAAATTCAAATGCAGCCAGCGCTAGGCGATATCGAGAGCTTACCGGCATCGAAATGATTGATTATGTGTGTGACAAGGTTGAAGGCTCAGAGGTGGTAATTATGGGGGGTGATACGAATTGTAAGCCGTTTAGTGATCCGGAGTGGAGTGCAGTGCTAGACCTAGCGTCAGAAAAGATGTCAACACGCGGAATCGATAGTAGTGATGAATGGATTGCGAATAACAGGAAGGGTCGCTGGTTGACGCAGCACAATTTCTTCCATGATGGATACGGTAGAGGCATTGGCGCAAATACGAGGGCGGTTCTCGTCGGTCGCGGAGAAATAAATCAGGTTTGTGAGCTTGGATTTCGTGTTGGATCTGCGTTTCCTTCCTATCACTATCCTGTGGAGTTTGAGTTTATGCTAGGTGATTCAAGGCGTATTAAATAACTAGCTTGGCCGTTGCCGGAGATCTATACAAGTGTTAGCAGATGATTGGCTTGTCTATATTGTAAGCCGCGCTGGGCCTCGGCAGCAGGGTATTCGCTTTTCATTACAGATTGAGCGGCGCGCATAGTCAGGAGTTTAGCGTAGTAAAGTCGCTGGAGCCTATTGTGTCTCCGGCTAGAATCGGCTCTTTTGCGTTGTCCACATAATGGGGCCGCTTACGGCATGATCGGCTAGTTTTAGATAATTGAAGATTGTCTATATATAGGATACCGAGAGTATGGCAGGTGTTAAGCGCGTCCCGTCGGAGCACAATGACTCCCCGAAGCTGGTCGTCCTCGGCGCGGGCCGCCCATTCCGTGGACAGCAGCATACGGCGCTGCGCGGAACAACCGGCGAGGGCCGTGTTCTTGATTGGCTCCTTCAGGCGGTCAGCGACCTAAAACCCGAGATCCACTTTGTTGGTGGTTATCAGGTTGAGGAAGTGGCCCGCCGATATCCGGACTTCCACTACGTGGTGAATCCAGAGTGGGAGGAAACGGGGGCGGCCGCCTCTTTGTTGGAAGCGGCATTATCAGGCGTGGTCGATCATTACGTGTCCTATGCCGATATTCTATTTCATGACTCTGTCGTGCGGGAAATGCGGCAAGTTGACGCCGATATAGTTGTTGGCGCGGATACGCATTGGCGCAAGCGTTTCGAAGGTCGGACTGAAGAAGATATTGCTCGCTGCGAGAAGTTGAACCTGCATGAGGGGACGGTTACCCGCCTGGGTGCCGATATTGACCCGGAATTTGCCGATGCCGAGTTCATCGGCCTGGTGCGTTTCTCGCCGCGCGTGGTTGCCTTCCTGAAAGATCAGGCAAGAACTCTGGCTGGCCGCATGCGGCGTGCCAAGCTCTCGCAGCTCGTGGAGTTTCTCCGGACCCGGGGCTTTAGTGTGCGCGCTGTGGATGTGGCCGGCGATTGGGCAGAGCTCAATGAGAGTCGGGACCTTGCCCACTTCGTGCTCGGCACCAAGGCCCAGACACTTTACCGCCTCCAGGGCCTTGTCAAGAAGAGCCGCATTGAGGATCAGGTCACCTTCACGGTCGCCCAGTGGCAGGCCGATACGACCGAGGTGATTCGCCGCGTGGCCGCGGCTTTTGATGGAAAGCCGCTGGTGGTTCGAAGTAGTGCACTCTCTGAAGATGGTTTTTCTTCTGCCAATGCCGGTGCCTATACCAGTGTGCTGCATGTGGATAGCAGTGATGCAGTCGCCCTACGCCAGGCGATTGAAGAAGTCGTGGCTTCCTATCCGGACGGCAACCCGGCCAACCAGGTGCTGGTCCAGCCCATGGTGGCCGATGTGCGGGCGAGTGGGGTGGCCTTCACCCGGACGCTTGCCTATGGCGCCCCCTATTATGTGATCAACTACGATGATGTGACTCGGAGTACCGAGTCCATCACCAGTGGGGCCAGCAAGGAACACAAGACCCTGGTGATCTACCGGGGGGCGGAGCTGGATCCGGAACGTATTCCGGAATCGGTGCGTGGCTTGCCGGCCGCCCTGCGCGAGATCGAGCGTCTGCTGGAATACGATTCGCTTGATATCGAATTCGCCATCAGTTCGGCAGGTGAAGTGCATATCCTCCAAGTGCGCCCCATTGCCGTGGATCATGAGCAGTGGGAAGTGTCGGATGGCGATGTAGCTGCATTGATTGAGACCGGTAGGAATCGTTTTCAGGCGCTACAGACACCTTCGCCATTCACTGTTGGTCGTCGCGCGTTCTTTGGTGTCATGCCCGATTGGAATCCTGCTGAGATTATTGGTACTAAGCCGGGCCGCTTGGCTATGGGCCTATACCGATATTTGATTATGGATGAGGTCTGGGCCACGCAGCGGGCTGAGTACGGATATCGTGATGTTCGGCCACACCCTCTACTGGTTGCTTTTGCAGGTCACCCTTATGTGGATATCCGTGCGAGTTTCAATTCCTTTGTTCCGGCTAAACTGGATGATGAGCTAGCTGGCCGACTGGTAGATTTCTACCTGGAATGGCTGGAAGCGAATCCGCATCTCCATGACAAGGTCGAATTTGATGTAGTACCCACCTGTTATGGGCTGAATTTTGAGCGCTGGGAACGTCGGCTGGTCGATGAGGGTGGGTTCAGCTCTGAGGAGGTTGCCCAGCTCCGCGATGCCCTCAAAGGTATTACGCGCGACGCGCTTGGACGTAATGCCCATGATCTGGCGTCTGTGGATACGTTGGAGTCTCGTTTCGACCGGATCATGGCGGCTGACATCCCGGCGCTGGAACGGGTTGTCGTACTCTTGGAGGACTGCCAGCGTTATGGAACACTGGCCTTTTCGCACCTTGCCCGCAGTGCCTTCGTCGCTGTGACATTATTGAAAACAGCGGTTGAAACCGAAGTGATGGACAAGGCGGCGATGGATGCCTTCCTCAATTCCATCCGTACGGTCACGCATCGATTTACCCATGATGCCGCCGCGACCGCCGAAGGTGAGATGAGCTGGGAGGCCTTCGTCGCCCGTTATGGCCATCTGCGCCCCGGCACCTACGACATTACCTCCCCCAGTTATCTTGAAGACCCAGAGCATTACCTGCGCCCGATCGTGGAGCGTGCCAAAGGCCAGATGCCGGAACAGGCCGATACCAGTGCCTGGGATGCGGCCCGGAGCGCATTCGGCAAAGCTGTCTCTGAGGTAGGCCTTTCCGATGACATTGATGCGGTGGAACGGTTCATGCGGGAGGCGATTGAAGGGCGGGAGTATGCGAAGTTTGTGTTTACTCGCAACCTGTCCGCTGCACTCGATTGCCTGGCGGAATTTGGTGAAAGCCACGGCCTCGATCGTGAAGAAATCTCCAATGTGCCGCTGGATGCCTTTTTCGGCCTACGCACCGGCAGCGTGGTGACCTCGGATATTGCCCAGTGGTTGAAGGATCGTGCCTATGCTGGCCATCGCCTGAGACACATGGCAAGCGTGATTGAGCTCCCACCTCTGCTGCTTGATGCGGGCGACTTTGACGTATTCATGTATCCGGGAAACCAGCCCAACTTCATCGGTGGTGGCCGAATCACGGCTGATTGTGTCGATCTCGCCGAGACGGGGAGCCGGGAAGCACCCAAGCTGTCAGGCAAGATTGCCATGATCCCCCAGGCGGACCCAGGTTATGATTGGCTCTTCGGTCAGGGTATCGCTGGGCTGATAACCATGTATGGGGGTGCTAACTCCCACATGGCCATTCGGGCGGCCGAGTTTGGTCTGCCAGCGGCTATTGGCGTGGGTGAGACGAAATACGCCCAGCTTTCCGGCGCGCAGGTATTGGAGCTGGATGCGGGTAATAGAAAAATACAGGTTCTCCGATAGCTGGCGAACCTATTTGACGACCAGAGGGCCTCGAATGGAAAAGTGGTACCCCAAAAAAATCCTCGCCGGCGAGTTTGCCGAGAAGTACAACAAGACTACGATTGACTTCATTGAGAAGCACAGTGGCTTGATGAATGTTCCGGATAAGGGGGTTCTTCGCTTTGCCGAAATTGGTATATGGAAGGGTGGTACTTCATTCCAGTTGGCCCGCCTTCTAGGCAAGAAGGGCGAGTTGTTCCTTTTTGATTATGAGGATAACGTTGACTATGTCGCGGAGAACCTGAAGAAAGAGGGCTATAAGAAAGTCCGACGGTTTGGTTCCACTCAGCGATTCCTTGATTCCTATAACTGGCCTCTCGGTAAGCTTATGGATCAATTTTCCTATCCCATATTTGACTATGTCTATTTGGATGGGGCTCACACCTGGGCGGTTGATGCTTTGACCTTTTTCCTTGCGGATCGACTACTGAAACCTGGCGGTTATTTTGATTTTGATGATTATGGCTGGCGGCTTCGTGGTTCCAGCCTTGATCCGGAAAAGATATCCGCCACGGCCGATATGTATACTGACGAGCAAATTGAAGCGCGACAGGTAGAGATGATCGTAGAGCGTCTGGTTCGACGCTCTGGACGATATACCGAACTCGTCAAGAATAAAATTTTTCGAAAGGAGGCCTAAGGTGTCTTCTCCGATTTATGGCGGTAACACGTGAGAATTGGTGTCTCCCAACGAGTTGAAGTAATCGATAGATACGGCGAACGCCGTGACTGCCTCGATCAGGCCTGGTTTCGCCTGCTGGAATCCCTGGGTCTCGTGCCTGTCCCGCTGCCCAATAGCCTTGAGCACCCGAGCGCTTATCTGGCGGATCTGGGTCTGGATGGGTTTATCTTGAGCGGTGGCAATGATCTGGCACATTTGCCTAACGTCAGTCGGTCGGCGCCGGAGCGGGATCGCACCGAGGCAGCCGTTCTGGAGTTCTCCCGGGCACAAAACCTGCCCGTGCTCGGGGTCTGCCGTGGCATGCAGATGATGAATCATTTCCTGGGTGGCCGTCTCCAGCCTGTACAAGGCCATGTGGCCACCCGGCACGTGGTGGTGCCCGAAGGGGGTGACCCCCTTTTTGAGGCCTACCGTGAAGTGAACAGTTTTCACGATTGGGCGGTTCCCTCAGATGGGCTTGGCCAGGAGCTGAAGGCCCGAGCCCGTGCCGATGATGGTACCGTCGAGGCCGCCGTTCATACCTCACTCCCCTGGCTTGCCATCATGTGGCACCCTGAGCGGGAGACGCCTTTCCTTGATGCCGACACGCAACTTATCTCGCAACTATTCTGGAACTGATTATGAAAGCCATTATTCTTGCCGCGGGGCAGGGCACCCGCCTTCGTCCCTACACGGAAGATAAGCCCAAGTGCATGGTCCTGCTCGCTGGCCGGCCAATGCTGCATCGGCAGATTGATGTGCTGCGCCGCAACGGGGTGGAAGATATTTCGCTGGTTGGCGGGTATCGCGCAGAGTGCCTGGAAGCCCCGGATGTGGCGGTGATCACCAACCCACGCTTTGATCAAACCAATATGGTTGCGACCCTGTTCTGTGCCGCCGATCAGATGACGCCTGGGAATGGTTTGCTCATCAGCTATGGGGATATCGTCTTCGAGGATCGCGTCCTACAGGCCGTGTTGGAAGGTGAAGGGGAGATCGTTCTGGGCGCCGATCGCGAGTGGCGCCGGCTTTGGGAAACCCGGATGGATGATCCGCTCTCCGATGCCGAAACCTTTAAGATGAGAGATGGTAATCGCGTCACCGAGCTCGGCAAGGAGCCGACCTCCTATGACGATGCCCAGGCCCAGTACATGGGTTTGATCAAGATTCGCGGCGACCGGGTGAAGGATTTTGTCACGGCGTATCAGGGCATGGATCGGAATGCCGAGTATGACGGCAAGGACTTCGACAACATGTATATGACCAGTTTTATCCAGCATCTGATCGATGCCGGATGGGACACGCGTGCGGCTCTGGTCGAAAATGGCTGGCTGGAGGTGGATACTGCCTCCGAGCTTGAGGTTTATGAGGAAATGCAGGCTGACGGCAAATTGGAGGCATTTTGCCGTCTGGATTAGGGCTGCTTCTGTGCATGAGGGTTTCAAGCTTCGTAAGTCACTTGATCACCTGAAGGCGTAGTAAGAGGTCGTAAGGGAATGTGGCCATTGCCCGGAGAGCGGCATGAAGATAGAGAGGATGCTGGCAAAGGTCTCCCGACTCAAGCGCAGTCGAGCCTATGGTGAGGCACTGCAGGTCTTGAAGGATGCTGAGGCGGCCTATCCCCGGGCCTTGGAAGTCAAATCCCAGTTGCTTGATCTCCGTATGAAAGCCGGCATGGTGCTGGATGCCGGGGAGGTTCGCGGTCTGCTTGAGTTGATTGAGCTCGGCGATCCCGATACTGAGAGAGACCGGATTTTTCGGGCTGTGCGGCGGCTGGTGAAGCTCAAATCCAGTTTATCGGCACGGAAAGACGGCCTGAGCTGGGGAGGTGATGATGAAGGCCCTTCCCCTGAAGTTCTAAGCCGTTCTATTCAGCACGCCATGGCGCGTGTGACTGTTACTACGGAGGTGGGTGACTCGTTGGCTGCCTTTCCCCTGGATTCCAGGTTCCGTGAGGCCGCCCTTGATCTTGCTGCAAAGGCTTTGCGCGTTCGGGCCGTGGATCCGAATGTTGCTGCACTGATGCTTGAAGCCTTCGAGCGGCTGGTGAGCATCTCCACTGGTTCTGTTCGGGAGGGAGAGGGGGCTCGGGGTTCTGTTGGCCTGGATGCTGCTCCACGACGCAACAAGGTGACGGTGTCCGGGATGGGATGGTCCGGGGCGAGCGCAGTCTATGATTTTTTCTGTGATCAGGATGATGTGATTCCCGTGGGAGGTGGCTTCAGGCCGTTTACCGGCAACTGGAGCATCGCGCCTATATTCGAGCATTGTTCACAAGCCGACGAATGTGCCCGCGCCTTGATTCTGTTTCTGCTGCAGAAATACTTCGGGGTTTGGCCTGCCGACAATGCGCCGATGCACCGGATGTATGAGCAGTTCCTGAGGGAAGAGTCCGGCGAGAAACTTTGGGAAGCTTTTCTGTACTCATGTCGGCAGTTCGAGAGATTGATTGCAGAAGCGTACCGCGAGGGCCAAGGCGTTGATGAGATCGGCTTGAGAAATACCTTTGGCGGCGCGCTTGATTTCTATGCCCAGTCCTACGGCGAAGGCCAGTTGTACCTGTTTGATCAGCTGCTCAAATTCGGCAGTCAAGGTTTTGAGGGGTTGGGGTACATGGAAGGCTTCGATATGGTCTGCGTTGTCCGCGACCCCCGTGATGTGTATGCCACCCTGAAAATGAACGCCTCCGCGCCGCCTGTGGAGCGGTTTGCCAGCCGCTATGCGAGTCAGCGGCGAATGCTGGATAAGGCAATCGGCGCCCAGGTACCGGGTAACGAGCGAATAACGGTGGTGGGCTTCGAGGCCTTTGTCTTGAATGAGGGCCTGCGCCAGCGCTTGGCAGAAAAGCTTGGTTTGTCCGGAGGTATTCGGATGGAAGGCAGTCAATTCAAGCCGGAGGAGTCCTCTGAAAATATCGGTGTGTATCGCCAGATTTTAAATGAAGATGAGCGTCGCTTTATCGAAGGGCAGCTTAGCCCTTTTTTGGAGGGTCCTGCTATCTGATTGGCCCGGTTCGGCCAATCGTGGGGCCTGAATCGGTATAATCGACTGCTTTGTCATGCTTTTGGACTGCGCCGGATGACTCAGACCCTCTCAGGAAGGAGCCACATGGAAGCGCCCCTTAAGATTCTCACTGTGTTTGGTACTCGCCCGGAGGCCATCAAAATGGCGCCGCTGGTCAAGGCGCTGGCTGATGCGCCGGAGATTGAAGCGCGGGTGTGTGTGACCGGGCAGCACCGGGAAATGCTGGATCAGGTGCTGGCCCTGTTCGGGATTGAGCCGGATTTTGATCTGGGGATCATGCAGGGTGGGCAGGATCTGACGGATATTACCGCCGGGGTGCTGACCGGGCTTCGTGATGTGCTGGCGGAGTGGCGGCCGGATCGGGTACTGGTCCATGGGGACACCACCACCACCCTGGCGGCCAGTCTGGCGTCTTATTACGCCCAGGTGCCCGTGGGGCATGTGGAGGCCGGGCTGCGGACGGGGGATATCTATTCGCCCTGGCCGGAGGAGATCAATCGCAAGTTGACGGGTGGGATTGCGGATCTGCATTTTGCCCCCACTGAGCGGGCCCGGGAGTCCTTGCTGCGGGAAGGGGTGCCCAGTAATGCCGTTCAGGTGACGGGCAATACCGTCATCGATGCCTTGCTGCGGATGGCGGCCCGGATTGAGCAGGAGCCGGATCTGGCCGAGTCGCTGGCGGCGCGTTTTCCCTTTCTGGACCCCTCGCGTCGGCTGATATTGGTGACGGGGCATCGGCGGGAGAGCTTCGGGGCCGGTTTTGATCGGATATGCGAGGCCCTGGCCGAGCTTTCCGAGCGGCCGGATGTGCAAATTGTGTATCCTGTGCATCTCAACCCCCGGGTGCAGAAGCCGGTGCGCGAGACCCTGAGTGGCCGGGAGAATGTGCATCTCATTGAGCCCCAGGATTATCTGCCCTTTGTCTTTCTCATGACCCGGGCATCCCTCATAATTACCGATTCTGGTGGTGTCCAGGAAGAGGCGCCCTCGCTGGGCCGGCCGGTGCTGGTGATGCGGGAGCAGACCGAGCGGCCGGAGGCCCTTGAGGCCGGCACCGTGCAGCTGGTGGGGACCAGCCGCCAGCGGATCGTGGATGCGGCCGCGACACTCCTTGACGACCCGGATGCCTATAATCGAATGCGTCGGGCGCACAACCCTTATGGCGATGGTGCCGCCTGCCCGAGAATTATTCAGGGAGTACTTGCCAGACATGGCTATTGAGCGGATTGCGGTTGTCGGCCTGGGCTATATTGGCCTGCCGACAGCGGCCGTTATCGCCTCGCGCGGCATCGAGGTGGTGGGCGTGGATGTTTTGCCCTCGGTGGTGGAGACCATCAATGCCGGCGGCATTCATATCGTGGAGCCGGATCTGGACATGGCTGTGCGTAGCGCGGTGTCGGGCGGCAAGCTGCGCGCCCATACGGCCCCCCAGCCGGCGGATGCCTTTCTGATTGCCGTGCCCACGCCCTTTGATGGTGCCCACCAGCCGGATCTTTCCTTCATCCAGTCTGCCGCCCGAAATGTGGCGGGCGTGCTCAAGGCCGGGGATGTGGTGATTCTGGAATCCACCTCACCGGTGGGCACCACGGAAAAACTCAGCCAGTGGCTGGCCGAGGCCCGCCCGGATCTGACCTTCCCCCACCAGAAAGGCGAGTTCTCGGATATCCGCATCGCCCATTGCCCCGAGCGGGTGCTGCCCGGCCAGGTACTGCGGGAGCTGGTGGACAATGACCGGGTGATCGGCGGCATGACCTATGCCTGCTCCCAGGCCGCGGCCCGGGTTTACAAGCATTTCGTCAAGGGCGAGCTGGTGCGCACCAATGCCCGCACGGCGGAGATGTGCAAGCTGGTGGAGAACAGTTTCCGGGATGTGAATATTGCCTTCGCCAATGAGCTCTCGCTGATCTGTGACCATCATGACATTGATGTCTGGGAGCTGATCGCTCTGGCGAACCGCCATCCCCGGGTCAATATCCTGCAGCCGGGTACCGGGGTGGGTGGGCACTGTATTGCGGTGGACCCCTGGTTCATCGTCTCCCAGGATCCCAAAACCGCCCGCCTGATCCGCACCGCCCGGGAAGTCAATGAAATGAAACCCGACTGGTGTGTGGAGCGGATTCGCCAGAAGCTCGAGGGGCTCGAGCAGCCGGTGGTGGCCTGCCTGGGCTTGTCCTTCAAGCCCAATGTGGATGATTTCCGGGAAAGCCCCGCCGTGCGGGTGGTGGAGCGCCTGGCGCAGTCGTCAAATGCCCGGATTCTGGTGGTGGAGCCCCATGCGGATGCCCTGCCACCCTCCCTCAGTGATTACCCCCAGGTGGCCCTGGTGAACCTGGATACTGCCCTGGCCCAGGCCGACCTCACCGCCGTCCTGGTCCGCCACGATGCCCTCTACGAAGGCCTGGAAGGCCGCCAGATCGAATTCGGCAAGGTCCTGGATTTCGTGAATCTCTTTGGGTGATTGTTTAAGGGCTCTATCTCCCGCCGAGGCGCTGAAGGGGCAGGGCGGTAAAGTATATGGCGGGGTGTTCAATATTATGCTATGTTCAATTTTATTGAACAGCGTTTTTTATTGAACAGTCATGGACCAGCCGACAAAATTTTCGCTCATTGAGACGGCCCGGCAGGTGTTGGCGCAGCAGGCCGGCGTCCGAACAGATGAGCCTAAAACAGATCGTCGTTTCAACGGCATTACTCGCCCGAGAGACGGTATTGAGGCCTTTCTCGATCTGCGTTTCCCGGAGAAAGGGCCCGACATCCAGTATGCGGTGCTGGTCCGCCGTCAGGTGACTGCGGCGGTGGCCCGGAATGTCGCAGCGGTTGCCCAGCGGCTACCTGTACCGGGCCCCTACCTTCTGGTGGCCGAACGGATCGATGCTGAGGCCCTCGCCAGCCTGAAAACGCTCGGTATTCAGTATGTGGACGGCATTGGCAATGTCTATCTGCGTTCAACCGAGCCCTATGTTCATATCCGCCTTTCGGGCAAGCATGTTGCCAAGTCTCGGCCAGCGAAGGTCGTCCGGGCCTTTCAGCCCGCTGGCCTGAAAGTGATCTTCACGCTGTTGAGTCTGTATTCCCAGCGAAATAGCAGCTATCGGACCCTGGCCCGTTACTCCGGGGTTGCACTGGGTACCGTTGCCGGCACCATCGAGGATCTCGAGCGACTGGGGTACTGTCGGTCCCGAAAGGGGGGCCGGATTTTTGACCCCGACAGAGAAGATGAGCTGCTTGATCGTTGGGTCGAGGGGTATCTCCAGAAGTTGCGGCCGAGACTGGGTGGGCAGCGATTCCGCGCTCACGACCCGGACTGGTGGCGCAGTTTTGAGCTGGCTGATTTCAGGGCCCATGATCTCTGGTTGGGAGGCGAACCGGCCGCTTCTGTGCTCACCCAGTATCTTCGTCCCGGGCGCGTTACGGTTTACGGTCGACCGAAGCTGAATGAGCTGGCCCGGCGTCTGAGATTGAGCCGCGATGACGAAGGTGAGCTTGAGTTGTTGCAACCGTTCTGGGATTTCGATAAAGCCGATGCTGTAAAAGAATACGGTGGCAAGCGCTTGGTTCCGCCTCTTCTTGTTTACGCGGATCTGGTCGGTACCGGCGACGCGCGGTGCCTGGATGCAGCCGGTTTGATTCGGGAGCAGTTCCTGTGAGCTTGCATACGACTGTCGATGAGGAACTTCTGGAATCGCTGCGACAGTTCTCAAGGGCAGCAGAATTGGCAACCGTGCCCTGGCTTATTGTGGGGGCCACCGCCCGATGTCTTTTGCTCGAAAGCGTCTATCAATGGCCGAAAGGACGGGCTACGGAGGATACCGATTTTGCAGTCTGGGTCGAGGACTGGGCTCATTTCGACAGGCTGTGCCAGGCATGTGCCGACACCCGTCATTTTGAGGCACTGGCAAGACCGCCTAAACGATTTCGTGCGGTCAATGGCCGGTATTTCGATCTGCTTCCCTATGGCGGGGTTGAAGGGCCGGGGAACCAGGTGCTGTGGCCACCTCATGGTGACTCGGTGATGACCGTTCGAGGTTTTCGCGGTGCGGCCAAGGCAGCCTACCGGGTTACGGTGAATGATGAACTGGAAGTGCCCGTTGCGAGCCCGGCCGGGCTGTTGGCATTGAAGCTGTTCGCATGGGAAGAGCGGGGCCACCAGCAACCGGGGCGGGATGCCGAGGATATTGCGTATCTCATTGAGCATGCGGAAAGAATCGCCAATGTGGATGAGATATACGACCGGTATCCGGATCTCGCTGCTTTTCATGACTATGATCTTCACCTTGCAGCTATATCGGTTCTTGGATGGCAAGCCGGTGAGATTCTGGCGAGCGATGATCGGACTTTCTTGCTGGATTTTCTGGGGCATGAAATAGATCAAGATGGGGACTCAAGACTCGTTGCTGATGTCCATCGATACATGCGCTCGCCAATACAGCGGATACCCACTGTCCTCGCGGCCCTGTGGGAGGGGCTAGTCAGGGCGGAGATTTAATGAAAATGATGCGTCTGCCCATGATCTTGGTGATCCGGGAAAGGCTGGGGGTTTCGCCGTATTCATTCTGCGCGGGTCGTAGGCGAAGCTCTGGTTTCAGTTCTGGGCCTCGCTCAGCAGGCCTGCCACGATCATGTCCGCTCCCGTGTGTGCAGTGTCAGTTCCAGGCCCAGGCCGGTGAGAATCTGCAGAGTCTTGCCGAGCTGGGCGGTGGGCTTGCCCCGTTCCAGCTCGGCGAGGAACCGGGTACCCACGCCACAGGCCATGGCGGCATCCGCCTGCGTCAGGCCCAGTTGGCGCCGACGCTGGCGGATGCCGGCACCCAGCATTGCTACATCATGAATAATCCCGTTCGGGATTATTTTGTCCATTATCGGAATCTCCAGCCTAAATCTTCCCGTCCGGGATTATTATAGCCTGGATTGCCGTGGAAGGAAGAATTTATTCCCGAACGGGAGTATTTTCATTTTCCAAAGGTGTAGGGCTTGTCCCCTGCTGAGGCGCGGAGGGTGGCAGGAAATTCAAGGGCGGAAAGGATGGGATCGCGCTAAGACGCGAAGGCGCTAAGAAGTCAAAACCTTTCAGTTCTTTTTTCTGGTTTCTTGGCGCCTTAGCGTCTTGGCGCGAGATCGGTTTTCGTTGTTTCCTGCCCAGCCGGGGAGGGTGTTTGGCGAAAATTTTCCCCTTAGTCAGTATAATGCGCTTCTCGCAATATCCTGTTTGTTTGGGCCCGGGTTCCACTGATGCGTCTATTTAGCAGTACCTGGCAGTTTTTGCGCTGGCATTTTGCTGTGATGGGGGCCTTTATGGCCATTCATCCGGTGATGACGCCGGTGCTGGTCTGGTCCAAGGCCACCGCCAACATCACCCGGATCCTGGCCTTCTTCATCCCCTTGAAGGTTTTGCTGCTGCTGGCCACGCCCGGCGTGCCGCGTTATTTTCGTTTCTTTATTGAACCCGAGTTGCGCAATGAGTGGGCCATTGGCCTGTCCATTGCGGCGGTGGTGGCCTACCTGCTGACCCTGGTCCTGGACAAGCTCTCCGAGAATCTCTCGGAGAAGGGCAGTCAGCGGTTGCTCGCGGTTTCCAATCAGCTGTCGGTGGTCCAGAACCAGAAGGAACTGGCCAAGCGCTACTTTTCGAGTTTTTCCGATGTCAGCGCCAGTTTTCTGTTGGCCTCGATTCTGCTGCTGGCGGGTTTTCTTATTCACCCCTGGCTGTTTGTCTTTACCACCGGTGTCATCGTCCTGATGGCGTTGGTTTCCTGGGCCGCACTGCGGACGGTGGAACCCCGGGAGCCCCGGGGTTTCGGGGGTTATATCCTGGGCAACCTGGGTTCTTATCTGGGTTATCTCTACGCCATTCTCTTCCTGGCGGTCTTCTCCTATCTGGTGATCGATTTCCTGCTGTTCGATGGCATCAATGTGTTGATCGCCATTCTCTCCTTCCTGATTGCCCGCCAGCTGCTTTCGGCCCTGAGCGGTGCGGTGAGTACGGCGGTGAGTCTGTCCGGGCAGCGCTCCACCATTGACCCGCTGGTGTTTCTGGAAGAGCAGCATGTGAAACAGGCCCGCTCCGCCTTTCAGGACCTGCAATACCATTACACCCCAGAGCGCCGCGAGGCCCGGATTCGGGAGCTGCTGAATTTGCATGCAGACGATGATGCCTTGTCGGTGAGCAGTCACTGGGTGGACCCCTTGCGCGGCATGTATCTCTTTCTGGTTCAGGCCGAGAACGGGGCAGGGGAGACCGTGTTTCGGGGGCTGGAACAGGTGGTGCCGTTCAAGCAGGCACAGAACCTGGATAACGAGGATCTGATCCGGGATCACATGGGCGCCGGTCCGCTGCGCCTGGCCGATGTGCGCTCGGAGTATGAGGTGGCCGGTTTCCGTTGCCGCCTGTATGAGCTGGGTGAGGGCCAGGCTCTGTCCCGCAATGCCTGGAAGCGCCACGCGCTACCGCTCACCCTGGAACTATGGCAGCTGGAGCCGCCCCAGGCCCTGTGCTCGGTGTTTGAGCTGTCCCAGCCTTATCTGGGCCAGCGTTTCTCGCCGGAGCTGCTGGAACGCATGGAGCTGGCCCTGGATGACCCTGAAAAATGCGAGCTGTTTGCCGAGCTCACCCGCCGCCTGGATGAGATTCGTGACCGTTTGAACCGAATCCCCCTGTTTCCCTATAACGCCGGCTTGAGCGAGAAAACCGCTTTCGCGGATGATGACGGCGACCTGACATTGACCGACTGGGGCAAGTGGTCCCTGGAGCCGGTGGGGGTGGGCGTGGCGCCGACCTTGCTCACCCATCGGCGGATGGATGCGGTATTTGATAAACTGCGTGCCCGGAAGGATTGCCCGGATGATCTGGGGCTGGATGACTTGCGGATCGCCTGTCTGGCGTATCGCATTGAGGACCTGGTACAGAAGAAGTCGGCGTTCAACGCGGCTTTTACGAATGTGGAGAAGTTGTTGAGTTATCTGGATGGACCGGCCGAAGTGCCCGGCGATGCCGAAGGAGTGGTGAATGGCTAGCAAGCTGGTTTCCGGCCTGCGCAGCTTCAAGTGGCGGGTGGTGGTGCCCATGAGCTACCACTTGGGCCTGCCCCATGAGCGCATTGCCGGATGGCTGCGCCTGGCGCCCCTCAAGGCGCGTCTGGGTAAAGCCAGCAAGGCACCGGCCCCAGAGGCCGGGGACGGCGAGTCGCCCAATGCCGCCTCCAACGATCCCGAAGCCCGTTATCCCGGCCCGCCCCGCTATTCCATCTATACCGCCAGCTCGGTGGCCACCTCCTGCCGCGCCCTGCGCCTGCGCTATGATCAGGCCCGGGCCGATGATTACATCGCGGCCCTGCTGGATGCCGCGCCTGAATACGAGCCGGATATCCGCTGGGGCGGCTTTCTCGCCGCCCTGGATGAAAACCCCGTGGACGGCCTGGCGGAAGGCGAGGCCCTGCTGGCGCAGTTCCCCCTGCATCGCCTGAGAAAATCCCTCTACTATCAATACAACCACGCCGGCCATATCCGCCGCACCCGGGAACTGGCCGAGGCCCTGCGTCACAGCGAAGGAGCCTTTGAGCGGAGCTGCGAGATTCTGGATGCCCGCGAGCGCATGTTGGCGCGCGGGGGCGTGGCCCTGCCGGCCCAGGAGGCGGCGCACAATGCCCGTCCCGCTACGCGTCGGGTCTTGTATTTGTTACATAATGCGCTTCCTTTGGACAGCGGGGGCTATGCCACCCGTACCCATGGCCTGTCCCGGGCCTTGATTGAACATGGCTGGGACATGGAATGCGTCACCCGCCTGGGTTATCCCTCGGATCTCAAGCACCGGGCCCACTGGGTGGTGCCCCGGGTGACGGTGGATGGCGTCCCCTATCAGCGCCTGTTGGATCCCAGCCGCAGTTATCGTCGCCTGGATGCCGAGCGCTATCTGGAGCGCAATGCCGAGACGGTGCTGAAGCTGGCGAAAAAACGCCGCCCGGCCCTGCTGCATGGGGCCTCCAACCACATCAACGGGATTGCCGCGGTCTGGGCCGGGCGCAAGCTGGGTCTGCCCTCGGTGTATGAAGTCAGGGGGCTGTGGGAGCTGACGCGTCTCTCCCGCCAGCCCAGCTTCGAGGGCTCGGAGCTGTATGACATGATCGTGCAGCTGGAGACCCAGGCCTGCCAGGAAGCGGATCAGGTCATTGCCATTACCGATGCCCTCAAGCAGTTGCTGGTGGATCGCGGGGTGCCGGGGGAGAAGATTGCGGTGATCCCCAACGGGGTGGACACTGAGCGTTTCGCCGGCCCCGCCCCGGATGTCGAGGCCGATGCCGGCGGGCAGGCACTTCGCCGTGAGTGGGGGATTCCTCCGGACGCCCTGGTATTGGGCTATGTGGGCTCCATGCCCCAGTACGAGGGCCTGGATGATTTGATAGAGGCGGTGGCCCGTCTGCGGGAGCAGGGCCAGGACAATCTATACTGTTTGCTGGTGGGGGACGGGGATCAGCTGAGCCGTCTGAAATGGCAGGCCCATCGCCTGGGTGTCAGCGAGCAGATCAAGTTTACCGGGCGGGTGCCCCATGAGCAGGTGGGGGATTACTACGCGGCCATGGATGTGATGGTCTTCCCCCGAAAGCCTCAGCCGGTTACCGAGATTGTCTCGCCCATGAAGCCCTTTGAGGCCATGGCGCTGGGCAAGCCGGTGTTGGCCTCTGATGTTGCCGCGCTGGCGGAAATCGTCAAGGATGGGGAAACGGGCCGCCTGTTCGAGAAGGGCAACGTGGATTCACTGGCCGAGGCCATCGCCACGCTGGCCGATGACGATGCCCTGCGTGAACGTCTGGCCGAGACCGCGCTGCGATGGGTGCGGGAAAATCGCGACTGGCGACGGCTGGCAGAAGATGCATCAAAACTCTACCAGGGTCTGACGGCTTGATAAGGTAAAGCGCATGTCGGAAGTGGAAAACAGTCAGAACAAGGATCTTGAGCAGTTTCAGCAGTGGCTGGCCCGGCTCCAGGTGCCCCAGTTGCAGCGCTGTGCCGAGCGGCATTTCGAGGCGGCTGCCCAGCAGCGCCCGCGTCGTTCCCTGTTCGGGCGCAAGCAGCCGTTTGAGCCGCCCCTGTCCCGCCCCCTGCGTCAGGGTCACCAGCTGGCGGTGTCGAGTGAAGATGGATTGGCCCGGCTGCGCCTGGACAATGAATGGGATCGATTGCAGTTCTCCCTGACCGGAACCAATGAGGCCGTGGCGGCCATGAAGCCGGCGCTGTTTCTGCAGGCCGATGTGGATTTGTCCAAGGTCCAGGGCCTGGAGGGCTGGCATTGCAACAAGCGGGGTGAGTATTACCGCTACCTGCCCAGCAATGGCGGGACCGTGACCCTGGGTTTTGCCGATCTGGCGGCCTTGCCGCAATACACCCTGGAATTGCGGGCCGCCCGCAGCCAGCATCGCCTGCCCGATGGAGTAACGCTGCTGGTAACGCCGGGTATGCCGGGTTTTGCCGAGCGCCTGTTGCAGCGCAAGAACGGGGCGGCCAAAAAAAAAAGCTGACCCCGCCGCTGATTGAAACATCCGAGGCCCTGCAGGATGGCACCCTTTACCGCCTCCAGATTGACTACGCAGAAGCGGCTGGCCATCGACATGGATTGGCGGTGGCGCTTCGCTTTCTGGATGAAGCAGGTGAGCGATTGCCGGGGCCCTACCCGGAATGCGCCGAATCCGAGGTCCTGGGGGCCTATCGCTATCTACCCACCCGGCCCGGCAGCAGCCATGTTCATTGTGACTTGCCGTGCCCGCCCGGCGCCCGGCAAGTCCAGCTGGCCCTGTATGCCTGGTCCGATCCCGATCTGACATGCGAGTCACTGGCCGTGCAGCCCAGTGGCTTGAGTCTGGGCTTGCAACGGGAACAGCTGGATGAGGCCGTGACGAGGTTTCTTGCGCAGGCCGTAGAGTGTCACAGGCGGCCGGTGATCATCCGCAGCCGCGAGGCCCTGGGCAGTGACGTGGGTTATGTCCCTCGCCTGATTCAGGCCTGGCGCTTGGCCGGCCACCCCGTTGTGCAGCTGGCCCCCCGGGCCGTGGCCGAAGTGCCGGTGGTCCAGTCCGAGGATGCGCTGTTGCTGCGAATCCCGGATGATCTCTTTGCCGAGCAGAGTGAACGCTTGCTGGCGGCGGCCGGTAAGGGGGGCGGCTATCTGGTGCAACTCATGGCCGATACCGAGGCGCTGCATCATCAATCCCTTTTTGCCGCTGCCGGCTGGCATTGCGCCTATTACCTGACCGGCGAATCCCAGCTCAGTGGTGCCACCCTGGCCGAGGGCCCTCTGGCCCGACAGGCTTCGGTAGCGGCCGCTGCCGGCCCCGTGCTGGCCGGCAGGCTGGCCACATTGTGTGGGCGGGATCATGTGCCCCTGTGGGCGCCGGGGCGGGAGGCCAGCGCTTCCGCCGAGGCCCGCCCGCCTGTCAAAACGGATCCTGACCAAGACGATCGGCCGACGGTGGTTTACTGGGGCAGTCTGGCTGCCGAGGTCTTTGACTGGCCGACTTTGCTGCATGCCGCCCGCGCGCGTCCTGATGTGCGGTTTTATTGCCGGGGGGAAGGGGCGCCCGGCGATCTGCCAAGTCTGGAGAATCTGATAGTGGCGTCGGGGGCTGGGTTTGCGGACACGGCACCGGGGCATTGGCGCGTGGCGATCTTGCCCTTGCCCACCGGCCAGCAACTACTGGCCCCCTGGCAATGGGGGGAATTCCGGGCCCTGGGGTTGCCGGTATTGCTGCCCGCCGAGTGTGACGTGGCTCTGTCCAAGGACGAGCCCCTTGTACATTGCTATGCCGATGAAACCGAATTCCTGGCCGGCCTGGATGCTGCCCTTGATGCCGCGCCGGTGACAGCGGAGAGAGCAGCGGACGGGCTGAGCTGGCAGGCCCTGGCCAATCGTCTACTGGGTGAAGAGGTGGCCGCGTGAAGCGATTGCTCCTGGCCTATCGTTATTGCAATTTCGGCGGGGTGACTTCCGTTCTCAAACAGCGCCTGCCCGCTCTGCGGGCGGCTGGCTGGGAAGTGCATTGCCTGTTCGGGCGGGACGATGGGGGGCGGCCGGATCTGCTGCGGGCCGGGGCGAGCCAGGTGGATATCGTGGCGCGCGGACTGGCCGATCAGTTCGTCACAAGCGCCCGCGAGGGGGCGTATCAGGCACTGCTGGTGATTGATACGCCGGAAGTCCTCAGCCGGGCGGTGTCGGCGGGCCTGCCGGTTTGTTATGAGATGCATACCTCCCTGCCCAGGGGGATACGCGGATTGACGGCCGAGACCTTGTGCGGGGCTCGCCGAGTGGTGGTACCCAGTGACTGGTCCCGGCGTTGGCTGCAACTGCAGTATCCCCCGTTGCCTGACGAGCAGATCAGCGTTTGTCCCAACCCGGTTCAGCTGCCAGTCCCGGCAGATACCCAGGCAGACACCGGGGCAGTGCCTGCATTTCATGCCGGGCAGAAACCCCTGCTCTGGGTGGGCAAGCTGGGCGGGGGCAAGCAATGGCAGGAAATGCTGCACACGGCGGCGCGGGTTTGCCGCCAGCGCCCGGAGACCCCTGTGTTGGTGGTAACCGGCGGCAAGCTGGATTCACTG
This sequence comes from Natronospira proteinivora, assembly GCF_024170465.1. Classification (NCBI taxonomy): domain Bacteria; kingdom Pseudomonadati; phylum Pseudomonadota; class Gammaproteobacteria; order Natronospirales; family Natronospiraceae; genus Natronospira; species Natronospira proteinivora. The sequence continues at coordinate 459,722 of NZ_JALJYF010000002.1, read as the reverse complement.
CGAGTCGGGGAGTTTCTGGCCCGGGCCGAGGCCCTGGGCTTGAGTGCCCACCTGCAATGGCTGCATAACCTCTCCCAATCGGCCATGGCCGAGCTTTACCGGGCCGTTGCCCGGGCGCGGGGGGTGCTGCTTTCCTGCTCTCGCCGGGAGTCTTTCTGTTTCACCGTGCACGAGGCCATGTGGTCGGGCGTGCCGGTGGTCGCGGCGCCGGCCGGCGCCGTGAGAGAGGTGTTGGACTCGGGCTGCAACGCCCTGATGTATCCGCCCGGCGATGACCGTTTGGCCGCCGAGCAGATTCTTTCCCTGTTTTCAGATCAGCCGCTGCATGAACGTCTTGCCCGTGAGGGCCTGGCCACGGTTCGGGCGCGTTTTCATCCTCGCCAGTTGCTGGCGGATTACCTGGCCCTGCTGGATCGCCTCCGCCCCAATCCGGAACTGGCCGAGGAAGTCGCCCCCTTCAAGGATGCGCCTGTATCGGATGAAGACCGACCCCGGGTGTCTGTGGTCATGACGGCCTGGAATGCCGCCGACAGCATCGAGGCGGCCATGCGTTCGGTCCTTGAGCAGAGCGAGCGGGATCTGGAATTGATCGTGGTGGATGATGCCAGTGAGGACGATACCGCTGGCCGTGTGGAAGCCATGGCGGCGGAAGACGGGCGCGTACGATTGCTTCGCTGTGGGGAAAACCGGGGAACCTACTGGGCCAAGAACCTGGGATTGATGATGGCCCGGGGGCAATACATTGCCCTGCATGATGCGGATGACACCTCGGATCCGGCTCGATTGGCCGTGCAGATTGCCGAACTGGAAGAACATCCCCAGGCCTGGATTTGCTATGTGCATTGGCAGCGGGTGGATGAACATGGGGAAGTCCTGTTGAACCGGGGCCGACAGGCCCGGCCGGGTTACCCCTCGGCCTTGTTCCGCCGTGAATTGATTGCCCGGGTCGGGTTTTTTGATGCGGTTCGCGTGGGGGCGGATGATGAGTTTCAGAAGCGGGTGAGGGCGGTGCTGGGTGCGGAGGCTACCCGCGTGGTGGACCGTGTGCTGTACTGGGCCCCGATCGCCGGGGACTCCCTCACCGGGCAAAACCCCGTGCACCTGTCCTTGCGTGATGACAGCGATCCGGCCAGTTATCTGTCCGAGTCACGGCGAGCCTATATTGCCGCCTTCAATCATTGGCATCGCAGCGGTGAGCAATTGCTGATGCCTTTCCCGCTGCGGGAGCGCTATGTGGTATCGCCCCCGTCCATCCGTAGCGAGATATTTCCACCGGCATACCGGGTGGTGGTGCATTTGGAAGCCGGGGATGTGTCGGGGCAGCTGCTGGCGGCCCGGATTCGTGACTGGCTGGCCCGTGTGGATTTGCTTTGCCTGGTCACCGACAATGCGGTCTCGCTGCCCGATGGCTTGCACGATGAACCCCGCCTTCGATTGATGCCGGAACGACCGGGCGAGGCTGAGGACAAAGCCTGGTGGTTTGATGAAGAGCGGGTAGCGCTTTGTCTTTATTTGCACGCCGGCGAGGAATATCACCCCAATTATGTGTCGCGGGTATTGTTGTCATTCATGCTGGGTGAAACCCGGGATGAACTGGATTGGGATGTTTTTTTTCAGGGATGTTGATGGTGGATAGTCAGTCAAAATGGAAAGCGGTCTGTGAGGCGAATCTGGCAAAAGCCAGACAGGACTATGCCGCCCTGGCCGATCCGGAGAAGTATATTCAGGTGGACCCGAAAGCCATTAGCCACCATTGCCCCTTCCACATGCGGACCAAGCGGGCCGGTGGGGCGAAGCTGGATGACTGGGGCCGGGTGGAGGATGGCCGCTGGGATCTACAGCGGCGCAAGGTGCTGCATACCGGGATTCTGGCGGATCAGCTGGCCGAGCATTTTATCCAGGGCAAGCCCTGGGCGGCCTGTGCCATCTGGGCGCACAAGCGTGCCCGGCTTGAGGAAAAGGGGCGCATTGATGGCTGCCGGAGCGAGAAGCAATTACTGGCCCGCTACCATCGCCTGGACGCCCTTTATGAGCAGATACGCCAGGAAGGGCGATTGCAGTCGGCCGAGGAACGGGGGGCGCCGGTGACGGATGATCTGTTTGTCTCCATTGATCGTGAGGGAGGGTTTCTGTTCGGGCATGGTGGCAGTCATCGTCTGGCTATGGCCCAGCTGCTGGATTTGTCCACCATTCCGGTTCGGGTGCTGATGCGCCATGCCCATTGGCAGCAAGTGCGGGAAGCTCTGGCTACGGGTACGGGGGGTGCCGTCCGTAGGGTGAAAGATCCGAAGCATCCGGATCTGCTTGATCTCAAAACCGCGTGATAAGCTTGCCGCCCATTTTTTCAGATAACGGACGTGATCAATGGATGTGATGCAGCCGGACACCTTGCCGCCGCTCAGGCATTTTGAAATTGCCAAGATCAAAGATGCGGCCAAGGAGTTGGCACAGCAGGACAGCGAGGGTTTTGTGGCCAAGGGCCGCAAGGATCTGGAACCGGTGCCGCTGGATTCCCCCGCCGATTGGTCCATCAAGCCCTACAAGGACCGGAACTGGATGTTCCAGTTCCATGCCTGGCGCAGCCTGGATTCCATGCTGCATATTCTGGTGAATGAGCCGGGCCGGGCCCGTGAAATGGCCGAGCGCATTGTGGCGGAAGTGGCCGCCTGGCATGACCATGCCCGTTCCTTCATGCGCTCTCGCTGGGTCTGGTATGACATGTCCACCGGGATTCGGGCCCAGAAGATTGCCTTTCTCCTGTGGGCCTTTCGTTATTACGGTTACCGCGATTTGCTGGAGCAGGATTTCTGGCCGGCGCTGATTGAATCCCATCTCGCGAAGCTGACCGACCCAAAGGAATTGAACCCGGGTAATCATGGCCTGTTTCAGCTCAATGGCCTGATGGCCCTGCTGTGGATTTACCCGGATGCCGGGGAACGGGACAAGCGCATCGATTACACGGCCCATCAGTTGGAGGCCTTGCTGCATGATCAGTTGGGTGATCTGGGGGTGCATCGTGAGCACTCACCTCATTATCACTTTTTCGTGATCAAGGTCATCGAGCAGGTGCTGGATGCCCCCTGGTGGGAAAGTGCCGATATGTCGGCCATCTTTGACTTGGTGCAACGGGCCCATGTGGCCAAGTACTGGATGCTGGATCCCAATGGCTATTGTGTTCCCATGGGGGATTCCGGGAATCCGCGTATCAAGTTGAAATCCCCTGAGACTCTGTTGGATTGGCCGCACCGGGAAAACGGGAAAACCGTCGGCGCCCTGGTGGATGCCTATGGCGTGGTGCGCAGCCGGCCCAATGCCAAGCGGGGTGATCGTTCCCTGCTGTTCATGCAGGGCGGTTTTTTTGCCAAGACCCACAAGCATGCGGATTGCCTGTCCTTTGTCTGGCAGGAGCGGGGCGAGGATATCCTGGTGGACCCCGGCAAGTATGGCTACAACGCCGGCAAGGCCCGCAATTACTTCAAGAGCACCCGTGCCCACAATACCGTGGAAGTGGATGGCAAGACCTTTTCCATCGAGTCGAGATATGCCCATGGCAATGCCATGGAGACGGTGGAGCCCTATGGCCAGGGCTGGCTGATACGGGCGGACCAGCATCGGCCGGAACGCAAGATTCGTCATCGTCGAACGGTGCTTTATCTCCCCAAGCGTTTGCTGGTGGTGCTTGACCAGCTCCGGAGCGAGGGTTCGGCGGGTCGCAAGTACAGCAGCTGGTGGCATCTCAACCCGGATCACGAACTGACCATGTTGAATGATGATCAACGCCTGATTACGGGACTGCGGGGTGAGCGGGTTTGCACCGTGAGTTTTCATGCCGAAGGGGTTGAGGGAGAACCCACCTTTACCCAGGCCCGTGGTCAGGAATCCCCCATGCTGGGCTGGGTCTCCCCCGCCTATCTGCAAACCATTCCCACCACTACCTTCGGTTATTCGGTGAAGGGCCAGGAGCATGATGTACTGCTGGCAACAGTGTTCGAGCTTCGTCCCAAGGTACCCGCCAAGGCCTCACGCGTGGAGAACCGTAAGGGAAAGACACGCCTGGTTTCCGGCAACGCCAAGCGCTTTAGCGGCGACGACAGCAAGGTGCTGGATCTCAGCAGTATTCTGGAAGGATTTTGAGATTCGGGAGGTTGGTGAGAAGGAGCGGCACTGTTACAGCTTGAAAGCTGCATCAGCGTCCGGAGTTTCAATGGCCACGGTTTTCGGTGCAATGGCTGCATCATAATCAATATGGCTGCGGTGGCTGCCCCAGGGGAGTTGAATTTGCCGGGCGGTTTCCCGGGGCAGGTGCTGGTCGAGAATGGCGGCCAGTTGCCGGGTCCGGGGCGGGGCCAGCTTGTCCAGGGCGGCCTGCATCCAGGCCTGGGTGGCCGGATGGGGCTCTCGGGGGAAGGGCCGGGTCAGGGCCAGGAAATGTGCTTTCGCCTGGCCGCTGAGTTGTTTCGCCAGGGTGTCCGGCGGGTGCTGATGAAAGAGGTGGCTGAAGGCCGGAAAGCTGGCCCGGCTGCTGAGCTCCGGCAGCCACTGGCCGACTTTGGCCTGGCTGGCCCGGGCCAGGTGGTCCTGGACCCACTCGCTCTCGGCAAAGAAGGTCTGGGGGTCGAGCCCGGCGTCGGGCAGGTTCAGCGCCAGCCGGTAAATCGCGTACTGAAAGCATTTATAGCAGTTGCCGCACCATCGCTGATTGGGGTCGGTGACCGATTCACACATCATCAGTGAGGTCAGCAGGCCGGGATAGCGTTCCTTCAGCAGGCGGATGGCTCCGTCCTTGCCGATACAGAAATTGGGGTTCTTGATACTCAGGGGTTGCTGCAGGAGTCGCGAGAGGGCGTCGGCCAGGAAGTCGTCGGCTTCCGGGCGGGAACGGGCGAAGCCGGCCCGGGGGCGATTCGGTTGAGTCGAGGTCCAGTAGTGGTTGAACTCATTGCTGTGGGTGACCAGTTCCAGGCCCAGTTGCCGGGTCATGGGCAGGGCCAGGGCATGGTAGAGGCCGGTGTGCAGGGCGCGACTGCTGGCGTCTTCCCCGATCTGGCAGCGCAAGTTGCTGATGATCTTCTGGACCCGAACGCCGGTTCGGCCCCGGATGGGCCCCAGGGCGTGGCGGTCCCGCCGCTGTTCGACGGTGCGCAGGTAGCGGCTTCTTTCGGGGAAGACACAGGAAAGCAGGGTCAGGCGCTGGTAGCCAAAAAGCTCCCCCATCAAGCCCAGCGTGGCCAGGGAATCCTTGCCGCCGCCGAACAGGATACCGATGTGTTCCGGCTCGGATGTCGATGGCGCGCCAGGCGCTTCGGACTCTTTCAGCGGGCCTGCGACGACATTGTCACAGCGGTGTAGGTCCAGCCAGGGTGCCAGGGCCATCCGCGGGATGGGCTCGGGGAAGTGCAAGGTCAATTCCTGGTGGTGGCGGGCGTAGAGGCTGGCGATCAGGCCAGAAAAGACGCTCCAGGCGATTGCCGGTGGCAGATTTTCCAGTGACTGGCGCGGGTAGCGGATAAAGCAATGGCAGTGCCTGAACAGGGGGCCGCCGCCGGACTGTGTCCAGCTCAGGTGCAAGGTGCTGCCTTCCACCCGGGGGCGATCCGGTCTTACCGTCACTGCCGGCCAGGGGGGCGGCCCGAACTCAGTCATTGTTTTGCCGGTCATGGCCGTTGGACCCGGGCCGGGGCGGTCCGGCATGGGTGCCGGGCAGGCCATCGGGATGGGTTTCCCGGAGGACGCCTTCCAGGTAATGGATGAAGCCGTGGATCTCGGACAGCTCAGTGGTCAAAGCCTCGTGCCGACCCAGTTGTTCATGGGCATCTTCGGCCGTGCTCCTGTAGAGGCTGTCCATGCGTTTGCCCAGGTGCTGGGTAAGTTCCCTCAAAGCGTGATTGGCGCGCCGCTGTCGTCGCAGGATCCAGGCCAGCAAGCCGGTATTCAGCAACAGGAACAGCAGAACCAGGCCGGCTATCCAGGCAGATATGGTCATCGTCATGGTGTTGCCCCCCGTGAGAATACAGGGGGAGATTCTGGGTCACAGCGCGATGTCTGTCCAATGGGGCCTGAGAGAATGGTGGGTTGATAAACCCAAAGCATGTAAAATCAGTGGCTTGGCCTGCCGGGACTGCCTGTGTGGTAAATGGGCCGGCGCGATTTCGATTGGATGTGACTATTTGGTATGGGGAGCAAGCGGGCAATGAAAATGATTGGCTACACCACGGGGGTCTATGACCTCTTTCATGTGGGGCATCTGAATTTGCTCAAGCGGGCCAAGCTTGAGTGTGATCATCTGATTGTGGGCGTGACCACGGATGAACTCTGTGAGCAGCGCAAGGGCACACGCCCCGTGATCCCCTTCACCGAGCGGATGGAGATTGTGGAGCATATCCGTTTCGTGGATGAGGTGGTGCCCCAGACCAATATGGACAAGATCGAGGCCTGGAACAATCTGCGTTTTGATCGCATGTTCGTGGGGGACGACTGGAAAGGCTCCGAAAAATGGAATGCCCTGGAACGGGATTTCGCCGAACGAGGTGTGGAGATTGTTTACTTCCCCTATACCCGTCACACCTCCAGCAGCAAGCTGCGTGAAGTGTTGGAGAAGATCCAGAATGGTGACTCCATCAAGGAGGGCGAACGATGAATGCCGACAATCCGCTGACAGCGTTTCGTGAAAACTTCCAGTTGGATCAGTTGACCGTGCATGAAAGCGAACACTGGATTCTTTCGGTGCGGCCCGAGCAGATGACCCTGGGGTCCATGGTGTTGAGTTCCCGCTCGGGGCGTCTGCATTTTTCCGAGTTGAGTGCTGAAGAATCCGCCGACATGGGGCGTGAATTGGCTGTGGCCGAGCGCCTTGCCAAGGAAGCGCTGGGTGCGGTTCGCATCAATGCCGTGTGTCTGATGATGAAAGACCCCATTGTGCATTTCCATGTGTTGCCCCGCTTTGACCGTTCGGTCTCCCGTTATGGCGTGGAATGGGAGGATGCCTTCTGGCCCGGCCCGCCCACTTTCGGCCCGGCCCCGACCGAGGAACAGACCCTGCTTTCCCTGCAACAGGATCTTTCTTCGGCGGCGGAGCGTCTTAAATGAGCCAGTTGTTGTATGGAATGTATCGGCGGCTGGTCCCGGCTTCCCTCAAGGCCCGACTGTCAGGCCGTATCAAGCAACAGACACTGGCTGCCATGTTCCGTTTGACGGGGAATGCGGCCTGGGCTGAACGGCTTGCCGCCTATTGTCTTCGGGCCGGTGATTTTGATGGGGCCCGAGCGGCCCATGCGATGACCTTCGATGCCGCTGACCGTAAGGGTCAGACGGCCATCTCCCGCCGGAGGCAACCCAGTCAGTTCAATTTCGAGCGCGCCCTGTTCCAGGAGAGTGGTGAAAGCGTCTATGACCCACTCTTTCATTGTTCCGTGCTGGAAGGACCGCTTGAAGTGGCCGGGCAATTCAAGGTCAGCTTTGTCTTTCTCGGGCTCAAGGTCAGTGGCCAGGTAAAGATGCCGGTTGATCTGGGGGAGGCGGATCGACCTGAGCAAGTCCGTATTCTGCTGGACGGACAACTGATTCGTACCATCAAGCTGGACTATCAAGAGAACAAGGCGCGTTTCTCCCTGACCATCAAGCGCCCTGCGCTGGAAATGTTTCCGCCCCATGCGGATATTGCGGTGGAAAGCGATAACGGTATGCCACTGCTGTTCAGGGGGCAGGCAAGGGTTGCGCGTGTCCAGATTCCCCATGCCCGGGGTGGTCTGAGTGAGTTGCTGTCGGACGGGAAAATGCTGGACAAGAAAGGCTATCTGCCAGCGGACCCGGGAACCGTTAGTGCTCGCCAGGATGCCTATCTGGATTTGTATGCCCGGGCCCGGGATGCTTTCGATGAGGAAGTGGGCCGCCCGCTGTTCCTGTTGTACGGCACCCTGCTGGGGCGCTACCGGGACGGTGATTTCATTCCCGGCGATGATGATTTCGATGTGGGCTTTGTATCCGACAAGCAGAATCCGGATTCGGTGCGGGAAGAGACCAAGGCAATCATGATGAAACTGGTGCGTGCCGGTTTCGTGATCAGCCTGAATCGTCGTGGCAAGCCATTCCGCATCATGCATCCGGAGGTGGGCGAGGATATCCACCTGGATGCCCGCCCGGTCTGGTATCAGGACGGCAAGGTCTGGGCGCAACGCCAGGCGGCCCTTGAGCTGGATTTTCAGGGTTTCAAGAAAGTAAAGACCGTGGATTTCCGTCACGTGCAGGCCTATATCCCCAAAAAGACCAAGTCCTTCCTCAAGGCTTATTACGGCCCTGGCTGGAAGTATCCGGACCCTGCCTACTCCAATGCCAGTCAGGTGATTCCTGAGTGGGTGTTCGAGAATCTGGATCGAACCTGCCTGGGTTCCGGTGAAATTGTTCGGATGCAGGACCGTATCGAGGATGAGCGCGACAAGCAGCCCGAGATGGGCACCTTGATTGCCATTGCCATGGAAGACCTCTATCCGTTGGAAGAATTTGAACGGCGGGTGGGTTGGTAGCGCCATGCTGCTGATCGCTCATCGGGGAACCACGAGTTTGCACAGGCCCAACCTGATCGAGGGTCTGTGGCAGTTGCCCGGGGGCATTGATGGGGTGGAAGTGGATGTGCGTCTGAGCCGGGATGGTGTTCCGGTTCTCCATCATGATCGATGTCTGCCTGCGGATGGCCCGGCGATTGAACAATTGGATTATTCAGCGCTGCGGGGGCAGGTGTTGGACAACGGCTGCCGGATTCCGCGTCTGGTGGACTACCTGGCGGCCTGTCGGGCACATGGCGTCAAGCGGCTGTTTCTGGATATCAAGGTTAAGGATCCCGAGGTGCTTCCTATCATTCATGATGTGGTTCAGGCCAGTGCCCTTCGCCGGGAACAGGCCCAAGGGCAGGTCTTCTGGATGGTGCGTTTCCCTGAGCAAGTCGAGCGAGTGAGATCCCTTATGCCGGACGCACCCGTGGTCCTGCTGAGAACAAACTGGGATAACCTGGATGAACGGTTGACCCTGGTGAAAGAGGGTCTTGTGGATTATCTGGTACCCATGCCCCGGGATCGTTTTCTGGTGGAGAATCAGGCTTTGCTCCGGGAAATCAGGGAGGCAGATGCTGCCATGGGGGTTTCGATTATCAATCAACAGGAAAACCTCTTGATGGCGGAAGAGGTGGGATGTTCTTTCGCCATCACGGACGAAGCCAAAGGTGCACGATGCTGAAACTCTTGTATAAATGGGCTCGACGCCATAAACGCCGGGCCCGTGTCATGCCCGTCTTGATGCGGCGCCTGCACCCCGAGCAATCGGATGCGGATTACATCCATGCCTGCTACTTCCGTGAGCGAGAACGCTTTCTTTCACCATTCATGGTGGACCATCCCAAGGATGCAACTCAGCGACAGTACTCACGTTATAAGGGACGTCGCCACTGGCGTGCGTGGTTCCTGGAAGATGTGCTGGCGCAATCGGTCAATCTGGTGGTGGAGAATGGCCCATCCATTAAGGCCATTACCGGGAAAGGGCGTTGGCGGCAACTGCTTGAAATGCTCTGGCTGGCTGTTCGGGTGCCTTCCATGCCGGAGAACTACTATAAGTTCGAGTGGTACAAGCGGGAGGCAAGGAAGCTGGCGAGCGAGTACCTGCACCGCTATGAAATGAAGAACGTGGTCTACAGTTACCTGAATGCACAGGGTGGGTCGGCTTCTGTCTCCCTGTCCAATAAGAGAAAGTTCTTTGAGCATGCCCACGCCAACGATGTTGCCGTGGTTCCGATCATCGGTGTCGTTACGGAATCGGGCATCCAGTTCTATGAAGACTACGATGATACGGTCGATTTCGATGTATTTGTAAAGCCGGTGTCAGGAAAGGGTGGGCGAGGTGCCGAGCGTTTTCGCTTTCAGGGTGACGGCAAAGGTTTTCTGTCATCAAAAGGGAAGGCATTCGAGGATTTCGCTGCCATCGTCAAAAAGTACCGGAAGAAGGCCAAGCGCTCGGGTGACAAGTTTCTCGTGCAGCCTCGCATCGTGAATCATGATGCTTTGAAGCCGCTGACCGGTGAAGTGGCTTCCACTTGCCGTGTAGTGACCATCCTGGATGAGTCTGGCACACCAGAGCCGGTCTTTGCCTCATTTCGCATGCCGGGGTCATTGACTGGGGTGGTGGACAATGCCCATGCGGGCGGGATCTCGGCAGCAGTGAACCTGCAAGACGGTACCTTGAGTAAAGGGGCTTATCTGGGTTTGAGTGGTGACATGGAAAGGCATGACAAGCGCAAGGATAACGGCGCCCAGATTGAGGGGGTGCAGATACCGGCCTGGTCCGAAGTGCTTGATCTCTGTCGTCAGGCCCATGAAGCCTTCAAGCCCCGTGTTGTGGTGGGCTGGGATGTCTGCATGACGGACGCCGGGCCCCTGGTGGTGGAGGGCAATGGTCAGCCCTGTACCGATGTGGTTCAACGCCGGATAGGTGGCCCCCTGAGCCATGACCGCTTTGGCAAATTGATTGCGTTTCACTTGAAAGAAAGAGATTCGCATCGTCCACACTGATGGCAGACCATGAAAGGCCTACTGCTCCATTTTTTGAATGTACCCCCCATTGCCAGTCTTATAGGGCATGTGAGTGCTGTGGCCTTGTCACTGGGATTGATTGGGGAAGGCCGGGTGGCTGGTTTGCTGCGTCGCCTGGACGGTCGGGCCAGTGATCGGGCCATGGTGGCCTTGCTGGCAGTGGCGGTGGATCGTCAGCCGCAGCGTCAGGATTGGCTGGATGGCCTGGTAGCGCACGGGCTGCGGGCAGGGCATCCGCAAAGGGTCTGGAAGGCCTTCCAGGCCAATGAATCGAGAATGGGTTTTTCCCCCGCTTCACGCCTTCGACTTTTGCTTCGCCTGCAATGGCATGAGGAAACCGCCTGCCTGCTTGAGGCCCTGGCTGAGTTTCGTGATCGCCTGGCAGCGAAGTTCTGGCGCTTCATGCCGTCCATCCTTGAAGCGGATATGCCGGAGCCGGATGATCTGATTGAACTGGCCCGTCAGGGTGAGCAACGCCGACTGGATATTGCCCTGGGACGGGTGGCCTTCGATTTCCGTGAGTTTTCACTGAGTGGTGCGCTGCTTGAGCGTGGCCTTGGGGCCGGTCAGGGGAACGCGGTGGATCGCCTGGCCATGCACTATGCCCAGTCTCGGGCAGGTGTGGCCCCGGAGACGGGGCCCGCCCTTGAAAGCGACTTGGCTTCTGCCCGTGGATACCGGGCGGACCCCCAGTACGCTTTGCTGGCATGTGAGCTTGCCATTCACCAGGGAGATGCCGAGGGGGCTGCTGCCCGCCTGGATGAATGGTTGCGGTCGGCGGATCTGCCCGTGGATGATTCAGACACCGTGCAGACACTGAGTCATGGGATGCTGAAACAGATCCTGGCGTGTCGAATGGGGGATGGGCCATCGGTATCGCTTGAGGCAAGCCGGCCGGTTTGTGTGCACAAGGTGTTTGTCTGTGGCAATGGTTGGTCCGGCTCGGGGGCCATGCATAATGCCTTGCAGGAATATGACACCGTGGTGGAGTTTCCCCAGGCCGCCCCCGAGGCATTGGCCAACAAGGGATCCTTTTCGGAGGTATCACTGTTCCAGGGTGCGGCCGGTCTAGGCGGGCTTTGGCGCAAGCTGGACAAGGGGACCTTGCCCCATTGGCGGGATCTCTGGGATCTCTTTCGTTGCCATGTGCTGGGCGGGGCCTGGGTGGGATACCCGGAGTACAAATGCGCGGTGATGGCCCGGGCCATGCAATCCGCCTTTGGGCTGGCCCATTGGTATATGTTCAGCGAAACCCTGCCGGCTCTGTGCTCGGCCGTGGCCAGCGAGGATGTGGAAGGAGCCCGGTATGCCCTGACTTGCCTGGCCGAGCGGGCATGCCTGGAGGCGGTTCGGCATGCCGGGGGCGAGCCGGATCAGTCCGTGCTGGTGCTGAACAACGCGGTCTTCGCCCGCAATGTGGATATCCTTCCCCTGTTCCACCAGGCCAGGGCCGTGTGTGTTCACCGGGACCCGCGGGACGTCTGGGCGGACCGCATGCTTGACGATGATCGCCATTGGCGTACTGTGCAGGAATTTGCCGACTTTTATGCGGGCAATGAACGGCGAACCCGCCAGCGGATTGCCGGACTGGCCGATCAGGGGCGAGTGCCCGTGCGCCAGGTGGCCTTTGAGGGCCTGGTCAGGGATGGAAGGCTTCGCGAGGAACTGTGTCAGTGGGCGCTGACGCCGGTGGGCGGGCAGCGGGTTCGCGAGATTCTGGACCCGGCTCGCTCACAGCAGAATATCGGGATTCATGAAGCTCGTCTGGACGAGCAGGCTTTGCAGCGTCTGGCACCATTGGTAGCCGGGAAGTAGGTGTATCGACTGCCATGATAAAGGGGACACGGGGTGACGGAAGGCCAGCACTCAGCACAGCCAGCGCCATCAAGGCCGCGAGTGTTGTTCGTCAACACCAATGGGGCAGGGCTTGGCCATCTGAACCGTTGCCTGGCTTATGCCAGGACGCTGTCGTCGGAGGTGACGCCGGTTTTCTTCACCCTCAGTTCGGCGGTGGATGTGATCCATGATTTTGGTTTTGATGCGGATTACTTCGTTTCCCACTTCTGGTCCGCCTCCGGTTCCGAGGCCTGGAATCGGGAGCTTGCCTATCGCATGACGCTGATGCTGCGGGCCGTGCGACCCGTGGCCGTGGTGTTTGATGGCACGATACCCTTCAGGGGCCTGGTGGAGGCGTGCCGGCAATTCGATGATATCCCCTTCATTTGGTCTCGCCGTGGTTCCAATCGGCCCGATGCCCGTCCCGTCCCGGTGGATGAGGATTTCTGTGATTTGCTCCTGGAGCCGGGGGAGATTGGGGATGAATATCGGGTGATTAGCGAGCGGGAAGATTACCGCCGGGTTGCACTGGAACCGGTGACCCTGCTGGCGGCGGATGAATTGCTGAGTCGGGAGGCGGCCCGGACGGAACTGGGACTGGCCCCGGATGAGCAGTATGCCCTTTTCTCCCTGGGCTCCGGCAATCAAAAGGATACCCGCGAGATAGCCTCCGGCCTGGCGGCGGGTCTGATCGAGCGTGATGTAAAGGCGGTCTGGGCGCAGCCACCCATTGCCATCCGGGAACCGCTGTTGCCACCGCAGGTGGAGCGTATCCGGTGCTATCCTCTGGCCCGTTATCTGCGGGCTTTTGATCTTTTTGTCGGGGCTGCGGGGTATAACAGTTGCTGTGAGTTATTGCTGGCCGGGATTCCAGCCTTGCTGGTGCCCAACCGTCAGCTGACCACCGATGACCAGTTGCGCCGGGCCCGGCACCTGGCGACAACCTTGCCGGTGGTTGTTTCTGATTGTGAGGGCCCGGAAACGCGGGTCCGGGCCATTCAGGATGTATTGGCCTTGTCTTGTGCTGATGCAGGCCAGTATCCCAGCCTGGACGGGGCCCGGCAGGCTGCCCGGGAAATCATGCAGTGTGTGGAGAAACGTGATGGATGAGCCATCCCGGACCGACGAGACCGCCGAGGAAACCATTGCCGCCCTGCGTTCCGAGCTGCGATTCCGTGAAGCGGAGCAGTCGGTGGTGGCGGAGCATTTTGATGCCCTGCGGCAGAGCCGGGTATTCCGGGTGTCGCATTTTCTGGGCAATCTCTATCGAGTGCTGACCTTTCAACGACCGGTGCCGCTACCCCAGTCACTGCTTGCGCCCATGAACGGTCGTGGCGGTGTGGATATGCATCATCCGGCGCCCTGGCGTTCGGACCTGTCCCATGCGGAAGGGGAAGATGGCCGGATGCCATTGATCATCTGGGCCATGGATACCGACCCCGAGCTGATTCGGGCCAGTTGCGAACAGGTGGCTGAACTGTTGAGCCCCGCCAGCCGCCTTTCACCGGTACTGATTACCAATGTCAGTGACTTCAGCTACTACTCCAGTCGCGGTTGGCTGGTGGAGTATGTGCCGGACCTGTCGGTGGGAGAGAGCGGGCAGGCCTCGGATATCCGCGAGGCACGCACTGCCAAGCTCCTGCACCTGGCGCGCATGTACCGGGCGGCACCGGTGCTTCCCGTTCACCACCAGGTTCCAGACCGGGAATACCTGCAAGGATTGATCCATTGGTTGGAAGCCGGGATCTGATCGCCCCGTGTAGAATAGGCCGTTGTTGTGAGCGCTCGGTAGCAAGGGGAGGCCCGGTTTGAAACAGGTCAGCATGGTGGTCTGGAATACCTTCGAGACCGATGCAAGGGTGCTCAAGGAGGCCCAGACCCTGGTGGAGGCTGGTTATCGGGTCACCGTCTGTGCCTTGCATACCCCCGGGGTAACCGAACAGCGGGAAACGCTGGCCGAAGGGATTGAGGTTCGGCGGGTACTGCGTTCCCCCGTGATGCTGATTCCGTCCCGCCGTCGTCGTGTGGCCCGCTGGAATGCCCAGCAGCGAGCCGCCGCCGAGGAAAAAACCGAAGCGGCATCATCCAGGCAATCGGTATCACCGCCTGCGCCACCCAATCCGGGCCGTGTACGTCGCTTCCTTTCCCAGTGTTTTCGCCTGAATACCCAGTTGCTGCTGTTGCTGGCCTTGCTCAGGACCCGTCCTGACGTGGTCCATGCCCATGATGCCAATACCCTGGTGATAGGCTGGCTGGCGGCGCGTTTGTCCCGGGCCCGGCTGGTGTATGACGCCCATGAGATCAGTACGGATCGGGAAGGCTATGCCGGTGTTCGTCGCTGTATTGGTACGATTGAGAAGCGGCTCATGCCCCGGGCGGATGCCACGATTACCACCACCGACATGCGGGCGCGTTTCTTTGCCCGGGCCTATGGGGTGGCGCGTCCGGCGATCCTGCAGAATCGGCCCCGTTATCAGGTGATTGAGGCGAGCAAGCGTTTGAGAGAGCGTCTTTCGTTGAAAGAAGACTGGCCCATCATCGTGTACCAGGGAGGCTTGCAGGCAGGACGCGGACTGGAAGATCTGGTTCATGCGGCCGCCGAGGTGCCGGAGGCCTATTTCGTGCTGATTGGTGGCGGGCAGTTGACGGCGCGTCTTTCCGGGATTGCCGAGTCGCTGGATTTGCAGGCACGGGTGTTTTTCATACCCACGGTTCCCCTGTCCGAGTTGCTGACTTACACGGCATCGGCGGATATCGGCGTTCAGCCTATCCGCAATACCTGTCTGAACCACTTGAGTACCGACTCCAATAAGTTGTTTGAATATGCCATGGCGGGCTTGCCCGTGGTGGCCAGTGCCTTCCCCGAAATACGGCGAATCGTTCAGGGCCACGAGATTGGCCGGGTCTACGACCCCGAGCAGCCGGGGGAGCTGGCCAGGGCCCTGAATGCCATGGTGGGATCTGCCGAGTTGCGGGCGCGCTATGGCGCTAATGCCCTTGCCCATCGCAAGGCATTGAGCTGGGAAGCACAGGAGGCTGTGCTTGTGGATCTGTATGCCGGCCTTCCCAACCTTGGGGGGCGTGATGACGGCTGAATCCCCTGAGTTGCAGGATCGCCGGGTTGTCATGGCCGTCTGGGGCAGTCTGAAACACGATGCCCGCGTGGTGCGTTCGGCGGCGGAACTGGCCCGTCACGGGGCCCGGGTTACGGTGGTCGCGGCCAGTTGGGATGAAGATGAGATCGGCCGTTATCACCACCCTGAAGGGTTTGATGTGCTGACCATTCGGCGCCCTGTGCCCTGGGCCCTGCATAAGAACCGGCCGGGGCTGTTGGCGGTTTTTTCCCGCGCGTTGCGGGTGCTGCCGGGTTTTTTGCGTTTTACCCGTGCCATCCGCTCTTTGAAGGGGGATGTTTATCACGCCCATGATATCCAGGCCCTGCCCTGGGTTTATTATGCTGCCCGCGGCTGCCCCGTCATCTACGATGCCCACGAGATCACCACCGACCGCACCGGCTTTGGCCGGGTCGGGCCGCTGGTGGGCCGCTTCGAGCGCTATTTTGCCCGCCGGGTGGCTGCCATGCTCACCACCACCGGCATGCGGGCCGATCACTTCGCCCGGGTGCACGATATTCCCCGGCCGGTGGTGATTCAGAACCGGCCCCTGTACCGGGCGGCCAAACCCGGCCGGCGTCTGCGCGAGGCCACCGGGGTGCCCGAGGACCGGGTGCTGTTTCTTTACCAAGGGGGGCTCCAACCCCGGCGCGGCCTGGAAATGATCATTGATCGGGTGCCGGAAGTGGCCGATGCGCATTTTGTTTTCCTGGGCCCGGGCGTTCTACGCGAGAGCCTGCGGGCGCGGGCCGAGGAACTGGGGGTCAGCGAGCGGGTGCATCTGCTGGATGCGGTACCCTGGCAGGAGTTGGCCGAGTGGACGGCTTCGGCGGATGTGGGCCTGCAGTTGCTGGAAAACGTGGGCCTGAATCATTACACCACCGACTCCAACAAGATCTTTGAATACGGATTGGCCGGTGTGCCGGTAATCGCCAGTGATTTTCCCGAGATTCGCAAGATTGTCACCGAGGCGGATTTCGGTCTCCTGGTGGATCCGGCGGATTCGGCGGCCGTGCGTGAGGCCATGATCCGCCTGCGTGATGATGCTGAGCTGCGCGCCCATTTCCGCCATCAGGCCCAATCCAATGCCCGCGCCCTGTCCTGGGAGACCCAGGCCCCGGCCTTGCTGGGGGTCTACGAGCGGTTGCTTGATCGCGGATGAATCCGCTCCTACGGGCTATTGCCTCCCCGCCGTAGGAGCGAATTCATTCGCGATTGAGGTGGGTGCTGCAGCCTTGTGGGAGCGGCGTCCGCCGCGATTTCCAGGTGGCCTGCTATTGATCGCGGCGGATGCCGCTTCCACGGGGAGGGGTGTTTGAATTATCAATTTTCTGGAAATTGATAATATTTGATAGTTTGGCTATTATAACTATCAATTCCCCCAAAATTGATCATTTGTCATGATCCAGCCCTCCCCCAATTGGCAGGCCACGCTGGGCCGCTTCAAGCCGCAGCAGATGCGGAAGCTGCTGGGGCGGGATATGGGGCCCTGTCCCAGGGGCCGTTACCGGCACTGGGACAATCTCCGCCATCTCAAGGCCCCCGAAGGCTTTAGCTCGGAGCAGTGGTGGGCGGCGGTCAAATACGCCCGGCACATGCTGCGGCGCGATCTCCCCTTTTTGGATACGGTTGGGCGCCCGTTTGGGTATGTGCCGGTGGCCCAGCTGGAAGACCGCCTGCATCATCTGGACAGCCAGGCCACGGGGCGTTTGGCCATGCCGGAGGCGGTGGCCCGGCCGGCTCATCGGGATCGCTATCTGATTTCGTCGCTGATCGAGGAGGCGGTGACTTCCAGTCAGCTGGAAGGGGCTGCGACCACCCGCCGGGTGGCGGTGGACATGCTTCGCAGCGGCCGCTCGCCTCGGGACAAAGACGAGCAGATGATCTTTAACAACTATGCGGCCATGAGCCAGATCCGGGCGTGGCGGGATGAGCCCATGACCCCGGAGCGGGTGTGCGAGCTCCATCGCATGGTGACCGAGGATACGCTCGACGACCCGGCCGATGCGGGTCGGCCCCAGGCCCCCGGGGAAACCCGTATTGCCGTGTATGACAACACCCGAAACCGGGTGCTCCACGATCCGCCGGCGGCCAAGCATCTGGAGGTGCGGATGCAGGCCATGTGCGAATTTGCCAACCGGCGTTTCGAGGGAGGCGCGTTCCTGCATCCGGTGCTGCATGCCATCTGCCTGCATTTCTGGCTGGCCTGGGATCATCCCTTTGTGGATGGCAATGGGCGCACGGCCCGGGCGCTGTTCTACTGGAAAATGCTGCAGGCCGATTATTGGCTGTTCGAGTTTATTTCCATTTCCACCGTGCTCCGGAAAAGCCAGGGCCAGTACAAGCGGGCCTTTCTGGAAACGGAGACCGATGAGCAGGATTTGACTTACTTCTTCCTGCACCAGCTGGATGTGATCGAGCAGGCCGTGGGAGAGCTGGAGTCCTATCTGGCTCGCAAGCAAGAACAGTTGGCCGAGGCGGAACGGTTGCTGCGGGTGCACGGTGACCTTAACCATCGCCAGCTTTCCATGCTGTCCCATGCATTGCGCAACCCTGATGCCAGCTATACGGTGCAGTCTCACCAGCGCAGCCACGGGATCGTCTACGCCACCGCCCGTGCCGATGTGCTTGATCTGGTGGATAAGGGGCTGTTGATCAAGACCCGGCATGCGCGTAAGCCGCAGCGGTTTACGGTGCCGGTGGATTTGCCGGACCGGGTCAAGGCGGTTACATGAGGAGATGGCGCCATTGTGGGAGCGGCGTCCGCCGCGATTTCCAGGTGGCTTGCGATTGATCGCGGCGGACGCCGCTCCCACAGGGGTGGTGGTGGGGCTGGTAGAATCTGGCTAGGCTGATTTGAGGTTATTGATTGTGAAACGGGTTTTGGTGACCGGTGCGGCCGGCTTTATTGGTTTTCATTTTGTTCGTGGTCTGGCCGGGCAGGATTGTGAGGTCGTGGGCGTGGATAACGTCAACGACTACTACGACGTGTCGCTCAAGCGGGGGCGTCTGTCCGAGCTTTCCGGGCAGGCCAATTTCGAATTCCGGGAACTGGATGTGGCCGACCGGGAGGCCATGGCCGATTTGTTTGCCGAGTCACCGGGCTTTGACGTGGTGGTGCATCTGGCGGCCCAGGCGGGGGTGCGTTTTTCCCTGGCACATCCGGAACGCTATATCGACAGCAACCTGGTGGGCTTCGGTAACATTCTGGATGGTTGTCGCCGGGGTGGGGTGGGAAATTTGATCTTTGCCTCCAGCAGCTCGGTGTACGGGGCCAATACCCGCATGCCCTTCTCCGAGAACGATACCGTGGATCATGCCATCAGCCTCTATGCGGCCACCAAGAAGGCCAATGAAGCCATGGCCCATAGTTATGCCTCCCTGTACGGTCTGCCCTGTACGGGGCTGCGCTTTTTTACCGTTTACGGTCCCTGGGGCCGGCCGGACATGGCCTATTTCAAGTTCACCCGGGCCATTGATAACGGGGAGCCCATCTCCCTTTACAACCATGGCGACATGTACCGGGATTTCACTTATGTGGATGATGTGGTCACGGCCATGATCCGTTTGATGGATATTCCCGCGACGCCGGATCCGGACTGGTCCGGTGCCCATCCCAGTCCGGCCACCAGCTATGCACCTTATCGCCTGTTCAATATCGGCAATCACAAGCCCGAGCCGCTGGGCCATCTGATCGAGCTGATTGAGCAGCATCTGGGTAAAGAGGCCGAGAAGCACTATCTGCCCATGCAGGCGGGGGATGTGCCGGCCACCTATGCCGATGTGGAACCGTTGCAGCGCCTGGTGGGCTTTACACCCAAGACCAGTCTGGCGGAGGGTATGGAGCGGTTTTTGTCATGGTATTGTGACTATTATTCGAGCGGGAGGTAAGGAATGGCCGAGCAGGAAATCACCGTTTGCCGTTTGGACGAGCTGGATGATCCAGGCGCCCGGGAGTTTGAATTTGATACCGGGGATGGCCGGGATTACGGTTTCGTGGTGCGCCGGGATGGTGAGGTTCATGCTTATGTAAACAGTTGTCCGCATACCGGTTCGGCCCTGAACTGGGCGCCGGATCGTTTTCTCACCAAGGCGGGGGACCAGATCATGTGCGGGGTGCATGGGGCCATTTTCCGGATTGAGGATGGTCATTGCCTGGCCGGCCCCTGCGAGGGACGGGATTTGAATGACCTGGATTGCCGGGTGGTTGAGGGGGAAGTGCGGGTTCGGGTGGCTTGATCGCGGATAAATCCGCTCCTACGGGCACTAGAAACGGTAATCGGAATCCAGCTGGTCCAGGGGGTTGAGGTATTCCTCCCGGCCGGCGTCATCCAGGTCCACGCCGTAATCTTCCCGCTCCAGGTCCATGGAACCGGACCAGTCTTCAGGGGGCTCCACCTGGGCCATGGCCACCTCGTCCCAGACATCGATATCCACTTCCTCAATGGTGCCGTCAAAGTGCTGGATCTCGATGGTGCCGTCCTGCTCGTCAATGGCCACCACCTCGAAGAGTCCGCCGCTGAAATCCTTGTACCATTCGCCGATCACGGCGGGTATATCGGACTGTTCCCGTGCAAACATGCTCATCACTCCCCGGGACCCTGGGCCCCTGATCAGACAGGCGCTGTTCATCAAGGTATAGGTTCCAGCCCCGCCCTCTGCAAGGCCGTTTTGGCTGCCGTTCGTCTGATGGCCTTTGGATTGTTTTCAGTTCCCCTTGCAAGCCCCTGAATGTGGAAGCATTCAGCATTCCCAATGCAAGATAAGCCTTGTTGTTTGCAGTTATGGCGCCTAGGCTTAGTTTATAACGATTGATTTGGAAAAGACGATTATGTCCACTGTTTTTGATTCGCCGGAATCCGCCGAGCTGGCTTTTTACGAGGCTGTGGAGCGGGCGGATCTGACGGCCATGAAATCGGTTTGGGCGGGTACCCGCAATGCGGTCTGCATTCATCCCGGCTCCCAGCCCATCAAGGGGGAAAAATCGATTCTGCAAAGCTGGGAGTCGATCTTTGCGGGCGGGCCGGAAATGCATTTTCGGGTGCAGATTCTGGAGAAGACCCTGACAGAGGATCTGGCTATTCATCTGGTGGCTGAATACATCCGACTCAGTGGCGAGGCCGAGGAGCGGGCGCCGGTGTACGCCACCAATATCTATCGTCGTTGCCAGGGAGGCTGGCGCATGGTGCTGCACCATGCTTCTCCTACCCCGGAACGGCGCCAGCATACCCGCCAGCCCATCCACTGAGTTAACCCCCCATACGGGGGATGGTCCTTTTTGCCTGACCGCCCGATGATGAATTGGGAATATTCGGGGACGACCGTGGTCAGAAAGGGGAACAATGTTTGGCCTTTTCCATCGATAAACGAGATCGACCCGTGAGCGACGGTCTGGAAATGTGGATTGAATCGCCGTCACCCCATGAACTGGATCTCCGAACTCAGCGTATCTACGCTGAGTTGGCGGATGCCCAGGGAAGGGTGGATGGTGTGATGCGGGTTCATGCCCTGCGTCCGCATACGCTGGACGCCCATCTCAAGCTGTATCGCAGTGTGTTGCATCACCCGGCCAATGAGGTGCCCCGCTGGCTGCTGGAGGCCATCGGCGTGTTGGTCAGTCGCCTGAATGGCTGTGAATACTGCGCCATCCACCACGGCCAGTCCCTGGCGGCCGTGCTTGGGGATGAGGAACGGGCCCGGTATCTTTTGCGCTGGGTGGAGCTGCCGGAAGACATGCCGGAAGATGTATTCACCGACAAGGAATGCCTGGCCCTGGCCTATGCCGGGCATTTGACCGTGGCCCCCACCCAGATCCACGAAGATCAAATCGCCGAGTTGCGCGGTGCCGGTTGGACCGATGGCGAGATTCTCGAGATCAACCAGGCAGCGGCTTACTTCAGTTATGTAAACCGCTCGGTGATGGGCCTGGGCGTGAAGCTGGAGCCCTGGCGCCAGGAGTAAGGCGCCGATTCATCCGCCCCCCATCGCGAATAAATTCGCTCCTACGGGGTGGTGGGTTGCCGTAGGAGCGGATTCATCCGCGATCACCCCGGCATAATTACCCCACTAAATCCCTTCGTGCCCTTCGTGTTCGATTTTGAATGTCGCGGCCCACCATAGCGAGCTACGATGGGCTCGGAGATCAATCGCGGATGAATCCGCTCCTACGGATTACCCTTCCATCCCCGGCCGGTTAATGCGATCCGGGTTGGCGTACCAGGCCAGCACCAGGGCCAGCGCAATGGCGGGAATCCCCGTGCCGGCGGTGATGATGAAAAACCATACCCAGTCCACCGCATCGGCCAGCATGCCGGTAAAGCCGGCGGCGAACTGGCCCGGCAGGGTCATGATGGAAGAGAACAGAGCATATTGGGTGGCGGTATAGGCGCTGTTGGTGAGACTGGATAGATAGGCGATGAAGACCCCAACGGCCAGGCCGCCGGTAATATTGTCGCCGATGATGGCCAGGATCAGGCCATAGGTCTCCGGGCCGATGATGGCCACCCAGGCAAAGATCAGATTGGTTGCCGGAGCCATCAGGGCCCCGAAGATCAGCATGCGGGTGACCCCGAAGCGGGCCACCAGAATCCCCGCCATGAAGGCGCCGGCCAGGGTCATGGCCAGGCCGAAGGCGCCTGTGATATTGCCGATCTGGGTCTGGGTGAAGCCCACGTCCAGATAAAAGGGCTGGGCCATGACCCCCATGAAGATATCGCTCACCCGGAAGGTGGCGATGAACAGCAGGATCAGAATCGCCAGGCCGCCGAAGCGCTTCATGAAATCGGCAAAGGGGCAGATCACCGCGCCGATGAACCAGGCGGTGAGATCCCGGCGGATGCCGTTGTGGTCGGTGCGGTCCAGATAATCGATCACCCGCTGCTCCAGGGCAGCGGTCATGCGGTCCATGCGGGCTTCGGGCTCGCGGATTATCAGGGTGGTGATCATGCCGACGGTCATGAGCAGGGCCATGGCGCCATAGGCCAGGGTCCAGTTGGCGAAGGCCACGATATTCAGCGCCCCGGTCAGTGCGGTGACCATGGCCACCCGGTAACCGGCCACATAGGTGGCGGCCATGGCGCTTTGCCGTTCCCGGCCCACCGCCTCTACCCGGTAGGCATCGATGGCGATGTCCTGGGTGGCCGAGCCGAAGGCGGTGATCACCGCCAGTCCGGCCACGATCATCAGGTTATCCGCCGGGTTGATCAGGGCCATGCCCAACAGCCCCAGGGCAATCAGCACCTGGGCGGATAGCATCCAGGATCGCCGCCGTCCCAGCAGCCGGCCCAGGATGGGCAGTTCCAGGCGATCCACCACCGGGGCCCAGAGGAACTTGATGGAATAGGCCATGGACGCCCAGCTGAGAAAGCCGATGGCCGCCCGTTCCACGCCCAGATCCGCCAGCCAGTTGGTGAAGGTGGCCCCCACCAGCATGAAGGGCAGGCCGGCGGCGAAGCCCAGAAAGGCCATGCCCACCACCCGGGCGTGCAGATAGACCTTCAGCGCCTGGAAGAGATTGGGGGCGGGGCGGGCCCCGGTATCGGCATCGCTCATGGATCGGGCCTTAGAGGTGGCGAATGGCTGGATCGTACGCCAGAATCAGCGGTGCGTGGTCGGAGAAGTTCTCGTCAGTGTAGATCTCGGCCCCCTGGATTCGTTCGGCGATGGGGGGCGTGACCACATGGTAGTCGATCCGCCAGCCCACGTTCTTCTCCCGGGCCCGGCCGCGTTGGGACCACCAGGTGTATTGCTCGTCTTCCTGGTTTACTTGCCGGAAGCCGTCCATCCAGCCGGCGGGGCCGAACAGCTCATCCAGCCAGGCCCGTTCCTCGGGCAAAAAGCCGGAGTTCTTGAGGTTGCCCTTCCAGTTCTTGATGTCTTTTTTGGTGTGGGCGATGTTCCAGTCACCGCAGATAATGTATTCCCGCTTGCGCTTGCGGAATTTCTTGAGCAGCGGCATGAAGCGGTCCATGAAATCGAACTTGATCTGCTGGCGTTCCTCCTTGGCCGAGCCCGACTGCATGTAGAGCGAGATCACCGAGAGCTTGCCGAAGCGGGCTTCGATATAGCGGCCTTCCGCATCGATGTCTTCAAAGCCATCGCCCAGGCCGATATAGACCTTGTCGGGTTTTTCCTTGCTGTAGATGGCCACGCCCGAGTAGCCCTTTTTCTCGGCCTCATGGAAATGGACGTGGTAGCCCGGCGGGTGGAAGGGTTCGCCGTCCAGCTGCCAGGCCTGGGCCTTGAGTTCCTGCACGCAGACGATGTCCGGCTGGGTCTTGTTCATCCAGTCAAAAAAGCCCTTGCGGGCGGCGGCGCGGATGCCGTTGGCGTTGAAGCTGACGATTTTCATGGGGGTTTGATTAGCCGGTTCAGTTGCCAAATGCAGGCATGATACCAGCCCCACCCCGCCCGCCGTAGGAGCGAATTCATTCGCGATGGGTTTGCGGTGGGTGTAGCGGGCTCTGGTTTGAATCGCGGATAAATCCGCTCCTACGGGAGGGGGTGTAGGAGCGGATTTATCCGCGATCAGGTCGTTGCGCCGAAATTCCCGGGGCCTGATAAAATGCCCGAAAACTAAATCCACCCGACAACCCAGAACAGACTTCTCCATGTCCAACTACAAATCCGATTTCCTGCAATTTGCCCATGACCGGGATGTGCTGCGCTTTGGCGAGTTCACCCTGAAATCCGGGCGGGTGAGCCCCTATTTCTTCAATGCCGGCCTGTTCAACACGGGCTCGGCCCTGCACCAGCTGGGCCGTTTCTACGCCCGCGCAGTGGTGGAAGCCGGTATCGACTTCGACATGATCTTCGGCCCGGCTTACAAGGGTATCCCCCTGGCCACGGTCACCGCCGCCGCCCTGGCCGCCGAGCACGACCGGGATGTGCCCTATTGCTTTAACCGCAAGGAAGCCAAGGACCACGGCGAAGGCGGCAATCTGGTGGGTGCACCACTGCAAGGCCGGGTCCTGATCGTGGATGACGTGATCACCGCCGGCACCGCCATTCGCGAATCGGTGGATATCATCCGCGAGGCGGGGGCCGCGCCGGTGGGGGTGGTGATCGCCCTGGACCGGCAGGAGACCGGCCCGGACGGCAGCTCCGCCATCCAGCAGGCCGAGCAGGCCTATGGCTTGAAGGTGGCCTCCATTGTGACCCTTCAGGACCTGCTGGACTGGCTGCCGGAGACCGGCGAGTGGGCCGTTCATCGTGAATCGATTCGTGCCTATCGGGAACAGTACGGTGTCCGCTGAGTTCTGGTCCCACAGAGTGCTAGAATTCGGGGTATATGGCTTCTTTTGAGCTTCCCATAAGCTCGCGTCCATGGAGGTGAATCAACCATGAGACAGTTTTCGGTGATTATCGCGGTGGCCGCCCTGGTGGCTGCCCTGCCGTTGTCGGCATCCGGTCAGGCCTACAGCTGGACGGATGAAGACGGCAATGTGCATTACGGGGATTCCATTCCCCCCGAATACCGGGACCAGGAGCAGCGCACCTTGCGGGACGGGCTTGAGATTGAACGCACCGACCGGGCCTTGACCGAGGAAGAGCGCGAAGAGCTTCGTCATCAGGAAGAACTGGCAGCCGAAGCCGATCGGGTCGCCCAGCTCCAGGCTGAACGGGATCGCCGTCTGCTGAGCCTGTATGCCTCGGTGGGTGAGATTGAGCGGGTGCGGGATGACCGGGTGGACGGCCTGCGCTCACAGGTCCGTCTGACGGCCTCCAATCTGGAGAGCCTGGAGGATGATCTGGAATCGGTGGAAAGTCGCCTGGACAACTACGAAGGCCGCGATGAGGACCCGCCGGAATATCTGGAAGAGCGTTACGAGAACCTGGCCAACCAGATTGTTGATCGCCAGCAGCAGCTGATGGATCTGGAAGAGCAGCTGCAGCAGGTTCGTGATCGTTTCGAAAATGACATTGAGCGGTTTACCGAGCTGCAGGCGGAAGGGCGCTAGGGCCTCGCGTTAGGGCCTTGCTTATGGGCTGTGGGAGGCCCTTTCCAGGGTCGACGGTTAAGAATGTCTCTCCCACAGAAGGGTGGGGTGTAGGAGCGGATTCCTCCGCGATTGGTCCGCGACAAAACCCAACCCCACCCCTTCTGCCTTTCTTCGTGTCCTTCGTGTTCGATTTTGAATGCTGCGGTCAGCCCTAGCGAGCTGCTGCGGCCCCCGGAGATCAATCGCGGATGAATCCGCTCCTACGGCGATGGAGGTCTTACCGTAGGAGCGGATTCATCCGCGATTCGGGGGTGATTACCGCCGCCCGGAATGCCCGAAACCACCGCCGCCCCGCCGGCTTTTCTGGAAATCCTCCACCACATCGAACTCGGCCTGCACCACCGGCACGAAGACCAGCTGGGCCATGCGATCCCCCGGCTCGATGGTGAATTCGGCCTGCCCCCGGTTCCAGACCGAGACGAAGACCTGGCCCTGGTAATCGGAATCGATCAGGCCGGTGAGATTGCCCAGCACGATGCCGTGCTTGTGACCCAGACCCGAGCGGGGCAGCAGCACCGCCGCCAGGCTGGGGTCGCCGATATGGATGGCGAAGCCGCTGGGGATCAGTTCGGTCTGGCCGGGTTTCAGCGTCAGGGCCTGGTCCAGGCAGGCCCGAACATCCATCCCCGCCGAGCCGTCGGTGGCGTAGTGAGGCAGTTCGAATTCCTGGCCCAGGCGCTCGTCGAGGATCTTGAGCTGAATCTTTTGCATGGAATCTCCAATTTGGTTTTGTTGATCGCGGATAAATCCGCTCCTACGGATGAGAGGGCCGTAGGAGCGGATTTATCCGCGATTGGCTCTCGGTGTGTATAGAGGGTTTGTTTGTTGGAACACGGAGATCACGGAGAACCACGGAGGACACGGAGCTGATAGGGGGGGAACCCATCGCGAATAAATTCGCTCCTACGGGGATGGCTGGGTGCGACGGCCTCACCTAACTCCCTTCGTGCCCTTCTGCCTTTCTTCGTGTCCTTCGTGTTCTGCTTTTCAAACCTAGGAAGATGCCTCGCCGTCTAATCGCGCCGCGATCTCCGCAATCAGCTTGCCCGCCAGCGCCCGCTTGCTGCCGGCGCCCAGGGCCTGGCTGCCCTGTTGATCCAGTAGCAGCAGTTCATTTTCTTCCCGGTCAAAGCCCCGATCCCGGCCCACCAGGTTGGCGGCGATCAGATCCAGCTTCTTGCGCTCGAGTTTCTTGCGGGCGTGTTTTTCCAGGTCCCGGGTTTCGGCGGCAAAGCCCACGCTGAAGGGGCGCTTGTCGGTCATGGCCGCCACTTCAGCGAGGATGTCGGGATTACGCTCCAGGGGGATTTCATGCAGCTCGCCGTCGGTGTCTTTTTTGAGCTTGTGCTCGGCGATGCGCGGTACTCGATAATCGGCGACGGCCGCAGCGGCGATGAAGACATCGGCGGAGGCGGCCCGGTCGGTCACCGCCTGGCGCATTTCTTCGGCGGTTTCCACATCCACCCGTTCCACCCCGGCCGGGGTGGGCAGATGCACCGGCCCGGTGACCAACTTCACTTGGGCCCCGGCGCGGGCGGCGGCTTCAGCCACGGCAAAACCCATGCGCCCGGAGCTGCGGTTGCTGAGATAACGCACCGGGTCCACTGCTTCCCGGGTGGGCCCGGCGGTGATCAGCACGGTCTTGCCGGACAGGGGGCCTTCACCGGATCCGTCCAATTGCCTAGCAATCTCCTCCGGTTCCACCAGACGCCCGGGCCCGGACTCGTTCTCGGCCATGGGCCCGTCCGCCGGGCCGATGAAGGCCGCGCCCCGGGATTCCAGGGTGGCGAGATTGGTGCGGGTGGCTGGATGGGCCCACATCACCGGGTTCATGGCCGGGCAGAAGGTGATGGGTGCTTCCGAGGCCAGACACAGCGTGCTCAGAAGATCATCGGCCAGGCCATGGGCCAAGCGGGCCATGAAATCGGCCGTGGCCGGCGCAATGACGATGCGGTCCGCCCAGCGAGCCAGTTCGATATGGCCCATGGCCATCTCGGCTTCCCGGTCCCAGAGATGGGTCCGCACCGGGCGGTGGCTGACCGCCTGGAAGGTCATGGGGGTGACAAAGGCCTCCGCGCCGGCGGTCATGACCACTTGCACGGTGGCGCCGCGTTCCCGTAGCCGCCGCACCAGGTCCGGCGCCTTGTAGGCGGCAATGCCACCGGTGACGCCCAGGAGGATGTTTTTGCCGTTTAAATCGCCCATTGCGTTCTCGGTTTGGCGTTTGGAGGGTGAATTGTAGCGGTGAGGTCAGGGAATTGCGATTGCACAAGGGCCGATGACCCACCCCGTAGGAGCGAATTCATTCGCGATGGGGCTGCGGCGGAGGTAGAGGGCTCTGGTTTGGATCGCGGATTGATTCGCGATCAGCTCCCCGAATCCTGCTCCATCAGCGGCAGGGGCACGTGCAGGCAGGCGCAGATGGCGCGCATCAGCTCGGCCTCGGCGGCCACGGTTTCGCCGGCATGCTGGATTACGGTCACCATGGCGCGGACCAGGCGGCCCTTGTCCTTCATGCGCAGTCGGTCCAGGGTCATGAGTGCCTGATCCATCCGTTCATGCCAGTTGTCCCGCAGGCTGTGAGTTTCGCTCACCGTCAGACCCAGTTCCTTCATGCCCGCTTCCAGGGCCGCCACGGCGGCCTCATCGTCCTCATGACCGTGGTGGGCCAGAATGCGTAACAGGTCATTGACCGGGCCGGCATGGTTTTTCAGTTGCTTGTTGCCGCCCGGGCGGGAGCGGTCCGGGCGCTGGGCATCCTTGAGCTGTACCCGCAGCAGACGGGCCAGGGCATATTCAAAGGCACTGACCTCACCGTCGGCCGCCACCAGTTTGTCCACCAGCGTCAGCAGGGCATCCAGCTCGGCCGGCGGGCGATGGCGGATCTGGGGATAGGCCATCTCCATCAGCGGCAGGCGCTGCTCGGCCTGCAGATTCTGGCCGGCTTCCAATAGGGTGCGGACCTGGCGTTCGCTGTCGGCGCCGAGATGTTCAGCGATACTGTCCAGCTGCCGGTTGCGAACGTCGGCATCCGAGGAAATCAGCAGGGCACAAATGATCTCCCGGGCCCAGTCCCGGGAGTGGGCCGCCTGTTCCAGGGGCCGGGGAATGGCCTCGGCCAGCAGGGCCGCGGCCAGGATCTGGCCCAGGCCGGGCTGGCCGATCTGTTCGATGAGGTTATCCGGCTCCATCATGCGGTTGATCTTGCCGGGCGGACGGCGTCCTTCCTGTTTTTCCTTGGCCTTGGTGGCTTCTTCTTCCTTCGCCGCCTGCTCGGCCTGTTTCTGGGACTGGATCTCGGCATGGACCTTTTTCAGATCCTCGGCCTTGAAGCTGGGGTCCACCGCTTTGATGCGATCCATGAGGGGCGGATGGGTGGCCATCATGCGGCTGGCAAAACCGCTGGCGAAGAGCATATGGCCCACTTCCTCGGTGTCGGCGTCCAGCTTGGCACCGGCCTGGGAAGCGGCAATCTTTTTCAGCGCCCCGCCGATGCCCTCGGGTTGGCGGGTGAACTGCACGGCGGAGGCATCGGCCAGGTATTCCCGTTGCCGGGAGACCGCCGACTTGATCCAGCGCCCGAAGAACACGCCGATGTAGCCGATCAGCATGATGGCCAGGCCCGCAAAGACAATCCCGCCCGCGTTGCGGTTGCCGCCACCGCGGCTGGAATACATCAGGATGCGGCCCACGATGGTGAGTGCCAGGATGCCAAAGAGAATGCCCATCAGACGGATGTTGAGGCGCATATCCCCATTGAGGATGTGGGCGAATTCATGGGCCACCACACCTTGGAGCTCCTCCCGGTTGAGCGTCTCCAGGGTGCCCCGGGTCACGGCAATGGCCGCATCTGAGGTGGAGTAGCCGGCGGCAAAGGCATTGATGCCCCTTTCCTCTTCCAGAATGAAGATGTCCGGCACCGGTACCCCGGAGGCAATGGCCACTTCTTCCACCACATTGCGCAGGCGGCGTTTCAGGGGGTCATTGGTGTCCGGGTCCACCGGCGTGCCGCCGAGCTGGCGGGCCACCACACTGCCGCCGGAACGCAGTTTCACCGTTCGGAACAGACTGGCCAGGCCAATCAGGCCGCCGGTGAGGAAGGAAATCAGCAGAATCACATCCAGGTGGGCCAGCAAGAATTCCTGGGACAGGATATTGGGCTGTTCCACCATGGTCTCGGTATCGGAATAGGTAAACAGCCCCAGCACCAGCAGATTGATGGCTACGATGATGGCCAGTACTGCCAGGGTAAACAGCACCACCAGCTTGCGGGTCTGGTTGCGGGCCTTGTCCTGGTGTTCGAAAAAATTCATGGTTGCGCCTTTGTCGAGCTGCAAGCTACAAGCTTCAAGCCGGTTTAAGGCAGCCTTAACTGCCTTGGGCCTTCGGATGATTCACGGGCTGCTATGGCCAACGCGCTACCAGCTTGCCATTGCTTTTGGCTTGTAGCTTGGAGCTTGTGGCTTGAAGCTGGCAGCGCCAGCTGCCTAAAAATTGACTTTCACCGCTTCCCGCTTGGCCGGGTCTTCGATGTCCAGCATCTCGGCGTATTTGAAGTTGAACATGCCGGCGACCATGTTGTTGGGGAAGGCCTCGCGCTTGTTGTTGTACTGCATGACCGCGTCATTGAAGTGCTGACGGGCATAGGCCACTCGGTTTTCGGTGCTCACCAGCTCTTCGGAGAGCTGCTTCATGTTCTCGTTGGCCTTGAGATCGGGATAGTTCTCGGACACGGCAAACAAGCGGCCCAGGGCACCGGACAGTCCCTGCTCGGCCTGGCCCAGGCCCTTCATGGCGCTGGGGTCGCTGGGGTCGGCCTTGGCCTTTTGCAGCATGTCGGAAGCCTGGTTACGGGCCTTGGTGACCCCTTCCAGGGTTTCCTGTTCATGCTTCATGTAACGCTTGGCGGTATCCACCAGGTTGGGGATCAGATCGTAACGACGGGTGAGCTGCACGTCGATCTGGGCAAAGGCGTTCTTGTAGCGGTTACGGGCAACGATGAGCGCGTTGTAGGTGATGATGGTGAACAACACCACCAGCACGATGATGCCGATTATGATCCAGGTTTCCACGTTTTTCCCCCTTGGGTGCCGTGATGAGATAACGGCGATAGTTTAGAAGGGGAAGGATACCTTAACAAGCGGGAATGACATCCCTTTCGGCTGCCATGCCGTAGGAGCGGATTCATCCGCGATTTCCCCCAGGGCAGCCATCGTGTCCGCCGCGGTCCAATCGCGAATAAATTCGCTCCTACGGTGCCTGGTCGCAACGCCGTAGGAGCGGATTCATCCGCGATCCCCAAGCTCAGTTCACCTGAACCCTTGAACCATCCTCAATCCGATCACTGGGATGGGTAATCAGAGTCTCCCCGGCTGACAGACCCTCGGTGACCTGAGTGCGCAGGCCGGAGCGCCGGCCGGTTTCCACCGCCCGCAGGCGGGCCCGGCCTTCTTCCACCACAAAGACATGCCATTGGTCCTGATGGCGGAACAGGGCACTGGTGGGGATGTGGGTGACATCATCGCCTTCCCAGAGAATGAAGCGGGCCTCGATGCGATAACCATCCCCCAGCTCGGCCCAGTCCTCCCGGGGGCTGTCGATGGTGACCATCACCGGCACCCGCTGCTCATCCACCCCCAGGGCGGAGACCCGCTTGAACCCGCCGGGTTCCACCCGCCGAACCGTCCCCTTCAGCGCATCGTCGCCCCCCCAGCGATCGATCTCCACCCGCATGCCGGCGCGAACTCGCACCGCATCCATGGACAGAAGATCCACCTGCACTTCCAGGGTATCCAGATCACCAATTTCCATGATGGTCTCACCGGCCTGGGTAGGGCCCTCACAGCAACGATGGCGGCGGGTAATGGTGCCGCTGATGGGAGATCGTACGGCCAGGGTGGGCTGGTCGGTGCGGGCCCGTTCGCCGTCGGCGATCTCCAGATTGGCGCGGGCCGCTTCTAGTTCGAAACGGGCCACTTCCACCGCATGGCGGGCGCTGCGCTCGGTGGAACGGGCCGCGTCTCTCTCGCTTTGGGCCTGCTCGGCCCGCTCGGCGGCGACCATATCCCGCTCATGCAGCTGGCGCAGGCGCTGGTATTCGGATTCGGCCTGGCGGTGGCGGGTTTGGCGGGATTCCAGCTCGGCCTCGGCCGATTCCAGTCGGGCCCGGGCGGCGGACACCGCTTCCCGGGCCTGTTCCCGGGCGCGGGGGTCCAGGGCCGGGGCCGGCAGGGCCTCCAGTTCAAACAGGGGGTCGCCTGCTTCCACCGTGTCGCCCGGTTCCAGCTCCACCCGTCTCAAATAGGCATTGATGGGGGAGGAAACATTGTAGGGGTCCCGCAGGCGGGTCTGGCCTTCGTCTTCCACCCAGGCCTGGAAATGGCCTTCTTCCACGCTGCTGGTGGAGACCGGCACGGGGCTCGGCATCAGGGCCAGGATCAGCAGGGCCAGCAAGGCAAGGCCCGTCAGTGCAAGAATGATTTTCTTCTGAGTACTCATGTCGTTCACTCAACGGTTTTCAGGGCAGAGACCATGTCCAGACGATACAGCCGCCGGGTGATCAACAGCAGCGACAGGATGGTCGCCACGATCACACCCAATGCGGAAAAGGCATAGGTCTGGACGGAAATAACAAAGGGAACGCGGAACATGTCCATGGCAAGGGCCTCGCTTAACGCAAAGGCGAAGCCGGTCCCCAACAGCCAGCCAATGGGGATGGCGATCAGGGTAATCAGGGCAATCTCGCCGATCAGAATCCAGGCGACCTCGGCACGGGTGAAACCCAGCACTCTAAGGGTGGCCAGTTCTCGTTCCCGTTCGGCGAAGGCAATGCGGGCATTGTTGTAGACCACGGCAAAGGCGATGGAGCCGGCCAGCAGCAGCAGAAAGGCCATGGTGACCAGCACCGTGTCGGCGATGTATTCACGGATGCGGGATTCGGCATCCCGGATCAGGCCGATGCCGGCGATTCGGGGTACATCCCAGAGGGCGTCGAACAGGGCATCGTTTTGCCCCTCATCGGTCATCAACCAGGCCCCGGAAATGGCCGGGCCTTCCCGCATCAGGCGGTTTAGCGCCCGGCGTTCCATATAGGCGCTCACCCCCAGGGGTTCGGAGACCACCCCGGCCAGTTCCACTTCCAGGGTTCGGCGATGGCCCTCCATGATTTCCACCGTGAGGCTATCGCCGGGTTGGACATGCAGATGATCGGCCAGGAAATCGGTAAGCAGCAGGCCCTCGGGGGGCAGGGTGATGGGGCGGTGCTGCTTGTCGATCAGGCCCAGCAGACGGGGTTCGGCATCCATGCCCTGAATACTGGTGCGGTAATCATGGCGGCCATTGACCAGGCGCACGGGGACATTGCGAAAGCCTTCGGCGAACTGTACGCCGGGGATGTGTCGTAGCTCTGCCAGTGAACGTTCCGGGGTGGGGTCGGTGAAATGCAGGATGACATCGGATTTCTGCACCAGGCGGTATTGGGTATCAAAGAGCTTGTCCACGGCGCCGAACTGGAAGCTGCCCACCAACATCAGGGAGGCCGACAGGCCAATGCCCAAAGCGGAGAGACTGGCCTTGAAGCGATAGCGGGCCAGATTACGCAGGATGATGCGGCTGCTTTGATCCAGCAGCTGGCCCAGGCGTGAGCGTTCAATCCAGCCCTGCTTGAAGGTCTCCGGGGCGGGGGGACGCATGGCCTCGGCCGGGGCGAGGGACACGGCCCGGTTCACCGCCCGCCACGTACCGACGGCCGCTGACCCCCCGGCCACGGCCACCGCCAGGACGATATAACGGGGATGCAGGCGGACTTCCAGTTCCGGGAAACGGAAGTATTCCAGATACACCTGGATCAGGTGGTCTGCCGCCCAGCCACCCAGCAGCACACCGGCCAGGGCCCCCACGGTCACCACGATGCCGGTTAACAGGCCATAGTGGATGGCCATGTCTTGATTGGAATAGCCAAAGGCCTTGAGTACCGCCACCGCCTGGCGCTGGGTACGGATGATACGGCCCATGAGCACACTCAGGAGAAAGGCCGAGACCCCCAGAAAGATGGTGGGCAGCATCACCGCCATGACCCGCAGCTGGTCGATCTCTTCTTCCAGGAAGCGATGGGACATTTGATCGTCCCGGTCATGGGCGCCGATACCCCCGTAAGGCGCCAGTATCTGATCCACCGCGTCGATCACGGGGGCGGCATCGGCCCCGGCCTGCAGGGTCAGGACCACGCTATTGAAGGCACCATCCAGATCAAAGGCATTGGCCACCGCCCGGCGGTTCATCCACAGCACGGCGAAGCGTTCATAGTCCGGCAGGATGTCAGCCGGGCCGATCTGGTAAACCCATTCCGGGGACAGGGCAATGCCGCTGACGGTGAGCTGTTCCAGTCGGCCATTGATGATGGCGTTGAGATGATCCCCGGCGCGCAGACCATGGGCTTCGGCAAAGGGTTCGCTGATGGCCACCTGATCAGAGCGGCCGAATTCGGGTAGATTGCCTTCACGCAGATATAAGGCATTGATGTCCGGCTGGCGGCCATCAGGGATGGAATGCAGCTGGCCACGGACCGGTTCCGCATAGCCCGGGACTTCCAGGCGAATACCGGCCCGAATGCGGGTCTCCACCCGATTGACCCCGGGAATATCCCGCAGCCGTTCACTGGTCCCTTCCGGGGCCCGGGTCAGCTCGGCGAAGACATCGGCGAAACGCTGTTCCTCATAGAAGCGTTCCTGGCTCAGCAGGATGGATTCCAGATTGCTCACCGCCAGGATCAGAGTCATCACCCCGGCGGCGATGACCACGGCAATGGCGGCTACCTGGCCCTTGAGCTGGCCCAGGTCCCGTAGCAGTTTGCGGTGAAGGGTTTTCACCAGTGCAGCTCCCGGGGTGCCTTGCGGTGTTCATTGATGTGCACATCAGAGACCCGACCATCACTGAGCTGAATCACCCGGTCGGCCATCTCGCCAATCACCTGGTTATGGGTGATCACTGCGGTGGTGGTGTTGAGTTCCCGATTGATGTGCTCGATGGCTTCCAGTACCCGGATGCCGGTCTTGGAATCCAGGGCGCCGGTGGGTTCGTCGCAGAGCAGGACGGCGGGGCGCTTGGCAATGGCGCGGGCGATGGCCACCCGCTGTTGTTCGCCGCCGGAGAGTTGGGAGGGGAAGTGATCCATCCGTCCTTCCAGGCCCACCAGTGCCAGGGCGTCCTCGGGGGCCATGGGGTTTTTGCTGATCTCGGTGACAATGGCCACATTCTCGCGGGCGGTGAGGCTGGAGATCAGGTTGTAGAACTGGAAGACGAAGCCCACATGGTCCCGGCGAAAACGGGTCAGGATCTTTTCCCCGGCCCGGACCAGGTTCTGTTCGCCGTAACGCACCTCGCCATCGGTGGCGCTGTCCAGGCCACCCAGGATATTGAGCAGGGTGGATTTGCCCGAGCCCGAGGCGCCCAGCATGACGGTGAGTTCTCCGGCATAAAGCTCCATGTCCACGCCTCGCAGGGCATGAATCTCCACCTCACCCATGCGATAGACCTTGGTCAGGCCCTTGGTGGCGAACACCACCTCCGCCTGTGGTTTTTCCACCGCGCTCATTTCCCCATCCCCCAGTTTTTTCCGGATAAAACCAATGTAGCACCTGCCGGAGGGAAGGTATTGATCTGCATCAAACCATTAGGGGTATTGGGCCGTAGGAGCGGATTTATCCGCGATTCCTATCCGCCGCGAATGAACCCGCTACCACCCAATCGCGAATTCATTCGCGATCAAAACCAAACAATGACGCAGAGCATGCCCCCTTCCCCGGCATTCCCTGTCGGAATATTTTGACAATCACTGTCCTGCCATTGCCTTGATGTTCTCCCCCGGATAAAACACCCAAAAAACACCATAAGAGAGGGGGGAAACACCATGGCCATCACCGCCTGGCCCGTGGCAGAACGACCCAGGGAGAAACTACTGGCCCGCGGCCCCGAGGCCCTGTCCGATGCCGAACTGCTGGCCATCTTTCTGCGAACGGGCGTGCCGGGCATGACCGCCGTGGACCTGGCCCGGGATCTGCTGGCCCAGTTCGGCAGCCTGCGGGCCCTGCTCAATGCCTCAAAGCAGGATTTTTGCCGGGGCCGGGGCATGGGCGAGGCCAAGTATGCGCAGCTGCAGGCCGTGGTGGAAATGGCCCGGCGGCATCTCAATGAAGAATTGGAACGCGGCGAGGTACTGTCCGACCCGGGCCGGGTGCGACGTTTTCTCACCGCCCGCCTGCGGGATTTGCCCCATGAGGTCTTTGCCTGCATCTTCCTGGATAACCGCCACCGGGTGATTCGTTTTGAAGAACTGTTTCGCGGCACCATCGACGGCGCCGCTGTCCCGCCCCGGGAAGTGGTCAAGGCCGCACTCGCCCATAATGCCGCCGCCGTGATCCTCGCCCACAATCACCCCTCCGGCGTAGCCGAGCCTTCCCGTTCCGACCGCCATATCACCGATCGCCTGAAGGAGGCCCTGGGCCTGGTGGATATCCGGGTGCTCGACCATTTCGTTGTCGGCGATGGGGCGGTGGTGTCCTTTGCCGAGCGGGGGTGGGTGTAGTGGGCCAGTCGCGGATAAATCCGCTCCTACGGGCTGGGGGTATCGCGCATAACCGTAGGAGCGGATTCATCCGCGACCCCAGGCCCGCACCAACACCGTAGGAGCGAATTCATTCGCGATCCGATCCACAGGAAAGACTTCAAGGACGAAAAAACCAGGAGGGAACCATGCAAAGGGCATTCGGAGGCGCCCGACTCCTGCGCAAGGGCCGCTGCTCCTTGGCGGGACAGGTCTATATGATCACCGCCTGCATCTGGCAGCGGGCCCCGATACTCGACACCCTCGCTACCGCCCGCCTGATCGTGAATGAATTCCGGCTTGTCCAGGAGGAACGCAAGGCCCGCACCATCACCTACGTCATCATGCCGGATCATTTTCATTGGCTGATTCGCCTGGGTCAGGTTGACGACCTGTCCGGTGTGGTCAAGCAGGTCAAGGCTCGTTCCGGCTACCGTATCAACAAGCACCTCGGTCGCCGGGGGCGCTTATGGCAGCCCGGCTTCCATGACTGGGCCATTCGTGAAGAACCGGACCTTCGGGCGGTGGCCCGTTACATCGTCGCTAATCCTTTGCGGGCTGGCTTGGTGGAGGATATTGGGCAATGGCCATATTGGGATGCGGTATGGGTGGAAGGCGGGGACGAGGATAGACCTTTGGAGCCATGATAGAAGTCTCGTTGATCGCGAATGAATTCGCTCCTACGGCGTTCTTTTGAATCTTCCGCTACAATGCCCCGCATTCGAATCTCGGGAGTGTGTCATGGGTTTTCGTCTGCGAGTGCCGCATACATTGACGCTGTTGTCGGTGATGATCTTCATTGCGCTGGTGCTGACCTGGGTGGTGCCCCAGGGGAATTTCGAGCGCGAGACGCGGGTCACCGAGGAAGGCCAGGAGCTGGAGGTGGTGGTGCCCGGCACCTTCGAGCTGGCCGCCGAACGGGAGGTGCTCACTCCCTGGGATATGTTCGTGGCCGTTCCCCGGGCCATGGCCGCAGCCCAGGACATTATCTTCTTCGTGCTCATCATCGGCGGGGTACTGGCGGTGGTGCGGGCCACGGGCACGGTGGATGCTCTGATCGGACGAATGCTGGAGCGCTTCGGGGACAAGCCCGGCACGCTCATCTTCATGGTGATCTTCTGCTTTGCCCTGGCCTCGGGGAGTATCGGCACCGCCGGGGAGTACATACCCTTTGTCCTCATTCTGGTGGCCCTGTGCCGGGCCATGCGACTGGATGCCATGACCGCGGTGGCGGTGACCATCTGCGGTTACGGGATCGGCTACGGGGTGGCGGTGTTCAATCCCTTTACCGTGGTGATCGCCCAGAGCATTGCCGAGGTGCCCATCTATTCGGCGGCCTGGTTCCGGGCAGCGATATTGATTCCCTTTGTCTTGATCGGTGTGCATCACGTCTATCGCTATGCCATGCAGGTCCAGGCCGACCCCAATCGTTCCCTGGTCAAGGGCCTGGAAGTGCCGGAACAGGGTGAGCCTCCGGCCGAATACCCACAGCTGAATCTGCGCCATCGCCTGATCCTGCTGCTCTTCCTGGCCACCATCGGCCTGACCGTCTGGGGCATTGCCAGCCAGGGCTGGTGGTTGTCGGA
This sequence comes from Natronospira proteinivora, assembly GCF_024170465.1. Taxonomy (NCBI): domain Bacteria; kingdom Pseudomonadati; phylum Pseudomonadota; class Gammaproteobacteria; order Natronospirales; family Natronospiraceae; genus Natronospira; species Natronospira proteinivora. The sequence continues at coordinate 422,015 of NZ_JALJYF010000002.1, read as the reverse complement.
GATGGGGGCAGCCTTCTTGGTCTTCGGCGTCGCTTCAGCCATTGTCGGCCGACTCGGCGCCGACGATGCCGCCGCCCGCTTCATTCAGGGGGCCATGGAGCTGGTGACCACCGCCCTGCTGGTGGGCTTTGCCCGCTGTATCGCCTTGATCATGGAGGATGGCCAGATCCTGGATTCCATCGTCCATGGTCTGTCCCAGCCGCTTAGCCATCTCTGGCCCCAGTTCTCGGCGGTGGGCATGCTCATCATCCAGAGTATTTTGAACCTCTTTATTCCCTCCGGCTCCGGCCAGGCCTTTGTGACCATGCCCTTGATGGCGCCGGTGGGGGATCTGGTGGGTGTGAGCCGACAGGTGGCGGTGCTGGCCTATCAGTTCGGTGATGGCTTCGCCAATATGATCGTGCCCACCAATGCGGTGCTGATGGGGATTCTGGGGATTGCCGGGGTGTCCTACGGGGCCTGGTTCAAGTTCGCCTTTTCCCTTTTCCTCAAGCTGCTGGCCGCCGCCGCCGTGGTCCTGATCCTGGCGGTCACCTTCGGCCCGGTCCTGCCGGGGTTCTGACGTGGATCGCGGATGAATCCGCTCCTACGGGTGAGGTATCTCCGTAGGAGCGAATTCATTCGCGATAGGGCGTGCGGCGGATTCTCTGGGTTCTCTGCGTTTAATAGTCCCAGCTCTAATCCAGCCACGGGTTTGCTATCAGGCCTGTCTGGCGGCCTCGCGGCGCATGCTGCGGGACATGTGGACGAAGCCCAGCGCCCCGAGGGTGACCAGGATGAGGGGTAGGATCAGGACCCAGCGGCTGTAGTCGGGGGCGAAGTGGACCGCCAGTTGATACAGGCCCACCCCCAGCAGCGGGGCGATCAGGCCCCGGATGCCGGTCAGGCTCACGTGCACCCCCATGTACTGGGAGGCCTTGGAGACCGGGGCGAAGTCGTGGTGGCCCACGTTCCAGCCCAGGATCCCGCCGGCCATGGCCGCGCCATACAGGGCCGAGCCGATCCACATCAGCGGCATCCAGGCGGTGATGGCGGCCAGGGCCAGTACGGTGAAGGCGATCACAAAGCCCCAGCTTTGCCGGGCCCGGTAATGGACCACATGCCGCGAATCCAGCATGCGGGCCCAGAGCGGGACGCAGAAGGGCATCACCAGCAGGGGGATGGAGCCGGTCACCATCATCTGCTGGAACTGGGAATACTGCAGCTGCTCGGCCAGGATCACGATCAGCGGGGCCTTGAGCATGAGGTTGCCGCTGCCGAAGACCATCATCAGCCCCATGTAATGCCGGAAGCGGCCGTCCTCCTTGAGAATTCCCAGGGAGGAGAAGGGATTCATCATCTTCTCCCGGGCGGCCAGTTCATCCCGCAGCAGCTTGCGATGGCGCCGTACCCGCAGCCGGCCGTAATTGAGTGCGCCCACCATGCCGATCAGGGCCAGGCCCGGCAGGATGTAGCGAAAGGCATTCTCGTTCTGGTCCATGGCCAGGCCCAGCACAATGCCCACGCTGCCCATGATCAGGGAGGCGAAGGTCACCAGCCGGCCGGTCATATAGGCCAGCAGTTCCCGGGGGTAGTTGGCCCGCCAGACCGTGGAGCGGATGGTGGTCACCCCGGACCAGCAGACCCGGGCGGCGATCACCCCCATGGTCATCATCACCAGCCCCATGGCATTAATGGGGGAGGCGGCGATGACCAGCAGGCAGAGCACACAGGCGGCCTGGACCAGCAGCAGGAAGCGGATCTTGTCCTTGCCCTGGCTGCCCCAGGCCCACAGGAAGCTGAAGATATTGGCCAGCTGGGGCGCGCCGGTCACCAGGGCCACCGCCACGCTCAGCCAGAAACCCGAGACCTCCCCGGCAAAGGCGTTCTGCACGATCACCCCGGCCACGCCCCCTTCCACCGCGCCCAGGGCAAAGGCCAGCAGTGCCCAGGAGCGGATTTCCCGGGGGTAGTGGGCGCGGGCGATGAAGGGCAGGCGACGGCGGCCGTAGATCTGCTTGAGCTGCTTGCTGGCGAACAAGGTCAAATCCTGATTAGCTTGGGCGACACGACGCGCGCACCCATCCTGTGACCGAGGCAGGTGGCGGTGTCCGGACGGGAGGATGACGGCCACATTTTACAGCAATCGGTGGCCGATTTCCTCGCCGCCAATCAAGAGAAAATTGCGGTGAGTTCTACCCTAAGCGACAGTGGGGCTGCTAAAACGCCGCATCTGGACTATGATGGCCGCTGATAGACTTTTACGTTATCGAGCAAGCAGTAATAAAAAGGAGAGATGGCATGTCAGGATTGAATGAATTGCTGCGGGATCTGGGCAGTGATGCGAAACTCGAGAAGGCTTACCAGGAAGACCCGGAATCGGTGATGGAGCGCTATCGTCTCACTGAAGAAGAACGTCAAGCCTTGCGGGACCAGGATATTGAAAAGATCAAGTCACTATCCGGTAGCACGACGGCCTCACTGAGCAATACTACCGTCAGTTCCTATGACGAATAGCTGATTCCTTCCCCATCCGCTGACTTGCGTTGTCGGACTCTGGCTGCTGTAGTGAGGGATCCTCGGATTATTGAGAGCGTGCATGGATGATACGCCTAATACTGGTGGCAGTACTGCTGCTTTTCTTGATGCCTTATTCTTCTCCGCTGAATGCGGAGGAGAATGAGACCTTGGATCAGGCTCTTGAGGAACTGGATGCCTTGACCCATGCGGTGCCCTGGCAGGAAGCCCAGGTGCTGATTGATGAGTTTCGTCATACCTACCCGTCATTATCTCCCCAGCAACAGTCCTATCTGGACGGCATGGAGGCCCGTGTTCGGGCCTTGGCCGGCCAGGTGGATGAAGGGTTGGTTCTGCTGAAGCGGGCTCTTGAACGGGAACTGGATCCAGCGACGACTGTGTTTCTTCATAGCCGGTCGGTGCAGCTGAATATTATGCGTGGCGATTATGTGAACGCCTTTCGCGAGCTGTTGGCCGGACAGGCCTTGTTGGCCGAGGTAGAGGATGCTTTTATCCGGTCCCATTTTATGGGCGGGGCCACCTTTCTATATCGAAACCTGGACCAGTATGGACGGGCGCTGGAATTTTCCGAGCAGGCGGTAGAGGCGGCTCGGCAAAGCGGCGATGGTCAGCGCATCTGTGATGCGCTGATGGAGCGAACGGGCGCTCGGGAGAGGTCTTATCCCCCTGCCATGTTGGAGGCCGATGCCCGAGAAGCCCTGTCGGTTTGCCAGCAGGCCGGCTCTCCGGTGTTCGCGGCGGTAGCGCGGCAGATGATTGGCAAATATCTCTTTCAGCAGGGGCGGCTGGATGAGGCCATTGGGACGCTTCGCCAGGCTCTGGCTGAGGTGGAAGCCACCGGTTTTGCCGACGGCATCCTGGAAACACGCTTGGTTTTGGCCCGCGTCTTGGTGGCAAGTGACATGGCCGATGAGGCGGAACTATTGCTGCTGGATATCTTGCCACGGCTGGCTGTCCAGCGCCGCTGGCATAATCAGCAAGAGGTCAGCGAATTGCTGTCCGGGCTGTCCGAGTCCCGGGGACGTTATCGCCAGGCTTTGGGCTGGCAGCAGGCCGCCGATGCCGCCCTGGACCGGCGCAAGGAACAGGAGCTCGCTATCCAGGCCGCCTACCACCAGGCCCAGTTTGAACGACTGAACCAGGAGCAGACCCTGGCCTTGTTGGAAGAAGAGGGGCGCCGGGATGCCCTGCTGCGTGATCGGGCCCTGGTGGGTAGCGGTTTCCTGTTGCTGGTAGCGGGGCTGATCTACAACCGTTACCGGCTCAAGCGCCGCACGCAGCGCGCGGTGGAGCGGCGTAACCGGGAGCTGGAAACCCTGGGGCAGTTGATTCGCCGGATTAACCAGCAACATTCCCTGCAGGAGGTCCTGTCGCCCTTGTTGCGCTGGTCCCTGGATACCATGGTAACGGTGGATTATGGCGAAATGCTGGTGCGGGATTGGCGGCACCGGCGTTTCCGAGTGTTGGTTAACGCCGGCAGCGTGGCCCGGCCCATCGTAGCGACCCCGGCGCCGGATCATGCCTTGCTGGAGCAGCTTGAGGCATCCGAATTCCTGGCCGAGGGCTTATATTACTGCGAGGGTTTCACCCAGGAAGGCTCCCCTTCCGGGTCGGACCCCTGGCCGTCGAGCCTGCCGCTGGTGGCTCTGACCATCCCGGGGGAGGATGAGATCGATGGGGTGATGCTGTTCGCCTGTGAAGGGGGGCGAGGTCCCCGACTGTCTCCGGCCGACGTGGAGCGATTGAGCCGGATACGTCGCCATGTGGCCTCGGCGCTCAGCCGCTCCCAGCAGGCCGAAGATCTGAACAGTGAACGACATCGAGCCGAGCAGGCCATGGGGCAGCTTCGGGCCACCGCCACGGCCTTGGAAAGGGGCGCGGAACAGGCCGAGCGGGCCAATCAGGAAAAAGCGGCGTTTCTTTCCCGCATCTCCCATGAATTGCGCACGCCGCTCCATGCCATCATCGGCTATAGCCAGAAACTGGGGCGGGGACTGGCCCGGGAACCGTCCCAGGATGGCCTTGCTGCCGTGGACCATATTCGATCCTCAGGGGAACACCTGCTCTCCTTGCTGGAGGGTTTGATGGAACTTTCCACGGTGGAGGGCGGGGGGCGCTCGGGAGAGACCGAATCCATCGTACTCAAGGAATTTATCGAGGACACCGCCGCCATTGTCCGGCCCCAGCTTGAGGACAATGGTAATCGCCTGCATGTGTCCTGTGATCCGCAGCTGGATGAAATGGAAAGTGATCCGGTCAAGTTGCGCCAGATCCTGTTCAATCTCCTGTCCAATGCCGGCAAGTTCACCCGTGGCGGTCATGTGGAGTTGCTTGTTCAGCCGGGCAATCGGCGAGCAGATGCGGTGGAAACCATTCAGTTTCAGGTGCGGGATACCGGTATCGGCATTTCCGAATCCGAGCAGGAACGGATCTTTGATGCCTTTCACCGGGGGGATGATCAGCATCAGGGCCATTACGCCGGCACCGGTCTGGGTCTGTCGGTAACCCGGGGTCTCTGCCAGGCCTTGGGCGGGGAAATCTCGGTGAGCAGCCAGCCGGGGCAGGGCAGTCATTTTGTGGTGACCCTGCCCCGAAGCCCCGAGCTCGCGGCCGCCGAGTGTGATTCGAATCAGGGGCTGGCAGCATCGGCGGCGGGCCCCCGGTTGTTGGTGGTGGAGGATAATCGGATCAACCGGGAGCTCATGCTGGAATATTTGGGTATGGAGGGCTTTGATCTGTTGGCGGCGGAGGATGGCCAGGTGGGGTTGGACATGGCCCGGGCACATTGTCCGGATCTGATCCTCATGGACCTCAATCTGCCGCGGCTGTCGGGTATCGAGGCGGTTCGCATGATTCGGGCGGATCGCTCCATTCGGCATATCCCCATCATTGCCGTGTCGGCGGATGCCTCGCGGGCCACCCGGGAGGCGGCCATGAATGCCGGCTGCGATGCTTATGAAGTCAAGCCGGTGGACTTTCCGGCTCTGGTGTCACGAATCAGGAGTGCCCTTGATGAAAGCGGGTGAGCTGGTGGTGGTGGGCAGTGGTATACAGCTGGGCCGTGATCTCAGTGAGCGGACCCTCTCCGAGATCGAGGCCGCCGATGTGGTCTTTTGCCTCACTGATGCCTATATGCTGGACTGGCTCTGCCAGCATCGGCCCGACACGCGGCCTCTGAACGATTACTACGGCGAGAACAAGGATCGTCGTGACACCTATCGGGAGATGCAGGCCGCCATCATGGCCCCGGTGTATCAGGGGTATCGGGTCTGTGCCGTGTTTTATGGCCACCCGGGGGTGTTTGCCGATGCGCCCCACCGGGCTATCCGGGAGGCTCGGGCGGCGGGTCACCGGGCCCGCATGCTGCCGGGGATTTCCGCCGAGGCCTGCCTCTACGCCGATTTGGGCCTGGACCCGGGCAACCATGGGGTTCAGTCACTGGAAGCCACCCATTTTCTGGTCTATGAACATGTGATCAATCCTGCGGCATTGCTGATCCTCTGGCAGGTGGCCTTGGCCGGGGATCTGGACTGCCGACGTTTTCATGCCGATCCGCGCGGCTTGTCTTTGCTGATTGAAAAGCTTGAACGCTGGTATCCGCCGGACACCCCCGTGCTGCTCTATGAAGCCGCCCAGCTGCCGCTGGAGGCCTGCCGGGCGGAGCGTATGACGCTGGCGGCCTTGCCCCAGGCCCGCTACCAGGAATACACCACCCTGGTGATTCCGCCGATCCATGCCCCGGCAAAAGACCCGGCCGTTCGTCGGGCGCTGGCCGGTGAGGAGGATCGGCAAAGCCTCAAGTGTGAGGCCGGGACGGCCCGGGTCTCCTGATTGCCACCGGTGGTCGGGTGATCAATGGACAATAACTGCCCAGGCTGCTAAGCCTGAAAGACTCCATGGATCAGGAATCGGTTTATGCAGGCAGAAAGCAACGCACAGGGATGGCGGAAGATCGCCGTCCAGTCCTGGCAGGTAATGACTTTGGGCCTCTTGCTGTCCGTGGTCTCCTTTCCAAGCCTTGCCGCCGAATCGCTGGAGGCGGAACTGACATCCCTGGAAGCGCAAAGCGTGACCGGAGACTGGCAGGCCACCGAGGAACGCCTGGATGCCCTGGCCCCGCAATTGGCGGAGGCGGATCCGGCCTTGCAGGTTCGGGCGGGGCTGATTCGCGCTCGTAACGCCGCCATCGGCGGGAATGAAGACCGTGGTCTGGCAATGCTGGAAGAGCTGCTTGAGCAGGCTCCCACGGACGCCCTTCGTCTTGATGTGCATTCCCTGACGGCCAACCTGGCCATGAATATTGGCCGCTATGCCAAGGCATTTGAGCACCTCGGACATGGTCTGGACTTGCTGGATGTGGTGGATGACCCCGCCCCGCGCGCCCGAATCTATGGTCATGCGGCCATGATCTATACCCGCATGGGGGAATATGAGCAGGCCACCCGCTTTGGTGACCAGGCGGTGGCCATGGCCCGAGAGACCGGCAACCGGCGAGAACTCTGCGTGGAGCTGGAACGATTGAGCAATGCCGAGACCGAAACCCGAGGCTGGATCGCCCGTCATGCCACCATCAGTGATGCGGAACGGACCTGTGAAGCGGCCAATGACGAACTCTTCGGGGCCGCCATGATTCGCAAGCGGGGCCTGTTATACCGGGATCGCGGGGAGTGGGCCCAGGCATTGGTGGTGCTGGCCCAGGCTCGGGAGGCGATTGGAGAATTGGGATTCGCCCGCGGCATGATCGTTGTGGATCTGGACCGGGCTGAGATGCTGATTGAAATGGGCGAACTGGAGAAAGCCGAAGGATTGCTGGACGGCACCATCGAGACCCTGGAGGCCCGGGGGGATCTGATGGATTTGGAGCGGGCCCTGATTGCGGCGGCTGAGCTGGCCGAGGCCCGCCGGGATCATGAAAGCGCGGCCCAGTATTACCGCCGTGCCCGCGAGATCCGCATTGAATGGGAGGAGCGCGAGCGGGATCTACGTCGGACCTACCTGCGCACGGCCTTTGAAACCGAGATCCAGCGTCAGGAACTGGAATTGCTTCGGGAGCAGGCCCGGGTGGCCGACCTGGAAGCTACCACCCAGCGACAGCGTCGGTTGTTCATGGGCCTGGGGTATGCGGCCACGGCGGTGGTCAGTGTCATGCTCTTTGTCTTGTTGATGCGCTCCAGTCGCGAGCGCCGGCATTTTCGCCGCTTGTCCGAAAGAGACAGTCTCACCGGCCTGCTCAATCACAGTCATTTCTTTGCTTGTGCCCAGCAGGCGCTGGATGAAGCCCGGGCCGATGAGCAGGGATTTGTCCTGGTGCTGGCCGATATCGACCATTTCAAGCAGTTCAACGATACCCACGGCCATGCCGCCGGGGATGGCGCCCTGCGCAAAGTGGCGGCCCTGTTCCACCGGGTCTTCGGTGAAGATGCCGTGATTGGCCGGGTCGGCGGCGAGGAGTTTGCCCTGGCCCTGCCCGCTTGGAACCGGGAAGGGACGCTGGCCCGGATTCACCGTTTTCGTCGAAAACTGGAGCCGCTCAGCTATGACGGCCAACGATTGCAGATCACCCTTAGCTTCGGTCTGGTTGAGGCCGGTGAAGATCTGAGTGTGCGAGCCATGCACCGTCTGGCGGATGAGGCCCTCTATGAGGCCAAGGGGGCGGGTCGTGATCGGGTGGTGGAAGCCGATCACGAGCGACTCGACCCCGTGGATCAGTAGTGGGGCGGTGGCGGCTCGCCACCGGTTTCGCTGCCCGTGCCTGGATGGTTTCTGAGCTGTTCCACCTGCGCCAGCAGTTCCTCCTGTCGCCGACGCAGGGCCGCCAGCTCGGTCTGCTGCTGATAGAGCGTATCGTTCAATGAGAGGATATGGGCTTCCTGGTGTGCCAGCTTCTCTTCCAGTCGTGTCAATCGTTCCTCTTGCATATTGCCTCATCCCTAAACGTGTTTGAGTGGCAAAAAACGCCGCCTTGTAGCATCATCGGCCACCGAACCCCAGCAGCCAGTCACCATTATGCCGGATACCCCGGGCTTCGCCCCCGAATCGACACCACCGCCCGCACCCAGATTGATCCGGGCCGCTGATCTGGCGGCGCTGAATACCTTCGGGGTGTCGGCCCGGGCCCAGTATCTGGCGGTGGTGGATGCAGCCGGTCAGTTACCGGGCTTGTTGAACGACCCAGTCCTGGCGCGATTGCCCCGCCTGGTTCTGGGCGGAGGCAGTAATCTGCTGTTCACCGGCGATTTCCCCGGCCTGGTCGTCCGCATGGCCGAGCGCGGCATTCAACGTCGGCCACTGAATGACACCGGGGAACGACTGTGGGTGGGGGCCGGTGAGAACTGGGATGGGTTTGTGCGATGGAGCCTGGCCGAGGGTTTTGAGGGCCTGGAGAACCTGATCCTGATTCCGGGGTCGGTGGGCGCGGCCCCCATGCAGAACATCGGCGCCTACGGGGTGGAAGTGGCGGATTTCATCGACGCGGTTCGTGTCTGGGATTGCCAGCAGGCGGCCTTTCGGACACTGGCCCCGGCCGATTGTGACTTCGCCTATCGGGATTCGATCTTCAAGCGTCACCGGGACCGTTACCTGATTACCCATGTGGCCTTTCGTCTGCCTTATCAAAGGGAGCGGGTGCTGGATTATGCCGGGGTACGGGAAGCACTGGCCGACAAGGGAATTGAGCAGCCTAGCGCCAGCCAGGTGGCCGATGTCATCGAAGCCCTTCGGCGCAGCAAGTTGCCGGACCCGGCGGAGATTGGCAATGTCGGCAGTTTTTTCAAAAACCCCCAGGTCAGCCACGAGCAGGCGAACACACTCAAGGCGCGCCATCCCGAGCTGCCCGGTTTCGAGACCGGGCAGGGCGTCAAGCTGTCTGCTGCCTGGATGATCGAAGCCTGTGGTTTCAAGGGACACCAGCAGGGGAAGGCGGCCGTATCCGATCGCCATGCCCTGGTGCTGATCAACCGGGGGGGTGCCACTGGTGCCGAACTCTGGGCCCTGGCGCAGGCGATTCAGGCGGCCGTGGAGGCCCGGTTCGGCGTGATCCTGGAGCCGGAGCCCCTGGTGGTTTGAGCCCTCCCCCGTATGAGGGGGAGGCGATCTTTCCCGGAAAGCGATAGACTGCTTGTTACATTCAGTGAAAGAAGGGGAGTCGGAACCCATGTTGAAAGCCAATCAAAACGTCTGTCTGACCACACTGTTGGCCCTGGCTTTGTCGCTACCCATGGCAGCCCTGGCGGAGCAGCCCAATCTGGAGGCCGGTCTGTGGTCATTCACCAATACCACCACCATGGAAGGCGGCCCCATGGAGATCCCTGAGGAAGAGAACACTTATCAGGAGTGTGTGACCGAGGAGGATCTGGCCGATCCGGATTTTCTGCTGGAGGATATGGATAACTGTGAGGTTTCCAACCTGGATCTTTCCAGTGGTGGCATGAGTTATTCCATGGTCTGCGAAGAGCCGGAGGTGGGCATGACTGTCACCATGGATTCGGAAGCGTCCTTCATGGGCGAGACCATGAGCGGCACCATGGACGGCAAGATGGAAGGCCCCATGGGGGAAATGACCTTGCATGTGGTTACTGAAGGTGAGCGCATCGACGATTGCTGATTCTCGTTGATCACTCACTACAAAAAAGCCCGCCAAATGGCGGGCTTTTTTTATGTATTACCTTTCAGAAAACTCGCTTGAGCATGGCACTAGTGACTAGCTCCATCTTCTCTATTTCAGCACGCTGATCGAAGCCAAAGCCAGCTCACCCCTACCACTGCTTTAATTCGGGAGGCTGCGAGCGCGTCTGGACCTTGGCGAGTGGCCCTGACAGGGATGTCGCGCCCAGAGCCCCAGGGATGGGTCCATGCGTCCCTGGACAGTTCCACCCTGTACTCGAGCCGTGAAGTTTAAACAGAAATCAACACCCTCAGCTGGCTGTGGCCGGAAAAGCCCTTAGCCGCCTAATGGTACATTGCCTCAATTTGCCCAATGGAAACACTGAACAATCTTTACAGTTGCCGCGCGTTACTGCTTATTCAGGTCCGATCGTTTGAGGGCGAGTTAAGTTTAGCCAGCCGATGGGAATGGGTTTCTTTCAGGGCTTCACGGCTCGATCACATGGTGGGATGTTCCAGGGACGCTGTGAATCCATCCCTGAGACGCTCTGGGCGCGACATCCCTGTCGCGCACAGCCCTGGAACATCCCACCATGCGCTCGATCCTCCAGGCTGAAAGTCTGGACGGGGTGAGCTGGCTCTGGCTTCGTTTGGATTGCCTCGGTAGATAGTTCTGGATGCCTCGGCAGACGTGGGTGATCAGGAACTGCAGGAAAGCATGGAGCAGCCGGCCTTGTGGCGGGCCCATTCGGGGCGGCGTTGGGCATAGGCCTCCATGCCTGGCTGGGCCTCATAGGGCCGTCGCAGAACCTGCATCAACTCCTCCAGTGGGCCACTGTCGCCGTCTTCGGCCGCATCGATGGCCTGCTGGGCCAGATAGTTGCGAAAGACATAGCAGGGATTGACCGTGTTCATGCGCTGGATGCGCTTTTCAGACGGCTCCTCCTGGCTGCGAATCCGTTCCGCGTAACGGTCCAGCCAGGCGGTCAGTTCCCCCTGGTGGGCTTCCCAGAGATCTTGCCGGTAGGCGGCTTCGGCCACTACATCGTTCGTCGGCGATTGACTATCCAGCTCGGCCAGCTTGCGGAAGAACAGCGTCATATCCAGCTCCATCTTCTCCAGCAGGGTGAATAGATCCTGCAGCAGGGGGATGTCACTGTCTTCATCCAGTTGGGCCAGGCCCAGCTTTTGTGCGCTCATCTCGCGAAAGCGCCGGGCGTAATGGGATTCGTAGAGATCCAGCCCCGCCTGGATGGCGTCCTGGTCGTTGATCAGGGGTGACAGGGCCCGGGCCAGGCATTGCAGGTTCCAGCGACCGATATCCGGCTGCCGGCCGTAGCAGTAGCGCCGTCCCTGGGCATCGGTGGTGTTGGGGGTCCAGGCCGGGTCGAAATCCTCCAGCCAGCCATAGGGCCCGTAATCAATGGTCAGCCCGGTGATGGACATATTGTCCGAGTTCATCACCCCATGGACGAAACCCACCCGCATCCAGTGGGCGATCAGTTCCGCGGTGCGTTCGCAGACCGTGTGGAACAGCTGGATGTAGCGATCCTCGGCCTCGGGGTCCAACTCGGGGAAATCCCGCTGGATGGTGAAGTCGGTGAGCCGCTTGAGCAAGTCGATCTCGCCCCGGGCATAGAGCATTTCGAAGTGCCCGAAGCGGGTGAAGGTGGGGGCGACCCGGCAGACCACCGCACCGGGCTCGTCTTCCAGGTGACCGTCATAGAACATGTCCCGGACCACCGACTCCCCGGTCAGGCAAAGGGTGAGCGCCCGGGTGGTGGGAATCCCCAGATGATGCATGGCCTCGCTGCAGACATATTCCCGCAAGGAAGAGCGCAGCACCGCGCGGCCGTCGGCCATGCGGGAATAGGGGGTGGGCCCGGCGCCTTTCAGTTGCAGCTCCCAGCGCTGGCTGGCCTGGTTGACGGCTTCGCCCAGGCCGATGGCCCGGCCATCCCCCAGTTGCCCCGCCCAGTGACCGAACTGATGCCCACCATAGCAACTGGCATAGGCCTCCATGCCGGGCAACAGGCGGTTGCCTGCCATCGCCTCGACGAAGGCGGGGTCTTTGATGTCCTCAGCCGACAGGCCCAGTTCTTCGGCCATCTCCGGGGAATGGCTGAGTAGCTTGGGCGCGGCCACGGGGGTGGGATCGACCCGGGAGTAGAGCACGCCGTTGACGGTTCGGGGGTGGGAATGCTCGGGGGTTTCACCGGGCAGTTCGCGAAGGAATCGATTGTCGAAGTTCAGTGTATGCATGGGGCCAGTATGCCTGCTCCGTCAAACGGCTGCCCCGTATGCGGGCTTTGCCTCGCGCGGGGACTGCGCTATGGTCGATGCTTTCCGCTTATAAGAAAAGGGTGTCTTCATGGGGATTCGAGTCGGTGTCAGCCTGGCGGTTCCAGTGCTGCTGTTGTTCATGCTGGCCTTGCCGGGTCAGGTCCTGGCGCAGGCAGAGGGTGATTGGGAATGGCTGCGTAGTGAGCAGGTAGACGCGCTGGCCTGTCCCTTCAAGGGCGATATCGACTATGAGCATGGGGAGGTCGAATGCGGTCTGATCGAGGTGCCCGAGAACCGCACGGTGCCGGACAGCCGCAGTATTGAACTGCATTTCGTCCGGATCCGTTCCACGGCGGAGGACGAGGAGGAAATCCGTGATGATCCGGTGATTTATCTCACCGGTGGGCCCGGGGTGCAGGTACCGCTCTATGTCCGCAACCTCAAGGATCATTCCATTCTCGAGCGCCGCGATCTTTATATCCTTGAGCATCGCGGCATTGGTCAATCCGGTGATTTTTGTCCCTTCTTCAGCAGCCGCAATCCGGAGCTGTCAGCTCAGGACAATTTCCGGGATGCCTCCCGGGTGATGGCCGAGCGGGTTACCGCCTGCTTTGAGAAGGCCCGTGCCCGGGGGGTGGATCTGACTGCCTACAACACTATCGAAAATGCCCGGGATGTGCGGGCCTTGCGGATGGCGCTGGGCTACGAGGACTGGAATGTCTGGGGAATTTCCTACGGCTCCATCATGGGCCAGGCTCTGCTGGAACAGGACCCTGATGGCATCCGGGCCATGGTGCTGGATGCCATTGTGCCTTTGGATCTCACCGATCTGATGCGTATCGGCGGCTGGTATCAGCGTGATCTGGACAAGCTGTTCGAGGCCTGTGACGAGCAGGATGCCTGTGCCCGGGCCTATGACGGGCTGGCGTCCCGTTACATCGATGCCATCCAGGCCCTGGATGAGTCACCGGTTCAGGTGACCGTCCCGGAGAGTGATATCCATCCCGATGGCGAGGCCTGGCTGTTTCAGAACACCCTGGTGGGCATGCCCTTCAGCCTGCTTTATGAACAGTCCAACCATCCTATTCTGCCGGCATTGCTGGATCGCCTGAGCCGGGCGGCGGAGGATCGGGACAAGGACTTCTTCACCGCCCTGGCGGTGGCCGATACCAGTGGCGGCGTTCAATCCAGCATGGGGATGGGATCGGCGGTGCGCTGCCTGGATGGATTCATGGAAGAGCAGGCGCGATTGCTGCCCGAGGAACTGAGCCGCAATCCTGTGCTGACACCGGCCTTCGGTCATCCCGATGCCCAGCGGGAAATGGCCGAGCGCTGCGAGGAGCTGGGGCTGGGTCGACTGGACCCGAGTCTTTACCAGCAGCCCCAGAGTGACCTGCCCATTGTGGTGGCCAATGGGGCCTGGGATCCCATTACCCCGCCGCCCTTGGCACGTTACATCCTGGATGGCCTGAGCAATGCCCGTTATGTGGAGTTTCCCCATGCCGGACATGGACCCACCCGCTCGGTGGATTGCGCCGGGGATTTCATGAACGACTTTTTTGATGATCCCGATGCGCCGCTGGATGAGGACTGTGTGGAGTCGGGCGAATCGGAAGCCGAATACTTGGCCCGGGTCTATGAGACCGATGCGGTGATTCGCGGCCTATTGATGAGCGAGACCGAGCCCGAGGCTCTGCCCGGGCAGGCGGCCTGGGCAGGCAGTTCCCTGGTTCTGGCTGGCGGTGGTTTTCTGACCCTGGGCATCGGCTGGCTGGCCGGCCGGGTCAACCGGGCCCCCCGGCCCAAGGGCGGCGGCGGACGCATTCTGATCTTCGCTTCCACCGTGTTGATTCTGGGATGGTTACTGGGTATGGGCCTGGCGGCCTGGCGCAGCAGCGAGTTGAGCGAAGCGCTGTTGTTGTTGGGCTTTCTACCCTGGGCCGGCTGGTTCGCCTGGCTGGCGCCGCTGGCCCTGATCGTGGCCGTGGCGGGGCTGGTGCAAATGTTCCGCACCCGCCTGCGCTTCACCCTGGCCGGTATGATCGGCCTGTCCGCCGTGGCCCTGGGTGTGATCTCCCTGGCCCTGTTCGGCCTGGCCTGGGACCTGTGGCCTTTTTGATGCCGGTTTAGACATTGGTGTTTTAACACGGAGCACACGGAGGACCACGGAGACCACGGAGATCACGGAGGGTGTTAATACAATTCACCTTCTCCGTGTTTCTCCGTGGCCCTCCGTGATCTCCGTGTTCCAATACCCGTGAGAACGCTGAGCAATGCTTGCTCAGCTACTCTCCCCAACATCAAAAGCCTCAAGCACATCCGGATGGGGGAAGCCGTCGGGGACCTTGTCGGCATCGCGTTGGAAGTCGCGGATGGCCCGGCGGGTGGCCGGGCCCAGGATGCCGTCGACAGGGCCGGGATCGTGGCCGGCCGACTGGAGGCCTTCCTGCAGAGTCTTGACCTGCTCACGATCCAGACGCGGGGTATCGGTGGGGGGCGGGTTGTGCAGACCAGCACTGCCGGCGATACGGTTGGCCAGATGACCCACCGCCAGGGCGTAATACTCCGAACGGTTCCAGCGCATGATCACATCGAAATTGTCATAGACCAGAAAGGCCGGGCCCCGATGGCCGGCGGGCAGCAGCAGACGGGCTTCGATATCCACCGCGGGCAGGCGGTCGCCATTGGTCATGCGAACCCCCATGCGCCGCCATTCTTCCAGTGACAGGCGGTCATCGCCGCCGGCCAGGCTGAAATCGAAATCATCCGGCAGGACCACTTCCCGGCCCCAGCGATAGCCGTGTTCCCAGCCGATTCCATGCAGAAAATTGGCCGCCGAGGCCATGGCATCGGGTACGCTGCCCCACAGGTCCCGTTGGCCGCTGCCATCGTAATCCACGGCATACTGCAAAAAGATCGAGGGCATGAACTGGACATGGCCCATGGCGCCGGCCCAGGACCCTTCCATCTCTTCCGCTCCCATGGCTTCATTGTCCAGGATGCGCAGGGCCGCGATGAGTTCGGTGGTGAAATAGGCGCTGCGTCGCTGGTCGCAGGCCAGAGTGGCGAGGGAGTCAATCACCCGCATATTGCCGAAGAAGCTGCCGTAGTTGGTTTCCAGGCCCCAGAAGGCCACCAGGTACTGGGGCGGTACACCATATTGCTCGGCAATTTCCTCCAGCAGAGGTCGGTGTTCCGCCAGCAGGCGCCGGCCCTGCTCCACGCGGTCGTCCGTTACCCGCCGGTTCAGGTATTCGTGAAAGGGTGTGGTGAATTCCGGCTGGCGCCGGTCCAGTTCGATTACCCGCTCCTGCCAGCGTGCCGTGCGCAGATTCTCGCTGAGTATGTTCTGGGACACTCCCTCGCTCCGGGCCTGGCTTTCAATGCCCGCCAGGCAGGCCTGGAATTCCTCGGTCTCCATGGCATGCAGTGGGCCGCTCAGGGGAAGCAGTGTCAGTAGACCGGTGAGGGCCAATTGGGTCAGGGTGTTTCGGGGCACTTTGTTCGTCCTTGTTCAAGCAGGCAATCGGGGCTTGCATTAGGATAACGATTAATCCTCATACGGGGGAGACAATTTGCATGTCGAGGCGGTTCCGGTTGTGGGCCGTTTGCCGGAAACCCTGCTCCACCAGTCCAGACTCATGGATCAGTCACTGGCACTCAGGGACGACATGCTGGCTGAATGGCTGCCCCGTATGGTTTATTGTCCGGAGGTATGATCTCGGCATGAATGAAGCCAATTTCGTGATTCTCTATCGCTGGCGGATCAAGCCCGAGCAGGAGGAGCATTTCGCCCGTCACTGGTCGGCGCTGATGGCGCTGTATCAGCAATTGTTCGGTGCGGTGGGCGGACGCTTGCACCAGCGCGAGGACGGCCTGTGGATTGCCTATGCCGAATGGCCCAGCCGGGAACAGTATTTTCTGGCCATCGAGCGCGGCATCCCTGATGAATCCATCGCGGACGCCATGAACGAGGCGGTCCGGGAGCGTCTGGAGCCGGAGTTCATGGAAGTTCGCCGGGACGTGGCCCCGCAGTAGGCTTGTCCGACGAGGCATGCCTGATCATTGAACCCGGCGGCCGGATTACCGTCACAAAGCAGAGCTTTCTTATTCCGACAGTATCCATCTCAACCAAGAACCAATAAGGTTTCCGATGATTCAGAGAAAACCGTTGTTGCTTACCCGCTTGCCCCTGCTTCTTCTGACAATGGCCCTGCTGGCCTTGCCCTTGCAACTGCTTGCCAAGCAGGCGTTGGATCACAGCATCTACACCGAATGGCAGGAGATCAAGGAACAGAGCCTGAGCCCGGACGGCCAATGGCTGGCCTGGTCCATGGCCCCCGAGGAACGGGATGCCACGCTGGTTTATCGTGCCAGCGATGGTGGCGAGGCCACCGAGATCGAGCGCGGCGAAGACCCTCGTTTCAGCCATGACAGCCGTCATCTGGTCTTTCGCATTGCCCCTGAGCGGGAAGCGGTGCGTCAAGCCCGTCTGGATGAGAAACCGGAAGAGGAGCACCCCAAGCCCGACCTGGGGGTGGTGAGCCTAGACGATGGTCAGCTTCATACCTTTGACCGGGTGGAGGAATTTGCCCTGCCGGAAGAAGCGGGCGGTTGGTTGGCCTGGCGTCACGCTCCGCCGCTGCCGGAAGAGGATGAAGAGAACAATGACGAGAACGATGAAGACCAGCGGGCCGATGAAAAGGACCCGGGCACGGAGCTGGTCCTGCTGAATCTCGAATCCGGTGAAAAGCAGCGTTTCGACCATGTGGCCGACTTCGCGCTGTCTCCCAATGGAGATCGCCTTGCCTTGGCCATCCGCACCCCGGATGGGGAGGGCGATGGTGTCAAGATAGTGGACAGCCAGGGTGATTCCGCCTGGGCCTATCAGGGCGAAGGCCTTTACGAGGGGCTGGTTTTTGATCCGGCCGGTGAGCAGCTGGCTTTTCTGGCCCGGCTGCAAGATGAGAACGAAGATCGCAGTGAGCCCGCCCGCTCCCTGCATCTCTGGTCCGCGGACGCCAGTGACACTCGCCGTCTGGCCGACGAAGGGTCCGGTTTTCTCCGGGATGATTGGCATGTGAGTGAACATCGCCGGCCTGAGTTTTCCGACAGTGGTGAGCGCCTGTTCTTCGGCACCGCCCCGGATCCCATCGAGGAGATGGATCAGGAGGACAAGCTGGACGAGGAAAAGGTCGGGGTCCAGGTCTGGCACTGGCAGGATGACCGTCTCCAGCCCATGCAGGATCAGGAGCTGGAGCAGGATCAAAAGCGTAGCTACCTGGCCGTGGCCCATCTGGCGGATGACAATCGCCTGGTTCAGTTGGGCCGGACTGAAATCCCCGATGTGGAATTGGCCATGGACGGGGATGCCCCGGTCTTTATGGGCCTGTCCAATCTGCCCTATCAAAAGGAAATCTCCTGGGACTTCCCCCGCTATTACGATGCCTGGATTATTGACGTGGATTCCGGCGAAGCGGAGATGGTCCTCAAGGCGGTGCAGTGGCAGCCGACCCTGTCGCCGGCCACCGGTCATGTGAGCTGGTGGGACGGGGATCAGAAGACCTGGTTTGCTCTGGACCTGGACAGCCGCGAGGCCACGGACCTGGGTCAGGCCATTGATTACCGCCTGGATAGCCATCGCAACGATCGTCCCTTCCCCAACCCGCCCTATGACAACATTGCCTGGGTGAAAGACGATGCAGCGGTGCTGGTGCATGACCGCCATGATGTTTGGTGGGTGGACCCGGCTTCCGGCGAGGCCCGGAACCTGACCGCAGGCGAGGGTCGGGAAGCGGACTGGAATTTCCGTCTGCTGAGCTTCCCGGAGGATGAGGATTACATTGATCCGGAACAGCCCCTGCTGGCCACGGCCTTTGATGAACAGAGCCGAGACCATGGTCTCTTCCAGTTGGACCTGGATGGCGAATCCTCGCCCGTTGAGCAGGTGATGAGTGCCCATCGTTATGACTTTTTGGCGCGGGCGGAGGACGGTGATGCCATTCTGTTTACCCGTGAGAGCTTCCAGGAGTTCCCGGACCTGCAGGTAGCCGAGGATCATCGTCTGGAATCGCCCCGCAAGCTTAGCGAGGCCAACCCCCAGCAGTCGGATTACCGTTGGGGGCAGGTGGAACAGGTATCCTGGGAGAGCGAGACCGGCAAGCCCCACGAGGGCCTGCTGTTCAAGCCGGAGGATTTCGATCCCGAGCAGGAATACCCCATGATCGTGTATTTCTACGAGCGGGCCTCGGATACCCTGCATAGTCACCGGCCGCCCCAGGCCCATCGCTCGGTGATCATTCCCACGTTCTATAACAGTAACGATTACATCGTCTTCGTACCGGATATCTGGTATCGGGAAGGCTATCCGGGTGACAGCGCCCTGGAGGCCATCATGCCCAAGACCCGAGCCCTGGCCGAAGAGCCCTGGATTGATGCCGATCGCGTAGGCATTCAGGGCCATAGCTGGGCCGGTTACAAGATCGCCTACATGGTGGGCCATACGGACTTCTTCAAGGCCGCCGCTGGTGGTGCACCGGTCTCCAATATGACCAGTGCCTATGGCGGTATTCGCTGGCGCACCGGCATGAGCCGCATGTTCCAGTATGAGCGGACCCAAAGCCGGCTCGGCGTCACCCTGTGGGAGGACAAGGAGCTCTATCTGCACAACTCCCCCCTGTTCCGGGCGGATCAGATCAATACACCCCTGCTGATGATGCATAACGATGAGGATGGGGCGGTGCCGTGGGAGCAGGGCATTGAACTCTTTACCGCCCTGCGGCGGCTGGATCGTCCTGCTTGGCTGATCAACTACGAAGGCGAGCCTCACTGGCCCACGACCTTCGCCAATCGGGAGGACTGGCAGATTCGTCTGCAGCAGTTCTTTGATCACTATCTGAAGGACGAGCCGGCGCCCCGCTGGCTGGAGTCCGGTATTCCGACCCTGGAGAAAGACGCTACACTGGGTCTTGAGACTGAGTAATCGGACAGGAGTGATGGCATGAGATACGGCATGAGCTCGATCGCCCTTCTGGCTTCGGCCTTCCTGATGGGAGGCGTGGCCCTGGCGGATGATTATGATGACAAGGACAAGGCTTCCATGGCGACGGTCGCCTTCCAGGATGAGGATGAGAATGAATTGGGTGAGGCCCGTATCCAGGAAGGCCCCAAGGGTGTGGTGATTCGTCTGGAGCTGGATGGCTTACCCGCCGGCTGGAAGGCCATTCATGTGCACGAGAAGGGGACTTGTGACGATCACCATGAGGGCTTTACCGCCTCCGGGGGTCACATCGATCCCCATGGCCGTGAGCATGGCCTGCTCAATCCCGAGGGCCCGGAAATCGGGGATCTGCCCAATATCTGGGCCAGTGACCAGGGCCGTGTCAGGGCCGAGATTTATGGTCCGGGCTTGAGTCTGCATGGTGAAGGCAATGGCCTGCTCCACGGTGACGGCACGGCCATGGTCATCCACGAAAACCCGGATGATCACACCAGCCAGCCCATCGGTGGCGCCGGCAGTCGCATTGCCTGCGGCGTGGTTCGCCCCGCCGACTGAGCCTTCCATTCAAGTGCTTGATTGATGAAAAGCCCTTGCCGGTAACGGCAAGGGCTTTTTTGTGGTTTTTCGACGAGTTAACAGACGCATTGGATTAACTCATTACCCATGCACCAATAGCAGAAATTCAAGCCGTGAAGTTAAAACAAAAACCAACACCCTCAGCTGGCTTTGGCTTCGATTGGGGTGCCTTAGTAGAGGGTTGTGAAGTATAGGGATGTGAGTAGATGGTTGTGGATGATGTGAGCTTTGGGGCCTTACGCAGCATCCTCCATGGCGACGACTACGCGGTTCCTTCCCTGCTCCTTGGCATCCAAAACCGCCTGATCGGCGCGGCGGAAGACCTTCTCCGGGGGTTCCTGTTCGCCGAACTCGGCCACACCCACCGACAGGGTCAGGGGATAGCGCACCCCTTCATGTTCAAAGCCGGCGTCCTGAATCATTACGCGCAGCCGTTCTGCCACCTGCCGGGCCGCCTCCAGCTCGGTTTCGGGTAACAGGATAACGAACTCCTCGCCGCCGAAGCGGGCTGCGAAGTCGGTGGTGCGCAGGGTCTCGCGGATCAGATCTGCCACCTGTCCCAGAGCTTCATCACCCGCCAGATGCCCCAGCTGATCATTGACCAGTTTGAATTCATCCAGATCGCAGACCGCCAGACTGAGAGGCCGATCATGCCGACGTTGGCGTTCCACTTCATACGCTAGGCGCTTTTCATAGCCCCGGCGGTTGGGGAGATCGGTCAGGGGATCGATGGCGGATCGGTCTTGGGCCTTTTTCAGCCGCTGGCGCAGCTGGTTGGCTTCTGCCTCCATTTGCTCGAGCCGCTGCTCCATGGCGGCCATGCGTTCTTCGGCCTCGCTGTTCGCATCCGCCTCGATGCGCTGTCGTCGGTTGAGGTGTTTGTTGAGCCGGTTCAGGCGTTCATTGATGGCTTTACCCAGGCTGCCCATGTCCTGCTTTTGGTCCATGGCCGTACGGATATCGTGAAGGTCCCGTTCAAGGGCGGCATCCACCTTGCGTCCGGCTGCTGCCGTGCGAGCCCGGGAGGCACGCTCCGAACCCACGAACCCTTCCAGCTCCGAGAGCCGGCCCAGCACGGTTTCCAGGAACTTCTTCAAGGCCTGGCGTTCCCGGTCCACGGCCCCCTGAAAGCGCTGCAGCAAATCCGCGGTGGCTTCCAGCCAGTTTGCGATGCCGGCCGGATCCGCCAGGGCCTGACGGGCCTCCTTGGCCAGGGCATCCGCCTCTTCGCGCAGTTCTTCCGGGAAACGCAATTGCGCCAGAACGTGTTTGCCCGCCTTGATGGTCTTTCGGGGCTTGGCCGTGGGGCCTTGGGCCGGGCTTCCGGTCTGCTCGCCATCGTCGTTGGCGCTTTCGCCCGGGCGGGCAGGTGTCTGGGGGGTGTTGTCCCCCGGTACAGCGGCCGTATCCAATGCCCCTTCCACCAGACTGACCAAACGGCGACAGACTGGCAGCAGGGCCTGGCTGCCTTCCTGCTCCAGTTGCCGGGTTAGCGCCTGGGTTTCTTCCGGCGGCAGTCGCTGGGACAGGCTGTTGAGCAGGGAGCTGACTGCAGCTACCCCGGCGTCATTGTCGCCCTGCTGTTTGCCGCCCCGGCGCAGCCATCGGCTGACACCCCGGTTTTCCTTTTCCACCTGACCAAAGGTTTCCAGTAGCTGGTTTTCCAGGGCCTCGGCGGTCTGCTTGAGTTCCCGGGTGCCGGCATCCTGCAGCCGGCTTTGCAGGCTGAGCAGGGTCTCGTCATCCGGATGCCGAGTCTTGATCAGCATCAGTATCTGCAGGAGCAGGCGTCGCAGCACCTGTTCCATTGATCCGCCGGTCTCCGGCAGGCGGATATCCTTCTCAGCCTGGTGTCGCAGAAAGCGGCCCATGCGCTCGATGGTATCCAGCACTTCTTCCAGGGCCGCATCACCACGGGCATTCTGGCGGATTTCTTCCAGATAGCGGCTCAGCTGGGAATCGCCGCCCATGCCGGCCATGGCTACCTGAGCCAGGGCGCGCCGCAGTCGCCGTTCCATTTCCCGGGCTTCATGTCCCTGGGCTTCCAGGCTGTCCAGAGCCTCCCGGTAACGTCGTTCCCAATGGGCCTGACCGTCTTCTTCGGGAGGGGTGCCGGATTGATCGTTCATGGTTGCTCCGCCAAGTGGGCGATCAGCAAAAGATATCATGTCAGCCTGCCCCAATCCCGGGGCCTCCCGATCGATGGTGGTGAATCCCCGACCGCTTCCTGCGACAATGCGCGCTTCCCGTTATCCGGCAGGTCAATGACTATGAGTGGTGACCGAAGAGGTGTTGCTGCTGGGCGACTGGGTGATGCAGTAGGAGAGAGCAATGAGCAATCAAGGGTTTTATCCACCGCAGCGGCTGTTGATGGGCCCGGGTCCATCCAATGTGTCCAGGCGCGTCCTGGAGGCCACGGCACGACCCACCATCGGGCATCTGGATCCCTTGTTCGTGGATTTCATGGACGCCACCAAGGGCCTGCTGCAATGGCTGTTTCGTACGGACAATGCTCTGACCCTGCCGGTCTCCGGGCCAGGCACGGCGGGAATGGAAGCCTGCTTTGCCAATCTGCTGGAACCGGGGGATGAGATCGTCATCTGTCGCAACGGAGCCTTTGGTCAGCGCATGGTGGAGATGAGCGAACGTATGGGAGCCCGGGTCGTGGTGGTGGATCAGGACTGGGGCCGGGCGGTGGACGTGGACGCCGTGGAGGCCGCCCTGAGCGTACACCCCGATGCCCGGATCCTTGCCTTCGTTCACGCCGAGACCTCCACCGGGGCCCGCTCCGATGCCCGGGCTCTGGCCCGTCTGGCACGTGAGCATGATTGCCTGAGCCTGATGGATTGCGTAACCAGTCTCGGGGGCATTCCGGTGGAACTGGATGCCTGGGAGGTGGATGCGGCCTATGCCGGCACCCAGAAATGCCTGTCCTGCCCACCCGGCCTGTCGCCGGTAAGCCTGAGCGAACGGGCCGCGGCCCGTATCCGGGCGCGGGAAAAACCGGTGCAGAGCTGGTTCATGGATTTCAGCCTGGTGATGAGCTATTGGGGCGGCGGCGGCAAGCGGGCCTATCACCATACCGCCCCGGTCAATGCCCTGTACGGCCTGCATGAGGCCTTGCTGGTGTTGCAGGAAGAGGGATTGGAGGCGTCCTGGGCCCGTCACGAACGGGTGCATGGAGAGCTGGTGGCGGCGATGGAGGATCTGGGCCTGGCTTTTCTGGTGCCGGCCGATGAGCGTCTGCCCCAGCTCAATACCGTCAAGGTACCCGAGGGGGTGGATAAGGCGGCGGTCCGGGCGCAGTTGCTGGATGAAGGCATTGAGATCGGTGCGGGGCTGGGGCCGCTGGCCGGGAAGGTTTGGCGTGTCGGGTTGATGGGGGAGAGTGCCCGATCGGAGAGTGTGGCGCGGTTGCATCGGGGGTTGAGGCAGGCGTTGTCGTAGGGGGGGATGATTTATAGCGCGCTGGCCCATTAGAGATCATCAACGGCCGCCGGGTCATCGAAGCCAAAGCCAGCTCACCTCCACCACTGCTTTAATTCAGGAGGATCGAGTGCAGGGTGGGACTGGCCAGGGCTGTGCGCGACAGGGATGTCGCGCCCAGAGCCCCAAGGATGGGTCCATGCGTCCCTGGACAGTTCCACCCTGTACTCGAGCCGTGAAATTTAAGCAGAAAACAATATCCTCAGCTGGCTGTGGCTAGAAAAGCCGGTAGTCGCCTAACGGAACAGCGCCTTAATTTGCCCAATGGGAACACTGAACAATCTTTAGAGCTGCTGCGTGCCAGCGCTTGGTCAGGTCGGATTGTTTTGGAGCGAGTTGAGTTTAGCCAGCCGATAGGAATGGTTTTCTTTCACGGCTTTTACGGCTCGAGCACATGGTGGAATTGTCCAGGGACGCTGTAAATCCGTCCCTGAGACGCTCTGGGCGCGACATCCCTGTCGCGCACAGCCCTGGCCAATCCCACCATGTGCTCGATCCTCCAGACTGAAAGTAGTGGTGGGTGTGAGCTGGCTTTGGCTTCGTTCCGCTTGCTTATGTAGCTAACTTCTTGAGGGGATAAAGCGACGATATTTGCGCTGGGATAGGATGGGGTTGCAGAAGGGAAGGGGATCGTGACAGTGAGTTTATTAAGACATCAAGGAACGACGCTAAAGGGGGCGTAATGAAAGTGGGTCATGGTATTGGGAGGGGGTTGCTGCTGTGTCTGGTGATGATGCCACTGACACTGTGGGGGCAGGCCAATCCCTGGTTGGAATGGCGCAGCTTCGACAGCGAGCATTTCCAGGTGCATTATCCGGCGGAGCTGGAAGCCACCGCGCGCCGGGCGGCCGGGATTGCCGAGGCGGTGCATGAAGAGCTGAGTGCCGGGATGGACTGGCAGCCAAGCCGGCCCACCCATCTGATTATCAATGACCAGTTTGATCAGGCCAACGGCTGGGCCACGCCACTGCCGCGCAACACCATCACCCTGTATCTTACCCCGCCGGATGGGCTCAACAGCCTGGCCCAGCACGATGGCTGGTTGCGGCTGCTGATTACCCACGAGTATCTGCATATCCTGCACCTGGACAAGGCCGAGGGTTTCCCCAAGGGGGCGCGTCGGGTGCTGGGGCGTCATCCTTTGTTGTTTCCCAATCTATTCAATCCCACCTGGATGATTGAAGGCCTGGCGGTGCATGTGGAAAGCGATGCCGAGCACGGCATTGGCCGCAGTCAGTCCAGCTTGTTTGAAATGATGTTGAGAGAAGAACTGGCGGACGGCTTCAAGCCCTTCGACCAAGTGGGCATGGATGGCCTGAGGGATTGGCCCGCCGGCACCACCCCCTATCTCTATGGGGCCTTCTTTTTTCGCTATGTGGCCGAGACCCGGGGCGAGGAGACGGTGCAGGCCCTGGTGGATAACTACAGCAACAACATCATTCCTTATCTGCTCAATCGCAATCTTCGTCAGACCCTGGCCCGGGACGGCGAGGCCCTGTGGTCGGATTTCGAAGGCTGGGTGCAAGACAACTTGATGCCGGTGCGCGAGGCGTCGGTGGAGGCGGGTCTGGTGGCCGGTGAGCGGCTTACCGAGCATGGTTTCAGAACCGCCTCCCCTCGGGCGGTGGCCGATGAACAGGGCGAGCGGGTTTATTATCTGCGTTCCGATGCCCGGGCCGAGCCGGCCCTGATGGTCTGGGATGAGGATAAGGGACCCCGGCATCTGGCGGATCTCAATGCGGGGGCCCGTATTGATGCCCACCCGGAGGCCGGCGTGCTGGTGGCCATGCCGGAGGTCTGTCGCAACCGCAATCACTATTACGATCTTTATCACTGGCAGCCCGACAGCCGGCGCCTGCGTCGTCTGACCCACTGCAGCCGCTATCGCGATGCCGTCTGGCTGCCCAATGGGGAAGGTATGGTTGCCGCCCGCATCGAGGCGGGGCAGGCGCGGATTGATCGCCTGGATGCCCGTGGTAGGCGCCAGCTGACAGTGTGGCGGGGCGAGCAGGACGAGATTCCCGGCCGCTTGGCCATGTCGCCCCAAGGCGATGCCCTGGCCCTGAGTCTCTGGCGGCCCGGGATCGGCTGGGGCCTGTATCGCCTATCCCTGTCCCATGGCCGACTGGAGGACCTTGGGATTTCCGGCATGATGGTGGGGGATGTTCGCTATGCCGCCGATGGACGTTCCCTGCTGTTCAGCAGCGACCATGGTGGTATTTTCAATCTCCGCCGCCTGGATTTGGACAACGGGCAGCTCACCACTCTGAGCCGGGTGGCGGGAGGGGCTTTTGCACCGACCCAGGCCCAGACAGGCTCCGACCTGTTCTATATCGGCTATTCCTCCGAGGGCTATGATCTTTATCGCCTGCCCCTGGACGAGCAATTGCTCGAGCCCTTGCCAGAGCCCCCCACCTTCCAGCCCAGGGCCGAGGTGGGCGAGGCGGTAGCAGGTGAGGACCGTGCTTACCGGCCCTGGTTGACCCTGCCGCCCACCAGCTGGACGCCCTTGCTGGCGGCCAGTGAATCCACTGTGGAAGTGGGGGCCCTGATTGAGGGTAATGATGTACTGGGGATTCACCGCTATTCGGCCGGGGGTTTGCTGGAACTGACCGAAGGGCTGGCCTCCGGTGCGCTGTCCTATCGCTATGCCGAGCGCTTGCAGTTTGGTCTGTCTCGCCAGCATGACTATTACCAGGCGGAGCTGGACGGGGAGGACGAGCAGTCCTTAATCCGGGCCCGGGCCGAGGACCAGGTGGATCTGGTCTGGACCCTGCCCTGGATTCGTGACGACTGGATGCTGGCAGGCCATCTTGGCGGGGCCTGGACCCGGGAGTCGGATGTATTCAATCATGACATCACTGAACCCTGGCCCACACGACGCAGCGGTGCGGCCGGTGTGGCCATCAGTTGGGATGACAGCAGCCGCTATCTGCATTCGGTCAGCCGCAGTCATGGTCGCCAGATTCGCTTCGTGGCCGAGGACAATAGTGTTTTCGGCAGTGATTACAGCGGCCTGGTTTACAGCGTAGACTGGCGGGAATACCTGCCCCTGAGTGGCGAGCATGTACTGTATCTGCGCGGGGTACATGCCTGGGGCAGTAATAACCCCCGGCCTTTCCGCCTGGGTGATGCCCATGCGGCGGATCTGTTGGATACGGGCGGGCTGTTTGATCGCCGTCGCTATGCCCTGCGTGGTTATGATCGCCTTGAGACTGGCCGTCGTCTGCAATTGGCCACGGCCGAATGGCGTTTTCCCATTGCCCGGCCACAAAGGGGTTTCACCCGTTTTCCCCTGGGTGCCCACCAGTTCTCGGGGCGTCTGTTTGCCGAGGCGGGTGCCGCCTGGGATTCGGGCAGCTCACCGGACGATTACCGGCGCAGCGTTGGCGGCGAGTTGCTGGCGGATCTGAACCTGTTCTACCGTGCCAATCTTCAATTGCGTCTGGGCCTGGCCCGTGGCCTGGATGAAGAAGAAGATACCCGGGCCTATCTGCTGCTGAGCAGTCCCTTTTAAAACCCATCGTTTTCAAGGACCCTCATGTTCGCATTCATTCGAGCCCTGTATTACCGCCTGACCCTGGATCACGGCTGGATTGTGCTGTTGCTCATGGTGGCCCTGCTGGCGGCGGCCGCCACCCAGGTGCGCCACTTCCATCTGGATGCCTCGGCCGAGTCCCTGATGCTGGCCGGCGACGAGGATATGCACTATTACCGCAAGGTGCGTGCCCAGTACGGCTCGGATGATTTCCTCATCGTGACCTTCACGCCCGAGGCGGCGTTGTTCAGTGATGAAAGCCTGGAACAGCTCAAGGTTTTGCGGGATGAACTGGTTAACGTGGAGTCGGTGGCCTCGGCCATGACCATCCTGGATGTGCCGCTGCTGCAAAGCCCGCCGGTGACCTTTGATGAGGTTCAGTCCGATATCCGGACCCTGTCCGATCCGGATACGGATCGGGACCTGGCCCGCCAGGAATTCCTGGAAAGCCCCCTTTACCGTGATCTTCTGATGAACCGGGACGCGGATACCACGGCCCTGCTTTTGACCCTGGAACAGGATGAGGAACTCTATGCCCTGCTGCAGCGCCGGGATGCCCTGCGTATTCAGGAAGTGGAAAGTGGTCTGAATGCTGAAGAAGTCGCCGAACTGGCTTCCGTGGAAGCCGACTACCGGCAAGCCAGTCGTGCCCATCAGGCAGAGCTGGAATCCACCATTGCCGATGTTCGCCGGATTCTGGATGCCCATCGCAATGGCAGCCGCATTCACCTGGGCGGGGTGCCCATGATTGCGGTGGACATGATCGAGTTCGTGCGCAATGACATCGCCACCTTCGGGGTGGGGGTGGCCCTGTTCATTATTCTCCTGTTGGCTTTTACCTTCCGGCGACTGCGCTGGGTCTTGTTGCCGGTGGGGGTTTCCGGCGGCGTGGCGCTTGGCATGACTGGCTTCCTGGGTTTCATGGACTGGCCGGTGACGGTGGTCTCCTCCAATTTCATTTCCCTGGTGCTGATCATCACCCTGTCGCTGATGATCCACCTGATCGTGCGCCACCGGGAGTTGCATCAGGCCCATCCCGAGGCGGATGGGCGATGGCTGATGGCGGAGACCATTGAAAGCAAGTTCAAACCTTCTTTATATACCGCACTCACCACCATGATCGCCTTCGGGGCCATGGTCTTTGCCGATATTCGCCCGGTGATGGATTTCGGCCTGATGATGGTTTGTGCCGTGGCCTTTGCTTTTGTGCTGACCTTCGCGGTGTTTCCCGCCGGCTTGGCACGCTTGAAGCCGGGCCCTCTGCCCACGCTGAGTCGGGACTATACGGCCCGTTTCAATGCCCGGGTGGCGGAACTGGTCAGCGGCCGGGAATTGCGGGTGATGGGGGTCTTCCTGCTGATCGCGATGATTGCTGCGGTGGGGATTACCCGCATTACGGTGGAAAATCGTTTCATCGATTATTTCAAGTCGGACACCGAGATCCACCAGGGCATGGCTCTGATCGACCAGGAACTGGGGGGCACCACGCCCCTGGATGTGGTGTTGGATCCCAGTCAGGCCTATCTGGACGATGGCGACTGGGGGGCGGAACAACTGGCTGAAGAAGCCGGTGATGACGCCAGCGAGGCCGGGGAGCCGGCTTCTACCGAGGAGAGGGATGAAGCCACTTCGGAGGATGACGATTGGGATGACGACGAGTGGGGGGATGATGACTGGGGCGATGACGATTGGGGTAATGGTGAATTGGACCGGGACGGTCCGGTAGGCGGCTATTGGTTCAATGAATACCAGGTGGATGTGATGGAGGATATTCACAACTACCTGGAGTCCCTGGACGAGACCGGCAAGGTGCTGTCGGTGGCCACCAGTCTCAAGCTCATGCGCCAGCTCAATCAGGGTCGCCAATTAAGCTCTTTCGAGATGGGCATCATGTTTGAGCAGCTCCCTGCTGACCTGCGGGAGATTCTCTTCGACCCCTATATGACCGACGATGGCGACCAGATTCGTTTCGACATTCGGGTGATCGATTCCGATCCCAATCTGGAACGCGACGCCCTGCTGAAAAAGATCCGCTCTGACCTGATGCGTCAATTCGACCTGGGCGAGGAGCAGATCCGTCTCAGTGGGATGCTGGTGCTCTATAACAATGTGATGCAGAGCCTGGTGCGTTCCCAGTGGGTGACCCTGCTGGTGGTGTTCTCGGCCATGATGCTGATGTTCGCCTTCCTGTTCCGCTCCCTGAAAATGGCCTTCATCGGTCCCCTGCCCACCCTGGTGGCCTCCATCTCGGTGATGGGCCTGATCGGTTGGGTGGGGCTGCCCCTGGATTTGATGACCATGACCATCGCGGCCATTACCATTGGCATCGGGGTGCATGACACCATTCATTACACTCACCGCTTCCAGTCGGAAGTGGCGGACAGCGGCAGCTATGCTCAAGCGCTCCGGGAAAGCCACCGCCAGGTGGGTCGGGCCATGGTGTATACCTCGGTGATTATCATCGCCGGTTTCTCCATCCTGACCCTGTCCAACTTCATGCCGACCATTTATTTCGGTCTGCTCACCGGGGTGGCCATGACCTTTGCCCTATTGAGTAACCTCTTTTTGCTGCCGGCCCTGCTGGGGCAATTCCGCCCCTTCAGCACCGGCAATGGCAACTGACAAGAAACCGGACATACGGGGCCGGCATCGTTGAACGCCGGCCCCCTGATCGGCTCCAAGTGATACGACGTTTTTAACGGGAATACCATCATGAGAGAAGACCAAGCCAGAACCATTCGATTGGCCGAATACCAGCCCCCCAGCTGGACGGTGGACAAGGTCCGCCTGCGTTTCGAGCTGGATGCCGAGGCCACCGTGGTCCATAGCGAACTCAAGATTCGCCGGGGCGAGGGTCCTCATTCCGATACCCTGCGACTGGATGGTGAAGCGCTGGAGTTGTTGTCCGTTCAGGTGGACGGTGAAACCTTGTTGGCCGCTGACTATGAACAGGACGATGAATCCCTGAGCTTTCCCATCAGCCAGGATCAGGCTACCGTCACCCTGGTCAATCGGGTCCACCCGGCCCGAAACACGGCCCTGGAAGGCCTGTATCAGTCCGCCGACTTTCTGCTGACCCAGTGCGAGGCGGAAGGCTTTCGCAAGATCACCTATTTCCCGGACCGGCCCGATGTGATGGCCGAGTTCGAAGTACGTCTGGAGGCCGACAAGGCCCGTTATCCGGTACTGCTGTCCAACGGCAATCCGGTGGCCAGCGGCGAGCTGGAAGACGGCCGCCACTTTGCCGAATGGCATGACCCCCATCCCAAGCCAAGCTATCTCTTTGCCCTGGTGGCCGGGGATTTGGGCTATATCGAAAAGCCCTACGCCACGTCGGCGGGCCGGGACGTGACCCTGAGGGTCTATGCCGAACATCGCAATATGGATCAATGCGATTTCGCCATGACCTCCCTGATCAATGCCATGCGCTGGGATGAAGAACGCTTCGGGCTCAACTATGACCTGGACGTCTACAACATCGTGGCCACGGACGACTTCAACATGGGGGCCATGGAAAACAAGGGCCTGAATATCTTCAATTCCCGTTTCGTCCTGGCCCGGCCGGATACCGCCACCGACGAGGACTTTTTGGGGATTGAATCGGTGATCGGCCATGAATACTTCCATAACTGGACCGGCAACCGGGTCACCTGCCGGGACTGGTTCCAGTTAAGCCTCAAGGAAGGCCTGACCGTATTCCGGGATCAGGAGTTCTCCGCCGATCGCAATTCCCGGGCGGTAAAGCGCATCGAGGATGTGCGTCTGCTGCGGGCCGGTCAGTTCCCGGAGGATGCCGGGCCCATGGCCCATCCGGTGCGCCCGCCGGAGTACCAGGAGATCAACAACTTCTACACCGCCACCGTCTACATCAAGGGCGCGGAAGTGGTGCGCCTGTATCACAGCCTGCTGGGCGAGGAAGGGTTTCAGAAGGGCATGCGCCTGTACTTCGAACGCCACGACGGGGATGCGGTGACCACCGAGGATTTCCTGGCGGCCATGGCCGATGCCAATCAAATGGATCTGTCCCGGATGCAGCGCTGGTATGACCAGGCGGGCACGCCCACCGTCCATGTAACGACTGACTACGATGAAGACAAGCGCCGTTTGACCCTGACGCTCAAGCAAAGCCTGCCGGACACTCCCGGGCAAAGCGATAAACAACCCACCCTGATTCCGGTGCCCATGGGCCTGCTCAACAGCCAGGGCCGGGCCATGCCCCTGAAGCTGGCGGGGGAGGAAAAGCCCCGGGGCGAGGAAGCCGTATTGCAATTGACCGAGACCGAACAGCGTTTTGTCTTTGAAGGGGTGAGTGAAAGGCCGGTGGTTTCCCTGCTGCGGGGCTTCTCGGCCCCGGTGAAGCTGGACTTTGATCAAAGCGATGCCGACCTGGCGCATCTGATGGCCCACGATCAGGATTCCTTCAATCGCTGGGAAGCCTCCCAGCGGCTGTGCTGCCGGGTCATTATTCAAGCCATGGAAGCCATCCAGGCCGGTCAGACGCCCCAGTTCCCGGACAGTATCGATCAGGCCTTTGCCGCATTGCTGCGTGATGACAAGGCCGATCCCGGTCTGCGGGCCGAGGCCCTGACCCTGCCGGCCGAGACCTGGTTGGCGGAGCTGGTCAGCCCCATTGATCCAGTCGCCATTGCCGATGCCCGACATGCCCTCAAAGTGCATCTGGCCAAACGCTTCCACGAGGATTGGGCGCGTTTGTATGCGGACAATCAATTGCAGGGTGAGTACCAGCCCGAGCCCCGGGATATCCTCAAGCGTCGCCTGAAGAACCTGGCCCTGTCCTATCTGGCGGCCAGCGGCGAGAGCGAGTCCGTGAAAAAGGCCGTGGCCCAGTTCGATACCGCCGATAATATGAGCGATCAGATGGCGGCCATGAAGTCGGTGGTGCTGGAAGGCCACACCCAGGGCGAATCTTTGCTGACCCGTTTCTACAAGCAGTGGAAGTCTCAGCCGCTGGTGGTGGACAAGTGGTTCACCCTGCAGGCCATGCGTAGCGATGGTGATGCGGTGGCTCGCATTCGGGAGCTACGCGATCATCCGGCGTTCAAGATCACCAATCCCAACAAGGTGCGTGCCCTGTATGGGGCTTTCGCCAATGGCAATCGCAAGTCCTTTCATGCCGAGGATGGGCGGGGTTATGAGCTGATCGCCGATGTGGTGATGGAGCTGGATGAATTGAATCCGTCCATCGCGGCCCGTCTGGTGAGTGTCTTCAACCCCTGGAAGCGGATGGATGAGACCCGTCAGGGCTTGATGAAGGCTCAGCTTGAGCGCATCAAGGCCAAGGGTAAACTAAGCCGGGATGTCAACGAAATCGTCTCGCGTGCCTTGGGCCAGTAAGGTTAAGCGACGCTAAACCAAAAAGGCCGGTCGAATGACCGGCCTTTTTCAGTTTCAGGCTGACAGGGAGATCAGAACGTCAGCGTGGCACTCAGGTAATCCAGGTCGGCTTCGAAATCATCATCCAGCTTCGTGCGTGTCCACTCGAAATGCCAATTGCTTACGCTGACACCAACGCCATAGGCGAAGTTGGTGCTTGACTGGCTGAAAGAGCCTCCGGCGGATGGGGAAAAGTCGAAGTCCGATTGGGCTACACCGATCTTGCCTCGAATTTTCACTGCAGGGGTCGGCGACTCACCCACAAAGAAAGCACTCAGCATGTTACCGCTGTAATCCATGCTGCCCATCAGGTCATCGAATTCGCCATCCGTCAGGGTTTGGGTGTAATTGCCTTCCACACTGAAAGGGGTGGCCGGAATGTTGATGTCCACCCGAAGGTTGACGGCGATGGCTGCGTCGTCATCATCTTCCAGCGTCAGAGCACCAGCGCCCACGCCGAAGTCGATCAATGGCAAAGCCTGGGCGGTGGGAGCGACAGTCAGGCTGCCGGCCAGGGCGAGGCCCGCGATAATCTGCTTGTTCATGATTCATTTCCTCTTCATTCTGCAAGGGGTCCCATTGCGGGAATCATCTTAACACCTGCAGCATAATCGCCAAGCGCCGTCCTTGCCATGTTGCTCGCGTGGGGACGGTATAATCCGGCCATTATCGTTGTCTGTTTTGCCATGAGGTGCTTATGAGCAGTATAGGAACTCCCGCCAGTCCCAGCGCCAAGCGTGTGATACTTCTGGGCAGCGGCGAATTGGGCAAGGAAGTGGCCATTGCCCTGCAGCGGCTGGGTTGTGAGGTGATTGCGGTGGACCGCTACGCCAACGCCCCGGCCATGCAGGTGGCCCACCGCCACCATGTCATCGACATGCTGGACGGGGAGGCCATTCGAGCGGTGGTGGACCAGGAAGCGCCCCATCTCATCGTGCCGGAAGTGGAAGCCATCGCTACCGATATGCTGGTGATCCTGGAGGAACGGGGTCACAACGTGGTGCCCAATGCCCGGGCCACAAAGCTCACCATGAACCGGGAAGGCATCCGGCGTCTGGCCGCCGAGGAACTGGATTTGCCCACTTCGCCTTATCAATTTGCCGAGAGCGAGGCCGAGTACCGCGCTGCCGTGGAGACGGTGGGGCTGCCCTGCGTGGTCAAGCCGGTGATGTCCTCCTCCGGCAAGGGCCAAAGCCTGGTGCGGGCGGAGAAAGATATCGTGCCGGCCTGGGAATACGCCCAGTCCGGGGGCCGGGCCGGCAAGGGCCGGGTGATCGTGGAAGGCTTTGTGGATTTTGACTACGAGATCACCCTGCTCACCGTGCGCCACCGGGACGGGACGGCCTTTTGTGAACCTATCGGGCATCGCCAGGAAGATGGTGATTACCGGGAATCCTGGCAGCCCCAGGCCATGTCCGAGCAAGCCGCCCGGCGTGCCCGGGAGGTGGCCGAGGCGGTGACCACGGCCTTGGGCGGCTACGGGGTCTTTGGGGTGGAGTTGTTCATCAAGGGCGATATGGTCTGGTTCAGTGAAGTCTCGCCGCGGCCCCATGACACGGGCTTGGTGACCCTGATCTCCCAGGACTTGTCCGAGTTTGAGCTCCACGCCCGGGCGATTCTGGGCCTGCCCATTCCCGCCATTCGCCAATGGGGCCCTTCGGCGTCCGCGGCCCTGGTGGTGCATGGGGATTCCCAGCAGGTCCGCTTTAGCGGCCTGGATCAAGCCCTGGCCGAGCCGGACACGGATTTGCGCTTGTTCGGCAAACCCGAGGTTCAGGGCAGCCGCCGTATGGGTGTGACCCTTGCCCGGGGCGAGGACATCGAGGAAGCCGTGGGCAAGGCAGTGGCGGCCCGAACGGCGATCCAGGTGGACTTGGGCTAGATGTCGACCCGCTTGGGCGATCAATCGCCTATCCTGCTAAGCTGAAAAAAGCCGTTTGCCGAAGCGGCGCGAAGTCAGTCAAAAGGGTTTTCATATTGGTGCCCGCCGGGGCCGTCATTCAGGGGAGCATGGCATGCCGGATCAATTGCCCAGAGAGCAGTTCGCGGCCGGAGAGCAGATCTTTGCCCAGGGAGATCTAGGCGACAAGGCCTATTTCATTGACCGGGGCAGTGTGGACATCAGTGCCGAGCAGGGCGGGCGGCGGGTGGTGATTGCCCGCCTGAAGGCCGGTGATTTGTTCGGCGAGCTGGCCCTGATCAATCAGCAGACCCGCTCGGCCACGGCGGTGGCGGTGGAACCCACCGAAGTGGTGGCTATCACCGCGGCCCAGTTGGACCGGGCGCTGAAAGGCGCCAACCCTTTGCTACGCAAACTGCTGCAGGTGAATCTGGGCCGTTTCCAGTGGACCCAGCAGTTCATGCTTCAGAATACCGAGAGTGGTGATGCAGGCCAGCCACTGGAAAAACGGGCCAAACGGGATCTGGCCCTGGAAAAGGAAATCGAGACGGCGATCGGGGAACGCCAGTTCGAAATGCATTACCAGCCCATTATTGCCCTGCGGGGGGGAAACACCGTGGGTTTCGAGGCCCTGATGCGCTGGCGCCATCCCCGGCGGGGCTTGCTGTATCCGGCCGAGTTCATCGAGGTGGCCGAACGAACGGGGCAGATTGTTGAGATGGGGCGCTTTGCCCTGGAGGAATCCCTGAATGCCCTGAAGGCCTTCCAGATGCTGTCCAGCGGGGCCGGGGCCAGCCCCCGTCCGCCCCTCACCGCCCTGGCCGAAGCAGCACCGGAACCCCGGCCCCGCTCCCGGGACCCCTTGTTCATGAGTATCAATGTGTCGGGGCGCCAGCTCTTCGAGCTGCAGGAGATCGATACCATTGGGGATCTGGTGATGGCTTCCGGGGTGGACCCGAAACAGGTCAAGCTGGAGATCACCGAGAGTTTGCTGGTGGATGATCCGGGCCATGCTGCGGCGGCCTTGCAGATGCTGCGTGAATACGGCATGAAGATCGCGCTGGATGATTTCGGCACCGGCTATTCCAGCCTGAGCTATCTCCATCAGTTCCCCATGGATACCCTGAAAATCGATCAGACCTTTGTCTCCACCATGGGCCGCGATCCCAAGAGCTATCGCATTGTTCGGGCCATTGTGGGTTTGGCTCAGGAGTTGGGCATGGAGACCATTGCGGAGGGCATCGAACGGAATAATCAGCTGGCCGGTTTGCGGGAAATCGAGTGCGACTATGGCCAGGGTTATCTGATGTCCCGCCCGGCTTCCTTCCGCGAGGCCCGCAAGTTGCTCCAGAGTCGTCAGGCGCGCTGGTAAACGCTTGGGACGCCAAAATAAATTCAGCTACAACAGCACCCAGAACGAAGCCGAAGCTAGCTCACCTCCACCACTGCTTTCCAACTGGAGGATTGAGCACATGGTGGGATTTTCCAGGGCTGTAAGCGACAGGGATGTCGCGCCCAGAGCGTCTCAGGGATGGATTCACAGCGTCCCTGGAAAATCCCACCATGTGGTCAAGCCGTGAAGCTTCGAAAGCAGTCCACTTCCCTCCGGCTGGCTGAGCTTGAATCGCACCGTAGATTTCTGAAACTGACAGTATTAGGACATTGAGCCATTAGAATGTTGAATCGTGTTCCTATTGGGTGATGGTCCTGGAGGCCTAATGCCTCGGCACCTCAAACCGTGGGGCACCGGCCAGCAGCTGGCGGATCTGATCGGCGGTTTGGGGCTTGGCCATGAGAAAGCCCTGGACGTAATCGCACTCGAAGCGATTCAGACTGGCCAGCTCCTCCTCGTTCTCCACCCCCTCCGCAATGATGTTCAGGTCCAGATCCCGGGCCAGGCCCGAAATGGCCCGCACGATGCGCTCCCGGCGGGGATCATGGATCATGTCCTGGACAAAGGAACGGTCGATCTTGAGGGTGTCCAGCGGGAAGAGATGCAGATAGCTGAGGCTGGAATAGCCGGTGCCGAAATCATCAATGGCCAGGCGCACGCCCAGGTCCCGCAATTGCTGCAGGGCGATGGCCGCGTGCATGGGATCATCCACCAGCAGGCTTTCGGTGATCTCCAGCTTGATCCGCTCCGGGGCTACCCCCGATTGCTTGAGCACCGCACCGAGATGCTCGATTTCGTCCAGCTCCAGCAATTGGCGGCCGGAGACATTCACACTCATGAAAAGCGGTGGCTGCTCGTCGAGTGCCTGTTGGTCCACGATGGCCTGAAAGCCCTTGAGCTGTTCCAGGGCTTCTTCCAGAGCCCAGGCCCCCATGGCGACGATCTGGCCGGTGGCCTCCGCCACGCCGATGAACTCGCCGGGGGAGACCGTGCCCCGGTCCGGATGGCGCCAGCGCATCAGGGCCTCGAAACCGGCGATATGCCCTTTTTCCAGATCCACAATGGGCTGATAGAACAGCTCGAATTCCCGGGTCTTGATGGCGCGGCCGATTTCCGCCTCCACATTGCGGTCCCGCTCAGCCTGGTGGGCCAGGGAACTGTCTTCGGACTTGGGGGAGGCATGCTGGAGCATGAAGCGCTGGGTCCAGATGAAGCGGCCCAGGTTGCCCCGCAGCAGGGTTTGGAGCAGGGGGTCCGCGGAATCAATGGCGGCCTGCAGGCGCTCGGTGGAGATGACCGTGGCCTCGGTGTCGCGAGTGGTGGTGGCGGTGGCCGTGCGGGCCTGATGGCTGATCAGGGCCAGTTCACCGAAGACCTCACCGGGGCCCAGATTGGCGATGACCACTTTCTTGCCACCCTGATCGGTGGAAATCTCCACCTGGCCGGAACGGATCAGATAGGCATGGTCACCGGGCTCACCTCGATGGAATATGGTTTCTCCAGCATCGAAACGCGTGTTGGGCAGTTCGGCCATTGTGTCCCTCCCCGGCAATCCTTTCGGCGACAATCCCCCATAAGGGGGACAGCTGTCAACGCCCCATCCAGGGGGCCGTTACTGGCATCGGAAATGGTTACACTGTGGATTGGGGGTAGTGTCTGAATGCAATGGTCACATCACAAAAAGCAGGCGCGATGGCTGGTCCTGATCGGACTGCTGGCCGGATTGCTGGTAACGCTGATTCATCTGGCGGGCGGTTTTCAGCGCCTGGAATGGATCAGCCAGGATGCCCGTACCCAGGTCATGCGTTCAGAGGCCCGGGTTCACGAGGATCTGGCGCTTGTGCTCATTGATGAAACCTCGCTCACCCAGCTCAACCCCCTGCTGGGTCGTTTTCCCTGGCCCCGCTCGGTGTATGCCGATCTGCTGGAATTCCTGGCCCAGGGCAACCCCCGGGCGGTGGTCTTTGATGTGCTGTTCAGCGAGAACCAGTGGCTGGACAATGAGGCCCGTGACGCGCTGAGTCGGGAGGACGAGGCCCTGGCCATGGAAACGGCGGCCGCCGGCAATGTCCACCATGCCCTGCATGTCCACCGGGAGTCTCCGGATGAGCAGGCCGATACCGTTCGTGCTCAGGCCCTGCCGGATTTCGTGGTGAATCGCCATGCCCTGAGCCGGGCCGAGGGTTTTCCGGATCTGGGGCGGAACAGTTATCTATTGCCCTTTGATGAGCTCGCCCAGATGTCGGCGGGCCTGGGCGGCGTGGGCCTGGATTCTGATGCCGACGGGGTTTATCGCCGGGTCAGTCCCTTTTTCGTCTATCAGGACGCGGTCCTGCCCGGTTTGTCCACCACCGCTTTGCATGAGCAGCTGGCTCCCGAGGTCCTGCAGCAAGGCGATCAGGCCCTTCACATGAACGGGCAGGTATTGCCCGTGGACGGGGAAAGCCGTCTGCATGCCAACTTTTATGGAGATGTGCCGGCTTTTTCCTTTTCCGGACTGATTCAGAGCCGTTCCGCACTGCTTCGGGGTGAAGCGGATCGCATGCTGGTTCAGCCGGAGGAGTTCGAAGACAAGATCGTGTTTATTGGCGGTTCGGCCATTGGGCTACACGATATCAAGCACACGCCCATGGACAGTCGAACGCCCGGGGTGGAAATTCACCTGACCGCCGCCAGTAATCTCCTTAAAGGAGATTATCTGCGGCCCATGCCGGTCTGGTTCACGCCGGTGTTGATCATGGCCTTGTCTCTGCTCACTGCCCTGGGTTTTCTCATGAGCCGGGTTTATCGCCAGTCGCTTTTACCCCTGGCCCTGATGGTGGCCCATGTGGGGTTTGCCTTCTGGGCCTTTGGCCAGCATTACCTGGTGGATCTGGTGGCGCCGGTGGCGGGTCTCGCCTTCAGCGGCCTGTTCTGCATGGCCTACGT
The DNA here is from genome assembly GCF_024170465.1 of Natronospira proteinivora. Classification (NCBI taxonomy): domain Bacteria; kingdom Pseudomonadati; phylum Pseudomonadota; class Gammaproteobacteria; order Natronospirales; family Natronospiraceae; genus Natronospira; species Natronospira proteinivora. The sequence continues at coordinate 383,398 of NZ_JALJYF010000002.1, read as the reverse complement.
CTCCGCCACCGAGGGGCGTGACCGACGACGGGTGCGGCGCATGCTCTCTCAGTATGTCTCACCGGCGGTATTGGCCGAGGTGGTGGATCGTTACGAGGATCACATCAGCGCCGAGGTGGGCACGGATGAGGAAATGACCATCCTGTTCTCCGATATTCGAGGATTCACCGGTATCTCCGAAAGCTATCCTCCGGCCCAGGTGGTGGAACTGCTTAATCGTTACCTGTCCCGCCTGAGCGATGCCATCTTTGATCACGACGGTACCCTGGACAAGTTCATTGGTGACGCCATCATGGCCTTTTGGGGGGCGCCTATCCGGGTGGCGGATCATGCCGACCGGGCGGTGTTGGCGGGCCTGGCCATGCAGCGGCAGGTGGATGCCCTGAACCAGGAACTAGAGGCGGAAGGCCAGCCCCTGCTGCGGACCGGTATCGGCCTGCATAGTGGACGAGTGGTGCTGGGGAATATCGGTTCCGATCGAAAGCTTGACTACACTGTGATTGGTGACAATGTGAACCTGGCTTCCCGCATCGAGGGGTTGACCAGTCACTATGGTTGCCCCTTGTTGATATCGGATATCACCTATCGCGCCCTGTCACAGGAGGTGATCTGCGCTTTGGTGGACCGGGTGCGGGTCAAGGGCAAACAGCAGTCAGTGGCGGTCTGGCGCCCCCTGGCGGGGCCCGAGGATGGCCCGGAATGGCGACAGCAGGCCATGGCGATTCGTCAGACCACGGAAGCCGCCTGGGCCTGTTATGAGGCCCGGCAATGGGATGAGGCATTGGTCGCATTCCAGGCCCTGCCGGAAGGGGACCCGGTCAGGGCCGTCTTTGTTGAACGATGCCGGGCTTACGCCCGTAGTGGTGTGAGTGACGACTGGCAGGGTGTCCACGGTCTGGACAGCAAGTGATCTAGGGAGATGAATGATGGGGATGAGATTCTGTTTGATGGCTGGCCTGGTACTGGCCGCTTTGCCGTTCAAGCCGCTGATGGCGGAAACGGTCGCGGCGTCCGAGGACGGGACGGTCTACGTGCAAACCCAGGGGGCCGCCCTTTTTGAAGACCCCAGCTTCGGGGGAGACCCGGTGGCTCGACTGGCCCAGGGACTGGAAGTCCGGGTGCTGGCCGAGGAGGATGGCTGGCAGAGAATCCGGGTTGAAGAGCTGGAGGGCTGGATGCCGGCCATGGTGCTGCGGGATACCCCGCCCACGGGCCGGGAAAGCCATGTGGATGAAGCGGCTGAACTGGAATCCAGCGCCCGCCGGCGGGCTTCCGCGGTGACCACGGCTGGCGCCATCCGGGGTGTTGAGGAGGATGAGCGTCTGCTGGATGATCCCAATCTTAATATCGAGGCCCTGCGTCGGATGGAAGAGCTGGGCGCCAGCCCGGAAGAGGCCCTGCAGTTCATGAGCGAAGAAGAAGAGGAACGCTAGCCATGGGGCGATTGCGCGGCGCCGGATTCATTCTGCTGTGTCTGAGCCTGCTGGCCCCGCAGTGGCTGGCTGCGGAGCATCCGGCCCGGGCGCGACTCCATCAGATTCAGCCGGTTCAGGCCGCCGAAGCCAATGAGCGGGCCGAAATCCGCGTGGGCCGGGAAGTGGCGGCAAGGATTCTGGCTCGCCATGAACTGCATCCGGATGCCGAGTTGCAGCGTTACGTGAATCTGGTGGGACGAGGCCTGTCCATGCATGGCGAGCGTCCGGCCCTGGATTTCTATTTTGCCGTGCTGGATTCCGAACAGATCAACGCTTATGCCGCCCCCGGTGGCTATGTCTTCGTGACCGCAGGGGCCTTGGCCCTGATGGAGGATGAAGCCGAGCTGGTGGGGGTGCTGGCCCATGAAATCGCCCACGTGGATGCCCGGCACATCGTCAATGCCCTGGGCATTCGGGCGCCGGAAAGCTCTCCCATGGCAGGCCTGACCCGCTTCTTTGGCGGGGCCGGGGAAGCGGCCCAGGTCTTTTTCAGCCAGACCGTGGAGCAGGTGGTGGAAGTACTGTTCGAGGAGGGCCTGCAAAGGGACGATGAATTTCAGGCCGATGCCATGGCAGTGCGCCTGGCGGCCCGGGCCGGTTATGATCCACAGGGCCTGTCCCGTTTTCTGGAGCGAATGTCTGAGAAAGATAATGGACGCGCATTGGATGAGGTCTCCAGCACCCACCCGGCGGCCAGTGAGCGACTGTCCCGGCTAAGCCGGCAATTGGACGAGGAGGGTTTGAGTGAAGCAGACCGGCAACGTCGAGCAGCACGATTCCAGCGCCATGTGCCCTGAGGCCGTCCGGCAGGGGCCCATCAACCATCGCAACAAGTGGCGGGGCCTGGCCCGGCCGCTTATATTGCTGGCGGCCACCTCCCTGGCCGGCGCGGCCGTGGCGGATGAATACCATTACCGGGATATTCTTATCGGCACCCGGGCCTCTGCCATGGGAGGCGCCTACACGGCCATCTCCGACGATCCCTCGGGCTTGTATCACAATCCGGCGGGGATCGTGCATGCCAGCGAGTTGAATCTGTCCGGCAGCGTCAATGCCTGGCACCGGACCCGGGTGACTTACGAAGACGTGCTGGGCGATGGACGTGACTGGAACCGGGAGTCCGGCACGCTCATTCCCAACTTCTTCGGTATTACTCAGCCGGTGGGCCCGGGGGTGCTGGGTTTTTCCTATGTGGTGACCGACTCCATCCAGGAGGATCAGGACCAGACCTTTCTGGATGTGGAGAATCGTGAACGCTTCACCATTAATCTCAATGACAATCAATCGGTCTACAAGCTGGGCCCCTCCTATGCCTGGCAAGTGAATGACCAGTTGTCGGTGGGGGTCAGTCTGTATTTCCACTTTCGGGAGCAGGAAGAGATCAACAATCAGTTGATTGTGCTGGATGCTGGCAGTGGCCCAGGGGCGGGTGATTCAGATATCGAATGGCGATACGTGCAAACCCAGAACGACGAGTGGGGCATCAAGCCAGTGATTGGCATCATGTGGGAGCCTGATGATCGGCTGGCTCTGGGTGCCAGTATTCGACAGGCCAATGTGGCGAGCGCGGAGAATTACCTTTTCTTCACCTGCCATGGTTCTTCGATATCGGACAGCGCTCTTTGCCCGGAAGGGGATATCGATTATGTGGAACTCAGTGATGATATTCGGCGGGATCACCCGGTGGAGATTCGCCTGGGCGCGGCTTGGTTCCACAGCCCCCGCTTTCTGCTGTCTGCCGATATCAGTTATCACACTGCCCATACTGATGTGGTCCGGGGTGTGGATGGGCGGGATGTGGAAGGCACCTGGAATATCGCATTGGGTAGCGAGTACTACCTGAATAATCAATGGGCAGTGCGAAGCGGGGTTTTCACCAATCGGGCCAATACATCCTCGGACGTGGTGGCCCATGATCATGTCAATCTCTACGGTATTTCGGCCAGCCTGGCCCGTTTCACCCGCAACTCTTCCCTGGATCTTGGTTTCAGCTATTCCCGGGGACGCGGCGAGGGGCAGGTACTGCCTGCCGGCAACGAGCCCCAGACAATGGTGGCCGAGAACATCACCATCTTTCTTTCCAGTTCCTATACCTTCTAGCTAAATAAGGGAAGCGGCATGCGGGCTGATAGAAAGCGGGCTTGTGGATGGCTGAGTCGGGGTCTGTTCCTCTTGCTGCTGCTCATGGTTGTGCCGGTGCATGCCTTGCCTGGTCTCGAGAAAACCCGTCTGCCTGATCCGGTTCTGGGTGAGCATGTCACCGTGTATCACGGTGGCAAGGAAGGTGGGCATCCCGTGGTCCTGGTTCATGGTATTGGCGGTGATTCCGTCACAGCATGGAATGCCCTGGTACCGCCGTTGAGGGATGACTATTTTCTGCTGGCCATGGATCTGCCGGGCTTCGGTGATTCGGCGGGGGGCAATCGCCTGTACAGCCAGGATGCCTACGCCGAAGTGCTTCAGCATGTAATTGAGGAATTCACCGATGAGCCGGTGATTCTGATCGGTCACTCCCTGGGCGGTGCAGTTGCACTCCGCTATGCGGCTCGCTATCCAGAGCAGGTCCATCGTCTGCATTTGGTAAGTGTGGCGGGTATTCTCCATCAGGCCAGTTATACCGAATTCCTGGCCGGGGGCGGGCCTTATGATGGAGAGCGGGCGGATACCGTTCACCCGGTACTGGGTAAGGCCATTCGCAAATTCGTCCGTCGGGCCCCGGGAGGGGAGCGGGTATTGGGCAGTCAGTTGCTCAGGCGACTGATATTGAGAGGGGATCCGGAGCGCATAGCGGCCCTGGCATTGGTGAGCACGGATTTCAGTGAAACCCTGGATCAGGTAAGCGCGCCCACTGCCGTCTATTGGGGCGTGGATGATGCCACTGCCCCCCTGCGAACGGGGCAATTGCTGGCGGCCCGTCTGCCCCAGGGTAGTCTCACGGTCTTTGATGATGCCGGCCATATGCCCATGCGGGAAACCCCGCAGCGTTTCAATCGCAGCCTGATCGAGGCCCTGGACCGTCCGATCCGCCATGGCGAAGCAGTGCGGCCACCAGTGGGGGCGGGTCGCCGGGATGCGGTGTGTCAGGGTGAGTCGGGCTGGCGATTGAGCGGGGCCTATCGCCATGTGGTGATTGAAGACTGTGATTCGGTGGTGCTGGATCGGGTCTCCGCTCGCTCATTGGAGATTCGCGATTCCCGGGTGAAAATTCACGCCTCCGCCATTGTCAGGGAATCGGAGGACGAGCCTGCAGTGCTTGCCCGAAACAGCCGTGTCAGTGTCACGGCCGGTCGGCTTCAGGGCGAGCCGGTGATCGATACCGGGCGCAGTTCCCTGGACCTGGCCGGGGTGCGCCTCCAGGCCCAGGACATCCTGGTGAGCAACCCGGAACCATCGGCCAGCGAGATCGTGTTTTCCGTTTCCGCTTTCCAGAAGCCCGGGGAAGCGGGATATCTGCATCGGGTTATTGGCCTGGAAAAAGGAGAAACAATGTGAGCCTGGCAAGGATGGGAATGGCGGCATGGCTTGGTTGTTCATTGATGGTTGCCGTGTCCACTGCGGTGGCGGCTCACCCCTCGGAAGAATGGCGAACTCTGGAAACGGAACGTTTTCGATTCCATGTCCCGGTGGAAGCGGAACCCTGGGCCCGGGGGATCGTTCAGGGCAGTGAAGTCCTGGCGGATGAAGTCCATGAACTGGTGGGCTATGAACCGGAAGGGCGCATCGATGTGCTGGTGGTGGACCCTTTCAATCAGCCCAATGGAATGGCCCTGCCCATCATCGGCAAGAGCCGTATGGTGCTGTTCACCACGCCCCCTCAGTCCGATTCGGTGATCGGCAACTTCGCCCACTGGGATCAATTACTGTTCATTCATGAACAGGCCCATCTGGCTCATCTGGCTCGGCCGCCCCGGGGCCTGGTGGGCCCGGGTTGGCGTCGCCTCTGGTTGCCCCTGGGCCTGGGCCCCCTGGCCCAGGAGCCCATGTGGATGATCGAGGGTTATGCCACCTGGGTGGAAGGCAAACTCACCGGCCGGGGTCGGCCCAACAGTGATTTCCGTGATGCCCTGATTCGCCAGTGGGCCCTGGAGGGACGGCTGCCCTCCTATGGGGCGGTCAGCCGCCCGGACGGTGATGACTGGATGGCCCGGACCATGGCCTATCTGGTGGGCTCGGCCTATTTTGACTGGCTGGAGGAAAGAGAGGGTCCCGAGGCCTTTCAGGACGTCTGGGCCCGGGCCACGGCCCGGGAACGTCGCTCATTTTCCGAGGCCTTCAAGGGGGTCTTCGGAGACAGTCCGGCCGATCTCTATGCCCGTTTTACCGCAGAGCTGACCCATGCGGCTCTGGTGCGGGAAGAGACCCTGGCGGACAATCAGCGTTGGGGCCGGCTTTGGCAGGACTATTCGGGCAACACCGGGGATCTGGCGGTTTCGCCGGACGGGGAATACCTGGCGCTGGTCAAGCGCCAGCCTCGGCAGGCTAGTGAACTCAAGATTCTGACCCTGAATGACAATGAGGCGCGTTTTGAACGCTGGCATGAACAGCAGGCGCAATTATTGGAGCGGGACCCGGACGATGTGAAAGCCGTGGAGCCCGACAGTCTTCCGCGCTCACCGTCGTATCGTTTGCCGGCCCCCCAGGCGCGGGATATCCGCCATCCCCGCTGGATACCCGGACAATCCGAACTGTTGTTTGCCCAGTCCACCGTGGATGCCCGGGGTCAGCAGCGGTCCGATCTGTTCCGCTGGAATTACGAATCCGGCCAAGTCAGTCGCATCAGCCGCCATGCCAGCCTGCATCGTGCGGATCCCTCGCCGGAGGGGGATTGGGCAGTGGCGGTTCGCCAGGTTCATGGACAGTCCCAGCTGGTCCGGGTGGATCTGGACGATGGGACTATTGAGGCAATAACGGAGCCCCGCCTGGATGTGATTCACGATTACCCCCGTTTCCATCCGGACGGTGAGTACTTGGCTTATATGCGCCATGAAGCCGGCCGTTGGCAGCTGGTGGAACGGCGCTTGTCAGATGGTCACGAGCAGGTTTTGATGGATTCCCGGGGTGAGGATTTTCTTTCCCATCCCAACTGGTCGGCGGATGGGGAGCGGTTATTCTTCACCCGAAGCCGGAATGGGCATCTGGATCTCTACATGCTGGACCGAGCCGCCGGCACCCACTTTCAACTGACACAATCGCCCCATATCGCATTCCAGCCCGAGGCCATTCCAGACCAGGCCGGCCTGCTGTACCTCAGCCATGGTCGTAGCGGCATGCGGGTGATGAAGCTCGATGAGTTGGAGCCTGTCCCACTTGCCAAGCCGGCCGTCCTGGGAGAGGACAAGCTGGCTTCCCTGAAGGGGATGGATATCGACCAGCGGGCCTCGGTGGAAAGTCGGCCTTATGGCGCGGGGCCACAGTTTGCCAGCAGCCTGTTGGGTTTTCGCTGGCACCGTGCGGATCGCAGTCTGGATCTCGGTATTCGTGGGGGCGATCCGGTGGGTCGCCTGGACTGGATGCTGGCGGCCAGCCGTTCCAGTCGCGGCAGTCTGGACGGGGAAGTGGCCTCGGTGGGCTGGCATGGTTGGCCCGCCAGCCTGAATATGAGCCTGTTTCGTCTGGATACCGCCCTGGGGGAACAATCGGATATGCCCCATGCCCTGCGGGAGACCTTTGTTGATCAGGAGCAGCGTGGCCTGCGCCTGGGGACGGCCTATCGCCAGCAAATGGGCTTGTCTCACTGGCGTATCCAGGGCGGCTTGAACCATGCCCGTTTACGCCAGGCGGGTCAGACCCTGGACCAGGACTGGCTGGATCTGGGCATTGCCTTTCAGGGGCATTGGCGTCGTGGCGATTGGCGATTGCAGGGGGGCGTTCAGCTGCAGACATGGCGCGGTGACAGTGATGATCAATCCTGGGAACGAGATGACTGGTCATTGAACCTGGGGGGCGGCTTTCGCAATACACGACTCCAGGCAAGCTGGCATCAGGCTGAGCTGGGCAAGACCGCCCCGGGTATGGCCTCCCTCACGCTGGGGGGGCAGATGGGGACGGTGAATAATCAAAAGACCCAGCCTCTTACCCTCTACGAGCCGGCGATTGCCGCCGGGCTTTTGCAGGGGCAGGTTTATGAAAAACAGGCGTTGAGCCTGTCGGGTCCCGGTAACGCGCGGCTATTCCACCGTCGCCATCGAATGGGTATGAGCAATGCCGGTGAAGGTGAATGGTTGAAGGTAAGCGGTTTTGAAGTGTCCGCGATCCAGGTTCCGGGGATTCTAGCCTTGCCGGAGGTGAGGGGGATTGCGCTGGGTCTGGGTTTCGGACAAGTACACGGTGAAGGGCGGGAAGGCCATCGACGGGCCTGGCTCAATCTTCGTTATGACTGGTAATGCCTGCCTGTTGGCAGTTAAATCAATCCAAGGGAGATAAAAAATGAAAAAACTCAGTTTCGTGGTGTTTGCTGCTTTTCTGCTGCAGGCCTGTGGGGGTACCTATGTGGCCGATGAATATCCGCTCAATGAAGACCGGGTATCGAGTTTTCAGGTGAATGGGGAGGTCAGTGTCCGTTCCGCTTATGATGAACCCCATCCCATTCGCATTACCAATCTGGATGCCGATCTACAGCAGATCAGTGAGCAATTCGCTGAGCAGATGGGCCAGGAGATCGATCGTCATCATAATGGGGATGGTGGTGCTGACAAGCACATCATGGTCCGTGTTACCGATATGAACCTGGCTAACCGTATTGCCTATATGGAAGGGCGGGTTAGTGTGGAGCTGGAGTTGGGTAACGGGGAACAGGTGAGTTTCGAGCGGCGCAATGGCAGTCCGGGAGTGATTTACCGGGTCCTTAATGGCACTATCGCTCTGGCTGTGATCGAGGCTTTGGAGGATGAAACAGTGCGTGCTTACCTGGCCGAATAGCAGTTCAGATTATAGACGTATCAATGAGCCCGTCCTTGTTTTCAAGGCGGGCTTTTTTTGTTTTCAGTCGATCAGTTATCCATCAAATCGACAATTTATATTCCTATATCGGCTTCGTTCGGATTGCCCAGGTAGCTTGTTTTGAGAGATGGCTTGTTTTGAATCGTGCCAAATTCTTTTCAATCTTGAGGGGTGGTGGTGCTGGGTAAGCGTCGCAGGTAGTACTGGAAGGCGAGCCAGTCGTACAAGGCATGGATGAGGATGACCAGTAGCAGGTTACCGGACCAGAGATAAATCAGGCCCATGTAAAAGCCCATCAGACAGGCAATGATGAAATAGGCCCGGGAGATGCAGTGGGCCAGGCCGAACAGCAGGGAAGACAGAATCAGGCCAGCCTGCCAGCCCAGCCATTCCGCAAGACCGGCCTGAATCACCCCGCGAAACAGCAGCTCTTCCCCCACCCCCGCCAGAATCGCCAGCAACAAGGCCCAATGCTGGGACTTGCCCTGGAACAGGGTGGCCATCATCTCCGCCACCTGGGTTTCCAGGCGCCGGGCCCACTGGAAGCCGAAGGGTAGCAAGGCCATGTAGAACAGGAACATCAGGGCAGTGCCGGCCAGCGTCAGGCCAATGGTGGCAAGATCGAAATGGAGGTCTGCCCAAGGGGTCAGTCCCAGCCAGAGGGCGAGGATCAGGGCCACCGGAATAAAGGCGGCCTGAAACAGGAGGGCCCCATAGAGTGGGTGGCCGGTCTTTTCTTCTTCCTCCACAAACAATCTCCCCAGTGAACGGTGGCCACCATTATGTTGCCGGGGGTTTGCAAGTCAATGAGTGGCGAGAGCTTCCCTACCGAACTATATTCGATCTATGTAAAAACAAAAACGGCTGTTGAAGCTGGAAAGGAGGGGGGATGCATGCCGATTTGTCGATCACTCGTATCGGGATGGTGCTTCTCCTGGCCCTGCCCGGGGCCGGGGCGGCAGCCGACATAGGAAGTAGCGAGGCCGTGTCCCTGCTGGATCGGCCCATGTGGGTGCTGGAAGTATCCCAGCAGGCCTATCTAATGGAGCGGGAGCCGCTGACTTTTTGCGTGGATCCCGATTGGCTTCCCTTCGAAGCGATTGATGAGGCAGGGCGGTATGTGGGTATGGGGGCGGATTTTCTGGCCTTGATGGAGCAGCGGGGCGCATTGGAGCTGGAGTTGCTTATCACGGATAGCTGGTCGGAAACCTTGCAGAGAGCCCGGGACGGTGACTGCGATTTTCTTCCCCTTGCCATGGCTACGCCGGGGCGGGAGCAGTATCTGACGTTTAGCGAACCCTATCTGGAAACCCCTTCCGTTCTCGCAACCCGATCCGACGGCCCCTATGTCCGTGACATTGCGGCGGTGACCCATCAACCGCTGGGGATCATGAAGGATTTCAGTTTTGTGGAAATCTATCGTCAGCGCTATCCGGATATCAATCTAGTGGAAGTGGACAGTTATGAGCAGGGTATTGAGGGGGTGATCGAGGGTCGGCTTTTCGGCTTGTTGGGTAATATGGCCAGTATCCGTTATGCCATACGGGAGTCGGGGAACGGGCAGGTGAAAATCAATGGCCGACTGGAGGGGGATTCCCGGCTCTCAGTGGCGGTTCGTCAAGACAAACCCGAGTTGTTGGCGATATTTCAGACGCTGGTCGCTTCCATTTCAGCAGCCGAGCGTCAGGTAATCATCAACCACTGGTATGGTCAAACATCCGGGGTGGCGGCCGCGGATACCCAGCGCTTGTCGATGATGTGGGCCCTGCTGGTGTTGGTGTCTTTGAGTATTGTGCTATTGCTGTATTGGGGGTATCGACTTCGACTTCTCAACAGGGGCCTGGAAGCGACCAATCAGCGTCTGACCCATCTCAATCGTACCGATGCCCTCACGGGGCTGTTCAATCGCCTGCATTTTGATGACTGCCTGGCCCAGGCCATGACGCGGGCCAAACGAAATAATACGCGGTTGTCGGTGGCCATGATCGATCTGGATCATTTCAAGCGCCTGAACGATCAGTATGGTCATGCATTTGGTGATCATTGCCTGAAAGCGCTATCCAGGATCATGAAGCATATGCTGCAGCGGGGCACTGAGGTCGTGGCCCGCTATGGCGGGGAAGAGTTTGTGGTTTTGTCCGAAGGCAGCGATGCCGAGGCTTTTGTGGCACAGCTGGCCCATTTCCGCCGGGAAGTGGCAGCGAGCCGCATGTGTTTTGGCGGGAATGAGGCCGGGCTCAGTGTCAGTATCGGTGTTTACACGGCCATTCCCCGTCTCAACGAATCGGCCATGCGTTTCCTGCTCAAGGCGGATGTGGCCCTTTATGAGGCCAAGGCCGAGGGGCGTAACCGCCTGGTGGACCATTCCCCGCGTTGAATCAGTCCTCGCATAAGAGGGCAAGGCCGGCTGACTTGGTCAGTTCCCGGCCGGAAGGCAATGCCGTAGTCGGTGAGTGTTGCCATTCCAGCATATCCATGAGGGTTTCCCTTGCCCGCCGGTCACGGCTGAGAAAGTGCCATCCCTCGGGGTAGTAGGCAAAGCGCCAGTGGTGGTTCTGGGGGTCGGGCAGGGTCTTGAGCATATTGCAGATGGCCTCGGGCGGGACCACTTCATCATTGCCCCCGTAAAGCAGCAAGGTCGGGCCCGGCAGTTCGGCACTGGCGGCCAGGGCATCGCTCATGAGGTGGGAGATGCCGTCCAGGGCATCCATTCGACTGCGGTGAATCACCAGGGGATGTTCATCCCAGTAATCGGCCCAGGTGGGATCGTCTGTGGGTTCCACCGCCACCCATTCACTGTCCAGCTTCATGCCCGGGGTCAGGCGGACCCCCAGCCACAGGCCAAGACGCTGATACCAGGGCTGGGTTTCACGGGCCCAGACCGCTGGTGCCATGAGAATCGTGCCGTCCACCTCGGGTGCCTGTTCGCCGGTGAGGGCAAGAATCGCCACCGCCGCACCCATGCTCTCGCCCAGTAGATAGAGGGGTTGTTCGGGGTAGCGGTCCCGGAGTAACGCCAGGGCGGTCCTGGCATCATCCACCAGGCGGTCCCGGCCGGGCCAGATACCCCGTTGTTCGGTGGTACCAAAGCCTCGTTGATCATAGGCATATACCGCCGTCCCTCCACGGGTCAGGACATGGGCCACGGTTTCATGGGAAGCGCGAAAATCATTGAAGCCATGCAGGGCAAGCACAACGCTTTCCGGTGAGCTGTCTGGGAGCCAGCGACTCAGCGGCAGTTCATAGCCGTCCTCGGCCAGCAGGCGGTGACCTTCCAAGCGGGGAAGGGTTTCCCCTTCACCAGCCTCCCAGCCCGGGTCCAGGGCCGGCCCCGGGCTCTGGATCATGGCCTGGGCGCAGCCCTGAAGCAGAAACAGGACGGCCAGCAGCAGCCATTGCCCGCCTTGCAGGGTGGAGGATGATTGGACTGTCGCCACGGTGTACCGCATCCTTTTCGTTGGCCGGAATCGTTAATACTGTCCTATGGTCACCATCTTAGGGCATTGCCGGAGAATTCACATGGATGCTGACAGTGCCAAACGCAGGAGTGTGGCGCATGCCTGGAACCTGACGCCGGAAGAGGCCAGGGGATTGCAGAAGACCCTGGCTGAAAGGCTGATCCTCAACGACCAACTGGGGCCGGTCCAGACCGTGGCCGGTGTAGACATCGGTTTCCCGCGGGGACGTGGCATCACCCGCGCGGCGGTGGTGGTGCTTCGCCTGGATGACTTGAGCGTGGTGGAGCAAGCGGTGGCGGAAGAGCCAACCCGCTTTCCCTATGTGCCGGGCTTGCTGTCCTTTAGGGAAGTGCCCGCCGCATTGCGGGCCTTGCAGCGGCTCTCCCGGCCGCCGGACTTGTTGCTGTGCGATGGCCAGGGGACGGCCCATCCGCGTCGCTTCGGGGTGGCCTGTCATCTGGGACTGCTCAGCGACATCCCGGCCATCGGGGTGGCCAAGAGCCGCTTGCTGGGCGAGCATGCCCCGCTGGCCAGGGAAAAAGGGGCCTGGCAGCCTTTGCGGGACAAGGGAGAAACCATCGGTGCGGTGTTGCGTAGTCGAGCGGGTGTCAGGCCCTTGTATGTATCGCCGGGGCATCGCGTCAGTCTTGAAACAGCCCTGCATTACACCAGTGCCTGCTTGGGCCGCTATCGCCTGCCGGAAACCACCCGGGTGGCGGATCGTCTGGCGGGGGACCGATCAGCGTGAGCGTACCTGGTTGCGACCGGCATGCTTGGCTTCGTAGAGGGCCTTGTCCGCTTCGCGAATCAGGATGGGGCCGCTGCGCTTATCGCCATCCAGCTCGCTGACACCCAGGCTGAGGGTGATGGGGATGGTTCCCGCCTGGGTTTCAATGGGTTGATGGGCCAGGGTCGCCCGAATCCGCTCCGCGATGGCCACGGCATCCTCGAGGCCGGCGCCCGGCAGGATGATGCCGAATTCTTCCCCGCCCAGACGTCCCACTTGGTCCAGTTGCCGCCGTCCGCCCTGGAGAAAGGGCATGAGCTTTTGCAGGATTTCATCCCCCACGGGGTGCCCATGGGTATCGTTGATGGGTTTGAAATGGTCCAGGTCGGCCATGATGATGGACAGCGGCGTGCCCTGCCGGCGGGCGTCGGCCACGGCATTACGCAGGGCGCGCATGAATCCCCGGCGGTTGAACACAGCGGTCAGGGAATCCTTGTAAGCCAGACGCTCCAGGGCCATCTGGCGTTGTTTCTGGGCGCTGACATCCACCGAGACGGCAGAGATGCGATCCAGCTCGCCATCGTCGCCGTAGTGGGCAATCAGGGTGGTCTGAACAGGGATTTCCTCTCCGCCGGGGGTGCGAAAGCACATTTCCCCGGACCATTGCCCTTTTTCAAGGGCCGTGGGCAGCGCCTTTTTGGTCAAGGTTTCGAAGGAATCCTTGCTGTGGACCTTGCGGGGTTTGAAGCTGTCCAGGGCATCATGGGGCCCCAGGCCCAGAATCTCCCGCCCCGCCGTATTGAGATAGATCAGCTCCCCCTCCGGCCGGCTGATACCGATAATGGCCGGGGTGGCTTCAATGATTTCGAACAATTGTTGCTGAGACTGTTCAGCCGCCCGTAGATGGGTGATGTCTTCCAGGATGCCATCAATGAATACGGTCCCGTTGTCATCCTGCTGCTTGCGTACCGAGACCCGATAATGGCCGACTTTTCCCTTCATACTGCACAGCTTGACCGTCTGGCTGTACCAGTCCTCGGCCTGTTGCAATCCCTCGATGAAATGTTCGCGGGTAGCCTTGTCCGCATACAGATCCCGCACCGGGGTCGCCAGCAGGGTTTCCACACTGTCAGCTTCTGCGATCCGGACCATTTCCTGGTTCACGGACAGGAATTGCCCTTGTTGGTCCATGGTGCTTCGATAGATGCCCACCGGCAGGTTTTCCACCACGTCCCTGAGGACCGCCAGTTCATGTTCATTGTCATTGCGGGCGGTGACATCATGGATGATGGACAGCAGATAGGTCTTGCCCTTCAGGCTGAGGGGAGAGCTATAGACTTCCACATCCCGTAGACTTTCATCCGACAGTCGATGCTGGAAACGGAAGTGGTTTCTTTGTGATTCGCGAGCAGCGGACATTTCCTGCCGTATCCGCGCTTCCGGCAGGGTGTTGAGATCTGAAATACGGCGCTGGCTCAGCGTCGCTTGGTCGAGACCGTAAAAACGGCAGGCTGCCGCATTGGCATCTCGAATATGGCCGGTGTCAGGATCCACAAGCAATTTGATGGCTTGGCTGTGGTGGAACATCTGTTCAAACAGCCTTGCTTCCGGATCGCTGGCAGTCACCGCCACGAGACTCCTATTGGGAGGGGTAGGTCGATACTACAGGGGCGCCCCTCATGGGTCACCCCCACAGACGGGGGCTCCCGGCGCCGGCTCCGACAAACGGAGCTGGTCCTGCCTAGCCATACCTTGCTAGATTGATCCGTCATTTCCCTTTTGGAGCAAGCCCAATGGCGACCACCGCCACGCTTATTTTGTACCTGGTCGTATTGCTGGGTATTGGTGTCTGGGCCCGGAAGCGGGTGGGGGACAGTGCCGATTTTCACCTGGCCGGTCGGCGATTGGGGCCGCTGGTGGCCTCCTTGAGTGCCTCGGCCAGTTCGTCCTCGGTCTGGACGCTGTTGGGCATGAGCGGGGCGGCCTACCTCTGGGGGATACAGGCCATCTGGCTGGTGCCCGCAGTGGTGTCGGGTTTTGCCATCAACTGGTGTCTGGTGGCCCCGCGGCTGCGTCAGAGCAGCCACGATAATCAGTCCCTGACCCTGGTGGAGTATCTTTCCCGGGATTGTTCACCCCGGATTTCGAGAACCCTGCGGCTGCTGGGCGCGGCCTTGATTCTCTTCTGTTTCAGCCTCTATGTGGCCTCTCAGTTTCAGGGGGCGGGTATTGCCATCGCCACGGCGACACCGGTGGACAGCACCGTCGCCATTCTGGTGGGCGCTTTTATTGTGGTTCTGTACGTGTTCATGGGTGGTTTCTGGGCCGCCAGCGTGACCGATGCCCTGCAAGGCTTTCTGATGCTGCTGGTGGCCCTGGTGCTGCCTTATGTGGCCTTGTTTGCGGTGGGTGGGCCCGGCGAGTTGTGGCTTGGCCTGAAGGCATTGGAAGATCCCAGCCTGACCCGTCTGGTGGATCAGCCGAGCCTGCTCCTGGCCATGGTTTTCGTGGCCGGCCTGTTTGGCATTGGTCTGGGCTATCCGGGCCAGCCCCATGTGGTCAATCGCTTCATGGCCATGCGTTCCCAGGACGAGATCCGACTGGCTCGTAATGTGGCCCTGATCTGGGCAACGCTGATCTATATCGGCATGGTGATTCTCGGCTGGAGTGGCCGGGTCTTGATGCCGGATCTGGCGGATCATGAGTCGGTTTTGCTGGAGCTGAGTGTCTCCCTCTTGCCGGCCGTGATCGGGGGGGTGGTGACCGGGGGCGTGCTGGCCGCCATCATGTCCACGGCCGACAGTCAGCTCCTGGTGGCCAGCGGTTCGGTGAGTCATGACATGCGCCGTGGTCACCATTCGGTGCTTATTGATCGCCTGGTGGTCCTGCTTCTGGGCGGGATCGCGGTGGTTTTGGCCCTGTTTGTCCCGGAAACCATTTTCGACCGGGTCCTGTTTGCCTGGCAGGTGCTGGGCAATGGCTTTGGTCCCCTGCTGCTGGTGCTGCTCTTTTGTGGTGCCGTGGCCGGCCCCTATCGTCTGGCTGCCATGATGGCCGGCGCCGGGATGACCATTGTCATCAGCTTGTTCCCGGATGCTCCCGGCAATGCCGCGGAGCGTCTGATCCCCTTCTTCCTGGCTTTCCTTCTGGCCTATCTCGGCTACCGGGCCCGCCCCAGGTCCTGACAGGATTTTTCGTCGGAGCCTGCTTCCTGCTGCCACGCATCACACCGACCCGGATAACCATCCGGGTCGGTGTGGCTACCGCTGGTCGGTTTTGTACAGGAAAACACCCAAAAAGCTAGACAGTATCGATACAAAGCGTCTAAGGTTTCTCCGCACTTGAGGCATTTCGCCAAGATTGTTATCTAATAATTTATTACATAATGCAGGAGTGGCACCATGGAGCAGATCAAGTTCGGCACTGATGACATCGAGAACACCCTGGCCAAAATGGATGACAAGGGCCTGGATCAACTGGCCTTCGGCGCGGTTCAGCTGGATGCCAAGGGCAATATTCTTCATTACAACTCGGCAGAGGGTGAGATTACCGGTCGTGATCCGGCTGCCATGAAGGGCAAGAACTTCTTCCGGGAAGTGGCCCCTTGTACAGACCGCCCGGAATTTCGTGGCAAGTTTCAGGAAGGCGTGGCCAATGGCAATCTCAATGCCCTGTTCGAATACACCTTTGATTATCAAATGCAGCCCACCAAGGTGAAGGTGCACATGAAAAAGGCCATCTCCGGCGACAGCTACTGGGTCTTCGTCAAGCGAATCTAAAGCGGACGGGCCCTCGAAGCCGGGGGCCCAATGGAGTGGCCTCAATGAACGCTGTTTACCCTGACCGAGCCGGAATTCTGGATGTCCTGCGCTGTTTGACCCGGGATACCCTGGCTACCCTGCGCAATGAGTCCTTGCTGGACTATGCGCCGGATGACTGGGCTGAAGATCAGCACCTGAATGAAGCGCCGTTATATGCCGATTCCCTGGAGGTCCTCACCCTGGCCGGGCATGTGAACCGCCTGTTCTCGATGGACGAGACCGGTCTGGAGGATTATCTCCTGCGACGTCGTACCCTGGGAGATTGGGCCGATCTGGTGGAGAAGGTAGTCAGCGGTGATGGTTTGAGCCTGGGTAGTAGCGGTTTGCGCTTTCTTACCTCCGGCAGTACCGGCACACCCCGGGAGCATGCTCATTCCTGGTTTGCCCTGGGGCGGGAAGTGAATGAACTGGCCAAACGATTTGCCCGTCGCCAGCGCATCCTCTGCCTGGCTCCCCGGCACCATATTTACGGTTTTATTTTCGGTGTCCTGCTGCCACGGGCACTGGGTGTTCCGGTCCTCACCGAGCAGGATGCGGAAGCCGCCATGCTCAGGGATCTGCGTGCCGGTGACCTGATCATTGGGTTCCCGATGCGCTGGCAGTATGTGGAAGGCTCCCGGCAGGCCTTCCCCGAAGATGTGGAGGGTGTGACCTCTACCGGTCCCTGTGAGGAGGCACTCATCCATCGGCTGCGGGCCAAGGGCCTCAGCCGCATGCATGAGATCTACGGATCCACCGAGACGGGTGGCATCGGCATTCGCACTCGCCCCGAGGCGGCATTTACGCTTTTTCCCTGGTGGCAGTTGGGCAGGGAATCATCCATGACATTATTCGAGCGTGGGGTAGCGACCGCCTCACAAGGCATTCCTTTGCCGGACCGGCTGACCACTGAGGGCAAGCGTCACTTCCGCCCCCTGGGCCGCCGAGATGGTGCCGTCCAGGTGGGCGGGATCAATGTCAGCCCTGAGCTGGTGGCTCAGCGCCTGTGTCATCACCCGGCTGTGGCGAAGGCCGTGGTGCGCCCCGGCCCTGCCGGGCGTCTCAAGGCTTTTCTGGTTCCGGTCTCTAATGGGCCTGCCGGCGATAACTTGAGCGAAGCGGCGATGCGGGCCTGGATGAGTGAAAACCTGCCTGCCCATGAGCGCCCCGCGGAATTGCGCTTCGGCGATGAGCTGCCACGCAATGCCCTGGGCAAGGCCGCTGACTGGGCCTGATACATTGGAAAGTTGCCGTCCCCGTCTGTCGCGGAAAGGGCAAATCGGGGCTGGTAATTAGTCCATTTTCGTACTAAATTGAAGGGTAGAGTCGGCGCTACCGTATTGGACGCCGAGAAATCAGCCGCAAGGAGAGTCGCAATGACCAAGGTATTAGTTCTTTATTACAGCACCTGGGGACACGTAGAGACCATGGCAAACGCTGTTGCCGAGGGCGCCCGCGGCGTGGACGGCACCGATGTGACGGTGAAGCGGGTGCCCGAAACCATGCCCCAGGAAACCGTGGAGCAGATTGGTGCGAAGGTGGACCAAGCAGCCCCGGTGGCTTCCCCGGATGAATTGGCGGATTACGATGCCATCATCTTTGGCACGCCCACCCGTTTCGGCAATATGGCCGGCCAGATGCGCAACTTCCTGGATCAGACCGGCGGCCTCTGGGCCCAGGGGAAACTGATTGGCAAGATCGGTAGCGTGTTCGCCTCCACTGGCTCCCAACACGGTGGTCAGGAAACGACCCTGACCTCCTTTCACCTCACTTTGATGCATCACGGCATGGCCATATTGGGTGTGCCTTACAGCTGCAAGGCCCTGACCAATATGGACGAGATCACCGGCGGCACCCCCTATGGCGCCACCACCCTGGCGGATGGCGATGGCAGCCGCCAGCCCAGCGAAAACGAGCTGACCATTGCTCGCTTTCAGGGTCAGCACGTGGCCGAATTTGCCAAGCGCCAGTTTGGCGGATGATCAGCGATTGGTGAGTCGTAATTCGATACGGCGGTTCCGGGCCCAGGCCTCGGGGCCGTCGTCTTCGTCCACCGGCTGGTGTTCACCGAAACCGGCCGCCGCCAACCGCGCCTCGGGCAGGCCCTGCTCGGAGAGATAATGGACGATATTCAGGGCCCTGGCCGTGGACAGCTCCCAGTTGGACGGGAATTCTTCAGTGCGAATGGGCCGGCGATCGGTATGCCCTTCCACCTGTAATACCCAGTCGATGTCATCCGGAATCCGTTCGCTGATGGTGGCGAAGGTCTCCGCCAGTTGATCCAGGGTTTGCCGGCCCTCGGGGCCGATGTCGGCGGAAGCGGATTCAAAGAACAACTCCGACTGGAAGCGAAAGCGGTCGCCCACGATTTCGATTTCCTCGATGTCATCCAGGGCTTCCCGCAGCCGGCCGAAGAACTCCGAGCGATAGCGATCCAGCTCTTCCACCTTTTCCGCCAGGGCAATGTTCAGGCGTTCTCCCAGGTCCTGGATCTCGGCCCGTTGGGTGGCCATGGTGGCCTCGGAAATATCCAGGGCCTGGGACAGGGCGCTGAGCTGTTCCCGCAAGGCCCGGATATCTTCCCGTAGGGCCACCACTTCACTCCGGGCTTCTTCGGCCCGCCGTGATTCTTCGTCAAGGGCTTGTTCGCTTTCTTCCAGTTCCGATTCCAGCACCACGACTCTATCCCGTTGTGCTTCAAGGGCCTGCTCGGTTTCCTCCAGTTCCGCGCTTCGTTCCGCCAGGGTTTCCCGCAAGCGGGCCCGGGCCGCCTGGCTCAAGACCAGCTCCCCCTCCAGGGTGTCCCGGCGCGCCAGGGTGGCTTGCAGGGCGCTGTCCAGTTCCGCCACCCGGCCTTCCAGGCGTTGGCGTTCCTGGCGCTCCATGGACAGGGTGTCGGCGAGTTCCGAGATTTCCTCTTCCAGCGCGGCCAGGGTTTGGTCCCGGTCGTAGAGGGTGTCGCTGAGATAGAACTGGGCCACCACGAAAAACAGCAGCACAAAGACAAACACCAGCAGGATCGTGGCCAGCACATCCACGAATCCGGGCCAGATATCGAAGCCGTTACGGCTGCGTCGGGAACTGCCCATCATGGTTTAGCGGCCCCCGTCCTGGGAATGACCAATGGTCCGGGTCAGCAGGCGGATCTCTTCCCGCAGCGTTTCCAGCTGCTGGGCCCGATCCTGGCTGATCTCGCTGTGCAGGCGTTCGGTGGAGCGGGCCATTTGCTGCAAGCCGCTCTGCAGACCTTCGCTTTCCTGATTGCGTTGCTCGGTGGCGTCGGCCAGTCGCTCCAGCACCGGGCGCAGTTCGTTCTGGGTTCGGTTCAGTGAGGCCAGGCCCTTGCGTTCGGACTGACTCTGTTCCGCCAATCGGGCCAGCTCGGTGGCCAGCTCCGCCAGGCGGCTGTCGGCGGCACGGCGGTCCTCTTCCGAGCGCTGCATCATGCGCTGGAGTTGCTCCAGGGAGTCCGCCGTCTGCTCCAGCAGGGCCTGGATATAGGCCGGCACACTGCCTTCCTCGCCACCACCGGCCAGGGCGCCGCTGCCCAGGCGGGTCTGGCCGGATAACCATTCCTCCAGGTCGTTGTAGAAACGGTTCTGGGCGGTGGCCGCCTGCAGATCGATAAAGCCCAGCACCACGGCCCCGGAGAGGCCGAACAGGGAGGAGGAAAAGGCCGTGCCCATGCCGCTCAAGGGGGCTTCCAGTCCTTCTTGCAGTTCCTGGAAAAAGACCTGGGCGCTGCGGTCATCAATGCTCAAGCCGGAGATCACCGAGCCCACCGCCCGCAGGGTATCCAAAAGCCCCCAGAAGGTCCCTAGCAGCCCCAGAAAGACCAGCAGCCCGATGAAATAACGGGACAGGTCCCGGGATTCATCCAGTCGAGCCCGGACGCCGTCCAGCAGGGTACGCAGGGAAAGGGTGGAAAGGCTGAGGTTGTCCGCCGAACGGCCCGTGAGCATCTGTGCCATGGAACCCAGCAGGCGGCTGGGTGGGCGTTTTACCGTGCCACGTTCGCCCCGGCGGAAGGCTTTCAGCCAGTTCAGCTCCGGCTGCAGGACCAGCACCTGACGGGCGTTGATGAGAATGCCCACTGCCAGCACGGCCAGAATCAGGCCGTTGAAGATGGGGTTGGCCAAGAAGGCCTGGCGGAGCGGTTCCATCAGCAGCAGGGCGATCAGGGCCACGGCGCCGAGAAACAGGGCCATCCAGATCAGCACGCGGGACGGATTACGCACAATCGTTCTCCTGGCTAGGGTTGTGATGACTGTGACCATTCATCATGGCCTTGGTGCCGTGTCGGCTCAAGTCATCCATCAGGACAGTTCCTGATAAACTGACTGCATTCGGGGATCAGGATCAGGGATTGCCATGAAGGCGAAGGTCCGTTTTCAGCGGAATCAGCTCACCTGCGAGGGTGATTGGCGACTGGCGTCACTGGGGGTGGTGGAGACGGAGATGCCCCCGCCGCCATCGGCGGCCGGCACGTTGACCCTGGATGCCCGTGGCCTGGACCAGCTGGATCTGGCCGGTGCCCGCATCCTGCGCCGCTGGGTGGAGGCCGCCGAAGCCAAAGGCGCCTCGGTTGCCCTGCAATTCTCCCCCTCCCATCAACGCCTGTTTGAGTTGGCCGAGGCGGTCCAGACCGCCTCCGAGCAGCAGGCGGCCCCGGATAATCCTCTGGCCCGCCTGGGTCGGCTCAGTGAACAGCATGCTCGGGAATTGCTCGACTCTCTGGCCTTTATCGGCGAGACCGCCCAGGCCTTGCTGCCCCGTCTGCTCCGGCCCTGGCGTCTTCGGGGGCGGCGATTCATGTCGGAATTGGAACAGGCCGGGGTCAATGCTTTGCCCATCGTGGGGTTGTTGAGCTTTCTGGTGGGGATTGTGATTGCCTACCAGCTCACCACCAGCCTGGAGGAGTATGGGGCCACGGCGGTATTGCCGGAGCTGTTGAGCAGTACCATCTTGCGGGAGCTGGGGCCCCTGGTGGTGGCCATTGTGGTGGCTGGGCGAACCGCCTCGGCCTATGCCGCCCAGTTGGGCACCATGAAGATTAATGAAGAGATTGATGCCTTGAAAACCCTGGGCATCAGTCCTTTCGACATGATGGTGCTGCCCAAGCTGCTGGCGCTGGTAGTGGCGGTTCCCCTGCTTACCGTGCTGGCCAATCTCACCGGCATGCTGGGCGGCGTGGTGGTGAACTGGCTGGCCTATGATCTGTCGCTGATGGATTTCCTGCGTCGTCTGCCCGAGGGGATGGGGCATCGCCATCTCTGGCTGGGCCTGATCAAGGCGCCGGTGTTTGCCGTGGTGATTGCCATTATCGGCTGCCGCCAGGGGCTCCGGGTGGAGCGGGGCGCCGAAGGAGTGGGGCGGGCCACCACCACTGCCGTGGTACAGGCCATCTTTGCGGTGATCGTGATCAATGCCTTCTTTTCCATCCTGTTCAATATACTGGGGCTGTAATCATGGATGAGAATACAGCGGTGATTCAGGTACGGGGGCTGGTGAACCAGTTCGGTAACCATCGTGTTCACGATGGTCTGGATCTGGACGTCTGGCAGGGAGAGACCCTGGGGCTGGTGGGTGGCAGCGGCACCGGCAAGACCGTGCTGCTTCGTACTCTGTTGGCTTTGCATCAGCCCACCGCCGGCAGCGTCAAGCTGATGGGCCAGGGAATGATCGGCGTCGATGAGGCCCGGCTGCGTGCTCGCCGCCAGCAGATCGGCATGCTGTTTCAGAACGGTGCCCTGTTCGGCGGTTTGACCATACTGGAGAATGTGGCTTTGCCATTGCGGGAGCACACCCGGCTGTCTTCTGCGGTGATTGAGGAACTGGCCTTGATCAAGTTGCGCATGGCGGGCCTCGGACCGGAGGTGGCCGGGCGCTATAGTAATGAGTTGAGCGGCGGCATGATTCGCCGGGCCTCGCTGGCCCGGGCCCTGATCATGGATCCGGCCCTGTTGATCCTGGATGAGCCCACCGCGGGCCTGGATCCGATTAATGCTGCAGCCTTTGATGATTTGATTCTGGAGTTGAGCGACCTGCTGGGTCTTACCGTGCTCATGGTGACCCATGACCTGGATGCCCTCTGGCAGGTGACCGACCGGGTGGTTTATCTGGGGCAGGGAAGGGTTCTGGAAACCGGGCCCATTGCCCGTCTGAGTCAATCCGAGCAGCCCGAAGTGGCACGGTACTTCTCTGATCGACGCCGGCCGAAGGAGGCCTGATGGAAACACGCAGCAACCATACCCTGATCGGCCTGTTCGTGGTGATTTTCACCGTAGCGGCAGTGGCCCTGGGGCTCTGGATTGCCGGGGAACTTCGCCAGGGTGAAACCCGGCACTACACGGTCTATCTGGAGGAGTCGGTCTCCGGCCTGGGGGAGAACTCCCGGGTGCTTTTCCAAGGGGTGCCGGTGGGTCGGGTGAGCGAGCTGGCCCTGGACCCGGATAACCCCAGCCGAGTGCGTTTGACGCTGGAGATCGAGGCGGATGTGCCCATCCGCACCGATACCCGGGCGGTGCTCAGAACCCAGGGGGCCATGGGAAGCATGCGCCTGGAGCTGGAATCCGGTGAAGCGGATGCCGCGCCCCTTGAGACGCCGGAGGGTGAACCCTATCCGGTGATCCAGTCCCGTCCCTCCTTCTGGGCGCGGGTGGATGGCAGTGTGGATGAAGGTCTGGCGGCGGTGGATACCGCAGCCCGCCAGCTCACCCGCCTGCTGAGTGATGACAATATCGATGCCCTGGCCGAGACCCTGCATCATCTGGAGACCTTCAGCGGTACTCTGGCCCGCAACAGTGAAGAGATGGATCGGGTGCTGGCGGGGGCGGCGGATATGGCCGAAGCCGGGGAATTGCTGGCCGATCGTCTGCCCGAGACCCTGGATCGACTGGATGCCGCCCTGCTGGGCGTGGAGCGTTTCAGTGATTCCGTGGAGCGAGCGGCGGATGATGTCTCCCGCCTGGCTGGAGAAGGTGAACAGACCCTGGATATCGTCAATCGCCATACCTTGCGGGAGATGGATGCCTTGTTGCGTCAGCTCCAGCAGCTGAGTGATCGCATGAGCCGCCTGAGCGAACAGCTGTCCGACGAACCCAATCAATTGTTGTTCGGTCCACCTCGCCGGGAACCGGGCCCGGGTGAACAATAAGGGGAAGCCCATGAATCGCCTTCAAATGATGATGCCGGCCTTGCTTGGCCTGCTGCTGTTGTCCGCCTGCACCATTCTGCCGGAGCAGGAGAGCGCACCCAGCACCCATTTGCTGGAATGGCGTGGTGAGCTCGCGCCCCTGTCCAAGCAGCCCTTTGAAGCCATTCAGGTGGCCATGCCCAGCAGCCATCCGGCCTATGACTCCGCCCATATGGCCTATCGCCGGGATGACCATGAATTGCGTCACTACGCGCGCAATCAATGGGCCGATAAGCCGGCCCGGCTGATTGGCGCCGCCATGGCCGAGGCCATCAGCGATGCCGGTCTGGCGCAGGATGTGGCCGCGCCCGGCAGCCGGGTGACGGCCTCCCATCGCCTGGACAGTGAGTTGATCCGCCTTGAGCAGATTTTCGATGAGCAGGGTTCCCATGTGCGCCTGACCATCCGTTATCGCCTGGTGGATGCCACCACCGGGGAGCGCCTGGGTGGTGTGCGGCATGATCTGGTGGAAGACAGCGAGAGCGAGGATGCCCCTGGCGGGGTGGCCGCGGCCAACCGGGCCCTGTCCCGGAGCCTGGAGCAGTTGATTGAAGCCTTGCCGGGCTGGCGCTCATGATGATCGAAGTGGCCGAACCCCGGGATTTTCCCGCCATTCTCCGGATGAACCGGGAGTGGGAGCATTTTCTGAGTCCCCTGGATGAGACCCGCCTGAGCTGGCTGCATGAAATGGCCGCCTACCATCGGGTGATTCGTCACCACGATCAGGCGGTGGCGTTTCTGTTGGCCTTCGCACCGAATTGCGCCTACGACAGTAGCAACTACCGCTGGTTTGATCGCCGCTATGATGACTTCGTTTATATCGACCGGGTGGTGGTTTCAGATGCTGTTCAGGGTCAGGGGGCGGGGCGTTTGCTGTATCAGGACTTGATGGACTGGGCGCGGGCGAAAGGCTGGCATCGTGTGTGTTGCGAGTTTGATCTGGAACCGCCCAATGAGCGTTCCCGTCACTTTCATGAATCCTTCGGCTTTGAGCAGCAGGCTGTTCAAAGCGATCCCAATACCGGCAAGAAGGTCGGATTGCAGCAATGCAGACTGACAGGTTGAGCAGGCATCAGGTGGATAAGCGTATGCTGGTCAGTGAACCACTGCCGAGGAAGCTCACGCCAGTGAATTGCCATGATTCCCGATATTAATCAGTGCTTCCCGGGGAGGTCGGCATGATTGGCACCATCAGCGGTACCTCACCCAGTCCGGTTCATCGTCTGGCCGGGCGTCTTAAAGGGCTGCTTCGCAGCCACCTCTGGGCCAAGGTCATCGTGGCCATGTTTCTGGGTGTGGGCGCGGGGCTCTTGCTGGGGCCGGATGCCGGCCTGGTGGACCCGGCCCTGGCCACACTGATTACCAACTGGCTTGCTTTGCCGGGCTATGTCTTTCTGGCCCTGATCCAGATGATCGTGATTCCCCTGGTGGTGGCCTCCATCATCCTGGGCATGGCCTCGTCCGAGAGCATGGCTTCCCTGCGCAGCACCGGGATTCGCGCCGGGGTGTTTTTCATTGTCACCACCCTGGCGGCTGTACTCATCGGCATGGCCGTGGCCCTGACCATTCAACCGGGGCTGTATCTGGATGCCAGCAGTGTTCAGGATCAATTGCGGCCGGCTGCGGAGCAGGCCGAGGCGGTTCCGGCACCGGGCCTGGCCTTGCAGGACCTGCCTTCCCGATTAAGCGAGATGATCCCCAGCAACCCTTTGAAGGCGGGGCTGGAACAGAACATGATGCAGGTGGTGGTGTTTGCCATCCTCATCGGTGTGGCCCTGGTGAGCCTGCCTCGCAAGCATCAGAAACCGCTGCTGGCCCTGTTGGCGTCCATCCAGGAAATCACCATGGTGGTGGTGCGCTGGGCCATGCTGCTGGTGCCCTTTGCGGTATTCGGCCTGCTGGCACAGATCACCACCCGCCTGGGGATTGATGCCTTGCTGGGCATGGGGCTGTACGTGCTGACGGTCGTGCTCGGCCTGATTCTGGTCCTGATCATGTATTTGCTCATTTACCGTTTCAAGACCGGACGGCCCATCCGCTATTTCCTCACCGCCGCCCGGGATGCCCAGCTACTGGCCTTCTCCACCTCCAGTTCCGCCGCGGTGATGCCGCTGACCATGCAGACGGCGGAAGCCCGGCTGGGGGTGAGTGCCGCCATTACCCGTTTCGTCATTCCCCTGGGGACCACCATCAATATGGCGGGCACGGCCCTGTATCAAATGGTGGCCACTCTGTTCCTGGCGCAGGTGTTCGGCGTGGAAGTGGGGCTGGCTACATTGATTCTGGTGGTCTTTCTGGCGGTGGGGGCGTCCATCGGCTCACCGGGGACGCCGGGCATCGGGATTGTGATTTTGTCCATGCTGCTGGGCAGTGTGGGTATTCCCGCCGCGGGCATTGCATTGATCATCGGTGTGGATCGCATTCTGGATATGTGCCGGACCACGGTGAATGTGACCGGCGATCTGGTCGCGGCGGTGGTGCTGGATTCACCCACCCAGTCGACGGATGACGTATCAGCACCGACCCAGTCGGAATCGACTTGAATAAAAGATTCATCGCGAAGTTTTGGGGAGCGTAAGGATGACGGGTAATTCGGTTATCTGCCACGCGGTCACAAAAGACGCCTGAAGTGTGAAGTTTGACGAGTGACTAGATTGGCAAGTTGATCGAAGCCGAAGCCAGCTCACCCCACCGCTGCTTTAATTCGGGAGGTTCGAGTACCGGGTGGGACTGGCCAGGGCTGTGCGCGACAGGGATGTCGCGCCCAGAGCCCCAGGGATGGGTCCATGCGTCCCTGGACAGTTCCACCCGGTATTCGAGCCGTGAAGCTTAAACAGAAACCTATACCCTCAGCTGGCTGTAGCTCGAACGGACTCGAAAATGGCTAAGGAACGATTTACCGGGCCTGCCCAATGTGAACACGGGCCAGTGTTTCAATTGCTCATCAGTCAACACGGTCAGATTAGAATCCTACGAGGCGATTCAAGCTTTACCAACCGGAGGGGACTGGACGCTTTCAGGGCTTCACGGCTCGAGCACATGGTGGGATTTTCCGGGGACGCTGTGAATCCATCCCTGAGAAGCTCTGGGCGCGACATCCCTGTCGCGCACAGCCCCGGCAAATCCCACCATGTGCTCGATCCTCCAGGCTGAAATTGTTGGAGAGATGAGTTGGCTTGGGCTTCGTTCGATTTGCCGAGGTAGACAGCCCCGAATAAGATGGTGCTGGTCACTCTCCGGTCTGCTCCGGCTGAACGATAAAGGATCGTGTCATGTATCAGCAAGTGCTGGATTTCTGGTTTCAGGAAAACGGTCCCGAACAATGGTTCAAGTCCGATCCGGACTTCGATGAGACCATCCTTGAACGGTTTAAAACACTGCATGATCAGGCCGCACTCTGCGAATGCTGGCAGTGGCGGGAAACGCCCCATGGGCGCCTGGCCGAGATCATTGTGCTGGATCAGTTCTCCCGCAATATGTATCGCGATACCCCGGCGGCCTTTGCCCAGGACCCACTCTCCCTGGCCCTGGCCCAGGAGGCGGTGGCGGTGGGGGCCGATGCCTCGCTAAGTGCTCCGGAGAAGGCCTTTCTCTACATGCCCTATATGCACAGTGAGTCCGCCCTGATTCACGAGCAGGCCGTTCAGCTCTTCGATCAGCCCGGGCTTGAGCAAAACTACGATTTTGAGCTTCGCCACAAGATCATCATCGACCGCTTCGGCCGCTATCCTCACCGCAACGCCATCCTTGGCCGACCCTCCACAGCGGAGGAAGAAGCCTTCCTGCAACAACCCGGCTCCAGTTTCTAGCAGTTCCCCCGCTTCAGCGCACCGTCAGTTGTCGGTCCAACAGGGGTACCCGGGTCTCCGCTTCTTCATTGGCCGCATCCCTGGGCAAGTGCCGGGGACGAAGATAGCCGGCCTGTTCCAGATAGTGGATGATTTGATCCACGGCGGCATCCGGGCTTACATCCCGGGTGTCGATGGTCAGTTCCGGATCCTTGGGTGGTTCATAGGGATCGCTGATGCCGGTGAAGCCTTTGATCTTGCCGGCCCGGGCCAAGGCATACAGGCCCTTGCGGTCCCGTTGTTCGCAGGTGGCCAGGGGGGTGCTGACATGGATCTCCACGAAACCGCCTTCCGCTTCCACCATGGCCCGGGCCCGCTGGCGGGTATCGGCATAGGGGGCAATCTGGGCGCAGATGGCGATGCCGCCGTGGCGGCTGATCTGGCTGGCCACCCAGGCAATCCGGAGGATATTCCGGTCCCGGTCTTCCCGGGAAAAGCCCAGCCCTTCCGATAGATTGCGCCGCACCACATCCCCGTCCAGCAGGGTGGTGCGACGCTGGCCCTGTTCCAGCAGCCGGGCATTCAGGGCCTCGGCAATGGTGGACTTGCCGGAACCGGACAGGCCGGTGAAAAACAGGGTGATTCCCTGGCGATGACGGGGCGGATGACGGTGGCGCAGCTCGGCGGCCACCTCCGGCCAGGTGAACCAGTCGGGGATCTCCTCGCCCTGCTTGAGTCGCTGTCGCAATTCAGTACCGGAAAGGCTGAGCACGGTTTCATCGGAGCGGGCGGCTTCGGCCGGCAGATAACGCCCCCGCTGGGCCACATAGACCATCTTGCGGAAGGGCACCATTTCAATGCCCAACTCATCGGCATGGGCCTTGACCAGTTCCTGGGCTTCATAGGGCCCGTAAAAATCCTCCCCTAGGGCATTCTTGCCCGGCCCGGCGTGATCCCGGCCGACGATGAAATGACTGGCCCCGAAGTTCTTGCGGATGATGGCATGCCAGAGGGCTTCCGCCGGCCCGCCCATGCGCATGGCCAGGGGCAGCAGACTGAGCCGCACCGATTCCCCCTGATAGCGTTGCAGCAGATGTTGGTAGCAGCGAACCCGGGTGTAGTGGTCGATGTCTCCGGGCCGGGTTTGGCCCACCACCGGATGAATCAGAATCGCCGCCCCGGTTTGGCGGGCGGCCTGGCGGGTCAGTTCCTGGTGGGCCCGATGCATGGGGTTACGAGTCTGAAAGGCCACCACCTTTTGCCATCCCTGCTCGGCGAGCAGACGACGCAATTCCGCCGGGCCTTGGCGCAGGGCCTGGAAGTCATGATGCACGGGGGCCTGGATGCCGGTGAGTGTGCCACCCAGATACACCGGCCCGCTGTCTTCCAATAGATAGGCCACGCCCGGGTGGGTAGGGTCCTCACTGTCAAAGACCTGGCGGGCCTCCAGAAGTCGATCCGGCCGCCAGAGATCACTGAGGGTGAGGATGGCCAGGTTCAGGCCCTGCGGATCCCGCAGGGCAATGCGGTCGCCAACATTCAGGCCACGGGCAAAGTCTTCGCTGACATCCAGGGTGATGGGCATGGGCCAGAGCAGGCCATTGGCTAGGCGCATGTCGGACAGCACCGATTCATAGTCTGTCTGGGTGAGGAAACCTTGCAGCGGTGAAAAGCCGCCATTGAGCAGCAGCTCCAGGTCGCATAGCTGTCGATGATTGAGTGACCAGCCGGGCAGGGTGGCGGCTTCCCTTTGCAGGGCCGCTTGTTCCGAGGCCGGCGCCATTCGGTTCACCAGTTGACCACCGTGTGGCGGGTTCAAACCATCTGTCCATTGTTCAGGCATGTCTCTCTCCTTTGCTAAGTAGGCAGTGTTCTAAAAGGGCCAGATCCAGGGGGTGAGGCCGATCACCACCAGGCCGGTGATGCCGTTCATGGGCAGGCCGGCCCGCAGGAAATCATTGAAGCGATAGCCCCCCGGGCCCATGACCATGAGGTTGGTTTGATAGCCCATGGGGGTGATGAAACTGGCGGAGGCGGCCAGCATCACCGTGACCGCAAGGGGCATCAGGGCGATATCCAATTGCCCGGCGGCGGAATGGGCCACATAGATCATCAAGGCGGCCGCGGCATTGTTGGTGACAATGGCGGTGAGCAGGGCGGTGGCCCCATACAGCAGGGCCAGCAAGAACCAGGGTTGGCCCTGGGACAGGACCAGTAGTTGCCCGGCGGCATGGCCGGCCAGGCCACTGTTCTGCAGTGCCTGGCCGATCCCCAGGGCCGCGCCGATCACCACCAGCAATTGCAGGTCCACCTGCCGGCGGATGCTGCTGGCGCTGGTGCAGCGCCCGATCAGCATCAGGCCCGCGCCCAAAAGGGCGGCCTGAAAAATGGACAGAAGCCCGAGCCCGGCGGTGGTGATTACGCCGACGAGGATGGCCAGTGCCAGGCCCGCCCGTTCGTGCCGGGGTAGCTGGCCGTTTTTCAGGGGACTGACCAGGTGAAAGTCCCGGGACTGGGCGTGTTGGCGGGTGAAGCCTTCCCCGCATTCCAGCAGCAGGGTGTCGCCGGCTTTCAGGCGTACATCCCCGGGCTTTTGATGCAATCGTTTGCCCTGGCGGGCGGCGGCCAGCACCACCGCGCCGTAATGATTGCGGAAACGGCCTTGCTTGATGGTTTGCCCCAGCATGGGGTGGCGTTCGGAGACCACCGCTTCCACCAGCCGTCGTTGCGAGCGGGGTTGATCCAACTTGAAGACTTGATCGGTGGCCGGATGCAGGCCGCGGATCTTTTGCAGTTCCACCACTGCATCGGGCACGCCCACAAACACCAGGTGATCACCGCCTTCAAGACGTTCCTGGGGAGAAACGGCAGGCAGCAAGGTACCCTGGCGATGGATCTCCACCAGATAGCTGCCGGCCAGGTGGCGCAGCCCGGCCGCCGCCACGGTTTTCCCCCGCAGCGGGCCGTGTTCGTCCACCCGCATCTCCACGCTGTATTCCCGGCTGTTTTCCAGGTCGGCGATCACCGCCGGGCGGTTGGGAAACAGCCACCGCCCTAACAGCGCCATGACAACCAGGCCCACCACGGCCACCGGCAGCCCCACCCAGGCGATCTCGAACAGGCCCATGCCGGGTCCGCCTTCGTCAATCAGATAGCCGTTGACGATCAGATTGGTACTGGTGCCGATCAGGGTGCAGCCGCCCCCCAGGATGGCGGCATAACTCAAGGGCATGAGCAGGCGGGAACGGGACAGGCCGTAACGCCGGGTCCAGGCCACTACGGTGGGGATCATCATGGCCACCACCGGGGTGTTGTTCATCACCGCGCTCAGGCCCGCCACCGGCCAGCTCAGACGCAGCTGGGCCCGGGCCTCGCTTTTGGGTTGGCCCAGAAAGAGCTGGCCCAGCCATTGAGTGGCCCCGGTATCCCGCAACCCGGCCACCACGGCATAGAGCACGGCGATGGTGGCCAGGCCTTCATTGGAAAAGCCCGACAGGGCCTGGGCCGGGGTCAGCACGCCGCCCAGCAACAGCAGGGCCAATGCCGCCATGAAGGCGGCATCCATGGGGGTGCGGCCAACCATCAGCGCCAATACCAGCCCGGCCACCACGGCGGTGGTGGTCCAAAGTGCCCAGTCCATAATGCCCCTCAGCTCATGCGGCGGCCGGACCCCGGGGTGGCGCGGCCAAATCGGCCAGCCACTCATCGTCGGAGCCGTCGTGAATGTCCTCGAACAGGGGCGTGGAGAGATAGCGTTCCCCGGTGTCCGGCAACATGGCCAGGACACTGCTGCCCCGGGGCGCACCGGCGACTGCCTTGAGGCCGGCGGCTACGGTGCCGCCGGCGGAAATCCCGACAAAGATGCCTTCCTCCCGGGCCAGGGCCAGGGCGGTGTTGATGGCTTCTTCATCGCTCACCGGTAGCAGCGCATCGGCGATGTCGGTATTGAGCACCGCCGGCAGGAAATCCGGGGTCCAGCCCTGGATCTTGTGGGCCGCCCATTCCTTGCCGCCCATCAGGGAGGCACCGGCGGGTTCAGTGGCAATGATCTTGAGATCGGGGCGGGCGGCCTTGAGCACCTCGCCGGCCCCGGTCAGGGTGCCGCCGGTGCCCCAGCCGGAGACGAAGTAATCCAGCCGCCGTCCGGCAAAGGAACGCAGGATCTCGGGGCCGGTGGTGTTACGGTGATAGGCCGGGTTGGCCTCGTTCTCGAATTGACGGGCCAGGAACCAGCCGTGTTGTTCGGCCAGTTCTTCGGCCTTGCGGACCATGCCCGTGCCTTTCTCCTCCTTGGGCGTGAGGATCACCTTGGCCCCCAGGGCCCGCATCAGCTTGCGCCGTTCCACCGAAAAGGTTTCCACCATGGTGGCCACGAAGGGATAGCCCTTGGCGGCGCAGACCATGGCCAGGGCAATGCCGGTATTACCGGAGGTGGCTTCCACCACGGTTTGCCCGCGCTTCAAGGCGCCGCGTCGTTCGGCATCTTCAATGATGGCAATGGCCAGGCGGTCCTTGACCGAGGCCATGGGATTGAAGGCCTCCACCTTGACGTAGAAGTCGATGCCTTCCGGCGCCAGGCGATTGAGCTTGACGATGGGGGTGTTGCCGATTGTCTCGAGAATGGAGTTGTAAATCATGCTGTCTCTCCTGATGAATATTGGGTCTTAAGCCAAGGCAATTGCCTGCTAGTTGTGGGAGCGGCATTCCTGCCGCGACAAGGCTTGAACGACACCGCTGTCGCGGCAGGAATGCCGCTCCCACTGCCAAGGGCTGGTTGATCGGGATCAAACCACCGCTTGTTGCAACTGCTCGGCGGATGTCTCGGCGACGATGGGGGCCTGGCCGTACCAGTTGAGCTCACCGGCCAGGCGGGCCACCTCGCCCACATAGATCAGAGCCGGTGATTGCAGCTGGTGGCGCTCGGCCAGCTCACTCATGCTGCCCAAGCGACCCACGATCACCCGTTGTTCCGGCCGGCAACCGTTTTCCACAAAGGCCACCGGGGTATCGGGATGACGGCCGTGGGCGGTCAACTGGGACTGGACCCGGCCGATCTGGCGCACCCCCATGTAAAAGGCCAGGGTCTGGCGGCTATGGGCCAGATCATTCCAGTCCAGGGTGTCCACCGATTCCCGGCAATGGGCAGTGACCAGCCAGACCGAATGGGCATGATCCCGGTGGGTCAGGGGCAGTCCGGCATAGGCCGCGCAGCCCACGGCGGCGGTAATGCCGGGGACCACTTCATAGGCAATGCCCCGTTCACGGAGATAGGTGATCTCCTCGCCACCGCGGCCAAAGACGAAGGGGTCGCCGCCTTTCAAACGAACCACCACCTCGCCGGCTTCGGCTCGTTCGGCCAGGAGTTGATTGATGCGCGCTTGGCTGAGTCGGTGATGGCCGGCCTTCTTGGCCACATCAATGAACTCGGCATCCCGCCGTGCCAGATCCAGGACGCGCTCATCCACCAGCCCGTCATGGACAATCACATCGGCGGCCTGCAAGGTCTGCAGCGCCTTCAGGGTGAGCAGTTCCGGGTCGCCCGGCCCGGCCCCCACCAGATAGACATGGCCTTCGCCAAACAGGCCGTCTTCCTTCAAGGCCGCTTCAAAACGTTGCCGGGCCTCGTCTTCCTGGCCGGCCCGAATGAAACGGGCCACCGGCCCATCCACCAGCCATTCATGGAAACGCCGCCGGCGGCTGAACTCGGGGATCGCCCGGGTGATGTGATCCCGGACCTCACCCACGAACTCGGCCAGCCGGGCGGTGGCCTGGGGCAGCAGGCGTTCCATGGTGTCGCGCAGCCGCCGGGCAAGCACCGGCGAGGTGCCGCCGGTGCTGATGGCCACCATCACCGGGGAACGGTCCACGATGGCCGGCATGATGAAACTGCAGTTATCCCGGTCATCCACGGTGTTCACCAGCACCCGCCGTGCCTCGGCCTCCCGGGCCACCCGTTTCTGGAGAAAGGGATCATCCGTGGCGGCATAAACCAGCCAGGCTTCTTCCAGGTCCTGGTTTTCAAAGGCACGCTGAATCCATTCAATCCGGCCTTTCTGTTCCAGCTGTTTCAAGCCGTCACAAATCTCGGGGGACACCACTCGGACTTGGGCACCGGTGCGCAGCAGCAGACGAATCTTTCGCTCGGCCACCGTGCCGCCCCCGACCACCAAAACGGGTCGTTTGTCGGTGGCCACAAAAATCGGCAAGTAATCCATGGTGTACATCCCTTATTGATGAAACTGTCATCGAGCTTAGGGATGCAATGGAAGTCTGAGAAATACTGTTTACTGACAAGCTAATGACTGAATGGAATGAACATGAAGGAAGGATTTCCGGTGGTGATCTTTCGATAGCTAAAGGGAATATACGTATGAAGAATCAATCGTTATCAAAGCGACCAGGGCCCATTAGGCTTTTCCTCAAATGCCAAACGAGGAGAAGACCATGGCGGCCGTTCCTGCACAGACCCTGCAGCTTCAACAAAGGATTGATGCCCTGGCCCGTGAGCTGGATGAGCGGGAAAAGATCTGGGCGTCCGGTTATCTGTCCGGGCTGGCGGCCGCCGGTGGCAGCGCTGCCCCGTCCGATGATGCCCTGTCTCAGACGGGCGGGGCGGTGGCGAAGACAGCAGCGTCCTCCTCTGCCAGCCGTGTCCTTAATATCTGGTACGGCTCGGAAACCGGCAATGCCCGGCGGGTGGCCGAAGGGCTGGCCGAGCAGGCCCGGAGCCAGGGGCTTGCCGTCAAGTTGGCAAGCTTGGCCGATGTGCGTCCCCAGCAATTACGCAAGCAGGAACTGCTCACCCTGGTGGTTAGTACCCACGGGGAGGGTGATCCCCCGGAGGATGCCGAGGCACTCCACGACTATCTCAATAGCGACAAGGCCCCCAAGCTGGAACAGTTGAGCTATGCCGTGTTTGCCCTGGGGGATTCCTCTTATGAACACTTCTGCCAGACCGGCAAGGATTTCGATCAGGCCCTGGAACGGCTGGGTGCCAAGCGAGCCTTGGAACGAGTGGATGCCGATCTGGATTTCGAGGATGTGGCCGCCCAATGGCAGCAACAGACCCTGGAGACTTTCCAGGACAAGCTGGACAGTGGTGAATCAGAAGGTAGCGGACCGATCCTTCAGGCTGTCAACACGGAAGCCACGCAATGGACGCGGGACCATCCCTTCCAGGCGGAAGTGCTGGCCTCCCATCCATTGACCGTGGCCCCCTCGGGCAAGTCGGTGCATCACATTGAGCTCTCTCTAGAAGACAGCGGCATCCAGTATCAGGCCGGGGATTCGGTGGGCATCTGGACGGACAA
This sequence comes from Natronospira proteinivora, assembly GCF_024170465.1. Taxonomy (NCBI): domain Bacteria; kingdom Pseudomonadati; phylum Pseudomonadota; class Gammaproteobacteria; order Natronospirales; family Natronospiraceae; genus Natronospira; species Natronospira proteinivora. The sequence continues at coordinate 348,706 of NZ_JALJYF010000002.1, read as the reverse complement.
TGCCCCGGAACTGGTTGAGGAAGTGCTTGAACTCACCGGCCTGGATGGCGAGCAGTCCGTGACCCGAAAGGATCAGCAACGGTCCCTGCGTGAATGGCTGGGCGGCTACCTGGAACTGACTCGTCTCTCCCGGCCCGTGATTGAAAAGTATGCCCAGTTGGCCGATGCCGCCGAGCTCAAAACCCTGCTGGAAGATGCCAAGGCCTTACGCGCCTGGATTGAGGAACACCAGGTGGTGGATCTTTTGCATCGTTATCCCGCCGAGCTGGATGCCGACACCCTGGTGCAATTACTGCCCGGCATCACGCCCCGCATGTATTCCATTGCCTCCAGTCCGGCCAAAACCCCGGATGAGATTCACCTCACGGTGAAGACCCTGGGCGGGCAGGCCGAACAGGGTCTGCGGGCGGGCGCCGCTTCCTGGTATCTCAACGAGCGCCTGGAGACGGGTGACAGGGTGCGTCTGTTCGTGGAGCCCAATCCCCGCTTCCGCTTGCCGGAGGACGGCAAGGCCCCGGTGATCATGATCGGCCCCGGCACTGGTGTGGCCCCCTTCCGGGCCTTTGTCCAGGAACGCCAGGCCCTGGGGCATGAAGGGAAGAACTGGTTGTTCTTCGGTGAACAGCATCGCCGTACGGATTTTCTTTATCAACTGGAATGGCAACGCCATCTGAAACAGGGCGGGCTGGATCGAATCTCCTTGGCCTTCTCACGCGATCAGGTCGAACGAATCTATGTTCAAGATCGGCTTCGTGAGTCGGGTGAAGCAGTCTTTGAATGGCTGGAAGCCGGGGCCCATCTCTATGTCTGCGGTGATGCCAAACGCATGGCCGCCGATGTGGACGCGGCCCTGGTGGATATCGTGGCCCAGGCCGGCCATCGATCCACCGAAGCCGCCCAGGACTATCTCAAGACCCTGCGTCGGGACGGGCGTTACCAGAAGGATGTGTATTAATGCGTGATGAGAAACAGAAAGAGCAGGCACTGGATGAAGTGGAAGCCATCAAGGCCGAAAGCCGGGGCCTGCGTGGCCGGCTCCATATCGGCCTGGAAGAGACGGTGACCGGCGGTATTGAAGCATCGGATACCAAGGTCATCAAGTTCCACGGCATCTATGAACAAGACGACCGGGATGTCAGGAGTGAACGGAAAAAGGCCAAGCTGGAGCCTCTTTATTCCTATATGCTGCGGGTGCGTATTCCAGGTGGCGTGTTGAACGCCAAGCAATGGCAGCAGCTAAGTGTTTTGGCCAGGGAATACGCCAACGGCACCCTTCGCCTGACCACCCGTCAGGCGGTGCAGTTTCACGGCATCTACAAGGAACAACTGCGCCCCTTGGTTCGGGGGCTGGATGCGGTACTGCTGGACAGCATCGCCGCCTGCGGGGATGTGAACCGCAATGTGATGTGCACCCCCAATCCCCTGCTGAGTCCTTTGCATGCCTCGGTGCAGCGGATCAGTGAACGCTTGAGCCGGGAGTTGCTGCCGGAAAGCCGGGCCTATCAGGAGCTCTGGCTGGAAGGACGGGACTGTGGTGGTGAGGGCGAGGTGGAACCGCTGTATGGACAGACCTATCTGCCCCGCAAATTCAAGATTGCGGTGGCAGTGCCGCCCCTCAATGACGTGGATGTCTTCGCCCATGACATCGGCTTTATTGCCATTGAATCGGAAGGGCGTTTGCAGGGCTTCAATGTCAGCGTGGGCGGTGGCCTTGGTATGAGCCATGACGTGGCCGATACCCATCCGCGTCTGGGGGATGTCATTGGCTTTTGCCCGCCCCAGGATGCGGTACGGGTGGCGGAGGCGATTGTTTCCATCCAGCGGGATTATGGCAACCGGGTCAATCGAAAGCGTTCCCGCCTGAAATACACCATCGAGGATTATGGGCTGGACTGGTTCAGAAAGGAGTTGGACTGGCGCCTGCGCAAACCCCTGGCCGAGGCCAGGCCCTATCAGTTCCATCACAATGGTGACCGCTACGGCTGGGTGGAAGCCGAGGACGGCCTTTGGCATCTCACTCTGTTTGTGGAGAACGGGCGACTCAATCCGGATGCCATAGAGGCGCTGGAGGAAGTGGTTGGGCGTTATCCCGACATCGAGTTTCGGGTCAGCCCCAACCAGAACCTGATCATTGCCGGGGCCACCGCCCAGCAGAAGCTGGAGTTGGATCTGCTTTTGGAAGAGCGGGGCCTGACCCAGGCCGAAAAACTCTCAGCCATTCGTTTGCGGTCCATGGCCTGCGTGGCCTTTCCCACCTGCCCCCTGGCCATGGCGGAAGCCGAGCGTTATCTGCCCAGCCTGCTGGATCGTGTCGAGGCCTTGCTGGAAAAACATGGCCTTGGCAAGGCACCCATCACCCTGCGCATGACCGGCTGCCCCAATGGCTGTGCCAGACCCTATCTGGCCGAGATCGGTCTGGTGGGCAAGGGCCCCGGTCGATACAACCTCTACCTGGGCGGGGCCTTCAATGGTGAACGGCTGAACCGCATCTATCGGGACAATGCCAATGAGCAGGAGATTCTCACCACTCTGGACATGTTGTTCGCCCGCTATGCCCGGGGGCGGGAGGAGAACGAGCGTTTTGGTGATTACCTGATTCGCGTGGGTGTGACTTCCGAAGTGATAAGCGGCCAAGAGGTGAGAGAGCATGACCATGGTAAAGCCGTTGCAAACTGAGTACAGCCTGGTGCATCAAGCGGTCAATGAACTAAGCCACTTGGATGCCGAGTCCCGGCTTGAGTGGGCCTTGTCTCATTTGCCCCATCGACAGGTTCTGGCGTCCAGTTTCGGGGCCCAGTCGGCGGTGATGCTTCATCTTGTGACCCGCTTGCGCCCGGATATCCCCGTGGTGTTCATTGACACGGGCTATCACTTCGCGGAGACCTACCGCTTCGTGGATGAGCTGCATGATCGACTGGACCTGAATCTGCATGTCTATCGCCCCCGCTACAGTGCGGCCTGGCAGGAGGCCCGTTATGGCCGGCGATGGGAGCAGGGACTGGCGGGGCTTGAGGCCTACAATCAGGAGAACAAGGTGGAGCCCATGCAGCGGGCCTTGCGTGCGCTGTCGGCCGGCACCTGGTTTTCCGGGCTTCGCCGGCAGCAGGCGGAAAGCCGAAAGGATGTGCCGCTGGCTGAACGGCGCAATGGGCGAATCAAGTTTCATCCCATTTTCGATTGGACGGACCGGGATGTGCACCAGTACCTGAAAGCCCATTCATTGCCATACCACCCTTTGTGGGAGAAGGGCTATGTGAGTATCGGGGATTGGCACACGACCCGGCCCCTGAGTCAGGTTGATAGCCTCGAGGAGACACGCTTTTTCGGCCTGAAGCGGGAGTGCGGACTTCACGAGTCGGTCTAATCATGTGCTCGAGCCGTGAAGACCTGAAAGAAACCCATTCCTATCGGCTGGCTAAACTCAACTCACCCCAAAACAATCGGATCTGACTACGCGTTCGTGCTCGGCAACCCTAAAGATTCTTCAGTGTTCCTGTTGGGAAAATTAAAGCAACGTTCCGTTAGGAAGTTTACGGCCTTTTTAGCCACTGCCAGCGGAGGGTGTTGTTTTCTGTTTGAACTTCACGGCTCGATTGCAGGGTGGGCCTTTCCCGCTGTGAATCCATCCCTGAGACGCTCTGGGCGCGACATCCGTGTCAGGGCCACTCGCCCAGGTCCCTACGCACTCGCAGTTGCCCCTGAGCCGTTCTGATTCAAGGCGCAGTGCGCCGCACAGTGGTGTTAACCACGGGCAAGCGCTGCAACGCCGAAGCAGGACGGCTCAGGGGCAACCCGAAGGGCCCCACCCCGGCTTCCTCTCGACTGCGTTGCGACTCGCTTATGTAGCACGGTGGCTACACGGCGCTCCTCGCGCCTTGCGAGAGAAAGCCGGGGTGGGGCTGCGAGCGCGTAGGGACCTGGGCGAGTGGCCTAGCCCTGGAAAGGCCCACCCTGCACTCGATCCTCCAGTTGGAAATCAGTGATGGGTGTTAGCTGGCTTTGGCTTCGTTTGGACTGCCAATGTAGATGGTTAGCTCAATGTTTTATGGACTTTGGCTAGCAACCCGCAGCCACCCGGGGCTTGGGTTGATGAGCATGTACCGGCAAGGTCACGTCCTCGAACAAGGTCTCCACCGCCTTCTGATCGGGTGCCTGGCGGGCCGCCTCCACCCGCTCCGGCGTCAGATGGGGGGCCAGCCGGCTGAGGAAATCCAGCTGATAGCCCCGAAGCAGACTGTCCCGACGAAAGCCGATCCAGGTGGTCAGGCGGGGAAAGAGATGCTGCACATCCAGGGTCACCAGATCCTTGTCCACCTCTTCCTCTACCGCCATGGCGGCCAGCAGACCCACACCCAGCCCCATCCGGACATAGGTCTTGATCACATCCGCATCCCGGGCCGTGAAGCCGATATTGGCTTCCAATCCCTTGGCCTTAAAGGTGCGGGACAGGGAAGACTCCGGCCGGTCACTGAAGACATAGGTCACCAGCGGGTGTTGCGACAAGGTCTCCAGGGTGGGAGCGGTTCTGCTTGCCGCCAGGGGATGATCCCTGGGCACCAGCAGAACCCGGTCCCATTGATAGACCGGCAACATGGTCAGCCCCGGAAAGAGGTGCTGGCTGCTGGTGGCCATGACGAAATCCACATCCCCGGCCGACACCATGCCCGCCAGCTGATCCGATGTGCCCTGGTGGATATCAAAGCCTACGCCTGGGTGAGCCTGGCGAAAGCCCTGGATCACCGGTGGCAGTACATAGCGGGCCTGGGTATGGGTCGTGCCCAGCCGCAGGGTGCCCTGGGCATCGCCCTTGAGTTCGGCGGCCAGGTTCTTGATGTTGGCCACCTCCTGCATGATGTGACGGCCACGCTCCACGGCTCTTTCTCCTGCGGCGGTAAGGGCATCAATCCGCTTGCCGCGCCGGATGAACAGCTGAAGCCCCAGCTCATCTTCAAGCAATCGTATTTGCTTGCTGATGCCCGGTTGGGAGGTGTAAAGATTCTCCGCAGCCGTGGTGATGTTAAAGCCATTGTCCACAATGGCCAGCAGGTAGCGTATCTGTTGTAACTTCATCTTTCTTATCCCCCCTCGACCCGGTGGCGTCATTGCCCGGGAGTCGAGTCTTTGCGATCTGGATATGCTTGGCTGAAAAACAGCCCGAATATTATTGGCGTTCCGCACGGCACATTCGTGCCTCGGGACAGGGCCAACAAGTGAGGGGGGAGATGCAACAGCCTCTGGTCTTCCTGACCAGGGGGAGTAGCCATGTTCTTGTCAATCGCTCGCTGCTTCGTGCACGCATCGTTAACCTCCGGTTCATGACCGGTTCTGATGGGTGCTTGCGGGCGAGGAGGGCCGTTTCGGCTTGCCGGGGAGGGCCCGATAGCGGAGGCAAGTCACAGCCTACCGCTTTAGCTGCATTTGTTGAGCGCCCGCAAGCTGGTGTCAAATCGGCGCTATCGGGGACAACTTTTAACGCAAATGAGCTGCAAGTCAAGGGCAGTGCGCCGGCATATGGATATGAAATTTTGGAATAAATATTCCCGTCAATGAGTTAGACGGTTTTGCTTTTCATTGACCCGACGAAAGGTTTACCCCATTCGAACAGGGTGATCGTCAAACATAACCAACGATTCTTTGACCCTGCACAACAGGGCACCTAATCTCTGCGTCAACAGCTCATCAAGACCGGTTGAGGGACAGGCCCGACGATACCGGGGCAACCAGTGGAGCCATCCACAAAGGTGCCAACTCCTGCGGGGAGCCGAAAGGCTTGCCGAGAGATGAGCGGAGTCTGTGACGCTTCAGGCCTGCACGCCTTCATCACCTACTTCGCTTGATCCTCTCCTCCCCGCAGTTCATTGACAGGGAACCGGGGAGGAGAGACCCGTGCACGATGTGATCAGCCTGCGGACCCGGGATGCGGACCATAGTGGTTCCTCATCCATTGAAGGCACATTACAAGTGAGATTGGATGCCGGGGGTGAAGCGGTAACTGCCTCCATGGCTTATCGCTTGAGCGGCCGGTCAGGACTTCCCCTTGTATTGGTGCTGGGCGGGCTTAACAGCAATCGGGCCATTGAACAGTGGTGGCCGGAGCAACTCGGGCCCAAGGGGCCACTGGACTCGCGCCGTTATCGACTGCTGAGCGTGGACTGGGCCTGTCCGCAAGGCCGGCCGGAAAGAACCCTCCTGACGCAGGACCATGCCCAGGCCCTGGAGGTGCTTCTAAAGCGCCATGACATTGCCCGACTGCATCTGCTCTGTGGTGCTTCCTACGGGGCCATGGTGGCCCTGGCACTGGCCGAGCGAGGGCAGCTTGCCATCCGCCGACTGCTGACCATCAGCGGGGCCCATTACAGTCATCCGGTTGCCACCGCCGCACGCTATCTGCAAAGAGAAGTGGTACGCCTGGGGGCGATGGCTGGCTTTCCGACCGCGGGTTTGAATATTGCCCGGGGCTTGGCCATGAACAGTTATCGCACCCGCGAGTTGTTCTCTGAACGGTTTCCCCAGGCAGATGCCGCTGAACGCCTCGATAGTATTCAGTCCTATCTTTCCCATGTGGGCAACGACTTCGCGGCCCGTTTTTCGGTGGAACGTTTTCTTGATCTGTCCGAGTCCCTGGACCTGCACCAGGTAAACCCACAAGGGATTGATTGCCCGGCCACGGTGGTGGCCGTGGATTCGGATCAGCTGGTTCCCCTGTCTCAGATGCAAGCCCTGGCCGGGTCATTGGCCGGGCCCACGGATTTCCATTGCCTGCAATCGCCCTATGGTCACGATGCCTTTCTCAAAGCGCATCAGGCCATTGCTCATGTTCTGAATCAATGTCTTGAGGAGAAGCAACATGCCACGGCCTGAATCCCAGCCCCAAACCATCTCCGTTCGAACGGGTGTGGATAGTGATAGCCAATACGGGGGTGTCATCCCGCCCATCCATATGAGCAGCACCTTCAGCTTTGCCGGCTTCGGTGAAGCCCGGGCCCATGATTACAGTCGTTCGGGCAACCCCACCCGTGACCGACTGGCGGATGCCTTGCGTGATCTGGAAGGGGGTGTGGCGGCCACGGTGACGGCGACCGGCATGGCTGCCATCACCACGGTCTTGCAGTTGCTGGGCCCCGAAGATCGCATACTGGCGACCCATGATTGCTATGGGGGAACCTTTCGCCTGCTGGATGCCTGGGCTGAAAAAGGGGCCTTCAAACTGGATTTTGTTGATTTCAATGATCCCGATGCCACTCGTCAGGCCTTGTCTCAAGGCCCCAAGCTGGTCTGGTTGGAAACACCCAGCAACCCCCTGTTGAGGATCACCGACATTCAACGGGTGGCGGAACAGGCCCGGGCGGCGGGTGCCCGGGTGGTGGTGGACAACACCTTCCTCTCACCGGTCCTGCAACGGCCCCTGGATCTGGGAGCGGACATCGTGGTGCATTCCACCACCAAGTACATCAATGGTCACAGTGATGTGATCGGGGGTGCCATTATCAGTGGTGACCCGGAACTGGGCGAGACCATCGCCTGGTGGGCCAATTGCCTGGGGGTCACCGCCAGTGCCATGGATTGCTGGCTGACCCTGCGGGGATTGAGAACCCTCCATGCCCGGCTCAGATTGCATCAGGAAAACGCCGTCAATGTGTGTGAGTTCCTGTCCGAGCATCCAGCCGTGAAGACCGTGCATTACCCCGGCCTGGCCAGCCATCCCGGGCACCTGATTGCCCGTCGCCAACAGAACGGTTTCGGGGCCATGCTCAGCTTTGAGTTGAATGGGGGCGAAGCTCAGGTCCGGGAGTTCCTCTCGCGGCTGCGATGTATCACCTTGGCCGAGTCCCTGGGGGGTGTGGAATCATTGATCGCCCATCCCGCCACCATGACCCATGCCGCCATGCATCCCGATGCCCGCCAGCGGGCCGGTATCGGTGATGGCCTGCTGCGTCTGTCGGTGGGGATTGAATCGCCCGGCGATTTGATCGCGGACCTGGACCAGGCTCTCTCCGGCCTCGCCCAGCCCACGGCCTTTGAAGGAGGCCTGTCATGAGCAGCGTGAGACAGCAACCGTCGGTGACCGTTTTGGACCGCAGCGCTCGTGACAGCCGATCCATCTGTCCGCTGGTGGTGATCGGCAGCGGCAACGTGGGGGGAGAGTTGCTACAGCTGCTTGATGATCGGCGCCCGGGCAGCGTATCGCTTTTGGGTTTGGCCAACTCCCGCACCATGTTGTGGAATGAGTTGGGGCTGAGCCTGGATGGTATTCGCCAGCAACTGGCCGAATCGGATCAAGCCAGCTGTTTGGACGAACTGGCCTCCCGTCTACTCGACCAAGGTCCGCAGGGGGTGATTGTGGATCTGACTGCCAGCCGGGAAGTGGCGGATCGCCATGCGGGCTGGATCCAGGCCGGCCTGGATGTGGTTACTGCCAATAAATGGGCTGCCGCTGGAGAGGCGCAAGGCTATCAAGCCCTGCTGGGGGCGGAAGAGGCGGGGGTTGGCCGCTATCGCCATGCCACCACGGTGGGGGCCGGGCTGCCTCTGTTGGACAGCCTGCAGCGACTGCGCTCGGCCGGTGAATCCATCGTGAGTGTGTCGGGCCTGTTTTCCGGCACCCTGAGTTATCTCATGCAGGGGCTTCAGTCGGGACGCGGCTTGGCTAAGTCGCTATGGGCGGCCCATGAGCAGGGACTCACCGAGCCCGATCCTCGCCTGGACCTGTCGGGGCTGGATGTGGCCCGGAAACTGGTGATTACCGCACGGGCAGCGGGCTTCGAACTGTCTTTGGAAGACGTGAGGATTGAAAGCCTGGTGCCGCCGTCATTGATCGATTGTGATTTGTCCACTTTCTTCGCCCAAGGCAGTGAGCCGCTGGACAGCCATTGGGCCGGGATACAGAGCAAGGCCGAAGCGGGCATTCCCCGTTATGTGGGGCAGGTGGACAACCAGGGCCAGGCCTCCGTGGGGATTCAATGGCTGCCGACGGCCCATCCCTTTGTGGGCGTGGGGGCCACGGACAACATCTTTGAGATCCGTAGTGATAGTTATCGGGACACCCCGCTGATCATTCGCGGCCCAGGCGCCGGTTCCCGGGTAACCGCCGTACAGGTCCTGGCCGATATCCATTCCCTGATCTGAGTCCCCGGTAGACAGTCCGATTTCGTAGCAGTGTCGGCTTCTGCTATGGTCAGCACTTCCGTCTTTCATCCACCGCTTTTGCGGTGGGTGGCTTGCCAGGAGAGAAGATCATGAGGAAGTGCTTGTTGCTGGTGACTTGCATGTTGATGTCGGCATGCAGTGCCTATGCCGAGCCCCAAGCGTTTACCGGGGCCAAGATCTATCCGGTATCCGGCCCGGTGATTGAAGACGGCGTGTTGTTGATCGACCAAGGTCGCATCCAGGCCGTGGGCGCCGTGGATGAGGTTCGTATTCCGGACGACGCCCGGGTGACCGATGTCACCGGCAAGGTCATCATGCCGGGGCTGGTGGATACCCATTCCCATCTGGGGAATGTGGATGGTGGGGATCGCTCCAATGCCATGCACCCGGGAGTCCGCGCCCTGGACTCGGTCAATGTAAAGGCGGACAGTTTCCGCCGGGCCATGGCGGGGGGGATCACCACGGTCAATGTCATGCCCGGCTCAGGTCACCTGATGAGTGGGCAAACCCTTTATCTTAAGCTGCGTGCCGATCCCAAAACCGTAGATGACTGGTTGTTCTGTGATGATCCCATTCGGGATGTCTGTGGCGGCATGAAGATGGCCAACGGCACCAACCCCATCCGGGACAATGCCGGCCCCTTCCCCGGAACCCGAGCCAAGTCCGCCGAACTGGTGCGTTCCCTGTTCAACCAGGCCCGGGACTATGAGCATCGCCGCGATCGTGCCGACGACGGCGAAGTGGATCGGGATCTGGGCATGGAGGCGCTGTTGCAGATCCTCTCGGGTGAGCGAACCGTGCACTTCCACACCCATCGGCATGACGACATCATCACCGCCCTGAGAATGGGCGAGGAGTTCGGTTTCACACCGGTCTTGCATCATGTGAGCGAAGGTTGGCGGGTGCCGGAGCAGATTGCCGAGGCCGGTGCCAAGGCCTCCATCATCATGGTGGATTCCCCCGGCGGTAAGCATGAAGCGGTGAATCTGCTCTGGAAGACGGCCCCGGCCCTGGAAGAGGCCGGCGTGGATACGGGCTTCCATACCGATGATTACATCACCGACTCCCGGCTCTTTTTGCGTTCCGGCGGTCTCGGCGTACGCGCCGGCATGAGTCGGGAAGGGGCCATCGAGGGGCTGACCCTGGCCGGTGCCCGCATTCTGGGCATGGAAGACCGGATCGGTTCCCTGGAATCCGGCAAGGATGCCGACTTCATCATCCTCAGCGACGATCCCCTCTCGGTCTATACCCATGTGGAAGAGACCTGGGTGGAGGGCCAGCGTGTCTTTGACCGGGATGATCCGGAACAGCGTGAATGGGCCACCGGCGGTTATGAAATCTTCCGCGGTGAAGCCGGCCACAGTCATGGAGAATGAACATGCGATGTGTTGATAAACGATTTTTCTGGGCAGCTTGCCTGCTGCTGTTGGCCGGCAAGCTTCAGGCGGATATTGCCATTCATGGGGAGACGGTCTTCCCGGTGAGCGGTGACCCCATTGAGGACGGCGTGGTACTGGTGGCGGATGGTCGCATCCAGGCCATTGGCCCGGCATCAGAAGTGGAGGTTCCCGATGGCTATGAGCGCCACGAAGCAGCGGTGGTCACGCCGGGGTTGATTGATGCCCGCAGCGTGGTGGGCCTGGCCGGCATGTATAACGTGCCCGCGGATCAGGATCAGCTGGATACCACTGCTCCCATCCAGGCGGGGTTGCGGGCCCTGGATGCCTACAATGTGGATGAAGGTCTGGTGGAATGGTTGCGTTCCTTGGGCGTGACCACCCTGCACACCGGCCCGGCCCCCGGTGCCCTGGTCTCCGGCCAGACCATGCTGGTGCGTACCAGCGGCAATACCGTTCAGGATGCCTCCATCCGTGATGTGGCCGGGGTCAGCATGACCCTGGGTGCCGGCATCGCCCGGCATTTCGAATCCCCCGGTACCCGCTCCAAGGGCGTGGCCATGATCCGCCAGGCCTTTGAAGATGCCCGGGCCTATGGCCGCCAGGACCCGGATGAACGCAGCACCGATCTGGGCAAACAGGCCTTGTTGGATGCCCTGAATGGCGATTTGCCCGTCTTTATCCACGCCAATACCGCCACCGATATCATCACCGCCCTGCGACTGGCCGAGGAGTTCGATCTCGAGTTGGTGCTGGAAGGGGCGGCGGATGTGTACCGGGTGCTGGACCGGGTCAAGGCCGCCGATGTGCCGGTCCTGCTTCACCCCACCATGACCCGGGCCGGCGGAGAATCCCGCAACGCCGCCTTTGATACCGCCGCCCGTCTGCAGGAAGCCGGCATCCCCTTCGCCATTCAAGGGGGCTATGAGGCCTATGTGCCCAAGGCCCGTTCGGTCCTGTTCGAAGCGGCCATTGCCGCCGCCAATGGCCTGGGACGGGACAATGCCCTGGCCGCCATCACCCTGGGCCCGGCCCGTATCCTGGATATGGATGATGAGCGGGGCAGCCTGGAGACCGGCAAACGGGCCGATATCGTGTTGTTTGACGGTGATCCCTTTGAATACGCCAGCCGTGTCTGCAAGGTCTTCAATGGCGGCGAGCTGGTCTCGGAGGAATGTCTTTAATCGATTGCAGAGACTGATTGGACACCATGGACTCGAGGGACAGGGAGGTCTTTCGAGATGACATGAAGGGTGCAGGGAGTCATTGCCAATGATCGCCAGACGCTCGGGCCGGCCCCTCTTCATCATTGTGCTGGCCCAGTTCTTCGGCACCTCCCTTTGGTTTACCCCCAATGCGGTGATTCACTCCCTGACCCAGGATTGGGCGGTGGATGCCACCGCCTTGGCCCATCTCACCAGTGCCGTGCAACTGGGTTTTATCAGCGGCACCCTTTTGTTTGCCCTCAGTGGCCTGGCCGATCGTTGGCCGGCCAGTCGCATCTTTTTTGTCTGTGCCCTGGCCGGTGCCGGCTTCAATGCTCTGTTTGCCTTCTCGGGGGCGTTGGAACCGGCCTTGCTCTGGCGCTTTCTCACCGGCTTTTCCCTGGCCGGTATCTATCCCCTGGGCATGAAAATGGTGGCGGCCTGGGCGCCGGAACGAAAGGGGTTGGCTCTGGGCTGGCTGGTGGGCATGCTGACCCTGGGCACGGCATTCCCCCACCTGGTGAATGCCCTGGGTGTGAACTGGCCCTGGCAGGGTGTAGTGATGGTCTCCTCGGTGCTGGCGGTGGCGGCCGGTCTGATGATCTTTCGCTTGGGGGATGGCCCCCACTTGCCGGCCCGGGGACGCTTTGACTGGGGCGGTGTGGTGACGGCCTTTCGCCATGCCCGCTTTCGGGCGGCGGTGTTTGGCTATTTCGGGCATATGTGGGAACTGTATGCCGTCTGGGCGCTGGCCCCGCTGCTCATGGCCGCCGCTTTCGCTGAGGGCGGAAGCAGTGCATCCGCCTCCCTGGCCGCCTTTGTCTTTATCGCCTCCGGCACCATCGGCTGCATTGCCGGCGGTTTCCTGAGCCGCCGATTCGGCAGTGCCCGGGTAGCAGTGGTGGCCCTGTCGATTTCCGGCGCCTTCTGTCTTGCCTGGCCCTGGCTGGCGATATTGCCCTCATGGCTTTTGTTGCCCCTGCTATTGCTCTGGGGCATGGCGGTGGTGGCCGATTCTCCCCAGTTCTCGGCCCTGGCCGCGGAAGCCGCACCCCGGGCATCGGTGGGTAGTGCCCTGGCAGTGATGAACAGTATGGGTTTCCTGTTGACGGTATTTGCCATCGAACTGACCACCGCTTGGTGGCCGGTATGGGGACATTCGGTGATCTGGGTGTTGCTGATCGGGCCGGTGTTGGGGCTTCTGGCAATGAGACCCTTTTTCAGTCGGAGGCCGGCGTCGGCACAAGACTGACTTGCAGATGCCTCCCCGCTGGGTTAAACAGAGTCGAGACATTACGAAAGTAGATTCGTAATGGCTGGCAAGCGCCGGCCTTCCAGATCACCAGGACATGCCGGACAAATTGAATCGAGGTAATGCTGAAACCCCTTGAACAATGGCTTAAACGCTTCGGACCAACGATCTATAGCGTTTATTCGCCACTCCTTTTGAGCCTTGCGTTGTTGACACTTATTCTCTTTCGGGAAGAATTGCTCAGCGCGTTTGGTTCATTCACCAGCTTCCAGCTTGTGCTGGTTTTTGCCTTGTGCCTGGGCATATTGCTGCTAGGTTTCCCCTCCTCGCGATTGGGTTATGTCTCTTTTGATCGCATTACCCAGGCCGGTTTGATCTGGTTGGTGGGTCCGGTTGGTTCGGCCGTTTTCAATGGCTTGGCCTCTCTGGTGTTTCCCTTCTATATCCGCAAGCGGACGGGTCAGAATCGGAGAGAAGCCCTGTTTCGGGCCATGCATAATGTGGGCATGATCATTTTCGTGATCATGGCGGGTGGTTGGGCCTTTAGCATGAGCGGGGGCGCGTACCCGGTTCGGTCCCTGGAACCAGGGATTCTGCTGCCTGTTGCCGCTACCATCCTGGCCATGCAATTGGCCAATGGTTTTTTCGTTCGTGTTCGCTATGCCTTGACCCATGCCCGTGTCGCCGAGCCGGTAGATTGGTTTGCCAATACCCTGGAACCGGCGGCGGCCCTGATTGGTTTGCTCACCGTGGTCATCGCGGTGAATACCGATCAAGTGACGACTCTGTCTTATCTCTTTGTCTTGTTGGCGTTGATGTTCACGGTCAAATGGCTTAGTGACAGTCGCCAGCGACTGGAAGAAAAGGTGCGGGAACGTACGGCCCATATCGCCGCCCAGAACGAACGTCTGGAACGGGCCCAGGCCCGTCAACAGGAACTGGTTTCCGCCCTGGATCGCTTGAGCCGGGAAGATGCCCTCACCGGCTTGTTCAATCGCCGGCATATTGACGACTTTCTGAAACAGGAGAAAGGTCGAGTGGATCGTTACGGGGGCACTCTGAGCGTGGCCCTATTGGATCTGGATCATTTCAAGCAGATCAATGACCAGCATTCCCATCAAGTAGGCGACGAGGTTCTGCAGGAAGCTGCCCGGATACTGCAGGAATCGGCCCGGGAAAGTGATGTGATAGCCCGTTACGGAGGCGAGGAGTTTTTGTTGGTCTTGTCCAATACGGATTTGTCCGGTGCCCAGGCGGTGGTGGAACGTATCCGACGGGCCATTGCGGAATCACCATGGGAAAAGATTCAGGCAGGGGTTCGATTAACCGTCAGTGGTGGCGTGGCCGAACTGGAAGTCGGAGGCAGTCTGGACAAGCTGCTCAGCTTGGCCGACCAACGTCTCTACGAGGCCAAGCAGGCCGGCCGAAACCGTATTATTGCCGCCTGATCACGATCGTCCGAAGACATCCAATACCCGTTCCCGCAAGGTCTCCAGGGAAACCCCCGCGTCGCAGGCAATGAAAATAGTATCGTCACCCGCCACAGTGCCGGCCATGCCGGCCGGCTGCCGTTTGTCCAAGTGCAGGGCCAGCATCTGGCCATGGCCCGGGTCGGTTTTCAGCACGATGAGATTTGGTGGTACCAGCGCGAGATCAATGCGTGGCAGCACGGCCACCGGCTCCTGCGTCACCCGATAACGGCCGTTCTGCTTACGGATGGAGAGCTTACCGAGGTGCCGGGACAAGGTGGGCTGGGTCAGTTCAAAGCCCTGCTCAGCCAATCGCTCAAGGAGGGTGGCCTGGTCGCGAATGGCTTCCGCTTCGATGATGGTCAGAATCGCCTGGTCGATATCCATTTGCATTGAATCCGCATATTCAAGTGAATATGCGCATATTATCAGGTTTACTCCGAATAATCTCGGTAATTTTTGGATATTCGGTTGAATATATGCATTTCTGGGCGCATGATATACGCACAGTTCATCTCGTGCGAGGTTCATCATGTCGGCCCAGGCCGCAGTATCAGATACATCCGCCGCGTCATCGGCCCTGCTGGCCACCTATCCGGCCTTTCCCTTTGCCATTGAATCGGGGCAGGGCGAGCGGATCGAGGCACAAGGCGGCCGGTCCTATCTGGATCTGTATGGCGGTCACTGCGTGGCCCTGACCGGTCATGCCCACCCCGCGGTGGTCTCGGCCGTCAATGAGCAGATGCAGACCCTACCGTTTTACTCCATGGCCGCTCGTTTGCCGATTCGGGACCAGGCCGCCCAGGGCCTGGCCAATTTTGCCCCGGCGGGGCTTGATCGGGTCTTTTTCTGCAACAGCGGGGCGGAGGCCAATGAAAATGCCCTGCGCCTGGCTGCCGTGATCACCGGTCGTTCCCGTTTTCTCGCCTTTGACGGGGCCTTTCACGGCCGCAGCCAGCTGGCTCTGTCGGTGTCGGATGTGCCGGGCCTGCATGCCCGGGCCCCGCAGCTTCAGGCCCCGGTGGATCGCCTGCCTTTCGGTGACATGGCCGCCCTGGAAGCGGCCGATCTGGATGCGGTGGCGGCGGTCATCGTCGAGCCCATCCAGTCCATGGCCGGGGTCCGGGGTGCCGCCACAGCCTGGTTTCAGGCCCTGCGCCAGCGCTGTGACGCGGCCGGCACCCTGTTGATTTTTGATGAGATCCAGACCGGCATGGGCCGCCTGGGCACCCCCTTCGCAGCGGATCTGCACGGGGTCACGCCGGATTTATTGACCACCGCCAAGGGCCTGGCGTCCGGTTTTCCCATGGCCGCACTACTGATGCGCCAGCCGGTGGCCGATGCCTTGGAACCGGGGGATCTGGGCAGCACCTTCGGCGGTGGGCCCGCCGCCTGTGCCGCCTTGCAGGCCACCCTGGCGGTGATTGAGCAGGAACAGCTCATGACTCAGGCCCGTTCTGCTGAGTCGGCCCTGCGCCGGGGCCTGGCCGGTAGCGTGGTCCGCCAGGTTCGGGGCGTGGGCTTGTTGCTGGGCCTGGATGCCGGGGACCAAGCGCCCGCGCTTAAGGATTGGCTGCTGGCTCAGGGCATTCTGGTGGGGGCTTCCAAGGACCCGGCCGTGCTGCGTTTGATGCCGCCCCTTAATCTTTCCCCCCAGGCGATTTCCACCTTCATTGCCGCAGTCCATGGCTTTTCCGGGACTGGCCCGGGCAAGGAGGACGTCTCGTCATGAAGCACTTGACCCATATGGAGGACCTTGGCGTCGCCGGGCTCCAACAAGTCATCCGCCAGGCATTGAGCTGGAAGCAAGCCGATCCCGGCAAGCATCTGGCCGATGCCCTGCTGGGCATGCTGTTCTTCAATCCTTCATTGCGGACCCGCGCTTCCTTCGAGGCGGTGATGGCACGTGGTGGTGGCAGCTCCCTGGTGCTGGAATCCGGCAAGGGCGCCTGGGCCATGGAGCATCGCGACGGTATCCCCATGGATGGCGACCGGCCCGAGCATGTCCGCGAAGCCGCCCCCGTCCTGTCCCGCTATGTGGACCTGCTGGCGGTGCGCAGCTTCGCCGCGCTTGAAGATGACGCCCAAGACGAGGCTGATCCCATGATGCGGGCCTTTCGGGCCCATGCCACGGTGCCGCTGATCAGCATGGAATCGGCCCGGGAGCATCTCTGCCAGGGTCTTGCGGATGTCCTCACCCTGGCGGAGCGCTTCGGCGGGCCGGACGGCGACCTCAAGGGC
This sequence comes from Natronospira proteinivora, assembly GCF_024170465.1. Classification (NCBI taxonomy): domain Bacteria; kingdom Pseudomonadati; phylum Pseudomonadota; class Gammaproteobacteria; order Natronospirales; family Natronospiraceae; genus Natronospira; species Natronospira proteinivora. Next base: position 331,995 of record NZ_JALJYF010000002.1, on the reverse strand, counting down.
CAGCCGGTGACCCTGAGCTGGGCCCCCCATAGGAAACCCCTGCCCAAGGCGGTGCCCAATTCCTTTCTGCTCAGTGCGGCGGCCGCCGGTTGCGAGGTGCGTTTGGCCCATCCCCCGGGCTTCGAATTGCCGGCCGCCGTGATGCAGCAGGCCGACGATCTCGCTGCCCAAAGCGGTGGCTCGGTGTATGTCAGTCATGACCAGTCCGCAGCGGTGGCGGGCAGCCGGGCCGTTTATGCCAAGGCCTGGGGCCCGGTCTTGCCCTGCGCGGGGGATGCCCCGGCCATGATGCAGGCCCATCCCGACTGGCAGGTCGATTCCCGGCTGATGGCCAAGGCCGCCGGGGATGCCTGTTTCATGCACTGCCTGCCGGTCCGCCGGGATCTGGAAGTGGCCGCCGAATTGCTGGACAGCCCGGCCAGTGCCGTGGTGGACCAGGCCGAGAATCGTTTCCATGTCCAGCGGGTGCTGGTGGACATGGCCCTCAAATCATTTAAGCAAACCAGTAATCAATCATGGAGTGTGGCATGAGTCCTCATCTCAATCCCTGGCGGACTTTGCGGTCGGCCGCGCGTTATGTGCATCAATTCCGGGACCAGATATTTGTCATCAAACTGGGTGGCGAGCTGCTGGATGGGGCCGAACAACGTCGACGGATTGCCGAGCAGCTGGCCGTGCTCTGGCAGTTCTCCATTCCCCTGGTGATCGTTCACGGCGGCGGGGGTGACCTGGATCGTCTTTGTCACAGCCAGGGCGTGGCGGTGGAAAAAAAGGCCGGGCGTCGCATCACCAGCCCCGAAGTGCTGGAAGCCGCCAAGATGCGTTTCGTCGGTAGCACACAGACCAATCTGCTGGCCGACTTGCGATCCGCCGGGCTGTCTCCGGTGGGCTTATCTGGCGTGGACGCGGGTCTGGTCACGGCCGAGAAACGCCCGCCGGTGCCCATCGACGGGGAAAACGTGGATTTCGGTGAAGTGGGCGATATCACCACGATTCGTCCTGCCATCATCCACCAGCTGTTAGCGGCCGGGCACCTGCCGGTGATTGCCCCCTTGACCGCCGATGACGATGGCCGGGTCTTCAACACCAATGCCGATACACTCGCCGCCTCATTGGCCGCGAGCCTCAAGGCGGAAAAACTGTTCTATCTGCTGGAAACCGCGGGCCTGCTGTCGGACATCAATGATCCGGCCAGTCTGCTGACCGAGGCCGACCCTGAGACCTTGAAGAACATGATCGCCGACGGGGCCATTCAGGGCGGCATGCAGCCCAAGGCGGAATCGGTGATCCAGGCCCTGGCCGGTGGCGTGGCCCGGGTGCATCTGGTTTCCGGCCTGGATCCGGACGCCCTCCTGGAAGAGGTTTTCACCAATGAGGGCAGCGGGACCATGGTTCATCAGTCCAACGGGATTCATCAAACCACCGCATTTGAAAATGAGGACAGCAAAGGGTCCGCGCTGGATCAGGAGGCGGTGGCCCATGTCGGCTGAACAGGCAAGCAAGATGAAACAGAATGCTGGGGCCGATCTCCTCTGGGCCAAGGGTCTGCCGCTGGACCGGGCCATCCACGATTTCACCGTGGATGAAGACCCCTTGCTGGACCCGGCCCTGCTGCCCTGGGATGTGGTGGGCAGTACCGCCCATGTGCGCATGCTGGTCCATGCCGGGTTGATGTCGACGGCGGATGGCGATGCCCTGTGCCGGGGGCTGGCTGAACTCTATCCCCGCACATTGGCCGGGGAGCTACCCATTCGCCCGGACCAGGAAGACGGACACACCGCCCTGGAACAGGCCCTGATTCAGCAGGCCGGGCCGGTGGGCCGCCGCGTGCATCTGGGGCGCTCGCGCAATGACCAGGTGATCCTGGCCTTTCGGCTTTATCTCCGGAATGCCGTACTTACCCTCGGGGAGCAGATTGCCGAGCTGGCCGGGGCCTTCACTGAGTTCGCCGGTCGCCACCTGGAGCAGCCCCTGCCGGGTTATACCCATATGCGTCGGGCCATGCCCTCCAGCGTGGGCCAGTGGGCCCTGAGCTTTGCCGAGGGCCTGAATGAAGAGCTGGAGGCCCTGGACGGGGTCTGGCGGCGGCTGGACCGCTGCCCCCTGGGGGCGGCCGCCGGTTTCGGTGTGCCCTTGGCCATCGACCGGGAATACACCGCCCGCCTGCTGGGCTTTCGCAAGGTGCAGCGCAATCCGGTGGATGTGAACAACAGCCGGGGCCGGCATGAACTGGCCCTGTTGAACTGGCTGTCCTCGGTGGCCGGGGTGCTGGAGAAATACCTCTGGGATCTGGCCCTGTTCACTACCGAGGAATACGGCTTCATGCAGCTGCCGGATGCCTTTACCACCGGCTCTTCCATCATGCCCCAGAAGCGCAACCCGGATGTGGTGGAACTGGCCCGGGGCCGTTGCCGTGAGCTCAAGGGCCTGGCCGCCGAGCTGGCCCATCTCACCGGCGGCCTGCCCTCCAGCTATCACCGGGATTCCCAGCTGATCAAGGCGCCGGTATTGCGGGCGGTGGACCGGGCCCAGGGCCTGTTCACGGTCATGGCCCGCTTGGTGCCGGCGGTACGGGTTCACAGCGAGTGCCTGGATGCCGCCTGTGAGGACGAACTCTACGCCGCCCATGAGGCTTGTCGCCGGGCCGCGGACGGCCTGGCCTTTCGGGATGCCTATGGCGAGGTGGCCGCCGAGATCCTGGGTGAGCGTTTCGCCCCCGATCGCCATGCCCTGTCCGCCACCCATACCGGCGGGGTGGGGCGAACCGGCATCTGCGCCTGCGAGGCGGAGATCGCCGGGCGACGGGAATGGCTGACGCGCCTGCGCAGCCGGGTGGATGACCGCATCAATGCACTCTGGATAGAAACGGATTCAAAACATGAGTAACAAGCAGACCAAAACCCACAAGGGTGACATCGTCCTGGCCTTCTCCGGTGGCCTGGACACCAGCTACTGCGCCGTCTGGCTACAAGAACAGGGCTGGGCCGTGCATACCGTGACCGTGGATACCGGTGGCTTCGATACGGCTGAACTGGCCGACATCGAGGCCTCGGCCAAGCGTGCCGGGGTGGCCGGCCATACCGTGATCGATGCCCGGCCCGCCCTGTTTGATCGCTTCCTGCGCTTTCTCATCTACGGCAATGTGCTCCGGGGCGATACCTATCCCCTGTGCGTCTCCGCCGAGCGGGTTTGCCAGGCCGAGGCCGTGGCCGAGCATGCCCTGGCCCTGGGGGCCAAGGCCCTGGCCCACGGTTCCACCGGCGCGGGCAATGACCAGATTCGTTTCGATGTGGCCTTCCAGGCCCTGGCGCCGGATTTGCCGATCATTACCCCCATTCGGGATCAGGGCCTGTCCCGTCAGCAGGAGGTGGACTACCTGGCCGGGCAGGGGATCCACGTCCCCGAATCCACCGGTACCTATTCGGTGAACCAAGGACTCTGGGGCACCACGGTGGGCGGCCGGGAGACCCTGGACAGCTGGCCGGAGCTGCCGGAGGCGGCTTATCCCGGCGGCCGGCCCAAGGCAGGGCCGGAGGAATCCCGGGATATCACCCTGAGCTTTGAGCAGGGCGTCCCCGTGGCCCTGGATGGCGAATCCCTGGCGCCAGTGGCCTTGATTGAATCGGTGGCGGCCCTGGCCGGGCATTTCGGCATCGGCCGGGGCGTGCACCTGGGCGATACCATTCTCGGCATCAAGGGCCGGGTGGGTTTCGAGGCCGGCGCCGCCGCCCTCCTGATTCCCGCCCATCGGGAACTGGAAAAACTGGTGCTGTCCGGCAAGCAGCTGTTCTGGAAATCCCAGCTGGGGGACCTCTACGGCAGCCTGATCCATGAAGGCCAGGCCTATGACCCTCTGGTCAAGGATCTGGAAGCGTTTTTGAGCAGCAGCCAGCAAAGGGTGACGGGCGAGGTACGCCTGCGTCTGCAACCGCGCGCCGTCACCGTGTTGGGCCAGCGCTCCCCCCATTCCCTCATGGATGCCAATACCGCCGCCTATGGTGAGGCCAATCATCTCTGGAGCGGCGATGATGCCCGGGGCTTTGCCCGAGTCTTCGGTGTCGCCCAGCGCCTGTCCGCTACACAAGCTCAGAACGCCAAGCCGGGTCATGAGCAGGACAAGGACGAGGTGGCGTGATGAGAATCCAGGTGGACAAGATCGCCTCGGTCACCCGCAACATGGGTCTGGACAAGCGCCTGACCCTGTCGGCCCAGATCGAAGCCAAACCGGGAGCGGTGATCGCCGCCCGGGTGCTCAATGACAAGAACAGTTACAACATCCTGGAGGATGTCTTTGGCCGCCTGAACCAGGTCAACAGCGGCGATGTCATCGTCGGCGCCCTGGGCCATCGTAATGCCCTGCACGGCTATGAAGGCATCATGCCCCAAAAGGTCAGCGCCGGGGATACCCTTCAGCTGCTGAACCTGGGTGGGGTAATCGGCGAATGCGTCTCCCACAACCCTGAAGTGGGCCCGCCCTTTGAGCTTGAAGTGCTGGGCCAGGTGATGGTCTATCCCGAGTTCCAGTCCCGCCGGGGCGTGCCGGCCCGGGTTGCGGACCATGCTGTGGCCGCCGGTGCCGCGCTCCCCGACTGCCCGGTGATCTATGTGGCGGGCACCTGCATGAATTCCGGCAAGACCGCCGCCGCCACCCGCCTGATCAAGGGCCTGCGCCAGTCCGGCCTGAAAGTGGCGGGTTGCAAGCTCACCGGCATTTCCGCCCTGCGGGATATCCTGGAGATGCGGGATTACGGCGCCGAGTGGGTGATGGATTTCACCGACGCCGGTGCGGTGGGTACCGATACCGACAATGCCGCGGCCCTGAGCCACCATGTCTTCTCTGCCCTGGGCCGTCATCGCCCGGATGTGATCGTGGCGGAGACGGGTGACGGCATCATGGGGGAGTACGGGGTGCAATCCATTCTGGCCGATCCCCGGCTCAAGGCTCTGAATGGCGCCTTCATCTTTTGTGCCAATGATCCGGTTGGTGTGGCCGGTGGGGTGGCGGCCTTGCGTTCGGAGTTCGATATTCCGGTGGATGTAATCACTGGGCCGGCCACGGACAATGCGGTGGGTCTGCGCTTTATCCGGGATGGCCTCGGCATCCCGGCCCACAATGCCCGCCGAGACGGGGAGGGTTTGCTGGCCCATGTCCAGTCCCTCTTGAGCACTTGGCCGACGCAGCGTGCTTCGGCCTGAACATGTCTATAATCGTGATTACACTCAAACATACTCAATCACGGTGACGTTGGATGATTGAGGACATGATGAAGCTATCGATGTGGCCAGCCCCAGGGATGGGTCCATGCGTCCCTGGACAGTTCCACCCTGTACTCGAGCCGTGAAGTTTAAACAGAAACCAACATCCTCAGCTGGCTATGGCTAGCATGGCCGGTGAGCCGCCTAATGGAACAGAGCCTTAATTTTCCCAGTGGGAACACTGAACAATATTTAGAGCTGCTGCGTGCCAGCGCTTTGTCAGATCCGATTGTTTTCGGGCGAGTTGAGTTTAGCCAGCCGATAGAAATGGGTGTCTTTCAGAGCTTCACGGCTCGATCACATGGTGGGATGTTCCAGGGACGCTGTGAATCCATCCCTGAGACGCTCTGTGCGCGACATCCCTGTCGCGCACAGCCCTGGAACATCCCACCATGCGCTCAATCCTCCAGAATGAAAGTTGTGTGGGAGTGAGCTGGCTTCGGCTTCGATGAGTGGGCCGAGATAGAAGGTGCGGGTTGCAGTGCATAGGCCGGCAAGGCACAGAGGAAAGCTATGAACGACAGTATTGAACCGAAAACGGTAACGGCATTAATCCTGGGTGCCGCCGGCTACGGGGGTGGGGAACTGCTGCGTCTGCTCCACGCCCACCCGGCGGTGGGCGATGTTCAGGCCGTCTCCGCCTCCCATGCCGATCAACCCTGGCATGCCGCCCATCCCCGTTTAAGGGGCTTCGTACCGGGTGTCTTCAATGCACGTCCCGATTTTGAGGCCCTGGCCTTGGCCGAGCACCTGGTCATCTTCTCCGCCCAGCCCAATGGACGACTGGCCGGGCAATGGCCTGATCTTCAGGCACAATTGCTGGACCACGGCCTGTATGAAAAAAGTCGGGTGATTGATTTGTCCGGTGACTTTAGGCTGACCGATCCTGCCGAGTATCAGGCCGCCTATGGACAGGCCCATCCCTGTCCGGAATGGTTGGATCAATGGGAATATGGTCTGAGTGAGCACAGGGGAGAAGAGCTGGCCGGTGCCAAGCTGATCAGTAACCCGGGTTGTTTTGCCACCGCCATTCAGCTGGCCTTGAAACCCCTGCTTAGTTTGGGCGTGCCGGATTGGGTCTCCATCAATGGGGTGACCGGCTCCTCCGGCTCCGGGGTGCATCCTTCGGCCAACACCCATCATCCGGAACGGGCCAACGACTTTCGTGCCTATAAGGTCCTGGCCCATCAACATGAAGCCGAGGTCCGCGCGGCCCTGTCCAATGGCCAGCGGCCCTTGCCCACTCTGGCCTTCGTGCCTCACTCGGCCCCCATGACCCGGGGTATCTTCATCACCCTGCAGGCGCGGCTGCCCGACCTCACTCGGGACGAGTTGTTGCAGGGCTATGAATGGTATTACGGCAAGGCACCCTTTATTCGTTTATCGGAATCCTCGCCGCGGATCCATGCCGTGGTGGGCAGCAATGCCTGTGACATCGGCTTGCAGGTGCATGAAGGCCAGGTGGTGGTGATGGCGGCCCTGGATAATCTCATCAAGGGCATGGCTGGCCAGGCGGTGCAGAACATGAATCTCAGCCTCGGCCTGCCCGAATCCAGCGGTCTGGGTCTGCTGTAGCGTTGGGTTCAGGCCGGCGGATGCGCGGGCCCCCAATTTGTCCTACTATGCGCCCCTTTGCCTGGACGATTCCGTCCCGACGACGCAGGGGAGAAAGGCATGGGCAAGGGTGCGGGTGAGCGCGGCCAATCCTTCGGCCAGTGGGTGGAACGGGTAGGGCGGAAGATTCCCGATCCAGTCATTATCTTCATGGTGCTGTTGCCGGTGGCCATCCTGCTGGCCATGTTCATGGGTGGGCATGAGTTCCAGTCCATGGGGGCTGGTGGTGAGATGGTGACCTACTCCATCAAGGGCATGCACGAAGCCGAGCATGTGCGCTGGCTATTCGACAATGCCCTGGTGGAAAACTGGCTGGCCTTCGGCAACGGGGTGCTGGGGGTGATTCTGGTGGTGATGCTGGCCATCGGCATCGCCGAGCATTCTGGTTTGTTTGCGGCCCTGATCAAGCGTGTCGGCCTGCACCTACCCACCAAGTGGCTGCCCCTGCTGTTGATCTTTCTCGGCATCACCAGCTCGGTGGCCACTGATGCGGGCTACCTGGTTCTGATTCCCCTGGCCGGGCTCCTGTATGCCGGTATCGGCCAGAACCCCCTCATTGGCATGGCCGCTGCCTTCGCCGGTGTCTCCGCCGGTTTCAGTGCCAACCTGATTCCGGGCACACCGGTGGATGTGATCATCGGCATGAATGCCCAGGTCTTTGCCGAGTCACAGGGCGTGCCCTTTGAAAATGCCGCCGGCGATACCCTGCGACCGGCCACCATGCATTACTACTTCATTGCGGTCTCCACCTTTGTCCTGGCGGGTGTGGGGGCCTGGGTCACCCATCGCTGGGTCAAGCCGAGGCTGGACAAGCAAAGCTGGGTGGTGCCGGAGGAAATCAACTTCGAGGAATTCGCCCTCAGTGATGCCGAGCGGCGGGGGCTTCGCTGGTCCGGTGTGGGTGTGCTGGTGGCCCTGGCGATTATTGTCGGCCTGTCCCTTGGCCCCTTGGGGCCCTATGTGGATGCGGACGGCAATGAACAGCTGCCGTTTCTGAACAACATCATTATTCTGATTTCTTTCTTCTTTGCCATTGTGGGCTGCTTTTTCGGTTTTGCCGCCGGCAAGTTCCAGCGCACCTGGGATGTGGTCCAGGCCATGGTGGCCCAGATGAATACCCTGGGCTATGTGATGGTGCTCACCTTCTTCTGCTACAACTTCCTGGGCGTGTTGACCTATAGCGGATTGGGGGCCTGGATTACCTATCTGGGTTCCCAGGGGCTGCTGGCCCTGGGCGTGCAGGAGTTCCCCATCTTGCTGATTATCGGTTTCATCTTCACCACGGCGATTATCAATATCTTCGTGGGCGGCCTCACATCCAAGTGGATGCTGCTGGGGCCGATCTTCATCCCCATGCTTTACTACGTGAACTCGGACATGACCCCGGACCTGGTGGCCGCAGCCTACCGGGTGGCGGACTCCTCAACCAATATCATCACACCCATGATGACCTATGCCGGTGTGATCCTGGCCTTTATGCGCAAGTACAAGCCGGAGATGGGGTTCGGGGACATGCTCATCATCATGATTCCCTACTCTCTGGCCTTCATGACCATATGGACGGCCTTGCTGGTGGGCTTTTTCGTATTGGGCATTCCCCTGGGTTTCTAAATGTGACGCTTTATCAGGGCGTTGGAAGTATTTTCAAGGCGACAACTTGAAATACGACGTCTCATCGTTACTGGCTTGCCGGGAAAGGTAGGTTCAGGGTTCGTCTGGAACGGCCTTTTCCCTGATTGATTGCATATTGGGCGTGAGCGTTTTTCTGTTTCTGCCTTATGTAAATTGTATTGATTCTAAACTGCATTTGCCTATTGACAGAGAATTTAGGGGGGGGTAATACTTTTCTCAGCGACCCTCATATGAGGATCGCATTAAAGGAGTAGAGAGAGTTGATTAGGATATGAATGAAGATGGGAGGTAGGTTGTGAAAAAGGGAGTTATGATCACTTTTGCAACTCTAGTATCCGCAGGTTCTTTACTGAGTTCCGGTCCGGGGGTCGCACAAGAACTAGAGAACCAGGAAAAGCACGAAGAAAAAGCAATTAACGAGGATGTTAATTTAACAGGTGGAGGAGCATGGGGATGGATAATCGCAGCTATCTTGGATGCCGTGGAGAGCGCTGTTCAAGATGAGATTGATTCGTTAATCAGTGATGCCCTGTTTGGCAGTGATGGCCCGAATGTTGTCCACCTTAGCCAGCAAAGTCTCGATGAGATATCGACGATTGTGGATGATTCGAATTTTGAGGTCGAAAGGCAAAACTTTATTACCAAATTTGAGGCGCTCAAAACTGATATTGATGACTACCATGATGGCGCATCACTTGCAAACCCCTATTATGACTTTAATCTCTTGGAAACGATGCGTTCTAGGTCCGCTGAGTTGGTAAGCCACCACCTGTTTAGGGAGGAGTATAACGCTGCTAATTTCCTCAGTGCAGGTGTTTATTCGGCTGCGGCCGCTAAAAGAGCATCAATTTTGACCGAGCGCGTATTGCATGGCAAAAATAGCCCGGAACATCTTTCGGCGGAAACGGATTATCTTGCTGGCGAGTTAGCTGTATTAGGTGCTGAGGCAGACCAGTTTATCTTGCAAAATGTTTGGGTGCAGGTTCCTTCTGCTGGTCAATGTGATCTTGACCCGCTGTCTCGCGATGAGCGAGAAGACGCTTCAGCAGCAGAGGTCTCTAATAGTCGGGACTTTTCATCTGTTCAGTTAAAAGGTCTTAGCTATATAAAAGATCAACAGGCTAATCCAGAGTCTACCTTGAATTCACCGTGTTATTTTACGGCATTTGATTCCATTCAAGGGCGTCACGAGTCATATTATATTCCCTTGCATGGGTATTCAGGATCCCATCGATTGGCTACCCACCAGCGAAATGACTGGGCAGATGAGTACCGTGATCTCTTTAAGGGCGGTTCGGATTATCACGAAACGATTCAATATCTTGAAAATCTTTGATTAGGGTCTGGTGACGCCTGGGCGGGCTAGATTTTTTCCTTGGCACGCCTAGGCGTTTTTCGTAGCCTTCTGGTTCAGAAAATCCGTTTTCCTATATGTTGGCACAAGCTATATGACGATGATTAGACGCATGGCTATTCTGGCCTCATTTTTTGTGACCTTGTCAGGATGTTTCGCATCTGATGAGGAAGTTGATGACCTTGAGGCTCAGCTTCGGACTATGGATTCCTCTGTACTTGTGGACTGGAGCCACATTGAAGGGGCTACGTATAGCCTTTATCTGACTGAAATTGGAAGTGATCAGAGTCCTGAGGCAGGGGAGTATACGTATTATGGGGTTACGCCCCCCTATGACGTTGAAGGGCTTGAGAATTTTGTCGGATACGAGGTTGTTCTGTCGGCATATGGTCCACTGGGGGAGACACTTTATGAAGAGCGTCTTATGGCCCAACCAGAGCCCCCCTTTGAGCCGCTAGGGAAGAGCAATGATACGGGTGTTGTTAGGTGCATTTCTTCGGATGGGAGCTGGGTGGACTGTGATGATGCCGATATCTCCGGTCAGGACGCAGAGCATGGCCGGGATTCGGAAAGTCGATCCGGCGACTTGGAAAAACGGGGTGCCGGGAATGCAGGGTTCGACTTTACCAAGATATCGAGACATGGTGCCACGTTGCCGGATGAGGCGATGGAGTGGTCCTGTGTCAGGGATAATGTGACCGGCCTTGTTTGGGAGGCAAAATCCTTTGATATCGAAAAGTTAAATGCTTATGGCCACCTTTATACATGGTATGAGAGTGATTATTCGGTCAATGGGGGTCATCCCGGGACAAAAGGTGAGGATCGAGACACAAAGATTTGTCCCTTTGAGCGGTGTGACACGGCCTATTATATATCTCTTATGGAGAGTGAAGATTTTTGTGGCCAGAGTGGCTGGCGTTTGCCGGAGCGACGTGAGTACCTTAGTGTTATTGATTATGGTCGTGATTACGAAAGTTCCGAGGCAGGGCAAACTGTAAAAATTGATGTTGAATACTTTTATGTTTCAGATTTGCCAAGAAGGTACGGTGTGTTCACTACAGGTTATTGGACGGCGAATAGCGTACGAGTTGATCATGAATTGACGAACCCGGAGGCATGGGTGTTCTCTGAGAGAACCGGATATATTATGCCGGATTTCAAGTCAGTTCCCCAGGAAATTAGGCTGGTTACGGAATGGGAAGATTAGAGGTCAAGGAGGCTGATGATGGATCCGCGTGTGGGATATCTTGCCGTATCTCTATTGACTTTTTCTGCTGTGAATGCGTTGCATGCATCGGTTACCCAAGACTGCTCGGCTCATATGCCACGTTCTACGCCTAACGAGTCTTTTGAGCTGGTACAAGGAGGCATGGCGGTGCACAAGGAAACGGGTCTGAAATGGGCTCGCTGCCTTGTTGGTCAGGAGTGGGAGGATGGTAGTTGCGTTGGCTCTCCTAAAGTGGTCCGTTTCTTCCCGCAGGCGGCGGACGTTGCAGAGGACAGTAATTACGGTGGTTACGAGGATTGGCGTGTCCCGAATATCAAAGAGCTGGAAAGTATTCTGGAGTATGCTTGCAGGGACCCGGCCTTTAATCTGGAGGTGTTTGATGCCCAGCCTGCGCAGTCAGTGCTCTGGTCTTCAACGCCCAATGAGACAGGGGATGGAGAGATGAATATCTGGACCATCGATGCCAGGACGAACATCGTCGGGAATATGCCTATGGATATCCGCCCCTATAGCGGTTACCCAGAGTATCATTTTACACATGTACGGTTGGTCCGCGATCCAGAGTAAGGCGCCATACAGGATCGATGCTATTCATCCACCAATGCGTTCAAGACGGTCTGTGACTTGTCTGCCCTGGCCCGCGGCCAGCTTGCGGAAGTCGAAACTGAGCTTTTGCTCATTGGACAGGCGTTGCCAGTAGTCGGCGGCCAGGCGGGCGGCTGAGCGCCAGCGCTCCAGGGCGCCGCCGCTGGGCAGGGGCGGCTCGGGCAGGACATCCGGTATCCGGCCATCCGCCGACGGTGCCGCGGCCATGGGCAGCATGTCGAAAACCGGGGCCAGGTTGAGCTTGTCGTCTTCCTGGGGGAAGAAGGCCAGGTTGTCCCCGCCCTGGTCATCATTGCCGATCAGGGCCGCGAATTCCGCCAGCCAGGCGATGGTCTCGGCATCGCTGTTATCCAGTCGCGCCGCCCGCCGCAAGGCGGTGGCCGATTGCCGCCAGTCGTCTGGGTCCACGCCCTTGCCCCGCAGATGGGCCAGGCGGATCACGGCCCGCCGTCCCAGCCGTTCCACCCGGTCGAAGCGGGGCAGGCAGAGAAAACGATAGCCTTCGGCATCAATCAAGCGGGCCGGGCTGGCGTCGATACCCTGTTTGCGCAGCATCTCCAGGGCAACGGCTTCGGCGACCAGCAGATCGGCCCGGCGTTGTGCCACCGGATCACTGTCCAGCGGGGTGAACTTGGCCAGGATTTGATGGTTCTCCATCCAGGCAGTGAATTTGGGCCATTGCCCGCCCAGCAGGCCGCTGGGCCATTGCCCGGATTCAACCGCTCTGGCAAGGGCCGGGAGCTCATCCATGCCCCGCGCTGACGGATCCAGGGCCAGGAATCGGGCCAGGGCGGCTTCACCAATGATCAGATTGCCCGGCAGGTCTTCGCCCCGCTCACTCAGCAGACGTAGTAGGCTGGCTTCATCCGGCCGTTCGGAATGGTCCAGCGCTTGGGCCATATAGCCCGCCGGCCAGCAGTCGGCAATCTCCGGGGGCAGGCCGGTTCCGATGCGCAGATGACCGTCATCGCTTTCCCAGGCCCATTCGGCCGGCTCCAGGGCCCGTAGCCGGGCATGGGGATGGGCCCGGCCATGTTCGTCCACCCGCGCCACCGGAATGCTTTCAGGCAGACCCGGCAGCGGCCGGGGAATGGCATAGCGAATGCGCCGGGTCTGGCCCAGGCGCAGGATCTCTCCTTCCGTCTCCCGCATCAGGCGGGAGAGGGTGGGGCGGCTTATGTTCAATGCCTTCTGAACGGTGGCGGAGGACAGCGGCCCTTGCTCGGCGAGCAGAGCGTGGAGCTTTTCGTGGCGTGACATCGCGGTTGTCTGCGTCCAAGGTTGTGAAACAAATGCAGGAATGAAAAACCGCGCTGATTAAAGCGGACAAAACCTTGGGGGTCAAGTCGGACACGAAGATGAAAGCCCGTTTTTCGTCGCGCCAGGTCCCCAGGACATCTATCCTGGGATGAGTGTTGACGATCTTAATGTGGGAGTTGTGGCGGATGGGGAAATGGCGTGGATGGGACAAGCTTGTCGAGCGAAGCCCCTGGCATCAATGGCTGAAAAGCCATTTCCCCTCGCCCTATCAAGTCTACGCTTTCACTCTGCGTTTCAGGGACCCGGAACTGGAAAGGGGCTTTTCCCGTAGTTTTGAACTCAACCCCCTGCTGCTGGGACGCTTGGCCCTGTTTGTCGGGGCGCTTGCCTACGCCCTTTTTGGCCTGATGGAAGATGTCTGGATAGGGAGCCAGCAGCCTTTTCTTTGGTGGTTGCGTTTCGGGGTGGGCATTCCGATTATCGCCCTGGCTTTCGGTTTGACCTTTCTGCCGGGAATCCGGCGATACACGGACTGGATTCTGGCTATTGTCATCCAGCTTATCGGGCTTTCCCTGATCGCCATGATTTTCACCACCCAGGCGGCTGATACCCGGCCCTATGAATCGGTCTTCTATCTGCTGGGCCTGGTCTTGCTGTTGATCTTCAATTTTGTGGGCTTTCGCATGCGGGTATGGGTGGCTGCCCTGAGTGGCTCCGTGGTGATTGCCAACTTCGTTCTGGTGGGGTTGTTCTGGGGCTATGAAGAGCCTTATTTCACCTCCATGGGCAGCATGTATCTGCTCACCGCCATGGTGCCCTTGCTGTTCGGGACCACCATCTCCGAATTTTTCGCCCGCAAGCATTTCGTGGATTCCTTGAATCTGGAACATCAGGCCCGTACGGATGTGTTGACTGGCCTGGCCAATCGGCGGGCGTTCATGGAGCGCTTGCAGCAGGAGTACGCCCGTTACCAGCGTTATGGCACGCCCTTTGCCGTTGCCTTACTGGATGCGGATTATTTCAAGCAGGTGAATGACCGTTATGGCCACGATGCCGGCGATGCGGCCCTAAAGGCCCTTGGGCGAATTATGTCTGAGCATTGCCGGGAGACCGATCTGCTGGGTCGCCTGGGTGGTGAGGAATTCGGGCTGTTGATGTCCCAGACGGAAGGCCGGTGCGCCCGTCAAGCCTGTGAACGATTGCGGGCCGGCGTTGCGGAACAGCGATTTCACCTGCCGGACGGCAAGGAGATTGCCATGACCATCAGCCTGGGGATGAGTGTGGTTCGGCGGGATGATGGCGGTATTGATGCGGTCCTGAAGCGGGCTGATACGGCCATGTATGCTGCCAAATCCAGCGGCCGGAATCGGGTGCGTATGGACTAGCCGCCCACGAGGTCGCCGAAGTTCCGGGTGAATGGCCTTGGCCCCGCACCCCGGGCGCGGTAGAGTGCGCGGCCATGATTCAGCTATCCAACATCAGCCTCCGCCGTGGCCGGGACTTCCTGCTGGAAGAAACCGGCACCACCCTGTTCCCCGGCCACAAGGTCGGTCTGGTCGGTGCCAACGGCACCGGCAAGAGTACCCTGTTTGCCCTGTTCATGGGCGAGCTCAGTGTGGATGCCGGCGACGTCTCGCTCCCCTCGGACTGGGTGATTGCCCATATGGCCCAGGAGTTCACCGACCTGGACCGCCCGGCCATTGAATTCGTGCTGGATGGCGACCCGGCCTTTCGGGCGGCCGAAGCCGCCGTCGCCGAGGCCGAGGCTCAGGGTGAGGGGGAGGCCATCGCCCGGGCCCATGCCCAGTACGGCAATGCCGATGGCTATTCGGCCCGGGCCCGGGCCGGGGAATTGCTCAACGGCCTGGGTTTTGCCGCTGCCGCCCATGAGCGGCCGGTCTCGGCCTTCTCGGGGGGCTGGCGGGTGCGACTGGGCCTAGCCCAGGCCCTGATGTGCCCCTCCGACCTGCTGCTTTTGGATGAGCCCACCAACCACCTGGATCTGGAGGCCGTGCTCTGGCTGGAGGAATGGCTGCGCCGATACCAGGGCACCCTGCTGCTGGTCTCCCATGACCGGGAATTTCTCGATGGGGTGGTGGATGAAATCCTCCACATTGAGCATCAGCGTCTGAATCACTACAGCGGCAATTACAGTGAGTTCGAGCGCCAGCGCGCGGCGGATCTGGCCCGGCAGCAGGCTTTGTATGAAAAGCAGCAGCGCGAAATCGAACACATGCAGAAGTTCGTGGACCGCTTTCGCTACAAGGCCACCAAGGCCAAGGCCGCCCAAAGCCGCATCAAGGCCATGGAGCGGATGGAAAAGCTGGCCCCGGCGCATGTGGATTCCCCCTTTGATTTCCAGTTCCCGGAACCCCCGCGTGCCGGCAGCCCCCTGATCAAGCTGGAGGATGTGTCCCTGGGGTATGGCGAGACCACCATTCTTCGGGACATTGAACTGAGCATCGCCCCCGGCGACCGGATCGGTCTTCTGGGTCCCAACGGGGCGGGGAAGTCCACCCTGATTCAGGCCCTGTCCGGGGAGTTGGAGCCTTCGGCCGGCACCATCCACCGGGGTGCCAATCTGCGCATCGGCTACTTCGCCCAGCACCAGCTGGAACAGCTGGATCTGAAATCCAGCCCCCTGATGCATCTCCAGAGGCTGGCGCCCAAGGTCTCCGAACAGGCCCTGCGCAACTTCATCGGCGGCTTCGGTTTCCACGGCGATATGGCCACCGGGCCCGTGGCGCCCCTGTCCGGCGGCGAGAAGGCTCGCCTGGTGCTGGCCCTGCTGGTCTGGCAGGCCCCCAATCTGCTGCTGCTGGATGAGCCCACCAACCACCTGGATCTGGAAATGCGCCATGCCCTGACCATGGCCCTGCAGGGATTCGAGGGGGCGGTGATTACCGTCTCCCATGATCGCCACTTGCTCAACAGCACGGTGGAGGCCTATCAGCTGGTCTGTGACGGCACGGTGTCCGAGTTCGACGGGGATCTGAAGGACTATCGCAACTGGCTGGATCAACGCCGCCAGGCGGACAATGCCGAACGCCGCGCCCAGGCCCCGGCCAAGAGCAACCCTGGTGACCGCAAGGCGGCCCGGCGGGCGGCCGCCGAGCGCCGCCAGGCCTTGAAGCCCCTGCGGGACAAGGCCGGCCGCCTCATGAAGGCCTTGGAAGCCCGTAACGAGGAGCTGGCCAAGCTGGAAACCGCGCTGGCGGATCCAGATCTGTACGAGGACGAGAACAAGGATCGGATGACGGCCTTGCTCAAGCAGCAAGCCGAGTTGAAGCAAACCCTGGCTTCCCTGGAAAGCGACTGGATGGCGGCGGAAGAAGCGGTGGAAGCGGCCGAACGCGAGATTTCATGAGGCGATTGGATGAGAGTTGAAGCCGAATCCCATTTCCTTCCCATCGGGGACGCCTACGAAATCCACCTGCGCCGCTTCCCCGGCGAAGGCCCCATGCTCCTGCTCCTGCATGGTGCCATTGAGAACGGGCGGATCTTCTACAGCCGTTCCGGCCGGGGCCTGGCCCCCTGGTTGGCCGGGCAGGGCTTTGATGTCTGGGTGATGGATCTGGGCGGCCGGGGGGAGAGTCGGCCCCCCATTCACAGTGGTTTGCACTATAGCCAGACGGATTCCATCCGCCATGAAATCCCAGCAGCCATGGATTATCTGGCCAATCAGCGTCCCGGCGTGGCCCAGCACTGGCTGGCCCATTCCTGGGGCGGTGTCATGATGACCGCCACCCTGGCCCGCTACCCCGAGCGCATCCCCCGGGTGGCTTCGCTCTGTTTCTTCGGCAGCAAGCGCCGGGTCCGGGTCTGGAACTGGCAGCGGTTGCTTTATGTGGATCTGATCTGGTGTTGGTTGTCATCGTTGATCACCCGCCTGGTGGGTTACCTGCCGGCTCGGCGCCTGAAGTTCGGTTCCGATGATGAATCCCGTCTCAGTCATGCCCAGGGCAAGGCCTGGGTGCGACAGACCCGATGGGTGGATCCGGAGGACGGCTTTGATTATCACCGGGCCCTGTCGGAACTGACCTTGCCGCCGGCCCTGTACCTTGCCGGTGCCGCCGACCCGGCCCTGGGCCATCCGGAGGATGTGAAACGCTTGATGGCCGAGTCTGGCCAGGGGGAGCAGCATTTTCGTCTCCTGGCCCGCGCCCATGGTAATCAAAAGGATTACGGTCATATCGATATGTTGACCGCTCCCAGTGCTGCGGAGGATCATTTCCCCGAGGTGGCAGGCTGGCTTCAACGGCAAGGGGATTGAATGGATGATGTCTGGCGATTGAAACGCACAGCCTGGCTGATGGGCGGCTTTGTCGTCCTGCTTTGGCTGGTGCAACTGATCAATGTCTTGTCTCCCCTGGAGCTGCGAGGCTTCGGCCTGCGTCCCCGGGATGCCTTCGGTTTGACGGGGATTGTCTTCGCCCCCCTGCTGCATGGCTCCTGGAGTCATCTGTTCAGTAATACCCTGCCCCTGTTCATACTTGGCACCGCCATGCTGTTCGGGACTCCCAAGGCCGCCCGGCTGGCCTTGCCCTTCATCTGGCTGGCCTCCGGTGTGCTGGTCTGGATCTTCGCCCGGGACGCGGTCCATGTGGGGGCCAGCGGCCTGACCTATGGCATGCTCTTCTTTGTCTTTGTCATCGGTGTGTTGCGTCGTGACCGGCGATCCATTGCCCTGGCACTGCTGGTCTTCTTTCTCTACGGCGGCATGATCTGGGGGGTGCTGCCCCAGGGCCCCGGCGTGTCTTTCGAATCCCATCTCTTTGGTGCCCTGTGCGGTATCCTGGCCGCCATCTTCCTGCGCCATCACGACCCCCTTCCACCTCGCAAGCGTTATGCCTGGGAGTATGAAGAGGAGGAAGATGAAGCCTTTCCGGGTGAAGTGGATACCCGGTATCAGGATGATGGCATACGGGATGAACGCTTCTAGGGATCATGGCCACGCTACTGAAATATTGCCTCCTGCAAATCCCCGGCCTGCTTCTGTTCGGCCTCATTCTCTACATCCTGGTGGCCTGGGACTGGGTATCACTGCAATTGGCCGGCATCCTCCTCCTGGTGTGGCTGATCAAGGATGCCTTGTTGTATCCCGTCTACCGGCCAGCTCTGGAAGGGGGGCAATCCGCAGGGGCCCATGCGCTGGTGGGTTTGACCGGCAAGGTCCGAACCGAGTTGGACCCCCAGGGCCTGGTGGAGGTGGCCGGTGAACGCTGGCAGGCCCGCAAGGCGGGTGAACAAGCCATCCCGGCCGGCGCGCGGGTACGGGTGATTGCGGCCCATGGCATGGTGCTCACGGTACGCCCGGTGGAGTCAGACAATGCAGATTATTCGGATTGATCGGCCCGGGGGCCATGATCGACTGCGGGTGATGGAGGCCCCCGATCCGGTGCCGGCGGCGGATGAAGTGCTTATCGATGTGGCCGCCGTGGGCGTTAACTTTGCCGATTGCATTGCCCGCATGGGGCTTTACAAATCCGCCCGGGAAAAGGTGGGTTGGCCGCTAATCCCCGGCTTTGAAGTGGCCGGTACCGTGGCGGCGGTGGGCGAGTCGGTACAAGGCTTTCGCCGGGGTGATCGGGTCATGGCATTGACCCTGTTCAATGGCTATTCCACCCGGCTTGCCGTGCCCGCCGAGCAGGTCCAGGCCGTTCCCGCGCATTGGTCCCTAAGCGAAGCCGCCGGTTTCCCCACCGTCTTTCTCACCGCCTGGTATGCCCTGCATGTCCTGGGACGTATCCGGCCGGACCATCGCCTTCTGGTACATTCCGCCGCCGGGGGTGTGGGTCAGGCCCTGGTTCAGCTGGGTTTGCAGGCCGGGGCCGATGTGGTGGGTGTGGTGGGGGCCGAGCATAAACGCGAGGCTTTGTCTCCTTACGGCATCCCGGTCATCGACAAATCCAGCCAGGACTTGTGGGCCGAGGCCCGGGCCCATTCGCCCGAAGGCTATGACCTGATTTCGGATGCCAATGGTTATCGCACCTTAAAGCAGAGCTATGCCCATCTGGCCGCGGGTGGCCGCTTGATCGTCTACGGCTTTCACAGCATGTTCTCCTTCGATCGCCATGGCCGCGGCCGGCTTAACTGGCCGGCGCTCATCATGGCCTGGCTGCGCACACCCCGTTTCGATCCTCTGGCCATGACCAGCGATAACCGCAGTGTGCTGGCTTTCAATCTGAGCTTCATGGGGCATCGAAAGGGTGTGCTGCGTGACGGTTTTGATCAGTTACTGTCCGGCGTGAATGCTGGCACCCTCAAGCCTCTTCCGGTAACCACCTATCCCTTCGAGTCAGTCGCCCAGGCCCACCACGATCTGGAAAGCCGCCAGACCACCGGCAAGCTGGTGCTGACCACGTCGGAACAAAGCCAGTAAGGTTCAACCCAAAGAATCATCTACTGCGGTACTCCGAACGAAGCCAAAGCCAGCTCACACCCACCACTGTTTTAATTTGGGAGGATTGAGTCGTTGGTATTCCTTTTCAGGATCGTAAAAATCTTGGACGATTTTTACGAAGCCCCCAGGGATGGGTCCACGGCGGTCCTGAAAAGGAATACCAATGAATCAAGCCGTGAAATAAAAGCAGAAATCTATACCCTCAGCTGGCTGTGGTTCGAAAGGCCGGTGAGCTGTCTAACGGAACAGTGCTTTAATTTGCCCAATGGGAACATTGAAAAGTTTTTAGGATTGCTGCAAACCAGTACTTAGTCAGGTCCGGTCATCTCGGGGCGGGTTGAGTTTAGCCAGCCGATAAGAATGGGTTTCTTTCAGGGCTTCACGGCTTGATCACATGGTGGAATTGTCCAGGGACGCTGTAAATCCATCCCTGAGACGCTCTGGGCGCGACATCCCTGTCGCTTACAGCCCTGGACAATCCCACCATGTGCTCAATCCTCCAGGCCGAAAGTCTTGGAGTGTGTGAGCTGGCTTCGGCTTCGCTATACGGGCTGATATGAGTTGTTGTGGTCGCTCATTTAATTTGAGGGCTTGGCTGATAGTTTGCCCATGACTTTCAGGGCGAAGGCGAAGAGATCAGCTTCCTCCTTCAGTGCCTCAAAACGGGCCGCCGAACCCCCGTGGCCGGCCTCCATATTGGTCTTGAGCAGATAGGGCCCGCCCCGGGTCTCGGCCCGCAGCCGGGCAATCCACTTGGCCGGCTCCCAATAGGTCACCCGGAAATCCGCCAAACCGGCCGTGGCCATCACCGGCGGATAGACCGCATCGTCACGCAGATTCTCATAGGGCGAATAGGACTTGATGGTCTGGTAATCCGCCTCCGACTCAATGGGATTACCCCACTCCGGCCATTCCGGCGGGGTCAGGGGCAGGCTGGGATCGGAGATGGTGTTGAGTACATCCACGAAAGGCACCCCGCCAATGGCGCCGGCAAAGTATTCCGGATCCAGGTTGAGCGTGGCGCCCACCAGCAGGCCACCCGCTGAACGACCATCCAGCACGATACGGCCTGCTTGGGTGTAACGGTGTTCCACCAGGGCCCGGGCAGCGGTCAAGCAATCCTGGAAGCTGTTGGGCTTGTGCTGGAGCTTGCCGTCCCGATACCAGGGCTGGCCCTTCTCCGAGCCACCCCGGACCTTGGCCACGGCGTAAATGACGCCACGATCCACCAGCGACAGCTGGGTGAGGGAAAAGGCATCCGGAAGATTCATGCCGTAGCTGCCATAGCCATACAGCAGGACCGGGGCGCTGCCATCGACTGGTGTGGATTTCAGACGCAGGATGATGATGGGCACCATGGCCCCATCCGCTGTTTCGGCATCCAGGCGCTCCACCACATAGCGATCGGGATCATGGCCACTGGGCACGACTTGGGTCTTGCGCAGGCGGCGCTCACCGGTGGCCATGTGGTAGTCGAAGGTCTGGGCCGGTTGGGCCGGTGTGGAATAGACAAAGCGCGTCCATTGGGTATCGAATGCCAGGCCCGGGCGCAGGCCCAGATGATAGGCCTCGGCCTCCATGGGTACTTCCCGGTTTTCGCCTTGGTAGTTGTCAATGACCAGCCGCGGTTTGGCATCCACCCGTTCCAGGCGAACCCAGTGATTTTTGTAACAAACAAAATCACTGATATGGCGGCCGGGTTGATGGGCAACCACGTCTTCCCAGTTGTCCGGTGCCGGCCGGGTGATTGGTGTGCGCACAATCTTGAAATCAATGGCGCCTTCGATGTTGGTCAGGATGTAGAAATGCTCGCCCCGGTGTTCGACTTCGTAGAGCACATCGTCTTTTCGGGGTGCGATCAATTGAGGTTCGGCATCGGGTTGAGTGGCCGGGATGAAGCGGGTTTCACTGCTGTCGTGATTGCCCGAGCTGATCAGAATGTAGTCACCGCTCTGGGTTTCTGAGACCGAGACAAACTGACCATCATCCGGTTCATCAAAGACAATGCGATCATCCGCCGGGTCCTGGCCCAGGTAGTGCTGCTTGACCCGCTTGGGCCGTTGATTGTCATCCCGCTCCACATAGAAAAAGCTTTTGGAATCCGCCGCCCAGACCACGCCGCCATCGGTGCTTTCAATCACATCGGGCAGGTCCTGGCCGGTTTCGGTATCCCGTACCCGCAGGGTGTAATACTCCGATCCGGTGGTATCCACGCCATAGGCGATCAGGCGGTGGTCCCGGCTGTGATCCACCGAAGCGATGGAAAAGAAGGGCTGGCCCCGGCCCTCGGCGTCCCCGTCGAAGAGGATGGTCTCTTCTTCCTTGCCCCGGGAGCGGCGGGCAAAGAGGGGATAGTCTCCGCCTTCCCGGAATCGCAGGTAGTACTCGTAGGGGCCATCCGCTTCGGGGACTGAGGCGTCGTCCTCCTTGATCCGGCCCCGCATTTCCTGGAACAGAGCTTCCCGTAGATCAGCGGCATCCGCCATCATGGCATCGTGATAGCGATTTTCCGCCGCCAGCTGTTCCCGGATGGGGGTCTTGAGCAGGCTCGGGTCTCGCAGCAAAGCCTGCCAATTGTCATCCCGCAGCCAGTGATAGGGGTCCTGTCGGCTTTCCCCGTGCTGCTCGATGGTCTTGTCCTGGCGCGGCACTGGCGGGGCTTGGATATCGGCCTGCTGGGCGAAGTGGCGGGCGGCGGGATGCTTGGACTTTTCCATGGCAGAGTCTTCACGGTCGTTGCGGGTTTCAGAGGGGCGGAAGATATCACAGGGCCGGCCTGCTAGGATAAGGCCGTTTCTTATTTCGGAGGGTCGTCCGCCATGCCTGTGATTCGTCTCGTGTGCTTCTTGCTGATTATCGCCCTGAGCAGTACGTCGGCCCTGGCCGCCATCGAACCCGCCTCGGAGCGCAGTGAAGGCGAGGGTCCTTATGATCGACTGATCCTGCGGGGCGCGACCCTGATCAACAGCACCGGCGCACCCCCCAAGGGCCCGGTGGATATCGTCATCCGGGACAATCGGATTGAGGACATCCATGTGGTGGGCTATCCCGGTGTCGAAATCGACCCGGAGGGCCGACCCGAGGCTGGCGAGGATGATCGGGTGCTGGATCTGGAAGGCATGTATGTCCTGCCGGGCTTTGTGGACATGCATGCCCATATCGGCGGTGCCGCCCAGGGTACGCCGGCGGATTATGTGTTCAAGCTCTGGATGGGCCACGGCATCACCACCATCCGGGACCCGGGCAGTTTCAACGGTCTGGACTGGGTGCTGGAACACAAGGAAAAGAGCGGGGCCAATGAAATCACCGCCCCCCGGATTCAGGCCTATGCGGGCTTTGGCATGGACCATGACGGGCCCATCACCACCGAGCGCCAGGCTCGCCGCTGGGTTCGCGGCATGGATCGTCGGGGCGCGGATGGTTTCAAGTTCTTCGGCGCACCGCCCAAGGTTTTAAGAGCTGCCATCGAGGAGGCCAATGACCGCGGCCTGGGTACGGCCCAGCATCATGCCCAGCTGGAAGTGGGGCGGGCCAATGTGCTGGATACCGCCCGCTGGGGTCTGGACACCATGGAACACTGGTATGGCTTGCCCGAGGCCCTGTTCGAGGATCGCACCCTGCAGGATTATCGCCGGGACTATAACTACCAGAATGAATACCACCGCTTCTCCGAAGCCGGCAAGCTCTGGAAGCAGGCCGCCGAACCCGGCAGTGAGCACTGGCAGGCGGTGCGTGATGAGTTGATTGAATTGGGGCTAACGCTTAACCCCACCCTGACCATCTACGAGGCCAACCGGGATTTCATGGCCCAGCGCCGGGCCGAATGGCATGAGTATTACACCCTGCCGGCCTTATGGGATTTCTTCGAGCCCGACCGCCGGGCCCATGGCTCCTACTGGTTCGACTGGTCCACCCAGGACGAAATCAACTGGAAGGAAAACTATCGCCTCTGGATGCAGTTTCTGAATGACTACAAGAACCACGGTGGCCGGGTGACCGTGGGGTCGGATTCCGGCTATATCTACAAGCTCTATGGCTTCGGCTATATCCAGGAACTGGAATTATTGCAGGAAGCCGGCTTTCATCCCCTGGAAGTAATTCGTGCCGCCACCCTGCATGGGGCCGAGGCCTTGGGCATGGATGATGAGATTGGTTCGGTGGAGCCCGGCAAGCTGGCGGATCTGGTGGTGGTGGAGGAAAATCCCCTGGAGAACTTCAAGGTCCTGTTCGGCACCGGCGCTATTCGGGTGGATGAGCAGAACCAGCTCAAGCGCGTCGGTGGTGTGCGCTACACCATCAAGGACGGCATCATTTTCGATGCCGAGCAATTACGCGCCGATGTGCGTGACATGGTTGAGGCTGCCAAGGAAGAGGCGGGCGTGGAGCGTTTGAAACAGCCGGCGTCCGAGTATTGAAAATGGGCAGGTTCGATTTGCTGGTGTCCGGGCAAGACCCGGACATCAGGCGGGCCTGGGTGAAGCGGATACCTGGTTTCTGCCATTGCTCTTGGCCACGTAAAGGGCCTCATCCGCCCGATGGAAAAGATTGTGCAATGTATCGTCGGCTTGATAATCAACAACGCCGAAGCTGGCGGTGCAAGCGCATTGATCGCCGATATCCTCGCGCAGGGATTCAGCCAGCTGAGTGGCATCCTTGAGTTCGGTGTCTCTGCAGATGATGACGAACTCTTCGCCACCCCAGCGACCAACCGTGTCCACGCGCCGTGCTCGCTTGGTGAGGGTTTTGGCTACCTTCTGTAGCACCTCGTCACCGGCCAGGTGGCCATGGTGATCATTGATGCGCTTGAAGTGATCCAGGTCCATCAAGATCACGGATAGGGGGTGACCATAGCGCTCACTGCGCTGGATTTCCACGGCGAGCTCGGATTCGATACTGGCCCGGTTGGCCAGGCCGGTCAAAGAATCGGTTCTTGCCTGTTGTCCCAGACCCTGGATTCGGGAATGGGCCGAACTGAGCATGCTATTGAAGTGAGACGTCAATAATTGGAGCTCACTGACATACCGGCCCAGCCCTTTCAGTCTCACCGGACGCCATGCCTCGATATCAGCGGCGGCCTGGGCCAGGGGGTTGGCCAGTGCTTTTCTGGCGATCAAAAACACGACACAGCTCAGTAGCAGAATGATGCCGAATGCCAGACTTGCGGCGTAGGTCATGCCTTGTCGGGTTTGCTGGACTGCATCAATCTGTACTTCTACTGCCGCCATGACACTGATGTCCCAGGTTTCCTCCGTGGGGATATCCATCAGATGGATATAGTGACGAGCGCTTCCGCTTTCACTGTCCAAAATCCGAACAGGCTCATCCCTTTCCTTGGCGGCCCGCAGGTGTTCGATCTTCGTTTGCTGAGCTTGGTAGTGTTCTTCCAAAAGCGCGGCTTTGTCATCCCCTTCACTGCGGTCCGGTGTGAGTGAGAGTAGCCAGTCATCCCACATCAGAAAGTGAAGGTTTGCCTGGAATATCTGTCTATCGGACAATCGCTGTTGAACATTTTGAAAAAAATGATCGAGCATGGGTGAGACAAAACCCAGCTCCAGGGTGTAGCCGCTATCACCCAGTGGTGAATAGCTGTAAATACGAAACTCCCGAGAAACCATTTCCAGGACCGGGGCACTCACAACGATGTCATTTTCCTGATGTGCCCGTTCAATCATGTACCGCCCATCGAATAATCCCGGATGACTGAAATCCAGGTCCTGATCCGGCGGATAGGTGGTTTCGATCACTTGAAGTTCGGGGTTTATAAGATAGATATCAGTGGGGACACCCGACAGATCCTCGGCCATCCGCTGAAGTGCCTCTATATCCGGTGGACCGGAGACCGCTTCAGCATGTGTCAGAACCGCTTGGTGTACTTTCAGAAAAGCTTGGCGGCGGGATTCCAGAACAGGCTCAATGACGCCGTAGGTGGCTTGCAGTTCCGCCTGAATGCTTTCAAACAGCGCGGATTCCACATGGGCCTGCATGCGTTCGCTTTGCCAGTGCACTTGCAAGGAAAAAACAGCGAGGACCAGTGCCAGTACCACCGAGAATGAGAGCAGCACCATCACAAGCAAGGTGGATATGGGTCTGGGTCTAATCGTTTTCACGCATTTTCCACCTCATGAGCACAAAGCCCTTATCAATGACCCCAGCTCTTTCTTGATACAGGGCATGACTGGATCATGGCTCGCCTGTGAGGGCTTGTAAACCTGGGATTTGTTTATGGTTTATCGATCCCAAGCGCCGGGGTGGCGTTGGTAATAGACGGACAGGACACTGATAAATGTCTGGGCCCGGGGCGGAAAGCCTTTCTCCTCCAGTGTACGTAAAGTCGCTTCCACCTTTGCTTGAAAGCGTCGGCTTTGCTCGATGGGGCCGTCCAGGTTGTCCAGGCTGATGCGGAAGGTTTTTTGGCAGGCCCGGCTGAAGGCCCACTCGATGGCCTGGGGACGGGCTTCCACCGCCTCGAAGCGGGCCTGTTGTTGGGCATCCCGGCCATCGGGTTCATACCAATAGCCGTAATCCACCTGCTGGCGCCGCTGCCTGCCGGCAATGCACCAATGGGCGATCTCATGCAGACCGCTGGCGAAGTAGTCCAGGCGGAAGATAATTCGATGGCGCAGATGATTCTGGTCGGCAGGGAGGTATAAAGGCTCTTCGCCACCCCCCACCAGTATGGTGTTGTGGCTGGCTTCGAAGGTCTGATTGAAAAGCTGAATGAGGTCGCTGGCGTAATGCATGATGGCTTGAAAGGAATGGTCGGGCCCCGGACAGTTGCCGGGGCCCGGACCCAAATCAGGGCATCTGGAGGCCGCCGCCACCGCCGCCGGGCATGCCGCCCTGGCCACCGCCCATGCCACCCATGCCGCCGGCATCGCCCGGGGTCATGATCTTGGAGGCCTGCTCACGGCGCATTTCCTCGGCCTTTTTCATCATCTCTTCCAGCGCCTGGTGGGCACCGCTGTCGAATTGGGCAATGGCCGAGGCCAGGTTGTCCGCCTCGATTTCAAAGTTAATCGGCAAGGCGCCGGCTTCGGTCATCACCTGGGTGCTGCCCAAGTAACGCACACTGCGGCTGTCGTCGTCGCTACCGTCGGATTTGACCGGAACCAGACAGCGGATGCTGCCCACCCGGGCATCGGTGTAGTTTTCTTCCCGATAGAGATTGTCCGCGTCCATTTCCATGCGCGGCATGTCCTGCTCACTCATTGTTGACTCCGTAAGCGATTGGAATTTGCCGCCCATTGTAACCTAATCCCCCGGCGGCTTTCGCCCACCGGGGGACGAGATACTATTTCCCGAGCTTTTCCTTCAGGGCCATGGCCAGGGCGCCTTCCGGTTCCTTCTGGCGGGCGGGTTTTCCGCCACCGCCCTTGCCTTTGCCCTTGGCGGTTTTGTCCGGCTTGGCGTGCTTGGGAGCCCCGCCGGGCTTGCCGGCTTCGGCGGCGGCATCGGAGCGCATGCTGAGGCCGATGCGCTTGCGGTCCACGTCCACTTCCATCACCCGCACGCTGACAATATCACCGGGTTTGACCACGTCCCGGGGATCCTTGACGAATTTGTCCGCCAGTTGGGAGATGTGGACCAGGCCGTCCTGGTGGACACCCACATCCACGAAGGCGCCGAAGTTGGTCACATTGGTGACCACCCCTTCCAGCTTCATGCCGGCTTCCAGGTCACTGATCTTTTCCACCCCTTCCCGGTACTGGACCGTACGGAATTCCGGGCGGGGATCCCGGCCCGGCTTTTCCAGCTCTTTGAGGATGTCTTCCACCGTGGGTACGCCGAAGCGCTCATCGGTGAAATCCTGGGGGTCGAGCTTTTTCAGCTGTTTCTCGTCACCGATGAGCTGGGACAGCTCCCGGCCGGTCTTGTCGCGGATTTTCTCCACCACCGGATAGGCTTCCGGGTGGACCGAGGAGGCATCCAGGGGATGGTCGCCGCGGATGCGCAAGAAGCCGGCGGCCTGTTCAAAGGCCTTGTCGCCAAAACGGTAGATCTTTTTCAGTTGCTTGCGGCTGCTGAAGGGGCCGTTTTCATCCCGGTGACGGACCAGATTCTCGGCCAGCGCCTGGCTCAGTCCGGAGACCCGGGAGAGCAGGGCGGCGGAGGCGGTGTTGGCATCCACGCCCACCGCGTTCACACAATCCTCCACCACCGCTTCCAGGCTGCGGCCCAGTTTCACCTGGCTCACATCATGCTGGTACTGGCCCACACCGATGGACTTGGGTTCGATCTTGACCAGTTCCGCCAGTGGGTCCTGGACCCGGCGGGCGATGGAGACCGCGCCCCGCAGGGACACATCCAGATTCGGAAATTCCTTGGCTGCCGCCTCGGAGGCTGAATACACCGAGGCCCCGGCTTCCGAGACCACCAGGTACTCCACGCCCCGCAGGCCCTTTTCCTGGGTCAGTTCCTTGATCAGCTTTTCCGTTTCCCGGGAGGCGGTGCCGTTACCGATGGCGATCAGGTTCACCCCATGGCGCTCCACCAGGGTGCGCAGGGCGGCCAGGGACTGCTGCCACTGTTTCTGGGGGGCGTGGGGATAGATGGTGGCGGTTTCCACCAGCTTGCCGGTGGTGTCCACCACCGCCACCTTGGAGCCGGTGCGCAGGCCCGGGTCGAGACCCAGGACGGTTTTCTCACCGGCCGGGGCGGCCAGCAGCAGATCCCGCATATTGCCGGCGAAGACCTGAATGGCCTCTTCCTCGGCCTGCTCCCGAATCCAGCTGGTCAACTCGGTTTCCAGGCGGACCAGGATCTTGATGCGGCCGGTGAAGCGCACCGCATCGGCCAGAAAGTCATCCGCCGCCCGGTTTTGGTGAGACCAGCCCAAATGTCGCGCCACCATGGCCTCGATCTGGGCCGGCTCGGCATTCTCCAGTTGATCGGGGGCGACGATGTCGAGCCGCAATATGCCTTCATTGCGACCCCGTAGCAGGGCCAGGAAGCGGTGGGACGGGATCTTGGCCAGGGGTTCGGCGTGTTCGAAGTAATCCCGGAACTTGCTGCCTTCCTGCCGTTTTTCCTCCACCACCCGGGATTCAATCCAGGCACCTTTCTGCATCCATTCCCGAATTCGGCCCACCAGCTCGGCGTCCTCGGCCCAGCGCTCGGAGAGAATGGCGCGGGCCCCTTCCAGCACCTTGGCGGTGTCGCCGTAGCCGCTGTCGGCGTCTACGTAATCGGCGGCCAGGGCTTCAGGGTTCTGGCTCGGGTCCTCGAATAACTGATCGGCCAGCGGTTCCAGGCCGGCCTCGATGGCCATTTGCCCCTTGGTGCGGCGTTTTTTCTTGTAGGGCAGGTATAGATCTTCCAGCCGGGTTTTGTTTTCCGCGGCCTTGATGGCCTTTTCCAGCTCCGGGGTCAGCTTTTCCTGCTCGGCAATGGATTCCAGGATGGTGGCCCGGCGCTCTTCCAGTTCCCGCAGATAGCCCAGTCGTTGCTCCAGCTCCCGCAGCTGGGTGTCGTCCAGACTGCCGGTGACCTCCTTCCGGTAGCGGGCGATGAAGGGCACGGTGGCCCCGTCATCCAGCAGCTTGACGGTGGCGTTGACCTGGGCGGGGCGCACCCCCAGTTCCTCGGCGATGCGGTGGGTGATGTTTTCCTGGCTGGCTGCTTTATCCATCATGACTCTTTGGTTGCAATGCTGAATGGAAATCGGATGGCTAGGCCCTCCGGGGTGGAGGCATTACACCGACTGGGGACTGGATGTGCAAGATTGAAAATCCACGGTTCTTGTGTTTTGCGAGATATCTGAATAGAAAACCCTTAAGATGACCAGATGATTTCTTCCCGGGGAGCGGAGCTGTTGCCAATGAATGCCAGCGTTTTACCGATGACCTTGCTGTGGCTGTGCCTGCTCCTTGTTCTCCCCTATCAGTCTCATGCCTCCCAGGTGGCGGAGCCGGTCTCGGCCCTGCTGACGGATGCCGGCGAAGAAAGTGATTCGAATGCGGCCTTGCCTTTGCTGGAAGAAGCTCTGGCACTGGCCCGTTCCCTGGAAAATCCTGCTGGCGAGGCTCAGGCCCTGCTGCAGATTGCCAACATCCAGCGGGATCAGGGACGCCGGGAAGCTGCCCTGATGACCTTGTCTGCTGTGAAGGCGCTTGCGCTGAGAAGCGGTGATGAACGTTTGCATGCCGAGGCCGAACATGTGCGTGCCACTGTCTATCTGGACGCAGGTGACTTCGAGGAAGCCTTGCGACTGAATCAGGCCGTGCTTCGCCTGGCAGAGGGTATTGAGGATCAGGTGTTGCTGGCTGCTGCCAACAATACCGCTGGGAACCTGCATTTCAGCCTGGGTGATTCGGAGCAAGCCAGGCGATATTACTATCGAGCCCTGGAAGGATATGAAGCACTGGAGGACCAGGGTCGCTACGGCATCATGCTGGGTAATATCGGCAATACCTTTAATGACGATGGCGATTACGAATCGGCCCTGCCGTATCACCAACGATCCCTGGCCTTGATGCAGGAGCTGGACCGCCCAACCTCCGCCGCGTATCAACAAGTCAACATCTGCAATACCTTGATCAGTATGGAATCTCTGGAACGGGCGGTGGAGTATTGCAGGCAGGGTATCGAAACCCTGGAAGGCTCCGGGCATTTTCGGGCCTTGCACTATGCCTACAATCGCTTGGCGGATTTGTACCTGAAACTGGACCAGCCGGAGCAGGTAGAAGCGCTCTATATTGCTGCACTGGAACTGTCCAGAGAATTGGAAGCACGCCCGCAGCTGGTGGACAGTCATCGTGCGCTGTCAGAGTTCTACGAATCCGTTGGCGACTATGCCAGAGCGCTGGTACATGCCCGTGACCATTTTTCAGTCCACAGTGAGTTGATGGATGCCCAGCGCCAGGAAGCCATTCTGGAAGCGGAAGAGGCTTTCCAGGCGGAGCAGCGGCAACAAAGAATTGAACACTTGGAACTGGATGCAGAGCTTCGGGAAATGACCCTCAGGAATCGTCAGATCCTCAGTATCGTGGGTTTTGCGCTGTTCCTGCTGGCTTCTCTGGTCGCGGTACTGGCCTGGCGAGCCTATCGGATTCGTCGGGTCAGTGGCGAGCGGATCGAGAAAAAGAACCAGGAGCTGTCCCGGGCTCTGGATATGATTCAGCAGTTGGCGCGTCAGGACCCGCTTACCGGCTTGGCCAATCGCCGTCATATTCTGGAGGTGGTCAAAGCAGAGCAATCCAGGGGCAAGCGGAGCGAAAAGCCCATCACTCTGGCGCTCTATGATATTGATCACTTCAAGCTGCTTAATGATACCCATGGCCACCATGTGGGCGATCAGGTGTTGGTAGCCTTGTCCAAACGGGTGCAATCCCAGCTTCGTGCCAGTGATTGCCTATGCCGCTGGGGCGGCGAGGAATTTCTGCTGCTGATGCCGGAAACGGATCTGGAACAGGCGGGGGTGGTGACTGAGAAAATTCGCGAGATTGTGGAGGCCGAGCCTTTCGATACAGACGCAGGTCCGCTGTCAGTGCGCATCACCATCGGCGTGGCCCAACTGTCTGGCAGTGATCTGACCGAGGCCGTACGTCACGCTGACCATGCCATGTATGAGGGCAAGGCCAAGGGCCGTAACCGTGTTGTCATGAAAGGACAGGGAGGCTAGGACACTCGGCCGATTCAATCCAGGTCGCATTCTCGCATGCGGCGGGGAAAGCGCCGATCCGCCCAGCGCCGATACAGGCCGGAGAGGATGGGCCGTAGCCCGGGCAGGGCGGCAAGTCGGGCCAGCCAGCGCCAGCGGGGCAGGGCGGCCCAGAGGGCGATGAAGCCATCCCATCCCACCCGCCAGCGCCCGTCGCCATCCAGCATGTGGAAGTAGCGCATGGCATCCACCCAGGGGATGCCCGTGCCGGCCAAGGCCGTGGGTTCGGCGTGGATGTCGATCCAGTCCAGCGCGTCCGCGCCCCGGCTGCGTTGATAAAAATCGATTTCCCGCCGACAACGGGGACAGCCACCGTCGTATAAGACCACAGGCCGGCGCGGTGTCACGGTGTTTGCTGCGTCTTGCTCGCTCATCGAATCAGTCTCGGTATCCAGTGGGTCAGCAGGATCAACAAGCCCAATTCCAGCATGGCCTGGAGCAGGATAACAGCCGTGGCCAGATCGGACTTCACCGGCAGGGCCAGGGCAAAGGGTAGCACCACGAAGGAATTGCGGGAGCCGGCATTAAAGCAAAGGGTTCGACGGGCGGGAACCGCCAGCTGGAACACATGACCGATGCCCAGGGCGATGAGCAGCGCCACCAGAGTCCAGCCCAGAAAGATCGAGATCAGAGGTTGCAGTTGTCCCAGTTCCGAATGCAAGAGGTCGGATAGCTCCACCGCCGTGACCAGAAAGATTACCGCCATGAGCAGGAACAGTGGCGCATGCCGCAGGCCATGGATTAGCGGGTCCAGGGCCTTGATGCGGCGATTGAGTCGCTGGGCTGCCAGAGCAAGGGACAGCGGGACCAGAAACAGGCCGACGAAGACGGCCAGGAAACGTTCCAGGCCGAATGCCTCCAGTGTGCCGGGCCCCAGAAAGAGGGTTATCCAGAAGGGAATGGTCAGCACTTGCCCCGCCAGGAGCAAGGGAATGGCGGCCGTGGCCCGTTCCGGATTGCCCCGGCCCAAGAGATTGAAGCTCAGAAACCAGTCCGTACAGGGGGCCAGCAGCACCAGGATGACCGCGAATTGGATGACTGGGTCCGCCGGCAGCCAAAAGAGCGTCAGGCCGGTGAGCAACGGCAGGATGCCGAAGTTCATCAGGGCCACCGCGCTCAGGAAGCGTCGATCCACCAGGGCTCGCTGCCAACCCCTCAGATCCAGGTTCAAAAATACCGTGAACAGCAGTGCGCCCAGCAGGGGCCAGATGGCCACCTGCCAGCCGGCCACCAGTGCGGTCTGCCAATGACCGGTGGCCAGGCCGGCCAGAGCAGCCAGCAGCAGGGGAATGAGTTGCCAGCGTTCCAGGTTGCGCCAGCTAAGCCATGATGTGCTGCTTTTTCTCATGGTGGTTAGTGTACCCCCATGAGTGGCCTTCAGTACTGGCTGATGATCATCTCAATGGCCGGTTTCAACGCTTCTTCCCAGCGCCGGCCCAGTTTCGGGGTATAGCGGGGGTCGCTCTCGGCCACGGTTTCCACCAGGCTTCGGATCCAGTAGGGGTAGAGTGACGGTTCCACCGGCGTGTGACCCTCGCGGCTGTGGACTTTTGCGATATCCGCAATCTGGCGGCGGGCGGCCATTGGGGTGCCGGCATAGGTGATGGCCATGCTGATGCCCCGGCGGATCAGCTTGTTCTGCAGCTGCCAATCGGTATGGGTGAACATGGGCGGAATTTTCTCATGGCTGGAAAGCAGGCGACGGTAGAAGTCCTCAACGAAATTCGGGTTTTCGCGCAGACAGCGTCCGAAGCTTTGTTGAATGTCGCCATACTGATCCATGATGCTTCCTCACAAAATTCGACCGGGCCGTAGGATAACAGCACAAGCTAATATATGTATGACCTAGATCAAGTCACCATTCAGCGGGAATCAATTGTGAGCTTGACCCCATCTACCAATCGATCTTTGCCCGGTCCCGCCAGAAAGCGCCGGATTCGGTGACCTCGGGGTCGGTGGCCAGCCAGATGATGGTATCGATGCCTTCTTCGATGGAGCGGCTGGCCTGCTCGCCGCCCAGATCCGTGCGCACCCAGCCCGGACAGACCGAGTTGACCAGGATGCTCCGTTCCTCCAATTCCTTGGCGAAGACCCGGGTGAGACTGTTCAGCGCAGTCTTGGATAGGCGGTAGCCCAGCCAGCCGCCGTCCATCTCGCTCAGCTGTCCCATCCCGGAGGACACATTCACGATTCGCCCTCCCTCGGGCATCATCAGGGCCAGGGCCTGGATCATGCGCAGTGCACCCAGGGTATTGGTGTTGAGGGTTTCCATGACGGTCATGGGGGAGACGATCAGGGGGTTGGCGGAGCGCTCACCACCCGCCTGGCGGCTTTCGATGTTGATGCCGGCATTGTTGATCAGCACATCCACCCGGCCATAGTTTTCCCGGATGTAACGGCCCAGGTCCTTGACCTGTTCGGCCCGATTCACATCCACCACCCGAAGCTCCACTGACCGCTTCTCCTGCTGCAGTGTTTCCACCGCCTGCACGCCGGGCTCCGAATCCCGGGCGCAAAGAATGACATGGTAGCCCGCATCCGACAGGGCACGGCAGCTGGCCAGACCCAGGCCTCGGTTGGCGCCGGTGACAACTGCGATTTTCGCTTGCATGATGGTGTACTCCGATGCTTATCTGTTCCGGGGAATCAGGCCGGGATTATACAGGTCCCGCCACTCATTCTGAGCGTTGCGGGGATGGCCGATGGCATCTACACCGTTAAAGCCTTCAATACCCTTGGCGTTGCGGCTGGGGTTTACCCTTTGGATGATTTTCTGGGTGACGGTGATCCTGAACAATCAGGGGCCCCAGAACTTCTTCTGGCTCTGCAACCTGGCTCAGTTCATCCTGCTCTATGCCCTGTGGGCCGGCAATCGCCTGCTGATCTCAAGCCAGGCGGGTGTGGTGACCCTGGTGGGACTGGGCTGGAGCCTGGATTTTTTCCTGGGCCTGCTGCTGGGCGACAGTGTCACCGGTTTTACGGCCTATATGTTCAGTGATGACTTGTCGCTGCTGGCCCGCGCCACCTCTCTGTACCACGTCTTTCTGCCATTGGTGTTTGTCTGGTTGGTCCGCCGCAATGGCTATGATCGTCGCGGGCCGTGGCTGCAATCCCTGATCGGAGCCTTTGGGGTGATCGGGGCCTGGCTCTTCACCGAGCCGCATCGCAATGTGAACTGGATGTATCAGCCCTTCGGCATGGAACAGACCTGGATGCCGGATCCCCTCTGGGCAATGGTCTTGATAGTGGCCTATCCGGTGCTGCTTTATTGGCCCGGACATTGCTTGATCACCTGGCTGGCCCACCGTCGCCACAACGCTTGAGCTCCGTTTTTAAACCATTTTCCCATCCGGGGGATCGATTTCCTCCGGCGATGGTCACATGGGCAGCGCGGGAAGCCGGGATAAATGGCCGTAAAGGACCGTAAGTTGTGATACCGATTGCCGATAACAACCCCAGCCATCGAAAACCCATCGTAACCTGGGTGTTTTTGATCGGCTGTGTGCTGGTGTTCCTATGGCAGTTCAGTCTGGGCCAGCCCGGTTTTCAGCAAGCGGTTTATCAATTCGGCCTGATCCCCAAGGCCCTGTTCCAGGTGCCCTTCGGGCATCCGGATCTGGTGGTGGCGCCTCTGGCCACCATTGTCACCTCCATGTTTCTGCATGGGGGCTGGCTACATCTCATCGGTAATATGCTGTTTCTCTATGTCTTCGCCAACAATATTGAAGACAGCATGGGCCATGGCCGTTTTATCGTCTTCTATCTGCTCTGCGGTCTGGCCGCCGCCATGACCCAGGCATTGATGGCACCGGATTCCACCATCCCAATGGTGGGCGCCAGTGGGGCCATTTCCGGTGTGCTGGGTGCCTATCTCATGTTGCACCCCTTCGCCTGGATTAAATTGCTCATGCCCTATGTGGTGATCTTCTTCGTCTGGGTGCCGGCCTGGCTCATGTTGGGGGCCTGGTTCGGATTTCAGCTGCTCCAGTCCATGATT
Source organism: Natronospira proteinivora (assembly GCF_024170465.1). Lineage (NCBI taxonomy): Bacteria > Pseudomonadati > Pseudomonadota > Gammaproteobacteria > Natronospirales > Natronospiraceae > Natronospira > Natronospira proteinivora. The sequence goes on along the minus strand of NZ_JALJYF010000002.1, from coordinate 296,986 downwards.
GCGCCTGCTGACCAGGCGGGCGTTGCCTTCGGGGCCCATGCCGGTGGTTTTGTGGCGGGCATGATTTTGGTCTTGTTCTTCAAGCGCCCCGGCGTGAAACTATTTCGTTAAAAAATTCCAGTGAACCACCGATCGTAATCGATCAGGTATTTTATCGTCTGAAGATAAAGGAAGGTCTATGTCTTGGAAACGAGGGTTATTTATTCGCAGTGGTGTGGCCGGTCTGTTCATGGTGGCCCTTTGTTGTGTGCCTTTATCGGTGCTGGCCCAGGGAGAGTCGGTGGCCAGTTATCAGAAGCCGCCTCAGGAAATCATCGACCTGGTGGACGCGCCACTGACACCCAGTCTGCGTCTCAGCCCCCAAGGGGATCAGTTGCTGTTAATGGAACGGCCCGCGTTGCGGACCATCCGGGACCTGGCCGAGCCCGAGCTTCGTTTGGCGGGGATTCGCTTCAATCCGGAAAACCATGGTCCCAGTCGGCCCAACTATTATCTGGATCTCAGTTTGAAATCCATCGATGAGGGCGTCAGCCGTTCCGTCAGCGGTCTGCCCGATCGCCCCCGTATTCGTGATGTCCGTTTCTCGCCGGATGGCCGCCAAGTGGCCTTCACCCAGGTGGCGCCGGACCGGGTTTCCCTCTGGCTTGTTGATGTCGAGTCGGCCGAGGCTCGGGAGGTGTCCGAGCTGGACGTGCATGCCTCCTATCCGGGAACGCCCTATGAGTGGGGCCCGGACAGTGAATATCTCTTGGTCCGCCGCGTTGCGCCGGACCAAGACACCGCCCTGGAAACGGACGGGGTTCCAGAAGGGCCCATCGTCCAGGAGAATCGGGGTCGTGCCGCACCGGCGCGAACCTATCAGGATTTGCTGGAAGATTCCCACGACGAGCGCCTGTTTGAACATTATTTTCAGGTCGAACTGGTTCGTCTGAGCCTTGAAGGCGAGCAAACGATTCTGGCTGACGGGATTATCTCCAGCTTCTCCCCTTCACCGGATGGTCGTTATCTGCTGGTGGAGACCTTGCAGCAACCCTGGTCCTATTCGGTGCCGTTCTTTCGCTTTGCCCGCACCATTGAGGTTCTTGACCACGATGGAGAGGCGGTTCATGAAGTGGTGGACCGGGACCTGGCCGATGATTTGCCCATTGCCTTTGATGCCACGGTGACCGGGCCTCGCAGCGTGAGCTGGCGCAGCGATGCCGATGCCACCTTGTTCTGGGCGGAAGCACAGGATGGCGGCGATCCCCGGGAAGAGGTGGAGGTGCGTGAACGGCTTTATCTGCTGGATGCGCCCTTCGACGGAGAGCCGGTGGCCCTGGCCGAGCTGGGTGACCGTTTCCGCGGTGTGACCTTCGGTGATGGCGGCACCGCCCTGGTTCTGGAGCGCTGGTACAACAACCGGGCCGAGACCATGTGGCAGGTGGCACCGGACCAGCCTGAGACCGAGCCCCGCAAGCTCTGGGAGCGTTCCTGGGAGGATCGTTACAATGATCCCGGGGAACCCATGACCCGCCGTGGCGAAACAGGACATCGCGTACTGGTTCTGGATGACGGTGCCTTGTTCATGTCCGGTGACGGGGCATCGGAGGAGGGGGATCGTCCCTTCCTGGACCGCTTTGAACTGGACAGCAAAGACAGCGAACGCTTGTGGCGTTCCGAATCCCCCTGGTATGAATCCGTTGTGGCCATGCTGGATGCCGAGACACCGGTGGTTCTGACCCGGCGTGAGCAGGTGGATACACCACCCAACTACTATTGGCGGGACCTGGCTACTGACAGCCTCGGCCAGATTACTGACTTTGAGCATCCCTTGCCCGAGCTCAAGGGGGTCAGCCGGGAACTGATCACCTATGAACGGGAAGATGGTCTGCCTCTGTCGGCACAGATGTATCTGCCGGCCGACTACGACCCGGAAGAGGATGGCCCGCTGCCTACCCTGGTCTGGGCCTATCCGCGGGAGTATCGCAGTGCCGATGCGGCCGGCCAGATTCAGGGTTCGCCCTATGAGTTCAATCGTCTTAGCTATTGGGGTCCTCATTTCGCCTTGACCCAGGGTTACGCTGTGCTGGATCGCGCTACCATGCCGGTGGTGGGCGAAGGGGATCAGGAACCCAACGACACCTTCATCGAGCAATTGGTGATGAATGGCGAGGCTGCGGTGCAGGCCGGTGTTGAGCAAGGTGTGACCGATCCGGACCGGGTGGCCATCGGTGGGCATTCCTACGGGGCCTTCATGACTGCCAATGTGCTGGCCCACTCGGACACCTTCCAGGCCGGCATTGCCCGCAGTGGTGCTTTCAATCGTACCTTGACGCCATTTGGCTTTCAGCGTGAACAGCGCACCATCTGGGATGACACGGATCTCTACATCGGCATGTCACCGTTCTTTGCGGCCGATACCCTGGACAATCCCATCCTGCTGATCCACGGGGCCGAGGACAATAACTCGGGGACCTATCCCATGCAGTCCGAGCGTTTCTTTGAGGCGCTGCGGGGTCTGGGTGGAACGGCCCGGCTGGTCATGTTGCCCGAGGAGTCCCACGGCTATCGTGCCCGGGAGTCGGTGCTTCACATGCTGCATGAGCAGCTGGAATGGATGGAGGAGTTTGTTCGCCAAGCGGATAACTAAGCCAGACCAATCCATTGCCAAAAAAAACGCCCCCGGTGTCATGAGCATCGGGGGCTTTTTTTATCCAGACGATCCACCTAGGCAACTCGAACGAAGCCAAAGCCAGTTCATCCCACCCTGCACTCGAGCCGTGAAGCCCTGAAAGCAGTCCACTCTTCTCCGGCCGGCAAAAGGTAAATCTCCTCGTAGGGTGTGACCTGATCACGTTAGGCCTTTGAACCATTGAAACGGTGGCCCGTGTTCGAACTGGGCACGTCGAGAATACCTTGCGTTAGCCGCATTCGATGCTGTTCGAGCTACAGCCAGCTGAGGGTGTTGGTCTCTGTTTAAGCTTCACGGCTCGACCACATGGTGGGATTGGCCAGGGACGCTGTGAATCCGTCCCTGAGACGCTCTGGGCGCGACATCCTTGTCGCGCACAGCCCTGGCCAATCCCACCATGTGCTCGATCCTCCAGATTGAAAATTGTGGGGAATATGAGCTGGCTTGGGCTTCGTTCGAGTTGCCGAGGTAGAGAGTCCCCGATGGCGTGGATACCGTTGCTATTCTCGGGTATCAATCCAGCATTCTTTGTGGATGCGCATCTGAATAAGGGTTTCTATTAGCCCCCGGGGCCACCCGGGCCACCTCTCCGGTCGCGCCGTTCCTCACGCCGTTCCCGGCCCTGTTCACGGCGCTCCTCGCGCATCTCCCGACGCTGTTCACGACGCTCCTGGGCCTGTTCGCGACGTTGCCGGATCATCTCCCGACGCTCTTCCGGATCCATGCCTTGCCAGCGCTCCCGCATTCTGTCCCGTTCTTCCGGGTCCATGCCCTGGTAGCGCTCAAAGGCCTGTCTGACCCGCTCCTGAGCATGCTCGGGCATGGCCTGGTAAGCGGCATAGCGTTCACGGATGGCGTCTCGCTCTTCCGGGTCCATACCCTGCCAGCGCTGGAAACGCTCCCGGGCCTGTTCCTGTTCCTCGGCGTCCATGGCCTGCCAGCGTTCCGCCCCGCGCGCCAGATTCTCCCGTCTTTCCGAGGGCAAGGTCTCCCATTGCTCGGACATTGGGTCCAGCAATGCCCGCTGGTCCGCATCCAGTTCATCCCAGCTTGGTCCTGCCTGAATGATGGTAGCGGTGAGCAGGCCCAGCACAAGCACCAGTGCCTGGACCGGTTTTGCCATAGGCTGTTTACGCGTTTTCATCATCGTTCTCCTGGCCATCATCATCGGCCTCGATGCCACTATCTTCCAAAGCAGGGAGCAGGGTCGGGTCAATCCATTGATCGTTATCTGCCTCGCTGAATTCACCAATGAACTCCAGCAGTGCCGGGTCCGGGGTCTCCTCCGCAGCCCACAGGACACCCCCTGGTGTCAGCAGAAGCACACTGGCGAGGAGGGGGATTTTAGGACGTTTCATCCATTTCCTCCTCCAGCCAGAGATAGAAATCCAGTTCGGCATAAAAGTCGAGGTCTTCTTCCGCCAGCAGGATATCCAGATCGTCCACCGCCACTTCCGCCTGGACGGTATCTACCGTGGCGTCCTGCTCCCCGGGTTCTCCTGGCCATAGCAAGAGGACCATCAGACTGGCCGCTGCCCCAGCCGGTATCCAACTCCAGCGGCCCAGGGCGGTGAGGCTGGATCGATGATTGGATTGGGCCAGGGCCGAACGGCGGGCATTGGCCAGTCGTTGACGATCCGACGTGGGTGTGATGTCGATCCGCTGTTGATAGCGTTGCTGCAATATGTCCCGTTCCTTCATGGGTCCCACCTATCTCCAAATCGTGTTCTGAGTCGGGCCATGCCCCGGGCGTACTGGGTCTTGACCGAGCCCGGTGAGCAGCCCATGTGCCGGGCCGTCTCCGCGACATCCATGCCTTCCAGGAGGCGATATACCACCGTTTCCTGCTGGCGGGGTGGCATGTCCCGAAGCACTTGCCCAAACACCCACCAGAAATCCTCATCCTTGGCCCTCTGTTCCGGTTCCTGTGCACTGGGCCCGGCCGTGGTGGCGATCAGGTCGGATCGCTCCGGGTCGGCATTGTCCAGAAACAGCCAGCGTCGTAATGTGGCCGCTCGCTGCATGTCCAGAATGCGGTTACCCAGTATGCGAAAGAACAGTGGACGCCATTCCGCTTCGGGCTTGTGGGCGTATTTTCTGACCAGTCGGAACATGGCATCCTGTACTGCGTCATGGGCTTGGTCCGTATCCCCCAGCCGTAGCTCCGCCAATCGGAAGGCACGGATTTCCACTTCGGCCAGAAAGGCATCCAGTTGACTGCTCACTTACCCTCTCCCCGCATATCCCGTCGGATGCCTGCGTCCTTTCGCGGTCTGTACCTTATATAACGACTAGCGTCTCCCATTGGTTGACATATCACCGCATCAATTGCCAATGCTCGTTTAGAATGCACGATATGCCACCCAAAGCGAGTATGGATGATGGATGAGATTGCGCCAATACGACAGCCCATGCACCGCTGGGCATTGGCTCTGCTGTTTCTTATCATCAGTACGCCCCAGATACTGCAGGCCGGGGATTGGGCGGTGGATACCTCTCTGGGGATATCAGAGGGTGGAACCTGGCGTAGTCATCTGCTTGTGGAACGACTCCTGGGGGAGAGCAGCCATATTTATACCGGCCTGGGTCAGACCCGGGTAGACAGTGACGACCTGGCCTTGGACACCCGTAGCCTGAGCCTGGGCGGGGGGCATCGATTGAATGAGAACGTTAGCTTGGGTAGCTGGTATGAACGTTGGGGTCGTTCCGGAGATATCAGCAGTGACAGCCTTAATGGCCGCCTGAGTTGGCGCCCGGGGCCTTATCGTTTGAGCCTTGTGCCTGGTTTTCGTTGGGTCACCCTGCACGCCGGTGCCCCCGCTGCAGGGCCAAATGGCCAGGGTGGTGGGCCCCCGGACCATGTAGATCTGCCCCCCGTTCGGGAGGGCAGTGATGGTGAAGAGCTGGCCGAGGACTTTGACCTATTAAGCCGTTCCCTGGGGCTCCGTTTTGGGCGCGAACTGGGGGAAGACTGGCGCCTGCGTGTTTCGGCCACCTGGTATGACTACGACAAGGACGCGGCCACCTTGGCCACCCGCGAGGGGGTGGAGAACCTCAGCCTCAGTGCCCTGACCCTGGCCCAGGGTTTTAGCGAGCATCGCTATGGCCTGGGTGTAAGTTGGTCCTTCGACGAATGGCGAGAGCTGGGGCTGGACCTGGGCCGGGACAAATCGGCCGTGGATGGCCTATACAGCGATACACTAAGCCTGCGTTACCTCACTCCTGTTGGCCGGCAATGGGATATGGAGCTGGAATTGGGTGCGGCTCGTACCGAGGGCTTCGGTCGCAGTTGGTTTAGCGGCGTCCATTTAAGCTGGTATCCGTGATTTTTTGCCTGGAATTTGTCAACCGTTTCGCTTGTGTCTCCGTTGAAGGTACCGAACAGCGAGTAAAAAGCCCGGGTGGGTCGATGCGTCAATCAGGCAATCGGCCCTTCCCGGTAAATTCCTCTCCAGCCTGCAACAGGAGATGAAGAATGAAGACAAGTGTATTTGGGAAAAACATCGCGATGGCTGCTCTGCTGCTGGGTTCGGCTGGGTTTCTGGCCGCTTGCTTCAGCAGTAGCGATGATGATGCCAGTCTTACTTTGAGTCTGACTGACGCGCCGGTGGATGAAGCGGAAGCGGTTGTGGTTCGCTTCACCGGGGTTGAACTTCAGCACAGCGGTGAAGGCCGTGTGGTTTTCGAGTTTGATGAGCCGCGGGAAATTGATCTGCTGGCGCTTCAGGGCGAGGCCCATGAGGTTATTCTGGACGATGAAAGCCTGCCTGCCGGTGAGTATCAGTGGATTCAGCTGAACGTTGAAGCCCAGCGGGGTGTTGAAGATTCCTACATCGAAACCAGTGACGGAGGAATCCATTCCCTGTATGTGCCCAGCGGCGCCCAGAGTGGGCTGCGTCTGGTGAGTGGCTTTACCCTGTCGGCCAATGATGTTGCCGATTTCACCATCGACTTCGATCTGCGCAAGTCCGTGCATCGCCCCGGCGGAGCCTTCAATGATTACTTCCTGCGTCCGGCACTGCGTTTGGTGGACAATACCGAGGTGGGCACCCTGGCCGGTTCGGTGTCTGCCAGCTGGGCAGGCGATGAGGCTTGCACCCCAGCCGTTTATGTCTATGAAGGCCATGGTGCGGAAACCGGAAGCGAAGGCAGTGACAATGCGCCCGTAACGTCCTCCGGTGTGGCCATGAACGAAGATGGTATTTTCCTCTTCGAAATCGGCTTCCTGCTGGTGGGTGACTACACGGCTGCTTTCACCTGCGAGGCCGATGAGGATGATCCGGAAGAAGCCAACGACATCGAGTTCCTGCAGGTTCAGGATACTGCCATTGAAGTGGGCGAAACCACCGAGATCCGCTTCGAGCCCTGATCGCGATATCAATAGGGTCTGAATGGCCCAAGCAAAAAAGCCACCCCAGGCGGGGTGGCTTTTTTGTGGCATGCAGTAATTGCTCAGGCTCGCCGACAACTGAGGAAAGTGTGTCCACCGGCAGGCAGGTCCACCTCCTTTTCAACCACCAGACCAGCCTGCTTTACCAGCTCGAGAAAACGGTCATAGTGGTACATGCGGCTGTTGCCATTGGCCAGGCAGGTGAAGTAGAGTGAGGTTACATCCAGACTGAAGCGGGCGGCTTCAAAGCCCTGTCGGTCCGGGAATAACTCCACAATGAAAAGCCGGCTGTCTGCATCCATGGAAGCTGCGGCACGTTGCAGGATGCTGACGATTTCCGGTTCCGAAAAACAGTCCAGAAACTGACTCATCCAGATGGTATCGGCCGCTTCGGGAAAGCGGGTATCCGTTTTCAACAGATCCGCCGGGTAATAGTCGGCTCGATCCCCCACACCCGCTGCTTCCAGATTCTTTTTTGCCTCCTTGAGCTGTCCCGGGAGATCCATCAGGGTGACTTTAATCCCGGGATCATGGTTGAGGCACTTCAATGCCCAGCGGCCCGTGTTGCCACCCACATCCAGCAAATGCCGAATGGGACGTTGGAAGACCAGTTGAAGTAGCTGGTCGAAGACCTGATCGGAATAGTAGTGATCGAACTCGAACCAGCTCTGCTGGGCGGGTTCGGGCAACTGGGTCAGACCCTCATAGATGGTTTTCCAGGGCCCAAGGGTCTTGAGACCGGCCGGACGGGATTCCCGCAGGGATGCCTCCAGATAGGGCAGGGCCTGATAGGCCACGTCCCGGGTGAAATTGATATTCACCCGGGTCATCTCGTCATGCAGAACGAAGAAACCCACCCGGCCCAGGTGAAAGCACCCTTCATCGTCCCGTTCCACTAGGCCGATGTTGCGGCCCACATCCAGCAGAACCGACACGGCATACTCGCTCAGACCGGTGTCATCCACCAGGCTTGCCAGGCTGTGGCCGCCCTCGCCCTGATCCAGTGCGGCCAGCAGGCCACAGTCCCGCATAACCACGGTGGCTTGAAAGGCGAAAGGGCCGAAGGCCAGAAACTGGGCATAGGATTTGGCCTCGACCGCGCGCATGCGGCCTTTGGAACTGGGCATCATGTTGTATTTCCCCAAGAGTTATAGACGACGTTTTCCAAAGATATAGGCGGCAGACACGCCCACCGATTGTTGCCTGGATTCTCGTAACAACGGGCTGTCGATCACGACACTGTCACTGAAATTTTCATGCCGAACAAAGCCCCCCAACCACCAAGGACCCTGGCGCCAGGCCAGGCCCATGGAGGCCACATAGGCGGTAAAGCCTTCCTCGGCCTGATAGGCCGGTCGGTCCGGTGTCGTTGCGGACAGGGGGACCCCGTAAAAGTGTTGATGGTAGTCGGTGGAACCGTACCGGGCACTGAGTCGTCCCTGAAACTCCCATTGATGTGGTCCCAGATGGAAATCCCGCTGGACTTCGGCATTGGGGGAGAGGACCCAGCCGGTCCGGCTCAGACTGCTGCCATCCAGTTCCACCGCCTGGCGCAGCGGCAGTGAGAGACGATACTGCCAGGTATCCGGATTCCCTGGGGTCCAGCGGGGAGAATATCTGAGCGCCAGGCCGATTTCCCCCAACCATCCCAAATCTTCCATGCCTTCCCGGGCCTCATTGTCATCGGCGTCCACCCGCAGGGCCCCACCACTGCTGATATCCAGACCGAAGCGATCGCCTTGCCAAAGCCGACCCTGTAGATCGCTGCCATCCAGTTCCACCCGCTCGCTGTAATAAGTGAGGTAGGGGAAGGGCATCATCACGGTGTGGCTCTGATCCGATCCGGGATAATGGGGGAAAGCGAGCCGGGTCAGTCCGATGCCATATTCCAGTGTGCCCCCGGCCCAGCGGGAAGTTTCACCTTGGGTATCATTGGATGCGGCGTCCTCCCCTGAGCAGACCATTGGACTGGTCAGGGTCAATGCCGAGGCCAATATGAGGGCAAAACATCGCATGCATGCATGATCCTTGTATGGCAAGTCTCTTCCTACCCCCCGTCTGGAGGGTTTGGGGTTATTTCCAGGCCGCTTACACTGCGCCTGTGGCGACCATTGTATTTGACTTATAATTCGGCCGCTGACGGCATGGTCGCCGCTTGGCGGTCTTTGGACGATGACGAACTCTGGGGCAAAAAGCAGATATGGGCAAACGGGTCTTGGTGGTTTACTGGTCACAGAGTGGGCAAACCGATCAGGTGGCGCAATCCCTGATTGAACCTCTGGAAGCCAGCAGCGAGGTGGACGTGGTCCATGGCCGCCTGCGCCCCAAGGTCGCGTATCCCTTCCCCTGGACGGTGACCCGCTTTCTGGATGTCTTTCCCGAATCGGTGCATTTGCTGCCCCCGGAGATGGACCCCCTGCTGCTGGATGATGAGCAGTTTGACCTTGTGATTATGGTCTATCAGGTCTGGTTTTTGTCACCCAGTTTGCCGTTTACCGGTTTCCTGCGTTCCCAACAGGGCCGACGAATCCTGCACAATACCCCGGTGGTCACGGTGACGGCCTGCCGCAATATGTGGTTGACCGCCCAGGAAAAGATGAAGTCCCTGCTGGCGGAGGCCGGGGCTCGGCATTGTGACCACGTGGCCCTGGTGGACCCGGGGCCGCCTCTGGCCACCTTTATTACCACGCCCCGCTGGATGCTGACGGGTCGGCGCGGGTCACCAAATGGGCGCTTGCCGCCCGCTGGCCTGCATGAATCCCAGATATGGAGCACCCGGCGTTTTGGCTATGCCCTGCTGGATGCGCTGTCGAGAGACGAGGAACGGCAGGGCAAGGCCATGTTGACCGGCCTGGAGGCTGCCAGGGTGGACCGTCGTTTCATCATGAGTGAGGCCATTGGCCATCGTAGCTTCAAGTTATGGGGGAAGCTGATTCGGGCCGTAGGTCGCCCCGGGCAGCGTCGACGCTATCCGGTGCTCTATCTCTACATGATCTTTTTGGTGCTGATGATCGTGACCGTGGTGCCGATGAGTCTGCTGGTCCAGGCCCTGGCCCGGCCGCTGCTGGCCCGCCGCCTGAAAGACAAACAACAACGTCTGGAACAGCCTTCCGGGGCTGGCCGGGAGAGAATGGAAGAGTTCTGTCGTGAATAAGGTCTGCATTACCAGTTTGAGCCGCTTCATGCCCGGTGAAGCGGTGACGAATGACGCCATGGAAAAGGTTCTGGGCCAGGTGGGTGATCGGCCCTCCCGGGCCCGGCGGGTGATTCTGCGCCAGAACGGTATTCGCCGTCGTCACTATGTGCTGGATTCGGAAAACGGTGAGCCCCGCTGGAACAATGCCCAGCTGACAGCCGAGGCTATTCGGCGTCTGGATGGCAAGGTGTTTGATCCCGAGGGCATGGACCTTCTGGCCTGTGGTACCAGCATGGCGGACCAGCTGATGCCCTCCCATGCCGTCATGGTCCACGGTGAGTTGGGGGCGGGGCCCTGCGAAACCGTGTCCACCAGCGGCATCTGTAGCGCCGGCATCCTGGCCTTGAAACAGGCCTGGCTGGCGGTGGCGGTGGGTGAAGCCCGGCAAGCCGTGGCCACCGGGTCCGAGACGTCTTCATTGATGATGCGGTCGGCCCATTTTCAGGCGGAGGCAGAGGCGCTGGCCCAAGAGAGGGCGGAAGCGGTGACCCAACGTCCGGAGCTGGCCTTTGAAAAGGAGTTTTTGCGCTGGATGCTCTCGGACGGGGCAGGCGCCATGCTGCTATCAGACCGTCCCGGTCCGGGACCGGTGAATCTTTGGATTGACTGGATCGATTCCACGTCCCATGCCGGTGATATGCCGGTTTGCATGTATGCCGGTGCCGAGAAGAATAAGGCTGGTTATCTAAAGGGCTGGCGGGAGTTTGGAGGGCCTGAAGCGCTGGGCCGTAATTCGGTAATGGCGGTCAAGCAGGATGTTCGTCTGCTCAATGATGAAGTGGTGAAAAAGACCGTGGATGAGACCCTGCCCCGGGTCTGTGCTCGTCGGGGCCTGGATGTTTCCAGCGTGGACTGGTTCCTGCCCCATATGTCCTCGGAGTACTTTCGGGGCCCTCTCACTGAGGGTATGGCCCGGGTGGGGACGGAGATTCCCCAGGATCGCTGGTTTACCAATCTGGCGGAGCGCGGCAATACGGGGGCGGCTTCCATCTTCATCATGTTGGAAGAGCTCGCCGCCAGTGGTCAGCTTGAGTCCGGTCAGAAGATTCTCTGTTTTGTGCCCGAAAGCGGGCGCTTTACCAGCTGCTGGATGCAGTTGACGGTGGCTTGATCATGGTCAGTGATGTCCCCAACAACAAGGCCTCTGTATCGCCCCCGGATGTCGGGGGGTCGGAGGACGAGCTGGCATCGGAAGAGAACCGGGTGCTGGAGGGTGAGCACAAGGCTGTCTATCGCCGGGATGCCTCCGGCCATTATCGGATGATCCCGTCCGAGGGCTGGAAGGTGGAGGAGGTCGTGACCACGGCGGCGGTCGCGGAATTCCAGCGACTGGCCCGGGAAGCCCGGGCGGCGATCCAGGCCGGGCGGGCATCGCCTCTGGCCTTTTACATGTACGAGCGCCGCCTGGATCCGGGTAGTCTCGCCCAGGCCATGGGCATCATGAGCTGGCGCGTGCGCCGGCATTTGCGCCCCGGGCCTTTTTCCCGTTTGTCACCCCGGCTGTTACGACGTTATGCCGAGGTGCTGGACATGGATACCGAACAGTTGAAACAGGAGCCCTGAGATGGCAGCCGTGGCCACAGACACTTATTCCCCCGGGTTGATCGGCGTGCCCACCTTTGAGCATCAACATGCCGCTCATTGTGAGACCGGCGTCATGGCCCGTCTGCTGGGGCATGCGGGCCTGCCTCTTAGTGAGCCGGCAGCCTTTGGGCTCTCGGCGGCCTTTACCTTCGCCCATTTGCCCATGGTTCGAGTTAATCAACAGCCCCTCACTTCTTATCGCATGCCACCGGGCCGGGTGGTTCGAGGTCTGGAGAAGCGACTGGGATTGACCATGCACCGGGAACGCTTCCGGGACCCGGTGGCGGGCATGCAGGCCCTGGATGACCATCTGGCCGAGGGTCGCCCGGTGGGCTTGCAGACCTCGGTGTACTGGCTGCCCTATTTCCCCCGGGACATGCGCTTTCATTTCAACGCCCACAATCTGATCGTCTATGGGCGGGAAGGGGAGGATTATCTGATCAGTGACCCGGTTTTTGATCACCCGGTGCGGGCGCCCTGGCGGGATCTGATGAAGGCTCGTTTTGCCCGGGGGCCCTTTGCGCCCAAGGGTCTGATCTACTATCCCGAGGATTTCCCCAAGCATTTGGACTGGTCGGGAATCGCCCGCCGTGCCATTCGCAGCAGCTGCAACATGATGCGTTACTCGCCGGTACCCTGGATCGGCTTGCGGGGGATCCGTCATCTGGCCAAGCGTCTGGAAAAGCTGTCGGGAAAATCCCTGGAGGATCGCGAAAAGCAGCTCTATGTGGCCCAGATCATTCGCATGCAGGAAGAAATCGGTACCGGTGGTGGTGGCTTCCGTTTCCTCTATGCGGCTTTCCTCCAGGAAGCGGCTGACTGGATGCAGTCTCCGGCCCTGGAAGACAGTGCGGCCTTGATGGCCGAGGCGGGTGAACAGTGGCGCGACTTTGCCCTGGAAGGCGCGCGTTACGTGAAAAGTGGTGACCCGGGTCAGCTCAGGGGTTTGCCCGAGCAGCTACGTTGCTGCGCCGAACAGGAAGGGCGGGCACTGAAACATCTTGCCCGCCAGCTCTGAATCGGGATCGGTGGCCCCTTAACGATCCAGCAGCCATAGCCGCCATTGACCCTGGGGGCCGGTCTGATCGATATGGGCCAGTCGTCCGGCGCCGTTACAGATATGCTCGGCAAAGGCCATGGCCGGGTTGCTCAGTATCCAGCCCTGGGTCTGGTGGTAGTCCCACACCGCATAATTCGGGAAGGCGGCCTGCAAGGAAGCCGGGTGGCGATCGGCCGAGGTGCCTACTGCCAAGCAGTCCGGCCGGGCATCGTGCAAGGCATCGGCCAGCACAGATGGATCACCATAATCGCCGCCATGTTGCAGAAGGGCCCCTTCCTGATGCAAATCCGCAGTGAGCAGAAGCCAGCCACTGCCTTCTCCGGGTATGCGGCCTTCCGGCGTCTTGGTGCGGCTGCGGTGCAATGCCAGGTCGTCGTCGCCTTCATCTACGCCACCCACCATGGCGCAGTCAGTCTGTCCCAAGGCCAGGTCCATGGCTGCCGTTTCCAGTGCCGCATCAAACGCCCCCTTCAAGCGAGCAATGGCCAGGTTTTCCCCGGACGTTCCCAGATGGGCGGCTACATGAAAGCCGGCAATATTGCTCAATACATTCACGAAACGAAAGGGCGTGATGGGCAAATGGCGCTGTACCTGGTCTTCCAATAGCCGGACGGTGTCAGTGAAGCTGCCGTGGGCGGTGGCCAGATAGGTACCACAGTCATCGGGGAGCTTGCCTGAGTAATGCCGCCGACAACGATGGGCCCCGAGTACCGCCAGGCTAATGAAACGGTTGGCCCGTCGAATGGGGGGCAGGCCTTCGGTCTTGAACAGGTCTCGCAGGTCCTGTCCCTCGGGCGAGTCCAGTGGGCGACTGAACTGGCCGGCTGCCAGGACCCGGAATTGCTGGATGGCCGGCGCACTCACAGGGTCACCACCAGGCTGGTGTTATTGCCGCCGAAACCAAAATAGTTCAGCAGCAGCCGTCCGGGTTCCGGCCAGGCTTGCTGTGTATCCAGGGGCAGCAGGGGCAGTGACTCGATCTCCTCTTCCTCTGCGGTTTCCTGGGTCTGCGGGGGATGGTCGCCGTAGCCCAGAGAGGCGGGCAGAAACCCCCTGTCGCGGCAGACGCTCAAGCTCAGCAGTTCCACCAGTCCGCAGGCCCCCAGACTGTGTCCCAGACCGCCCTTGAGGGAAAAGTAGGGGGGTGCCTGCTCACCGAATACCTGGTGGATGGCGTTGGCTTCCGCCTGATCATTGCCGGCCGTGCCGGTGCCATGGGCCTTGATCGCCTGCACCGGGGTATTGCCGGTTTTATCGAGGGCCGAGCGCATGACACGGGCCAGGCTGTCTTCCGAAGCCACCGTGATGCCGGTGAAGTCGATGGCGGTGTCGCCGCCTTCCAACCGTGCTACGGCACCCTTGTCGTCCCGGCGTAGCACGGCCACAGCCACCCCCTCCCCCAGGATGATGCCCTGCCGAGAAGGATCGAAAGGACGGTAGTCTTGCGGGGACAGCAGCATTAGTCCATGAAAGCCGCCAAAGCTGATGCCGTTATAGGCTTCAAAGCCGATGACCACCACCGCGGGTGCCAGATCCAGACTCAGGATGCGTTGTGCGTAAAGCAGGGCGTTGGCGCTGGAGCTGCAGGCGGTGTTGAAGGTCGTCTGGGGACCTTCCAGGCCGTGGCGCTGGCAATACTGATCCAGCATGAAACCCCAGCGGGCATCTTCCAGGGCGGGGGATGAATCGCTCTGATGCAGCTGCTCGATGATGCGTTTTTCATTCTCGCCGATATTCAGCGAAGAGGTGCCCATGAGAACCGGGGCCTGGACTCGTTCCGCCGCACTCAAGCCAGCCCGGCTCAAGGCTTCATCCAGTAGCCGGTCCAGGGCCTGTTCGGGGGCTTCCCGCTGGTGCAGGAAGCCGTAAGGTCGTTCCACACCCGGATAGCCGGGAACCGGCAGCGGGGTCCAGGTGGGCGGAGCACCGGCCTGGAAGGCGGCAGCCGGGTCGTTGTGGGGGCAGGCCATGGCATGGCCCACGATGTGCACGGGGTGGATTGGCTTGGGCATCAGTCGGGGCGCAGGAAGTCGGCCAGGGTGTTGATATTCGCCATCACGCGGCGCAGACGCTTGCTGTCATTAAGCTCGACACCAAACTGCTGTTTCAGTGCCACCGATACCTGGAGGCCATCCAGGGAATCCAGTTCCAGGGAAGTGTCCGGCCCGAACAGGGCCTCGTCATCGGCGATCTGTTCCGGGCTCAGTTCGTCCTTGCCGGTCTCCTCCAGGATCAGTTCCTTGAGCGATTGCTTGAATTGATCATCCTGAGAGCCAGACATTCCCTTCTCCGCCGTGTGGACATTGCTGCCAGTGGTCAATGGGCAGTTTATCAAAAAGCCGACAGCAAACGGGGCTTGGGCTTGCTAGTGGCGGCGGGCGATGATGCCCACCGCCAACAGGAAGCAGAGCAGGGCAAACAGGGAAAGCCCCAGCAGCGGCAGCCATATTACGGACAGGGCGTCCTCGCGCAGAAAGGCGGCCAGAAAACCATCCAGTGCCCAGCCCATGGGAGAGAGCCACGCCACGGACTGCATGGTATCCGCCATGACAAATCGCGGCACCATGATGCCCCCGGCGGCGGCAAAGAGGATATTGAAGACACCGCCGGCCGTGGTGGCCTGCATATGGGTTTTTGCAATAACGCCCACCAGCAGGGCAAAGGTGATGGCGGCCAGACTGGTAATGGAGGCCACCAGTATCAGGGCGGTGAGATGAATCGGCGGTTGAAGGGCCTCGGCGCCCGCCAGGGGAACAATCCAGAAGCCAATCGCCAGCATGGCCAGCAACTGGACCTGGTTGACCAGAAAGTAGGCCGGCAGTTTGGCCAAAAGGAGAATGCTCGGACCCACCCCCATGAGGCGTAGCCGGTCCAGGGTGCCTTCCTGGCGTTCCCCGATCAGTACCGTGGACAGGGGGATTACCACGAAAAACATGCCAAAGACCAGCCAGGCCGGAACCGATTGCTGCACCGAGCTCAGGGTGGTGGTGGGATCTGCCTGGCCAGGCCGCAGACCGCGAATGGCGTGGCGATCCAGTTGGGTCAGCAGGTCGGCCACTTCCCCGTCACCTTCCATCTCCGACAGGGCTTCGCCCAATGCCATCTGGATGGCACTATCGATGACTTGCAGAGAACGGCCATCCACGCCGGGGTCCGCCAAGCGGTCCAAAGCGGGAGCGGGATTTTCACCGGGATCTTCAACCAGGGCCGTCAGTCGTTCTCCAAAATCCGCTGCCAGCTGTAGGCGTACCTCATCCCGGGCCAGGGGATCATTGGCGTCCACAGTCACCAGCAGGACTCGTTTTGACAGGTGATCGAGAAAGCTTTCCGCGGTGGCGTCGGGGATGGGGTCGGCCACAGCGACTTGTCCCATTTCCTCGCCATCCGGCGCAAAGACATCCTGCAGGGCCACCGACATGACCAGGATGAAAACCGCCGGCATGAGAAACAGTACCGCCAGGCCATGGGGGTCCCGGGCCAGCACCTGCCATTCCTTCCAGATCAATGAGATCAGTCGATGCATCTTATTCCCTCAGGGCCCGGCCGGTGAGTGACAGGAAAAGGGTTTCCAGGCTGGCCCCAAAGCGCAGGGTGCTGATGACTTGTTGCTGTGCTTCGATCAATTCGGTGATGGCCGACAGACTGAGGTTGCATTCGGCCAGGCTCAGGGACAGTTCATGGTCGCGTACTGCTTCCACCACGATGCCTTCTTTTCGCAAGGCCGCGAGCAGTGAATTGGGTGCCGACCCTTCCAAGCGCAGCTGAAGTCGCCCCAGGGCGCGGGCTTGACGGAGTGCCTGGTCCAGGCTGTCATTGAGCAGCACGCGCCCCTCATCCATGATGGCCACATCGTCACAGAGCTGTTCCACTTCTTCCATGTAGTGGGTGGTGTGGATCACGGTCATGCCCTCGTCCCGGCAAAGCCGGCGAATGGATTCCAGTATGAAATGACGGGACTGGGGATCGATGCCCACGGTGGGTTCATCCAGCAAAAGCAGTCGGGGTTCCCCCAGCAGTCCCACTGCCAGGTTCAGCCGTCGCTTCTGCCCGCCACTGTATTGTTCCACCCGGTAATTCAGGGCTTCTCCCAGATCCGCAATGGCCGCACAACGGTCCACGGCCCGCTGCCGTTCCCTGGGGTGACGCCAGAGCAGGCCGGCGAAGAAGTCCAGATTCTGTTGGCCGCTGAGACTGGGGTAGAGGGCAATATGCTGAGGCACCAGGCCCGCGATACGCCGCAAGGCGGTGCGTCGCCGGTCCAGGGGCTGGCCATCCAGCTCAAAGCGACCGGCATCTGCGGGTGTCAGGCCCATGAGCACGGATAACAAGGTCGTCTTGCCGGCCCCATTGGGGCCAAGTAGCCCCAGGATGCGGCCCTCGGCGACAGTGAGGTCGAGCCCGTTCAGGGCGGGATGCGGCCGTCCCGGCCATTGTTTTTGAACCCCGGATAACTGCAGCAGGGGAGTGGGTTTGCCTGGGGCCGGATTGCTCATTGCACGGTCTTTTTAGGGTCGCCATTCAGCGGAAAGGGGAAACAGGCTTTACACTATCGCCATCTTGGATGGGGATTGGCAAGCGGACCATGAACAATAATTCGACCGAGATCGATTTTCGATTGCGTGACTGGCAAGCCTGGGCGCCCGGCATGAGCAGCCATAAGGACTGGCTGGCCTGGATCGAGCGGGGTGGGCCACCCGCTGGCGAGGAGCGTGCCGACGTCAGTTTTCTGCCTGCCATGCAGCGTCGTCGTCTGGGCCCCATGGCGCGAATGGTGTTTCGAGTGATGGAAGACACCCTGCATGATGCCGATGATCATGCGCCCATGGTGTTCGCTTCGCGGCATGGCGAATTGGCCCGATCTTATTCACTGTTACAGTCATTGGCCGAAGGCGAACCGCTGTCACCCCGGGACTTTTCTCTCTCCGTCCACAACGCCATTCTGGGGCTGCATTCCATTGCCCGCAAAAATCGGGAGCCGGCTACGGCAGTGGCGGCGGGGCTGGATACCTTGCCTGCGGGCTTGCTGGAAACTGCCGTGCAGGCAGCGGTTTCCCAGCGGGACTGCCTGATGGTCTGGGCCGAGCAGTCGATACCGGCCTTTTATCGCCATTATCTGCCCGAGGACGCCCCCGTCGCCTGTCTGGCCTTGCGCGTTGCGCCCAAGGAAGACACCCAGGCCGGCCCCCTGTTTCGTCTTGCCTGGCGTGCCGTGCCACCAGGTGACCCCGCCGGTGAAACGGCCGTTCTGCAATCCATGCTGACGGGGCTGGTTCGGCCACAGGGCAGGGGTGATTGGCGTAGCGAGCGACGGGCATGGCAGCTGGAGCCGGTTCATGTGGCCGCTTGAACGTATCTACCGCAGCCTGGGTACAGGCTGGGTCTTTCTCAGCTTTGGTCTTGGTGGTGTGGTTATGAGCCTGGCGGTGCTTCCCCTGGTGCTGCTGATCCCGGGAAGCGCCAAAGCCCGCCGCCGCCGGGTCCGCGGTCTGATTCGCTGGGGCTTTGCCACCGTGCCATGGCAGATCGAGAAATTGGGTCTGGGGCGTTTCGAGATCGAAAACGAGCATTTGCTGGCCCAATCGGGGGGCTGTCTGGTGTTGCCGGTCAAGCATCCCACCCTGATTGACGTGGTAGTGTTGATCTCCCGGTTACCCGAGGCTGATTGCGTGGTCAAACAGTCTGCCTGGCGCAATCCGGTGCTGGCATTGATGGTGAGTGCGGCGGGCTATGTAAGCAATGCCGAGGCCGAATCGGTGGTGGCTACCGCTGCTGAGCGCCTCAACACCCGAAACGAACCCTTTATCGTTTTTCCAGAAGGGACCCGTACCGTGCCCGGCGAGCCCCTGCGCTTTCGCCGGGGTGCGGCCCGAATTGCTCTGGCCAGCAGCGCACCGATTATGCCGGTGGTCATGGAATGCACGCCGCCCACCCTGAATAAGGGGACTCCTTGGTATCGGGTGCCGGATCGGGTGTGGACACTGAAGATTCGGGTCCTGGAGGCGCGCCCCCTCAGCGCCTTCGCCGAGGTGGAAGGACTGGAAGAGAGCCTGGCTGTAAGACGACTGACCCAGGGACTGAAGCGCTTTTTTGAACGTGAGCTTGGGCTCTTGTAGAATTCCGCGCCTTGTCCGAGGGAGCTGGGTGGCTTTTGGGGACCGCATACCCCTCATATGAGGGGTTCGGAGACCGGCGAGGGGCGCGTATATTGGACTTGCTACGCGAGATCGCCGGGGAGCCGCACAGGTCTTGCCGATTTAACAGAATCTCCGCCGGGTGACTTGCGCATGGGTCCTGGAAGGACTGCTGAGTCATACCGCGTGGATTGAGGGTAAAGAGCATGTCTGGATTGAAGACAGAGTTGCGTGAATTGCTGATCGAGGCCCTGGAGCTGGAAGATATTGCCGTGGAGGATATCGATCCCCAGGCGCCCCTGTTCGGCGATGGCCTGGGACTGGATTCCATTGACGCACTGGAGATCGGTGTGGCGGTGCAGAAGAAATACAATGTACGTCTTGATGCCACCTCCGAAGACACTCGGGAACATTTTTACAGTATCGAGAACCTGGCCCGATTCATTGAATCGGCACGGGCCAATGGAGCGGGGTGAATCATGGCGAGCGCAACCGTGGATTTTGATGAAATCAAGCGCATTCTCATCGACCATTTTGAGATTGATGAGAGCGACATCCAGCCCGAGGCCCATCTCTATGAGGACCTGGAGCTGGACAGCATTGATGCGGTTGATCTGGTAATCAAGCTGCAGGAAATCACCGGGCAGAAGATCAAGCCGGAGCAATTCAAGGACGTGCGTACCGTGGATGATGTCATTCGCGCCATGGAGAAGCTGCTGGCCTGATGCCATGAAGAACCCCCTTCCGGCGATCACTGGCATTGGCCTGGCGGTGTATCCCCTGGCAGTGATTGCCGGAATCCGCTTCTGGGAAGTGGGTACGCTCTGGATGGTCCTGCTGGGTCTGATGACCCTTCGCTTGCTGTCCGCCCGATGGTTTCATCGGCAGACACTGATCCTGCAAGGGAGTCTGGTCGTGATACTGGGGATCCTGCTGGCCCTACCGCTTTGGCTGGAACTGGATTTCATGCTGGGGATTCGTTTTTATCCGGTCCTGGCCAATCTGGCCGTGTTCAGCCTGTTTTTTTCCTCCCTGTTCAGCGAACGTCCCCTGGTGGAACGGATTGCCCGTTTGCGGGAGGGGAAACTTCCACCGGAGGCCATCCCCTACACCCGCCAGGTTACCCGGGTCTGGAGCCTGTTTCTGTTTGCCAACAGCCTGGTCGCCCTGGCCACGGCCCTGTGGGCACCGGACTGGCTTTGGGGGCTTTATAACGGCCTGATCAGTTATTTGCTGGTGGCCACCTTGTTTGCCATTGAGTACGGTATTCGTCAGCATCAGCGGCGCCGGTGGTCAGCGCCATGACCATTGCCACTCAGCTAACCGCCGCCCTGAATCAATCCGATACAGGGCGAATCATCAGCTGGCATCCGGAGGCCGAAGGCCATTCCCTGGGTCTGTTGCGGTCCATGGTCGAGCAGGTCCGACGTAACGTGTCCGAAGACTCCCGCCAGCAATGGCTGGTGGTGGATGACAACGCCACCCGGTTCCTGGCCGCTGTGCTGGGGGTGCTGGCGGCCGGTGCAACCCCCGTGCTCCCCCCTCACAGTGGCGTGGCTGCGGTGCGACAGCTGGTGGATGACCAGCGGGGTCTGGTCAGTGGGGCCCCCGAGCTGGCGGACGACCGGGATGTGGCGGTGGCGGCGGGAGCCCCGGTGAATACGCCCATTGAGCTTTCCCGCAAGGCTCGCCTGCTGTTGTTTACCTCCGGCTCCACCGGTGAGCCCACGCGGGTGGACAAGACCCTGGCCCAGCTGGAAGACGAGCTGCTGGTGTTGCAGGAGGCCTGGGGCGATCTCCTTGAAGCGAGTGCGGTGGTGGCCACGGTGCCCCATTTCCATCTCTATGGCTTGCTGTTTCGCTTGCTCTGGCCCTTCGTAGCCGGGCGGCCCGTGCCGGAGCTGGCCCTGCTGGAGCCCCCCCGAATTGCCGCTGCCATCGATCGCTTCCCCCGCAGTGTCCTGGTGAGCAGCCCAGCCCATCTCAAACGCTGGCCGGGCTATACCGCTCTGGTGGCTTCCGCCGGTCGGCTGGATGGCGTGTTTTCTTCTGCCGGGCCGCTACCCGCTTCCACCTCCCTGGCCCTGCACCGGGCCCTGGACCCCCTGGCGGTATGGGAAGTCTATGGCAGTACCGAGACCGGTGGCATTGCTTTCCGTGATCAGGGACGGCCCGAGCATGCACACTGGCAGACCTTTGCCGGCGTCGAGCTGGCATTCCCGGACGCTGAGCCGGGGCCCATGCAGGTCCGATCCCCGGCCACTGGTCATGAATGGCTGGATACGGGTGACCGGGCTCGGCGGCGGCTGGATTCCGCAGGCGGATTCGAGTTGTTGGGGCGTAGTGACGGGGTGATCAAGATCGAGGATCGCCGTATCTCACTGGCCGAAATCGAGACTGCCCTGGAAGCCAGCGACTGGGTCCGGGAAGCCGCGGTGCTGCGCCTGAACGGCGAGCGGCAGACCACGGCAGCAGTATTGGCCCTGAGTGAGGTCGGTCAGCAAGCCCTGGAGGCCTTGGGCAAGTGGCAATTCAAGCGGCAGTTGCGGGCGCAACTGGCCACCCGTTTCACCGAGGTTGCTCTGCCGCGACGCTTTCGCTACCTGGAAACCTTGCCCCGCAATCCCATGGGCAAGCTGCGCCGGGCTGATCTGCTGGCCTTGTTTCAGGAGGGGGCCTGATGAGTCTGCCACCCATACTGAGCGAGCGTGTCAGGGGGCCGGTGGCCGAATACCGCCTGGCCGTGCCCGTCGATCTGCCCTGGTTTCGGGGCCATTTTCCCGGCCACCCGGTGTTGCCCGGCCTGGTTCAGGTGGAATGGGCCCGCCAACTGGCCGAGCGGGATCTCTGTCCCGATGGAGGCTTCCAGGGCCTGCGCTCGGTGAAATTCCAACGGGTAATCCAGCCGGATTGTGAGCTTTGCCTGCACCTGGAAGCCCGCGATGGCCAGGTGGACTGGCGTCTGACCCTGGATGGACTGGATGGCCCCCTGTGTTCCGAAGGCCGACTGTTTTTCGGAGCATCCCAATGAACCTGTCCTTTTGTGCGGTAGTTCCGGTCTATCGTCAACCCGAGCGGGTGGCCGAGGTGGTGGCGCAGTTGCGCGATCAGGGATTGCCCTGTTACCTGGTGGATGACGGCAATGATGCCGACACCGCTCGGCGCTTGGCGGAAATCGCCCAGGCCGACCCCCATGTGATCCTGCTTCGTCAGGCCATTAACCGGGGCAAGGGCATCGCCGTGCTGTGCGGCATGCGCCAAGCCCGGGCCGACGGTTTCAGCCATGTTCTGCAGGTGGATGCCGATGGCCAGCATGATCTGGCGGACCTGCCGGCCTTTCTGGACGCGGCCCGAGCCGAACCGCAAGCCCTGATCTCCGGCCGGCCTCGCTACGATGCCTCGGTGCCCGCCGGCCGGGTCTTTGCCCGCTATATCACCCATGTCTGGGTCTGGATTGAAACCCTGAGTTTCCAGATCCGGGATTCCATGTGCGGCTACCGCATCTACCCCCTGGCCGCCAGCCTGGCGGTGGCGGATGAGGAAGGGGTCGGGCCGCGCATGGACTTCGATACCGAGATCATGGTGCGTCTGTTCTGGCGGGGCACCGCGGTACGTTTCATCGAAACCGGTGTTCGCTATGACACCGGCAGCCGCTCCACCTTTCGCCTCTTTCGGGACAATGTCCGTATCTCGGCCATGCATGTACGCTTGGTGTTCGGGATGCTGGCTCGTTGGCCCGGCTGGTTGATGGCCGGGCGCCGGGCCGATCACTGGGCCGGGGTGGAGGAACCGGGCACCGTGTTGGGGATGCGCATGGCGGTCTGGGCCTATCGCCTGCTGGGGCGTCGGGGTATGGCGGTGGTGCTGTTTCCCGCCGCCCTCTATTTTCTGCTGTTCAATGGCCGTGCCCGCCGGGCCTCCATGCATTACTTTCGCCGCCTGCATGCCTTTGACCCCAGCCAGCCCCGGCCCGGCTGGAGAACCACCTTCCGGCATTTCTGGCAGTTTGTCCGCGCCAACATCAAGCGAGTGGAAGCCTGGTCCGGTGGTGGGGATCCCGATGCGCTGGAAATGCCCAATTGGGAGGCATTCCAGTCCCTGCTGGACCGGGGGCAGGGGGCCCTGCTGGTGGGGGCCCATGCCGGCAATCTGGAGGTGGGCCGGGCCCTCGCTACCCGCTATCCCGAGGTGAAGATCAATGCCCTGATCTATACCGCCAATGCCCGCAAATACAATCGAGTGATGCGAGCGTTGAACCGGGAGCATGGTGCGCGGGTGATCATGGTGGAGGAGATCGGGGCCGATACGGCCCTGATGCTGAAATCTCGGATCGATCAGGGGGAATTCGTGGTGATCGTGGGAGACCGGGCACCGGTGGCGGTCGACAGTCCCCGCGTCCGTCTGCCCTTTTTGGGGGATGAGACAGATTTCCCCATTGGTCCCTGGGTGCTGGCCCATGCCCTGCAGTGTCCGGTATACGGCTTTTTCTACATGGATCGTCCCGACGGCAATGCCCGGATTTATTTTGAGCGCTTTGCTGAACGCTTGCGCTTGCCCCGGCGGGAGCGCGAAGCCAAGCTGCGTTCGGTGGTGGATGAATATGTCCGCCGCCTGGAATCGCTGCTGTGCGAATACCCCTATCAATGGTACAACTTCTATGACTTCTGGCAGGACGAGACCCCGGCGCGGCGTGCCGGGGTGGTTGAGCCGGAATCCCCTGTGGAGAAAGAGTAGATGAGTCAACGAGCCGACAAGCTGTCGTCCCAATCGGCCGATTGCAAGCCACTGGCCATTGGCAGTGAGACCCTCTCGGTGGCATCGGTGGATGCCGTTGCCAGGTCGGTGCAACCGGTGGCCCTGAGTCAGGACAAGGCCTTTCGAAAGCGTATTCAAAAGGGCGCCGACCGGGTGGCCGAGCTGGTGCACAGTGGCGCCCAGGTCTACGGTATTTCCACTGGTTTTGGTGATTCCTGTACCGTCTCCATTCCCAATGAACAGCTGCATGCCCTGCCCCTGAATCTGACCCGCTACCACGGCTGTGGTCTGGGGGAGCATCTGGCACCCGAGCTGGTTCGAGCCACCATGCTGGCACGGATCAATTCCCTGGCCCACGGGGTCTCCGGGGTTCGGCTGGAGCTGCTGGAAAAGCTGGTCGCGCTGTTGCAGGAAAATGTACTGCCCTTGATGCCGGCAGAAGGCTCGGTGGGCGCCAGCGGTGATCTCACGCCCCTGTCCTATCTGGCTGCGGCCCTGGTGGGGGAGCGGGAGGTGCTGCACAAGGGACAGCGACGGCCCGCCGCCGCTGTGCTGGACGAGCTGGGTATCAGGCCGCTTGAACTGCTCCCCAAGGAAGGTCTGGCCCTGATGAATGGCACCGCAGTGATGACCGGCATTGCCTGTGTCACCTGGACCCGTGCCCGCCAGCTGGTGGATCTGGCCAATCGCATCACGGCCATGGCCTGCCTGGCCATGGCCGGCAATGCCAATCATTTCCATCCTCGGCTGTTTGAAATGAAGCCTCATCCCGGCCAGAGCCGTTCCGCTCACGCCATTCGTGCCGTGCTGCCGGATGACAGTGGCAAGCCTGGTACCCGGCTCCAGGACCGCTATTCCATTCGCTGTGCCCCCCATGTCATCGGGGTGCTGGATGACAGCCTGGACTGGTGCGAGCGCTGGCTGGAAATCGAGCTGAACAGCGCCAACGACAACCCCCTCATCGACCCGGAAACGGGAGAGGTCTATCACGGTGGCCATTTCTACGGTGGCCATGTGGGCCAGGCCATGGACAGTCTCAAGACGGCCATCGCCAGCGTCTCCGACCTGCTGGATCGGCAGATGGCACAACTGGTGGACAGCCGATTCTCCAATGGCCTGCCTTCCAATCTGGCCTGGGAGGCCAATCCCGAGCATGCCAGCAGTCATGGCCTCAAGGCTCTGCAGATTTCGGTATCCGCCTGGACCGCCGAGGCCCTTAAACTCACCATGCCGGCCACCTCCTTTTCCCGCTCCACCGAGTGCCACAATCAGGACAAGGTGAGCATGGGTACCATTGCCGCCCGTGATGCTTTGCGGGTGCTGGAGTTGAGTGAGCAGACTGCGGTCGGCCTGTTGGTTTCGGTGAGCCAGGCCCTGGAGATCCGTCGGCGCCGGGGCGAGTTGAGTGAATTGCCCGCCGAGCTGGCCGAGACCCTGTCCCAGGTGCAGAAACTGTGCCCCTTCGTGACCGAGGATCGTGCCCTGGAAGGGGATTTGCGTGAACTGCTGGCGGCCCTGCGAGAAAGAAGGATTTCTGCATGAAGAAGGCCGAGATCGTCGAAAGCATTGATATAGAGATTCCCTTCCAGGATCTGGATCCCATGGGGGTGGCTTGGCATGGCAATTACTTTCGCTATTTCGAGGCCGGCCGGGCTGCTCTGTTGCGCAAGATCGATTATGACTATCCCCAGATGCGGGCCTCGAACTTCATGTGGCCCATCGTGGACACCCGGGTCAAATACATCGCGCCGCTGGAATACGCTCAGCAGGTGCGGGTTACCGCCGGGATCATGGAATGGGAAAACCGCCTGCGCATCGATTATGAATTGCATGACATCGAAACCGGCAAGCGTCTCTGCCGGGCCCATACCATCCAGTGTGCGGTTTGTGTGGAGAGCGGGGAGCTGCAGTTTGTCTGCCCGCCGGCCCTGACCGATCGTATCCGCGCCCAGCTGGCGCACCAGGCTTCATGAGGGGGCGCGGTTTGAAGCTTGTGTTGTTTGTCCTGCTGATGGGGCTGGTCACGCCCCTGGCAGCCGAGCCGGCCGCCTTTGAGGCGCGCTTCCAGCAGGAACGCACCACGCCGGGACTGGATCGGGCTTTTCGCAGTGAGGGGCGGGTCCACTGGGTGGCCGGCGAAGAACTGCGCTGGGAAACCGAGTCCCCCTTCGAGCATGTTTATCGCCTGTTGCCGGATCGCATCATCGAGATCCACCCCGAGGGCGAAGCAGAAGAGATTCGTGCCGAGGATGCCCCCTGGGTGGTATCCCTGAATGAGTTGCTCATGGCGTTGATGAGCGGTGATCAGGAACAGCTCGCGGCACTTTTTGATGTTCAACCGCTGGCGGCGGATGACGAGGACGGAATGCGTTTTCGCCTCAAACCCCGGGATGAAGCCCTGGCGGAACAGATCGATGCCATCGAAGTGGTCCAGGGGCGCTGGCCAGAGCACATTCATATAAAGGAGGCCGATGGGGGGCACCTGGATATTCGCCTGAGCGACCATCAGGGCGACCGCCCCGATGACGAGATGCTTGAGGTGGAAGACGATTCATGAGCGTCATGGCGTTGGGACGGGGCCTGGCCTGGCTGCTCATGATCCTCGCCGGCCTGGCGGTGCTATTGGTCTGGTTGCCCCAGCAGCACCCGGCGGGCGACTGGCTGGACAGCGACATTACCCACCTGATGCCGGCGGAGCATCAGGATCCCCTGATTGCCCGGGCCATGGGCCGGGATCGCATTGGTGCCACGGGCGAGTGGCTGCTGCTGATTGAAGGCCCAGGGGAGGCCTCGGCGGCGGCTGCCGGACAGGTCCGTGAGATTATCCGTGACAGCGAGGTTGCCCAACCGCTGGCGATGGGCGATCCGCAAACCCTGCTGGAGGCACTCAAGCCCTATCAGTTTGCCCTGTTGCGGCCCGCCACCCTGGAGCGATTGCGACTGGACCCGGCGGGCTACTACTGGCGTACCGTCCAGGGACGCTTGGCACGACCTTCGCCCGCCACCGGCCGGTCGTTTGATCAGGATCCGGCGGGTTTTCTGGGCGAATACCTGAGCCATCAGCCGAGCCCCTATCCGGATTTCCAGCGTCGTGAGGGGCTTTGGTACCAGGCCGGCGATGATCAGGACCGTTGGCTCCTGCCGCTTTCCTTGAGTGGCAATGCCTTTGAGACCCCGGTCCAGACCGCTCACCAGGCAACCCTGGCCCAGGTGGAGCAGGCCGTGGCCCAGGCCTGCCCGGATTGCCGCCTGAGCAGTACCGGGCCGGTCCATTTTGCGGCCGAGCAACGCCAGCTGGCCCGGGGCGAGGTCATGCTGATTTCCTCCCTCTCCCTGGTCGGTATTCTGTTGCTGATTCTTCTGGCCTTTGTCAGCCTTCGGCCCCTGGTGCTGGCTGCCCTGGCCCTGGGGGGCGGGGTCCTGATGGCGGCGGCGGTCTCCCTGTTGCTGTTCGGCCGGATCCATATCATCACCCTGGTGGCGGGCAGTACCCTGCTGGGGATTGCCATCGACTATGTCTTCAAATACCTGGTTCACCGCACCGAGCGCGGTTCCGATTCCCCCGAGCGACTGGTCCGGCGCCTGCAGCGTCCGCTCTTGCTCGGTGTGCTGAGCAGTCTGCTCTGTCTGGGTGTGCTGGCGGTCAGTCCCTTCCCGGTGCTTCGGGAGTTGGCGGTTTTTTCCGCCGCAGGCTTGGCCGGCGCCTGGCTGACCGTGGTGCTGTTGTTCCCGGTTCTGGACCGGCATATGCCGGTCCATCTCAGTGCGCCTGTCACCCGCCTGTTGAACGAGCCCCGGACCCTGCTCGCAGGGATCGGCCCGGCACGCTGGCTGTTCCCCTTGCTGGTATTGCCCCTTGGCTTTGTGGCCTTTTGGCAGATGCCGGGCAGTGACGATCTGCGGGCCTTTCAAGCCGAATTGCCCGAGCAATTGGACGTGGATCACCATGTGCGGGCGGTGAGCGGGACGGATTTCCCGCCCGGTTTTTTCCTGATCCAGGGGCGGGATCTGGATCAGGTCATGAGCCGGGAGCGGGCCCTGCGCCAGCGCTTGGCCGAGCAAGACCTGGGGCAGCGTAGCGTGGCCCTGTCCCGGCTGATTCCGCCGCCCTCCATCCAGGCCGAGACCCATGCCCTGCTGGGACAGGCCCTGGCGGATTCCACGCTGGATGCCTCGCTGGGGGAAATCGGTTTGTCCGCCTCGGCCCGTACGGCACTGCGAGCCCGTTGGGCCGAGGCCCGGGGACACTGGCTGCAGCCCGATGCGCTGCGAGACGGTCCGCTCGCGCCCCTGGTGGAACGACTCTGGATTGAGGGCGAGACCGACAAGGCCAGTCTCTTGATCCCCCGCAGTGACCTGGACGGACTGGACGAGGAACAACTGCCGACGGGGGTTCGCTATGTGGATGCCATGGCCTTGATGAACCGGAACCTGTCCGAACAGCGGGCAACGGCCAGTCGCTGGATACTGGCGGCTGCCGTGATCGGTATTCCGGCCCTGTTTGTCCTGTTGCTGGGTTGGCGTCGTGGCGGCATGGCGGCCCTGGCACCCCTCTCCGCGCTGTCCCTGACCTTGTGCTTTCTATGGCTGAGCGGCATTGGCCTGAACACCTTCGTGCTCATGGGGGTCATTCTGGCCTTGGGTGTGGGGGCGGATTACGCGGCTTTTCTGGCCGCCGAGCGTCAACCGTCACCGGCCGGGGTGGCCGGTATTGGTCTGGCCGCAGTGACCACGTTGCTGGCCTTTGGTCTTCTGGGCTTGAGTCAGGTGCCGGCCTTGGGACAGTTCGGCTTGACCGTGATCGTGGGTATCGTGGCGTCGTATCTCTCGGCCCTTTTGCTGGCGGGCCAGGCTGCTGAACAGGGGGAGGCCTCGTGAGAATGGGATTTCAGAAACCCTGGCGCCTGGCCCTGCTGTGCCTGCTGTTGGCGGCGCTGACGGCCTGCGCGCCCCTCACCCTGCCTGATCGTTCGGGCTGCGAGCGTCTACATGCCCGGCTGGCCTATTGTCTTTTGACGCCGGCCGAGATGGGCCGCTCTCTGGAACGCCTGGACCGGGTGCAGCTTCGCTCACCGGCGGGCCGACAGGATTTCATCGGGCAGTTGGCGGTGGATGAAAAGCGGTTCCTGCTGGCGGCCCAGAGCCTCACCGGCATGGCCCTGTTCCGGGTGGAATGGGACGGTGAGCAGTTGTCCAGCCGAGGACGGTTCCCGGATGAGGCGCCTGAGCCCATTCAATTGCTGGCCTTGCTGCAATTGCTACTGGCCGAGCCCGAAGACCTGAACCGGGTGATTTACGGTGGCCATCTGGAAGTGGACGAGCAGGGGGATCGGCGCTTGCGTCTGGACAATGGTCGGGTCATCCTGCGCATCCTTCGCGCTTCCGACACCGGGATGATTGAAATGATTATGGACGAGGATATCCGTATTACCCTGGAGCCATTGTCGTCATGAGCAGCAGGATTTATCTCAACCACCTGGGCCTGATCAACCCCCTGGGCCGCGACAAGGCGTCGGTGACCGAGGCCATGCTGGCGGGCACCCGCCATGGGCTGAGTCGCCGCATGCCCCTGCTGCGGGGGGGCGAGGCCACGGTGGGTGCCTGCAGCGATGAATTGCCGGCTGTGCCCGAAGGCTGGACCCATCGGGCGAGCCGTAACAATCGTCTGTTGCTGGGGGCCCTTCAAGAAATCGAGTCCGAAGTACAGGCGGCGATTGAACGCCATGGTCCCGATCGAGTGGCGGTGGTACTTGGCTCGAGTACCTCCGGTGTCCGGGAAGGCGAGGCCGCCGTGGCCAGCCACCAGTACTCGGGACAGTATCCGGCTGAGTTTGATTATCGTCTGCAGGAGGTGGGCAGTCCTTCGGAATTTCTGGCCGAGTATCTGGCCGTTTCCGGGCCGGCGCTGACTCTGTCCACTGCCTGTACCTCGTCCAGCAAGGCCCTGATTGCCGGCGCCCGAATGCTGGAATTGGGGCTGTGTGATGTGGTGGTCGCCGGGGGCGCGGATTCTCTGTGTGATCTGACCGTGAACGGCTTCGATGCCCTGGAAAGCGTCTCCGCTCAGGCCTGTAATCCCTTCAGCCGCAACCGGGATGGCATCAATATTGGTGAAGCCGCTGCTCTGTTTCTGATGAGTCGAGCGCCAGGACCGCTGCGCCTGATGGGCTGGGGCGAGTGTTCCGACGCCCACCATATTTCCGCACCCGATCCGGACGGGGTGGGCGCCGAGCAGGCCATGCGCTTGGCCCTGGCCATGGCCGGCTGTGATCCGGTCGACATTGCTTACCTCAACCTGCATGGAACAGGTACCATGAAGAACGATTTGATGGAGAGCCATGCTGTGGCCCGGGTTTTCCCGGGAGGCGTGCCGGCCAGCTCCAGCAAGGGCATGGTGGGGCATACCCTGGGGGCGGCCGGGGCTACGGAGGCGGCCTTTTGCTGGCTGGCCCTGCATGAGGCCTATGGCGGGGGGCAGTTGCCACCCCATGTCTGGGACGGCGAAAATGATCCCTCACTGGCCCCGCTGGATCTGGTTTCGCCCGGGGGGTGGATTCAAGGGCAGCATCGATTGGCCATGAGTAACTCCTTTGCCTTTGGTGGCAGCAATGCCGTGTTGCTGCTGGGTGCGGATTGAGCCGGTGAAGAATGAAGCTTGAGTCGCTTTTGCCCCACCGGGGCCACATGCTGCTGATCGACGCCCTGCTGGACTGGGATGACAAGACTGCCCGGGCCCGGGCAGTGATGGCCCCCTCCCATCCCTTTGCTCTGGCGGATGGGCGAGTGCCGGCCACGGTGGGCCTGGAGATGATGGCTCAGACGGTGGCGGCCTGGGCCGGCGTCCGGGGGCAGGACCAGGGCGAGGGCCCGCGGGTGGGTTACCTGCTGGCTTGCCGCAGCTATGACAGCGAGGTGGCGGCCTTTGCCGCCGGCAGTGAACTGGAAATCCGGGTCGAGGAGCTGATACGCCAGGACAATGGCTTCGGCTCCTACCGTGGAGAAATACATCAAGGTGGCGAGTGTCTGGCGCGGGGGCGTCTGAGCGTCATGGAACAGCCACCGCAAGCCTTGTCGGGAGAGAATGAATGACAGTGGGGGATCAAAGACGAGTATTGGTCACAGGCGCCAGTCGCGGTATCGGCCGGGCCATTGCCAAGCGGCTGGCCGAACCCGGTTGGGCCCTGACCCTGCATTATCGTTCCGGTCAATCCGAAGCCGAATCCCTGGCCGCCGAATTGGCCGAGCAGGGTGTGAGCGTGGATACCCTGGGATTCGATATTGCCGATCGGGAGGCGGCCCGCGAAGCCCTGGAGGCACGGGTCGAGGAGAAAGGGCCCTATTATGGCGTGATTTGCAACGCGGGGATTACGGCGGACAATGCCTTTCCGGCCATGCCGGGCGAGGATTGGGACCGGGTGGTGAACACTAATCTGGGCGGTTTCTATAATGTGATTCACCCCCTGGTCATGCCCATGGTTCGGGGCCGCAAGGGTGGGCGCATTATCGCCATGTCCTCGGTCTCCGGTTTGATGGGCAATCGGGGTCAGGCCAATTACGCCGCCTCCAAGGCCGGCATCATTGCTGCCGCCCAGAGCCTGGCCCTGGAACTGGCCAAGCGCAAGATCACGGTCAATTGCGTGGCCCCGGGCCTGATCGAGACCGACATGATTGCCGATGCCCCCGTGGAGGAAGCACTCAAGCTGATTCCCGCCGGCCGCCTGGGCCGCCCGGAAGAAGTGGCGGCCACGGTGGATTTTCTGATGCGGGATGAGGCTGCCTACATCACCCGCCAGGTGCTGGCCGTCAATGGGGGAATGTGCTGATGCGACGGATTGTGGTAAGCGGTGTCGGAGGCCTGACCTCCCTGGGGCACGACTGGCCTCGCATCCGTGAGGCCCTGAAGGCCGGCCGTACGGGGATTCGCTACATGCCCGAGTGGGAGCGCTTCGAAGGGCTCAATACCCGGCTGGGTGGCCCGGTGATGGATTATGAATTGCCCAAGGCCGGCTATGGGCGCAAGCAGACTCGCAGCATGGGTACGGTGGCTTTGCTGGCCACCCGGGCCGCCGATCTGGCCCTGCAGAATGCCGGTCTGCGCGAGCATCCGGTATTGAACAGTGGCCGCGCCGGGGTCTCCTGTGGTTCCTCCTTCGGCAGCATTGATGCCACCGAGACCTTCGCCCGCTATCTTCAAACCGGCAACGTGGCGGGTGTGACCTCCAACAGCTATGTGCAAATGATGGGGCATACCGCCCCGGTGAATATTGCCCTCTACTTCAAGATGACCGGCCGCATCATTCCCACCAGTTCCGCCTGTACCTCGGGTTCCCACGGGGTGGGTTACGGTATGGAAGCAATTCGCTATGGCCATCAGGACATGATGATCGGCGGCGGTGCCGAGGAACTCTCCAGCGCCGATGCCGCGGTCTTCGATACCCTCTTTGCTACCTCCACCCGAAATGATGCCCCGGAGACCACCCCCGCTCCCTATGACCGGGACCGGGATGGTCTCGTAGTGGGGGAAGGGGCGGTAAATCTGATCCTTGAATCCCTGGACCATGCCCGGGAACGGGGAGCGGATATCATGGCCGAGCTGGTAGGTTTCGGAACCAACTCCGACGGCACCCACATTACCCAGCCCAATGCCGAGACCATGGCGGTGGCCATGCGACTGGCCCTGGAAGATGCCGGCCTCCATCCTGACCAAGTGGGCTATGTGAGCGGCCATGGTACCGCCACCGACCGGGGCGATATCGCCGAAACCCAGGCCACACGGGAAGTCTTTGGCCGCCCGGTGCCCATCAGCTCCATGAAGGGCAACTTCGGTCATACCCTGGGGGCCTGCGGTTCCCTGGAGGCCTGGCTGGCCATTGAAATGATGAATGAAGGTTGGTTTGCCCCCACTGCCAATCTTCACAATGTGGATGAACGCTGTGCGGAGCTGGATTACATCATGGGGGATGGCCGAAAAATGGATGTGGAATACGTGATGAGCAACAATTTTGCCTTTGGCGGCATCAATACCTCACTGATCTTCAAGCGCTGGACGGAATAGCGCCTTCGCTTCATTGTCCAGCCAGTCCTTCCATCCCAGCCCTATCATGGCGTCGATAAATTGATCACCGGGCGGACAGGATACGGTCAGCCGGCGAGTGGATTCGGCGGGGTGGGGCAAGGTGATGGTTCGGGCATGGAGGAGCAGGCGCCGGATGCCCAGGTGCTCGCGAAAAATACGGTTGTGTTCACCGTCCCCGTGGGTGGTATCACCAATGATGGGATAGGCCATGCGCTCGCAGTGAATTCGCAGCTGATGGCGCCGCCCCGTCATCGGCTCCAGCTCAAGCAGGGCGTAGCGTGAAGTGGGGTAACGGCGATTGGGAACGGGCAGCTCACACTGGGCCAGGCGCCGATAACGGCTCAGCGCCGGTCTATGTTCTGCACGATCATCATCCTTGACCGGTCGATTGATTTCCCCCTGGGCCGGCGGCCAGCCCCGCACAATGGCCAGATATTGCTTGTGAACTTGCTGCTCACTGAAGGCCTGATTGAGCTGATGGGCCGAGCGGGAATCCAGGGCGAACACAATCACGCCGGAAGTGGCCCGGTCCAGTCGGTGAACCGGATAGAGGGTCCGACCCAGCTGGTCCCTCAGGCTCTGGAGCATGAAAACCCGGTCCCGGGCCAGGGCCGTGCGGTGCACCAGTATATCGGCCGGTTTTCGGGCAGCCACCAGGTAGTCATCCTGGTACAGAATGGGGAAATTCAAATCCGTCCTCCGGCCTTGCTCGGGTGCGCGAGGGTACCTGCTCAGGCTAGTTATCTGCGCTAGAATGGGCTGCTGATTCTGAACCAAAGACGGCGGGGACGTCCATGCGATTATGTCGATCTATCATTCCACTTGGCCTGGTTCTCGGGCTTCTGGCTCAGCCTCTGGTGGGTGAGGAACGCCCCCGGGCCCGTGATCTGGGCATTGCGCCAGGGGTGTTGCCCGCTGGCGAGCTCAACGCCATTACCGATGTGGAGGACGTGCGTGTCGGGCATGTCTCCCTGGTCTCCGGTGATGATATTCGTACCGGGGTGACCGCTGTCTTACCCCATGGGGGGAATCTGTTCCAGGACAAGGTGCCCGGCGCCGTTTACACCGCCAATGGTTTTGGCAAGGCGGCCGGTTTCGAACAGGTCCGGGAACTGGGCGTGCTGGAATCACCCATCCTCTTGACCAATACCCTGAACGTGGGCACGACCCTGGAAGCCGGTGTGGCCTGGATGCTGGAGCAAGATGGCAACGAGGACGTGCATTCGGTGAATGTGGTGGTGGGGGAAACCAATGACGGTTTCCTCAATGATATCCGTAGTCAGTCGGTACGTCCCCAGCATGTCTTTTCCGCCATTGAATCCGCGGAAGGGGGCACGGTGGCGGAAGGCAATGTAGGGGCGGGTACCGGTACCCGGGCTTTTGGCTGGAAGGCAGGCATCGGCACCGCTTCCCGTGCCTTGCCCGACCCCCTGGGCGGTTACACCGTGGGAGTTCTGGTGCAATCCAACTTCGGGGGTGTGCTGACCATGGATGGGGCCCGGGTGGGCGAGGCCCTGGGCAGTTATACCTTCCGGGAAGAAGTGGAGACCGAGCTTGAGCTTGAGTTGAACAATGTGGTGGATGAGCAAGGCTCCATCATGGTGGTGATCGCTACCGATGCCCCCGTGAGTGAACGGAATCTGGAGCGTATGGCCAAGCGCGCCAGCCTGGGTATTGGACGCAGCGGTGGCTTCATGAGTAATGGCTCCGGTGATTTCATGGTGGCCTTCTCCACCAGTGACACTGTTTCCCATCAATCTCCATCCGAGGGGCGTAGTCGCAATGTGCTGGCTGATCGAGACATGGACCCCCTCTTTATGGCCACGGTGGAAGCCACCGAAGAAGCCATTTACAACAGTTTGCTACAAGCCGAGTCCATGACCGGGCGCCAGGGGAATCATATGGAAGCATTGCCCATCGAACGTCTGGAGGAAATCCTGGATGATCGTTAGGCCTGCTATGTGGCTGCTTGCGTTATTGTTGATGACTTTTCTTTTGGCTTGCGATCAGCAGCAGGAAGAGCTGGAAGCTACGGTGGATGAGGCCATTGAGGAATCTCCTTATCCCCAGGGAGCCGCCTTGTATGAGCGTCAATGCCGGGCTTGTCACCAAATGGACGGCAGCGGCCACGGCCGGGCGTTTCCGCCGCTGGCGGATCATGTGCCCAAGTTGCTGAAGGCCGAAGGGGGGCGGGAATACCTGATACAGCTGACCCTTTACGGCCTCGGTGGCGAGATCCAGGTGCTGGGGGAGCAATACAGCGGTGTCATGCCCGGCTTTCGGAGAATGAGTGATGAGCAGGTGGCGGCTTTGCTCAATCATGTCAGTTATGCCTGGGAAGGCAAGGATCAATTACCTGAAGATTTTGAGCCTTATGAAGCCGAGGACGTGGCAAGACAACGGGAAGAGCGCTTGAGCCCCAGCCAGGTCTGGGAACGGCGTCCAGAGCTTTGAGTCGGACTATCGTACTGAACATGCCCCGAGATGAGTAAATCGAATGAGTGACAAGCAACCCAGTAACAAGCAGCTGTTCATCCGTCTTGGCATTCTGATTGGCATCCTTGCCATTCTGCTGACCACCTCACTGGTCATTCCCAGATTGGAATGAGGCCGTGATCGTGTGCCCGGGTCTTAGTCAGACCGGCAAGGTCCGTAGTCGTTATCCAGATGTTCCAGGGCTTGGTCCGAGATCCGTTTCATGGCCTCGTCCAGGTTCTGATTGGGCAGGCCAAGCCATTGCAGTAGGTCCGGCAATACGAGGAACCAGCGGCCGAATACTGTCTCCGCCGAGGCATCGGCACGAATATCCAGGCGGCTGCCACCGTTTTCCAGGGCCTGCATTCGGACTTTCACCGGCATGCTGAAACGGCCTTCCTGGGCCACTTCATAGTGGACGAAACTCTCCATCCGGCTGTCGGTGACATCCACCCTCAGCCAACGCTCCCCATCTCGCCATCGGACGCCGTCATCCAGAATACTCACTTCATCCATGCTGTCCGGGAAGAACCAGGCCGCCAGGGCCTCCGGCTCCCGGAAGCTGGGGTAGACCCGCTCCAGGGGGTGGCAACTTTCTTCCATGGCCTCGCCGACTCGGCTATCCGGTAGCACGGCCCCCACAATCAGAAACAAACCCGCCAAGACCATGATGACAACGGCAACCGTTGCCAAGGCCTTCTGAAGAATGCTCATATTTTTTCCCGTTGCAATGGAGAACCCCCATCATAGTGCATGCCTGTTTTGGCTGTGGGTAGTCCCACCACGCGTCCGGCTCGCTGCCATTGACGGCGAGCCCGGACCCCGAGCCGGTCCAGCAGAATGTATAGAGACGGCAGCAGGAAGAGGCTGACCACGGTGGAAAAGGCCAGTCCACCGATCACCGCCCGGGCCATGGGTTGGTAGGAGGGACCGTCACCGGCCAGGGAGGCATCCCCCAGGGCCAGGGGCAGCAGGGCCAGAATGGTGGTGGCCACCGTCATCAGAATGGGCCGGAAACGGTGCAGGCTGCCATGATAGAGGGCATCGTACATATTAAGGCCCTGCCAGCGTAAGTGATTCACGTGGTTGACCAGCACGATGCCGTTGTTCACCACCACCCCCATGAGAATCAGAATCCCGATCATGGCCATGAAGGTGAAGCTGGTGCCGGTGAACAGGAAGAACCAGTAAACCCCCGTGATGGAAAAGGCGATGGCACTGAGTATGGCCAGGGGCTTGAGCAGGGCCTCGAACAAGGCCGCCATGACGATGTAGATCAGGAAAATGGACAGCATGATGTTCTGAAGCATGCGCTGCATGGATTCCTGGTCTTGTTCAAAGCCCCGGCCGAAACTCCAGCGGTAGCCCGCCGGCAGGGTGACATCGGCCATGGCACTGCGGATTTGGCTTTGGGCCTGGCTGGTATTGGTATCCGCCGCCAGATCAAACTCGATATCCACCGCCGTGCGCCGGTCGCGCCGCTGAATGGCGGCGGCCTGCTCGGCGATCTCGAGATCGGCCAGGCTGTCCAGCCGCACCCGTTCGCCATTGGCCATGGAAATGGTCATGCCCGCCAGCTGCTCCAATGAGCGCCGTTCCGCCTCCCGATAGATGACCCGCAGTTCGGTATCGTCCACGTCACCTCGGAGGGGGCGCAGGCCCTGCCCCTGCAACGCCAGGGAGACGGAGGTCGCGATCTCCCGGGGCCGGATGTCGAACTGTTCGCTGGCATCCCGGCGAACCCGGACTTGCAGCTCCTGAGCCCGGCTCTCAATCACCGGCCGTGCCCGGGTGATGCCTTCCAGCAGGCTAAGTTGCTCGGCCAGCTCCCGGGCCATGGGCAGCATTTCTTCATAGCGTTCCCCCTCGATCCGCAAATTGAGGGTTTCGGTACTGCCGCTGCGCTGCCAATCGAAACTGGGATTGCCGATGACGATGTCGGGCAGGTTCTCCATGACCCGTTCCCGAACCTGGGCAGCGGTCAATTGGGCGTCATCCCCCGTGTTGAGGATCAGGGCGGATTGAGCGCGGCCACTTTCATAAAAGGAATAGACCGAGTCCAGATCGAAATCGTCCTGGTTGGCGTAAAGATATGCCTCAATGGTGTCCACGGCTTCCCGCATATCACTCAAGGGATGGCTGCCGTCCACGTGATAACTGAGCCAGAGGGTACGGCTGTCCTGCTGGGGGAACATCTCCGACTCCACCAGGTTGGTCGGAATCAGGATCGAGGCCATGGCCAGAACCCCGAACAGCAGCGTGAGCCGGGGGCGGTTAAGACTCCATTGCAGCCCGCGGCCGTAGATCCGGGCCAGGCCGGCCACCGGATTGGGCCGGTTTTCCGCTGCCTGATCCGCCGATACCCGGGACAGCAGCAAGGGGATCAACGTGAGTGAAATCAGCAATGAGGCGATCAGGGTGACCACGATGGCGGCCGCCACGTGCTGCAGGAAGACGGTGATATCGTCCTGGCCCCCGAATACCAGGGGCAGGAAAACGATAATGGTGGTCAGGGTGCCGGCGAATACCGCCACCCCCACTTCCTTGCTGCCCCGCAGGCTGGCGGACAGGGGGTTGCGATGCTTCTCCTGGCGGTGGCGGAAGATGTTTTCACTGACCACCACGGCATTGTCCACCAGCATGCCCACGGCCAGCATCAGCCCCATCATGGACAGAATGTTGAGGGACAGCCCCAGCAGATACATCACCGCCAGACTGGTGGCCATGGCGGCGGGGATGGTGGCCACCACAATCAACGTGGTGCGGAAGGAACGCAGGAAGAACCAGAGCACGGCCAGGGCCAGCAGGGCACCGATGAAGCCGGCCAGCAGCAACTGCTTGAGGGATTCGGTTACCGCCGCCGATTCGTCGTTCATCTCGAAGATGCGGATGCCGGAGAACTGCGGATCCTGCCGGATGTCATCCAGCTCGGCCTTCACCCGGTCGGCCACCGCCACTAGATTGGCCCCGGATTCCCGCAGGATATTCAGTCCCACCGAGGGCTCGCGGTCCAGCAGGCGAACCAGGCGCAGGGGCGGGGTGGTCTCGTGGATGTCGGCCACGTCATTCAGTCGTACCCCATTGCCCAGGGGTAGCTGGGCCAGCTCTTCGGTGCTGTGAAACTCGGCATCCGGGCGTACCCGTAAACGGCGAGGTGATACGTCCAGCATGCCCCCGCTGACCGTCTGGTGATTGCGGTCGATGGTGTTGGCCACGTCTTGGCCGCTGAGGCCGAAGGCCGCCAAACGGTCCGGGTCCAGCTGGATTTCGATTTGCGGTTGCTGGATGCCGTAGAGCTGAACCTGGGAGACCCCCTCGATTCTTTCCAGCCGGGCCCGCAGGTGCCGATCCAGCAGGCTGTACTCCCGGGACAGGTCCCGGTCCGAGGACAGGCGCAGGGTGAGCATGGGATTGTCGGAGGTGGAGCCGGTAAAGACCCGGACACGCTGGACGCTATCCGGCAATTCATGCCGTATGGCGTCGATGCGGGCCTGGACCTCCAGGTTGCGGGGGCCCATTTCATCCCCCCACTGGAAGAAGATGCGGACCTGTCCCTGGTCCGGGTTGGCCGTCCCTTCAAGGCGATCGATACCTTTTAGAGTGGCCACCGATTCCTCGATTGGACGCAAGACTTCCCGTTCCAGCTCTTCCGGGCCCATGCCGGGGGCTTCGACCTGGACAAAGACACCCGGGAAGTCCAGGTCCGGCAACAGGGCCAGCGGCAGCATCCGGGCGGCGGCGAGACCGGCCACCAGCACGGACGCACAGAGCATGAAAGTCGTGACCGGTCGACTCAGTGCCAGGCGAGTCAAATTCATGCCGAGGCCTCCTGGGCCCGGCGACGGGCCGCCAGCCAGTACTCCACGCGTTCATAGCTCACCGGGATCAGGATCAGCGTGAGCAGGGTGCCCACCAATAGGCCGCCAATGACGGTAATGGCCATGGGTGCCCGCAGCTCACCCCCTTCGCCCAGGCCCAGGGCCATGGGCAACAGGCCCAGCAGGGTCGTGAGCATGGTCATGAGGATGGGGCGAAGCCGGGTTTGGCCCGCCTCGGTCACCGCTTCCCGCAAGCCCAGGCCATCGGCCCGATTGCGGTTGATACGATCCACCAGGACGATGGCATTGTTGACGATAATCCCGCCCAGCATCATCAGGCCGATGAAGACCACCACGCTGATGGTGGACCCGGTGACCCAAAGTCCCAGGATGGCACCGGCCAGGGCGATGGGGACGGTGAACAGGATGATGAAGGGGTGCAGCAGCGATTCGAACTGCGAGGCCATCACCAGATAGACCAGGAAGATGGACAGCAGCAAGGCCATCTGCATGGCCGAGAAGGCCGCTTCCATTTCGTCGCTTTGGCCCGAGACTTGTGCCGTGACACCGCCCGGCAGCTCCAGGCCGTCGGCCAGCTCGGCCAGGCCCCGGCTGGCCCTGCCGGTGTCGCCACCAGCCGGGGTTGCCGAGATCACCGCCACCCGTTGCTGACTGTGGCGGCGGACTTCCACCGGCCCGGTTTCAATGCGGATGTCGGCCACCGCTTCCAGGGGCAGGCTGCGCTCGTCCCCCGGATTGATGGGCAAGGCCCTGAGGGCTTCCAGGGAACACCGGGTTTCCTCGCGGCCCCGCACCAGGATGTCCAGTTCCCGTTCCGGCAGAGAGTAGCGGCTGCTGGTTTGGCCGCGCACATGATCCGCCACCCGGCGGGCCACGGTGCCGGCGTCCAGGCCCAGGCTGGCCAACTGGTCGCGATCAAAGCGAATGCGGACCTCCGGATAGCCTTCCGCCATGGAGGAGCGGACATCCCGGAAACGTCCGTCCTGCCGGATGGCCGCAAAGGCCTGATCCGAGGCGGCCTGTAGCGCCTCCAGGCTGTCCGAGCGCAAGGTCAATTCCAGCGGTTGCTCAAAGCGCATGATGGCGGGTGCCTCAATCCGGTGACGGATGTCGTCGCGGCCTTCCAGAGCAGCGCGCAAGACATCGGCGGTGGCCGCTTCCGCAGCCTCGCCCAGCCCGGGATTCAAGCGCACCGTCAACTGACCATGGTTTTCACCGGCATCGCCGGGGGCGGCGTCCAGGCGATTGCCGGTGCCGGCCACCGAGGCGGTCACCGCGATTCGCGGATCGCCGTCCAGCCGCTCCCGCAGGGATTGCAATGTTTCGTCGGTACGCTCCAGGTCGGTGCCCGGCGGCAGCTCGATCACCATGTCGTATTCGCCCTGGCTGACCTCCGGGATCAGCTCGGTGCCCATGCGGGGCAGCACGGCCAGCGCCAGGGCCACCACCGCCAGGGTAATCAGCCAGACCTTGCCGGCATTGCCCAGTGACCAGGCCAGTATTGATGGGTAGGCTCGGTCGACCCGGTTCCAGACTGCATTGAAGCCCTTGCGCAGGGGCCAAAGAAGACCGTACATGCCGCTGGCAATGGCCCGGGCCGCGCCCCGCATCAGGAGCATCAGGGTGAGGAAAAAACCGCTCACCAGCCGGCCCGGCAGCCGGCGCAGCCAGCCGCGCCGGTCCTCGGCATTGAGGGCCGGATCATCACTGCCGTCCGGGCGTTGGCCGGGCACTGACAGCATGGGGATCACCGCCAGGGCGATCAGCAGGGCCAACAGCAGGGAGAAGGTAATGGTCAGGGCCTGGTCGCCAAACAATTGGCCGGCCAGGCCTTCCACGAAGATCAGGGGCAGAAAGACTGCAATGGTGGTCAGGGTGGAAGCGGTGATCGCGCCGCCCACTTCGGAGGTGCCGCGACGGGCGGCGGTGAGGGCATCATCCCCCGCTTCCCGACGCCGGGCAATGCTTTCCAGCACCACGATGGCACTGTCCACCAGCAGGCCCACGGCCAGGGCAATCCCGCCCAGGGACATGACATTCAGACTCAGTCCCGTGCCGTGCATCAACAGGAAAGTGCCGATCACCGACAGGGGGATGGAGACGCCGATAATGAAGGTGGGCCGGGCACTGCCGAGAAAGAGATACAGCATCAGGGCCGCCAGCAGGCCCCCGATCAAACCGGCCGAGACCACCTCTCGAACGGCCTGGCGAATGAACTGGGATTGATCGGCGATCACCGCCACATCCATGCCCGATGGCAGTTCACCTTTGACTGAATCCAGCCGCTGGCGCAGCAGTTCCGCCACGCGAACGGTATTGGCATCCCCTTCCCGGTAGATACCCACTTCCACCGCTTCTTCCCCATTGAGGCGGGTGATGGCTTCCCGGTCCCGATGCCCCATGCGGACGTCCGCAATCTCGCTCAGGCGCAGAATATTGCCCTCCAGGCGACCCACCACGGTCTGCTCGATATCATCCAGGTTTTCGAAGCGGTTCATGGTCCGCACCAGCAGTTCCCGGGAACCCTCGTAGAGACTGCCGCCGGAGACATTGACGTTCTCCGCTTCCAGGCGATCGCGGATATCCTCGATTTGAAGGCCCAGGGCCGCCATGCGGTCATCGTCCACCAGCACCTGGACTTCATTGTCCAGACCCCCGGAGACGCGAACGGCGGCCACGCCCTCCACGGTTTCCAGATCCCGGGCCAGCTGGTCTTCGGCATAGCGACGCAGGCGTTCCAGGTTGCCATTTTCACCATCCCCCAGGCTGAGCCTCAGGATGGGGTCCGTGGAGGGATCAAAGCGCAATAACAAGGGACGTTCGGCTTCCAGGGGTAGGGTGATGCGGTCCAGCTTCTCCCGCACCTCCACCACGGCGGTATCCATGCCGGTGCCCCAAGCGAATTCCAGGGTGACATCGGATTGTCCGGCCTGGGAGACCGAGGTGACGCGGCGTACGCCACTGACGGTGGCCAGCACTTCCTCCACCGGCCGGGTCAGCAGGTACTCAATCTCCTGGGGGGCGCCGCCCGGGAGCTCAGTGCGTACGGTCAGGCTGGGATAGCTCATCTCCGGCAGCAGGTTCACCGCCAGACGGGATTGGGCCACCAAGCCGAAGACCACGACCCCCAGGGCAATCATGGCGATGGTGACTCGCCGCCGGGTTGCCAGATCCACTATGCCAAGCGTCTTGCGTCGCATGATCGATTCCTAGTCGCTATTCGGGTTAACCGTGCTGGTTGTCGGCCAGCTGCTCGCTGCGTTCCTGACCATTGATCCGGACCTTGGCCCCGTCCCGCAGGGTGGCATGGCCCAGGGTGATGACCGGCAGTTGCTCGGACAGGCCTTCGGTGATCTCTACCCAGCCATCCGAGCTTTGCCCGGTGGTGACGGTACGGCGTTTGGCCACGCCGTCTTCCACCACGAACAGGCTGGTGCGGCCGTTTTCGAAGGTCAGGGCCTGGCGGGGCACCATCAGGGCGTTGTCGCGGGTTTCATAGAGAATACGAACCCGGGCAAAGGCGCCGGGGCGCAGCAGGCCGTCACTGTCTTGGACACGCACGGTGGTCTTCACCGTGCCCGAGTCTGCGTTGACGATCGGGCTGATACGCGCGATCTGGCCGGTGTGAATTTGATCCGGCGCCGCGTCCGTGCGGATTTCCACCAGCTGATCCACGGCCAGTCGGCCAAGCAGGCGCTCGGGGACGTGTACTTCCGCTTCCAGCTGCTGGGTATTGGTGACCCGAAACACGGTGTCGCCGGGGCTGACGTTATCGCCCCGGCGGATATGGCGCTCAGAGACCACCCCGTCCACGGGTGCCTTGATCCGGGTTTCGGTCAGTTCCACCTCGGCCAGGGCCAGGCCGGCCCGCTGGGCTTCCACTTCATAGCGCAGTTGTTCCACTGCATCGGCGCTGACCAAAGACTCTTCCAGCATCCGCTTGTGCCGGGTCAAATCCTGCTCCAGGCCCGAGAGATTGGCGCGATGCTGTTCCACTTCCAGGCGTCGCCGGCGGTCGTCCAGCACGGCCAGGATGTCGCCTTCCTCGACCATGTCGCCTTCCTCGACCCGCAGTTCCCGGACCAGGCCTTCGGCACGGGCCAGGACCCGGGCATCGGAAATGGCTTGCAGGGTGGCGGTGGCCCGGTGATTGGCGCTGACCTGCTCCCGGCGCGGCTCCTCCACCCGCACCGTGGTCAGGGTCTCACTGTCTTCGTCATTCTGTTCACCGGCATGGTCCTCCTGGCAGGCAGCCAGAGCACCCAGGGCCAGCATGAGGAGTACTGCTTGAGGAAATTTTGCCCAATTCATCGTCCTTCTCCTGCCACGTTTGTGACTTACCGTATAGGTGATGTAGCCAAGTATAACAGTAAATTTCTTCGCTGCAAGTAACAGATGGATCATTTTCTCCGCTGCTTGGAATCCGGCCAGGGGGAGCGGTTTCCGTGGGGTTCGGTGACTGTGGGCGCGGGGTGGAAGGAATATAGGGGCTGTGAGTGGAATTGCCAGTTTTTTCATTCGGTCCTTGAATGGCATAGAATCATGCCATTCCGAGAACTGAAATGGAGTGATTCATGCGCCGTATTCATTGGTGTGTACTGAGCTTGCTGCTGCTGATTGCGGCCCCGGTCCTGGCATTGCAGCCGGAAGAAGGCGAGCCGCCGCAGGAAGCGGAGACCGTTGAGAACGAGACGGAA
Source organism: Natronospira proteinivora (assembly GCF_024170465.1). Classification (NCBI taxonomy): domain Bacteria; kingdom Pseudomonadati; phylum Pseudomonadota; class Gammaproteobacteria; order Natronospirales; family Natronospiraceae; genus Natronospira; species Natronospira proteinivora. Next base: position 253,112 of record NZ_JALJYF010000002.1, on the reverse strand, counting down.
GAAACCGAAGAACTGACTGATCGGGAGCGCGCCATTCGCATTCTCGAATCGGTGCCCCTGATTGATGGCCATAATGATGTGCCCTGGCAGTACCGCCAGCGGGTGGACAATCGCTTGGCGGAGATCGATTTGGCCGAGGATACCACCGAGCTTGATCCTCCCATGCATACCGATCTGAACCGCTTGCGGGAAGGTCGCGTGGGCGGGCAGTTCTGGTCGGTCTATGTGTCGCCCAGTCTCGAGGGGGCGGAGGCCACCAAGGCGCAGTTGGAGCAAATCGATATTGCCCGGCGTCTGATCGCCAGCCACGCCGATCTGTCCTATGTCACCACGGCCGATGAGCTGGAAGAGGCGTTTGAAGAGGGACATATCGCCTCCCTGCTGGGCATGGAGGGCGGCCATGTGCTGGATAACAGCCTGGCGACCCTGCGGACCTTTTACGCCTTGGGTGCTCGTTACATGACCCTGACCCACTGGCAGAATACGGATTGGGCGGATGCGGCCACGGATGATCCCGAGCACGGGGGCCTCACCGGTTTTGGCCAAGCGGTCATTGAAGAGATGAATCGGATCGGCATGCTGGTGGATCTGTCCCATGTGGCACCGTCCACCATGCATGATGTGCTGGACGTTACCGAAACTCCGGTGATCTTCTCTCATTCCTCGGCCATGGGTGTTACTCCCCATCCCCGCAATGTGCCGGATGATGTCCTGGACCGGCTGCCGGAGAATGGTGGCATCGTGATGGTGACCTTCGTGCCTTCCTTCGTCAGTGAAGCCGTTCGCCAGCACGGGGCCAACCGTGCGGCGGAGCAGGCCCGGCTGGAGTCCCTGCATATTGGCGACCCCGAGGCGGTGGAGGCCGGCATGGAGGCTTGGGATGAAGACAACCCCACGCCCGGGGCCACCCTGAGCGATGTAGCGGACCATATCGATTACATCCGTGACCGCATCGGGGTGGAGTACATCGGCATCGGCGGTGACTATGACGGCATTACCACCGTGCCGGAAGGCCTGGAAGATGTGTCGACGTATCCGGATCTGTTTGCCGAGCTGATTCGGCGAGGCTATGAGCGGGAAGAACTGGAAAAGATTGCAGGCCAAAACCTCTTGCGGGTGTTCCGGGCCAATGAGGCCTACAAGGAATCCGAGCAGGGCACAACTCGTCCCCTGGATGTCCGTATCGACGATTTCGAATAAAGGAGTCTGTTCATGAGATTGGGGGCGATCGGGATTTTCCTGGGCCTGCTGTTGGCGCTGGTATTGGTGATGACGGCCTTTTTACCCCGCCAGGTGGAGCGTAGCGGCGAGGTGCTGCTTTGCGTGGAGAGGGAAACTGCCTTTCCCCTGTTTAATGAAATCGCCCAGGTGGCCAGCTGGTCCAGCCTGATCGGCGGCGTGCCGGATGAACAGCGTCGGCTCGAGGGTGAGTCCGGTGAAGGGGCGGTGGCCGTGCTGGAGGATGAAGATGCGCGCTGGGTCCGGCTTGAGATCGTGGAGAGTCGCCCATTGGAAGCCGTGCATTATCGCTTTATGACCCACCAGGACCAGAATGCCCGGGCCCGGGTTGAGCTGGATGAGCAGACCGAGGGGAGCCATGTAACCTTGACCCTGAATGTGGACTTTCAGAGCTTCATGGGGCGTTGGGCAATTATCTTCATTCGTGGTGCCCTGGATGATGTGATCCGGGAAGAACTATCTGGCGTCCGCGGTTATCTGGATGAGCGGGACCAGGGCTGCGATACCTGAATCGGGAGAAACAGAATGTCTGATCACCATCATGAGAAGGGCCTGGAACACCATTGGAAAGCAGCGCTGTCCGGCGCGGATGGTGAAGACGAGGCCGTGGACACCGGCCGGCGTCGTTTTCTGGGCAGCAGTGTGGCGGGCCTGGCGGGTGTCGGCCTGGGCGGTGCCGGCCTGGCGGGGCTGGCGGGTACCTCACGAGCCGGTGAGGGTCAGTCCGGGAAACGCTATCAGGATAAGGTGGTCCTGATTACCGGCGCCACCTCCGGGATCGGTGAGGCCACGGCCCATGCTTATGCCCAGGCCGGCGCCCGGGTCTATTTCTGTGGTCGACGCGAGGAACGGGGAGAGGCGGTTGAGGCTGCTATCCGTGATGACGGCGGAAAGGCCTGGTTTATCCAGGCCGATGTGCGTGAGGCGTCCCAGGTCCGGGACCTGGTCAAGCAATGTGTGGACGCCGAAGGTCGCCTGGATATCGCTTTCAATAATGCCGGTATTGAAGGCCCCCGGGGTGGACTGGATGAGATCGATCTGAGCGGCGACGGCAGCTATCAGGATGTGATGAAAACCAATGTGGATGGCGTCCTGTTTGGCATGCGCTACGAGATTCCGGTGATGCGGGAACAGGGTAGCGGGGTCATTGTGAATACCGGTTCCATGTTGTCCCACCGTGGTTCCAGCTTTGCTGGCGCCTATGCTGCCTCCAAGCATGCGGTGATCGGTCTGACCCGTTCTGCGGCTAGCCGGGAGGCCGGCGACGGGGTGCGGGTGATCAGCGTCTCCCCCGGGGGTGTCGAAACGGATCTGCTGAAGCGTTTCATGGGGGGCAGTCTGGAAGGCGCGGGCGAAAACAGCCCCATGGGCCGGATTGCCCAGCCCTCGGAAGTGGCGGATGTGGTACTTAACCTCACCGCGCCCGAAGCTCTGTTCCTCAACGGCGATGACGTGAAAATTGATGGTGCTTCATCGGCCTGAGGTTGTCGCCCCGCTGTCAGGGATGGATATGCATGAGGATCGGGGCGTGGTCGGGGCGTTCGCCCACTGGTGGTAGTGACCAGCGGCATTCCTCGGCCTTCAGCCAGTCGAGAATGGCCTGGTACTCTTCCTGTCCGCCCGGGTGACCTCGGTAGACCATCAGGCTGATCAGTCCGTCTTCGGCCAATTGGGACAGGGCCGCTGACAAGGCTTCCAGGGTGGTGTCCGCCCGGGTGATCAGCTGCTGGTCGCCGCCGGGCAAGTAGCCCAGATTGAACATCACCACCTTGAGGCGGCCCTGCATTTCAGTGGGCAGGATATCCGTCAGTCGTTCATGGCCTGTCTGAATCAGACTGACCCGATTATCCAGTCCGGCCTGGCGGAGTCGTCCGCCCGCCACCCGGATGGCGGCTTCCTGGATGTCCAGCCCCAGCACATGACCGGACTCGCCCACCTGCCCAGCCAGAAACAGTGTGTCGTGGCCGTTGCCAACCGTGGCATCCACCGCGTAATCCCCCGGGCGGAGCAGGGGTTCAAGGTGGTCATGGGCCAGTTGGGTCAGGGGTGGCTTCATCAGCTGTTCACCGCATTGCCTTTATCATGCCAGTAGCGGGCGTCCGCTGCCTGGGGCAGGGGCGTGCCCTTCTCCAGGTGGTCCGCCAGCAGGCGGGCGTAGTGGGGCGCCAGTAGGCTGCCCCGGGAACCCAGGCCGTTGAAAATAGCCAGTTGGGGATGATCCGGGTGCCGGCCCAGTACCGGATAGTGATCGGTCTTTCCCGGTCGAACCCCGGCTTGATGATCCAGCACGGTGACTTCCGGCGGATCCAGAAAGAGGCGGGAGAAGGCCTCCAGCAATGTCCGGCGGCCGGCTTCGGTGGGGCCCGGGTCCCGATTGTCCCGCTCATAGGTCGCGCCCAGGCGGTAGCGACCTTCCCCCAGGGGGATCAGCCATTTGCCAGCATTGATAATACCTTCGGGCAGTTCCCGCCGAATGCCGATGGTCAGGATCTCGCCTTTGGAAGGGCGGACTGGGGCCCAGTGAAACCAGGGGTTACCAAGTACCCGAAAGCCCTCGCAAAAGGTCACCTGGCGAGCCCGAATATGGCGGTAATGGACCATCCCTTCCCGCAGTTCCAGGGCGTTGTGGTCCAGCGGTTCTTCCATCAATCTGGCGGTATCCTGAAAGAACTGGCGCAGGCGGTCCAGCAGCCGGGCCAAATCCAGGCGAGCCCCGTGCAAACAGACGCTGCCCTTGGGGTCGGCCAGGCCATGTCCCATGGCGCCAGCTGCCTGTACCTCCCCAATATAAGGTTCATAGGCCGGGTCCTCGCGGCGCTTGTTCAGTTTGGCCCATTCCAGATCGTCTCCCAGCAAGCGCCAGATGGGGCACTCCTGATAGACGATAAGACGGAAGGCCTCTTCGATCTCTCCGTAGAGGTCCACTGCGCTGCCAATCAGGGATTCCAGTTCCGCCGGCTTGGTGAAGCGGCGACCGGTCAACGGGCTGACAATGCCACCGGCCACGCGGGAGGCGCCTGGGTCCGCGGGGCCCGGGGGCGGATCCACCACCAGGACCCGGCGTTTGCGTCGGATCAGCTCCCAGGCCAGCAGGCTGCCGGCCAGTCCCTGTCCGATGATCAGGTTGTCCACATGTTCCAGTCGCATGACTTGGATTGTATGTCAGCAACGGCCCTCAAGGCCAAGGGGCATGATATCTTGTGCCTTTATTCAGCAATCAAATTGGGAGACTTCATGCCCGTAAGCAAAGCGTTGCCGGTTCAGGCCCTCTATCACTTTTGCGACCCTGAGCAGTTCCGCTTCGAGAACACCGATGAGCTCAGGGACCCGGAAGGGGTGGTGGGTCAGCATCGGGCACTGGACGCCCTGGAGTTCGGCGCTGGCATCCAGAGTCGGGGATTCAACATCTTCGTACTCGGCCCCTACGGGGTGGGCAAGAAGACCGTGGTTCGAAAATTCCTGGAAGACAAGGCCCAAGCAGCCGTCGTGCCACCGGACTGGTGTCACGTGCACAATTTCGAGGACGCCAACAAGCCTCGTCTCCTGCGTCTGGAATCGGGTCAGGGTACTGCCTGCCGGCGGGACCTGGATCGCATGATTGAACGCCTGAAATCGTCGGTGCCGGCGGCCTTTGAAAGCGAGGATTACCAAGCCCGTTTGCAGGCCATCAAGCAGGACTTCCAGAAACGACAGCAGGAGTCGGTGAAGGAGATCGAGGACGAGGCCGAAGAATACGACATCGCCCTGATCCAGACTGCCTCGGAGATGTCTTTCGCCCCACGCAGCAAGGGGGAAGTGATGGAACCGGAGCAGTTCCACAGCCTGCCCAAAGCGGACCGGGAGACCATCGAGCAGCAGATCGAACATCTTCAGGAGCGGCTGCAGACCGTAGCCGGCCAGTTTCCCAAGTGGCGTACGGAAATGCAGGAACGGGTCCGGGAATTGAATGAAGACACCATCAGGACCTGTGCTGCCCCTGTGCTGGAGGAGCTCACCGAGCGCTATCCGGATCATGCCGGGCTGGCCGCCCATGCCCGGGGCATCAGCGATGACCTGGTGGAGCATCAGGCCCTGCTGGCGCGAGCTGCCGACGAGGAAGAAGGCGATCTGCTGGCCGCCCTGGACAATCTCTTTGCCCGCTACAAGGCCTTGGTGCTGGTGGATAACAGCGAGCAGCAAGGGGCGCCGGTGGTCTACCACGATTTTCCCACCCACCAGCACCTGATCGGGCGGGTGGAACACAAGGTTCGTCACGGTGCTCTGGTGACCGACTTCTCCCTGATTCGCCCGGGGGCCCTGCACCGAGCCAACGGTGGTTATTTGATTCTGGATGCGGAAAAGGTGCTGACCCAGCCCTTCGCCTGGGAGAGCCTCAAGCGGGCCCTGTATGCCCGGGAAGTGCGCATCGAGTCCCTGGAGCAGATGTACTCCTCGGTGAGTACCGTCTCTCTGGAACCGGAGGCCATGCCCCTGGACATCAAGGTCCTGCTGTTGGGGGACCGGAATATCTATTATCTATTGGCAGAACATGACCCGGAGTTTGCCGAACTGTTCAAGGTCCAGGCGGATTTCGAAGATGACCTGCCCCGGGGTAACAGCAATGACTCAGCCCACGCCCGATTGGTGGCATCCATTGCCCAGCGCGAGGGCTTGCTGCCCCTGAGTCGCGATGCGGTGGCCCGGGTGATCGAACATGGTAGTCGCCTGGCCGAGGACAGTGAACGCATGTCCGCCCATGCCGGGCGCCTGGCGGATCTGTTGCGGGAGTCGGATTACTGGGCCCGCAAGGATGAGCAGCCCCTGATTACACCCCAGGCCATTCAGGTCACCATTGATCAGCAAACCTATCGAGCTCGCCGGGTGGAAGAGAAAATGGATCGGGAAGTGGCCCGAGAGACGGTGCTGCTGGATATCCAGGGTAAGGCCGTGGGCCAGGTCAATGGCTTGACGGTCATGCAGCTGGGCAGCTTTGCCTTTGGTCGCCCGGTCCGGATTACCGCCACCACCCGTCTGGGGTCGGGGCAATTGGTGGATATCGAGCGGGAAGTGGAACTAGGCGGCCCCATACACTCCAAGGGGGTCTTGATTCTGAGTGGTTACCTGGGCGCCCATTACGCACGGGATTGCAGTCTCTCGGTCAACGCCAGCCTGGTATTTGAGCAGGCCTATGGAGAAATCGATGGTGATTCGGCCTCCCTGGCAGAGTTGTGTGCGCTTTTATCGGATCTGTCGGGTGTGGGGTTGCAGCAATCGCTGGCTATCACCGGCGCGGTGAACCAGAAGGGACAGGTTCAGGCCATTGGTGGCGTCAATGAAAAGGTGGAAGGTTTTTTCAAGGTTTGCCAGCTCAGGGGATTGAACGGCAAGCAGGGGGTGATTATTCCCCAGTCCAATGTGAGGGATCTGATGCTGGATTATCGGGTTCGGGAGGCGGTGGCCGCCGGCCAGTTCCATATCTACTCGGTGGCTACGGTCAACCAGGCCCTGTCCCTGTTGACCGGAAAACGGGCTGGTGAACGACGTCGGGATGGTAGTTATCCGCCCAGCACCGTCAACGGCAAGGTGGAGGCCACCCTGGTGCGTTACGCCAAGCTGAAAGAGGATGACGGCGATGAATAGCATTCGCTTTGCCATGCTGCCCTTGCTGGCCCTGATGGTATTGCTCACCGCCTGTGCCCATATGGAGCGGGTGGTCAAGGCGCCTGAGGTGGTGCTCAAGGAAATCCGTCTGGATGCCTTGTCCCTGCAACGGCAACGCTTTTCCGTGGACTTGCTTGTGAGTAACCCCAATGACTTTCGAATGAATATTCGGGAGCTGAGCTATCATCTGACATTGGAGGGCGTGGATCTCACCCGTGGGGTGTTTGACCAGGGACTGGATCTGGCCGCGGGGGCCTCGGATCAGGTGACGGTGGCTATCGAGACGGATCTGTTGCAAACCGGCCAGGGTCTGTTGAGCTGGTTTCGTGATCCCGGCGACACCATGGCCTACCGGGTGGAGGGCGTGGTTCGTCCCGCCCGGGTCTGGATGGGGGAAATCCCCTATCGTCACAGTGGCGAGGTGGACTTTCGAACGGCGCACTGAATTGTGTTATATAGCGAGGATTGTCCGTTGGGCAGGATATTCAGGGAAGAATCGAAAATGACAATGACCGGGACGATGAATAAAGAGAATTCGATATTGACTGAACTGGGCTCGGAACTGTTCACGGCCCTCTGGCGCGAGTACCCGGATAACCTCTTTCTGATTCGCGTGAGTCCAGCCTGTGAATTTTATGTGGAGGCGGTCAATCCCACCCTTCAGGATCGCTTTTCCGTTCCGGATGGCGCACTCAATGGCCGTCTCATTGATGATATCCATCCGCCGGAGGTCAGCAAGGATATAAAGGCCCATTATCGGGATTGCCTGCTGGCGGGACGGGCCATTCAGTATGAAGAGGTCAGTCGTTCTCCGGTGGCCGAGGGGGAGGTCTTTGAGACCATCCTGATGCCTATTCATGATGCCGCGGGCGATATCCGCCACATATTGGGTATCTCCCGGGCGATCACGCGCCTGCGTCGGGCGGAACAGGCCCTGCGGCAAAGCAACCAGGATCTCGAGGCTCGGCTGGAACGTCGACAAAACGAGATCCGCCAATTGCGCGAGCAATTGCAGCGGGCTGCCATTCATGATGGCCTGACCGGCTGTTACCGGCGGGATTTGTTCATGGAGATCGGTGCCCGGGAATTGCGCCGTAGGGTGAGTGAGGACGAAGGCCAGACCGTGATGGTAGTAGTGATGGACGGGGTGGAGGACATGAAGGTGCAACTGGGTGTGCCTGCCAGTGATGCCATGGTCAGTACGGCCGCCCGTCTCTTCCAGGAGTTTCTCGAGCCCATGGAGCTGCTGGCCCATGAGGGAGAGGGTGTCTTCCTGTTGCTGCTGCACCGTCCCTTCGAACAGGCACAGCACTTACGTGATCAGCTGCTTGACGGCCTGTCCGAATTGCAGCCGGAATGGCGGGGACGGACCGTTGCCCTCACGGCTCGCACCGGCATGGTGGAAGTGGATGCGGGTGGGCGCAACAGCCTGGAAGAACTGGTGGAGCAGGCCAAAACCGTTTGAGCGCAGTTGCGATACATCCAGCGGTCCATTAGTCCAGGTAGACGCCCAGGCCGGCATCTGTCCCGGGTTTGAGTATTCCCTGATCCAGGGTGAAGCCCCCTCGGGCCGGGTCCTTGGCCAGATCCAGATGGCCGTCCAGATCCAGGTATCGGGTATTGGGTGCCGCCATGGCCGCATGCAGGGCAGCAGCGATGCTGATCCGCGATTCATCCATGCAGCCCCACATCAAATCTATGCCGGCCAGTTCCGCGATCTCGCCGATTCGTCGGGCCGGCCCCAGGCCGCCGCATTTCATCAGCTTGATATTGAAGATGCCGCAGGCCCGGGGTGGTGCCGCCAGTTGCAATGCATCATTGGGGCTGAGCAGGCTTTCATCGGCGGCCAGCTGATCCTGAACGGAGCGAGGCAGTGCGCGCATGTTACTGGACACCGGCAGGGGCTGTTCCACGAATTCCAGATTGCAATCCTCGGTTTGTCGCAGAAAATGCAGCAGCGCCGATTCATCGTAGCCCTGGTTGGGGTCCACCCGGATATGAATCTGGTCACCATAGCGTTGACGCAGTGCCTGCAGTCGGGCGATATCCGCTTCCACATCCTGGCCGGTCTTGACCTTTAGATAGCGAAAGCCCCGCTCGAAATATTCTTGTGCCTCTTCCAGTGTCTCTTCCAGGGACATGATCCCAATGGTGATGGAGGTGGGCAGCGCTTGTTGACACTGGCCCAGAAGGCGCACCAGGGGGATGTCCAGCTGTCGCGCCAGAAGGTCGTGCAAGGCCATGTCGATGGCGGCGCGTGCCGCCGGCGTATCGGGCAGGTGGCCGGCCAGTTCCCGGAGCAGCCGGGGCAGCTCCCGCACATCCGCGCCTTGCAGCCAATCCAGGCCCGCCACATCCAGGGCGGCCACGCAGTCATCCAGGGTCTCGCCGGTGACATGATGTTCCGGGGCGGCACAGCCCAGCCCCGCTTCACCATGTTCGGGAATCAGGCGGACGAAGACATTGCCCACCGAATCGGTGCGTCGAAAAGCAATCTCATAGGGGCGTGTCAGCGGGATGTCCTCCCGCCAGGTTTCGATTTGGGCAATGCGCATGATCAGGCCTTCTTGAGTAGGGGCATGAGGGTATCCAGCAGGGGATCCACGGACTCACCCAGGGGGCAGACCACCGGTAGGCCCAGGCTGACTTCAAGGGTGGCCTTTGCCTTGGCCACCACCGGATCATCGGGCTTGCCGTAGAGACTGACCCCCAGGGTGGGTACGCCGTAATGTTGGATCAGGGCAATTTCATCGGCCACCGAGGGCAGGGCGTAACCGCCTGCTTCCAAACCATCAAAATATTCGCGATGGGGATCGTGCTGAAGGATTACGCCCTGGGCGGCACCGGACAGCAGAAACTCCGCCCCGCAGGGGCCGCTGGGATTGCGCAGAGAGGATTGTCCTTCCAGCAGCATGATGTCCGGCGCGGCCTCCTCATGGCAGCGCACAATGGCATGCTCCAGCTCCCCGCTGACATAATCATTGGGGGTGGCGTCGAAAATAAAGCCGAAACGACCCCCTTGCAGCCAGCCGGTCTGGCCGGTGTAGATCATCTCTGCTGACTGGCCCCGTTCCCGCAGCCCCCGGGTCAGGATCCGGGCCGTGGTGCGCTTGCCGATGGCGCAGTCCATGCCCAGCACTGCCACCCGGGGCGTGGTGACACGGCGGATTCCACCCGTCCAGAAATGCAGCTCATGAGTGGGGGGCGGGCGGCGCAGGTCCACGATGCGAACCCCGTTCTCGCGAGCAGCTTCGGCAAGCTGGGGGTCTTCATTGGCGCAATCGTGCAGACCATTGACCAGGTTCAATCGTGAATGCAGAGCGCCCAGGGCCGCCTGGCGCAGCTCATCATTGAAGCGCCCGCCGTGGGGTGCCACGCCCAGCACGCACCAGGTGGGGGGATTGTCCGCCGCATCCAGCGCTTCGGGCACCGAGGCTACCACCGGGATGCCCCGTTCTTCGCCGTCCAGCAAGATCCCGGCGTCTTGGCCGGCCGAATCGGGATCAACCACCGCCTGGACCCGAAAGCGCTCACTGCCTCGGACCAAGCCGTGGGCCACCTTGCCGTTGGCGGTTTGAAAGGCCCCATTGGCCAGGACAATCGCGTCTTCCCGCATGCTGCTGCCTCCGTTGATTTAGGCGCCCATTTTACAAGGGCCGGCGCTGTTGTCATCTGTGCGGCAAAGGGTGACTCCGGGCCGTATTTGCGAGAAAATGGGGACCATGGAAATCATATCGGCAGTACAGTTCGGGGACCCGGGCGGGGTTTGATGAAAACACACGCACCGGCCCCCATCGGTCTTTTCGGTGGGACATTCGATCCCATCCACCACGGTCATCTGCGCCCGGCCCTGGAGTTGCTGGAAATTCTGGCACTGCGGGAGGTGCGCCTATTGCCCTGTGCCGACCCGCCCCATCGGGGTGCGCCCATGGCACCGGGTCCCTTTCGGCTGGAGATGGCCCAGGCGGCAGTCCACGATCAGCCCGGGCTGGTCGTGGATGATCGGGAAATGCGTCGGGAAGGGCCGTCCTTTACCCTGGATACTCTGCAGTCCTTCCGGGATGAATACGGGCTCGAGCAACCCTTGTGCCTGATCCTGGGCAGCGATGCTTTCATGGGCCTGCCGTCCTGGGATCGCTGGGAGGGCTTGCTGGATCTTGCTCACATCGTGGTGGCCCATCGTCCCGGCTGGCAGCTTGAACCGGAACCGGTGCTCGCCCGTCTCATGCGGGAGCGGGGGACCGGACGCATGGAGGATCTGCATCAGGTCCCGGCCGGTCGGGTATTCAGTCAGCAGGTCACCCAACTGGAGATCTCCTCGACCACCATTCGGGAAATCCTGGACCGGGGCGGGTCGGTGCGTTATCTCAGTCCCGACCCGGTGGTCCGGATGATCGAAGGCAGCCCTTATTATGCGCGCCATCCGGTGCGGTCAATGGCCCGCGTCACGCGGGAAGGAGGAAACTGAGCCCCATGCAAGGTGAAGCGCTCAACCATTGGATTGTGGACAAACTGGACGACATGAAGGCGCGGGATATTACCGTGCTGGATGTTCGCAGTGTTACGCCGATTTTCGATACCGTGATCATTGCCTCGGGCACCTCCAGCCGACATGTCTCCTCGGTGGCTGAATACCTGGTTCAGGCGGTGAAAAAAGCCGGCCTGCAACCGGCCGGTGTGGAAGGGAGTAGTGATTCCGACTGGGTGCTGGTGGATATGGGGGAAGCCGTGGTTCATGTCATGCATCCTGATAGCCGGGCCTTCTATAACCTGGAAAAGCTCTGGAGTCTGGATGACCAGGATGAGTCCGGCCGCGAAAACCGGGCCCGGGTGGCGGCCGGTGGCCGGCCCCCGTCCATGTCGGGCGACTGAGGGCCATGCGCCTGAGGCTTCTGGCGGTGGGTCAACGCTTGCCCGCCTGGATCAATGACGGCTTCTCCGAATACGCCCGCCGTCTCCCCCATGAATGCCGCCTGACGTTGCAGGAGATTCAGCCGGCCAAGCGCAACAGTGGCCGTACCGCCGACCGTCTCAAGGCGGAAGAGGGCGAGCGTATCCTCAAGGCCTTGGGCAACGACGAGGCTCTGATTGCCTTGGATGTAGGCGGCAAGTCCCCCACCACGGAAAAATTGGCGGACTGGCTGGGAGACTGGCTGATGGAAGGCCGGGATGTGAGTTTTACCGTGGGTGGGGCGGATGGCTTGTCCCCCGAAGTGCTGGCCCGGGCGGATCGTCGCTGGAGCCTCTCCCCTCTGACCTTGCCCCATGGGCTGGTGCGCGTGATCCTGGCCGAGCAGCTATATCGGGCCTGGTCGATTCGCAGCGGCCATCCCTATCACCGAGCTTGACGGACAAGGCCATGCCTCAACCCGCCCTCATACTGGCCTCCCAATCCCCCCGCCGCCGCGAGCTGCTGGCCCAGATCGGCCTGGATTTCACCGTCCAGCCGGCGCATATCGATGAATCCCATCACTCTGGAGAAAGCCCGGCTGATTTCGTCGAGCGCATGGCCCTGGAGAAAGCGCTTGCGGTGGCTGCCGATTTGCCCGAAGAGGCTGTCGTGATCGGTTCCGATACCGTCGTGGTCGTGGACGACTGGATCATGGGAAAGCCGCGGGACCGGGCTCATGCCCTGAGCATGTTGTCGGCTCTGTCGGGTCGCAGCCATCGGGTGCTGTCCTCGGTTGCGGTGGTAGGCGGCAACCGACAAGCGGTGGCCATGAGCGACAACCGGGTCCATTTCCGTGCCATCACCGAGGCGGAGATGACGGCCTACTGGAACAGCGGAGAGCCGGTTGACAAGGCGGGGGGCTATGCCATTCAGGGCAAGGGCGCTGTGTTTGTGGAAAAGATGCACGGCAGCTACTCAGCCGTTATGGGTTTGCCCTTGTTCGAAACGGCAAAGTTACTGGCCGCTTACCGGATCACTCCCTGGCCTTAGTGCCGGGTTGCCAATTGCTTCCCCGCTGAGCTTGCCTGATCCGGTGAAGCCGGTGAATGGTAATGGGAAATCCCGGCTGGTTTCCCGTGTAGCGGGCCTGCCTATGGCAAAATGGGCTTTTCGGCACCCCAGGCCAACACTTCATGAGCGAAGAGATTCTTGTCAATGTGACACCCCGGGAGACCCGGGTTGCCCTGCTGGAGAATGGCGTCCTCCAGGAGGTCATGATCGAGCGTTCCAACAGCCGGGGCTTGGTGGGCAACCTCTACAAGGGTCGCGTGTCCCGGGTCCTGCCGGGCATGCAGGCGGCTTTCATTGATATCGGTCTGGATCGAACCGCCTTTTTACATGCCTCGGATATTGCCCGTTCCGCCCATACCGAGAGTGAAACCCCCTCGGCCAGCCCGGCCAATATCCGGGATCTGGTTCAGGAAGGCCGGGAGATTCTCGTCCAGGTCTTAAAGGACCCCCTGGGAACCAAGGGCGCACGGTTGACGACCCACATCAGTATTCCTTCCCGGTATCTGGTCTATCTCCCGGGTGGCACCGGTGTTGGCCTGTCCACTCGTATTGAGAATGAGTTGGAACGGGCTCGGCTCCAGGGGGCACTGAGCCAGTTCATGGAGTCGGAATCCCCGGGTGGATACATCGTGCGAACCGCCGGGGAAGATGCCTCGGTGGATGCCCTGCGGGCGGACATGTTGTTCCTTAGCCGTCTATGGGAATCCATTTCCGTCAGTTCGGCCCAGGCCAAACCGGGTGATTTGATTCACGAGGACCTGCCTTTGCCGGTCCGAATACTCCGGGACATGATGAGTCAGGGCGTGGAACAGGTACGGGTGGATTTCGAGGCCACATTCCAGCGGATGAAGGATTTTGCCGAGCACTTCATTCCCGAATTGAGTCCCCGGGTCCAGCATTACACCGGGCGGCGCCCAATTTTTGATCTCTATGGCGTGGATGATGAGATCAATCGTGCCCTGGAACGGCGGGTCAATCTCAAGTCCGGTGGTTATCTCATTATCGACCAGACCGAAGCCATGACCACAGTGGATGTGAATACCGGCGGCTTTGTGGGCAGCCGCAATCTGGAAGAAACCGCCCTCAAGACCAATCTGGAAGCGGCCCGCGCCATTGCCCGCCAGCTCAGGCTGCGCAACCTGGGCGGCATTATCATCATCGATTTCATCGACATGGATGATGAAGAGCACAAACGGCTGGTGCTCACCGCCCTGGAACGGGCCCTGGCCCAGGATCCGGCCAAGAATCAGGTCTGCGAAGTCTCAGCCCTGGGCCTGGTGGAAATGACTCGCAAACGTACGCGCGAAAGCCTGGAGCATGTGCTGTGTGAAGCCTGTCCAACCTGTGAGGGCCGTGGCTCGCTGAAGACTGCGGAAACGGTCTGTTTCGATGTGTTTCGCGAGATTCTGCGGGAAGCGGGTCAATACGAGGTTCAGGAGCTGCTGGTGATTGCCTCCCAGCCGGTGGTGGATGTGTTGCTGGATGAGGAGTCCGCCAGCCTGGCGGAAGTGGAGGAAATGGTGGGCAAGCCCATTCGCCTGCAGGTGGAGACGCAGTACTCCCAGGAGCAATTTGATGTGGTACCGACCTAATTGTCTGTCGGGATGGACGGGGGACGCATGACAGCAGGACGCTGGGGAAGACGTATCCGCCTGGGCTTGTTGGGCCTGCTGGCGACCACCTTGATTTTGATGGCCGTCGTGGTGGGGACCTTTCGGTTGCTGGTGCCCCAGGTGCCCGAATACCGGGAATGGATCGCCGACTGGGCCGGGGAGGCCATCGGTGCCCCCATGGAAATCGCTGAAATGGATGTCCGCTGGCGCTGGCTGGTGCCGAAGGTGGTGTTATCCGATGTCAGCCTCTACGACGAGAGCGGGGCGTTTGAGCCCATTCGGGCCGATGAGATTACGGTTCGGATTTCCCTGCTGGATCTGCTGCGTCCCGGTCCCCTGAGACCGGGGCGTGTGGTGCTGAGCGGTGGGACCTTTGAGATCGCCCGTGTGGGAGAGGATGAATTCCATCTGCCCGGCATCGGTATTGTCGGTGGCGGCGATGCCGAGTTGAGCTGGGAGGAGGGGTTGGTGGAAATACTGGCCCACGCCGATTACCGGATCGAAGACAGTCTGCTCCGATTTCATGATCGCAGCGATGCGGGGGAATTCCGTATCGGCGACTGGCAGCTGGCCTTGGAACACCTGAGTTTGCAATCCAGCGATCAGCAACACCAGCTGAGTCTGGTACTGGATATGGAGTCCGGTCCCCGGGGACGGCTGGAGCTGGATTTTCAGGGGCAGGGACCGGCTGACCAACCCGGTGATTGGCAATGGCAGAGTCAGCTCAAGGTGGATGCACGGGAAATCCAGCTGGGCCAACACGGTTTTTCTCCGGAATGGTTGGCACCTCTGCTCTTGGGCCTGGAGGGAAGGCTGCGTGTTTCGGGGCGTGGCTTTACCCCTGGGCAGGCGGAGGGTGACATCCGGATCCCGTCCCTGGCCCCGGGCGGCGAAGGGCCGATGCTGACCGAGGACCGTGCGGGGGATGCCTTGGAACTGGGTGGCATCAACTGGCACCGGGACGGTCGGGGCTGGCAGCTGTCGCTGGCTGAGCTGGATCTGGGCGGGCTCGGTGGCAACTGGCCGGCCTCTCGCCTGGAGATGCGTTGGCGGGGTGACCATGAGCAGGCCCGTCTCACGGGCAATCTGCGCTATGCCAATATCGCCGACCTCAATCGTCTGGCCAATCGCCTGCTCCATGGTGATTTTGAGGGGCGTGACTGGTTGAGCCGTTTTAGTCCCCATGGAGAGGTGCGCGATCTCCTTGGCGAGTTGACCCTTAAGGAGGGCCGGCCGGAAGACTACAGTCTCCGAGGCCGGGTGGTAGGCCTTGGTATGGAGAGCTGGGAGAAGATTCCCGGTTTTTCGGGCGTCAGCGGCTGGTTCAGCGGCGATCAGGATCAGGGGTTTCTGGAGATTGATGCCGGCCCCGTCCACCTGGATTACCCGGATTTATTCCGTGAACGGATTACCGCGACTCGTCTGCAGAGCCGCGTGGAATGGCAGCGTGACGGGGATGTTTGGTGGGTGAGGGCGGATGAGATCATGGCCCGCAATCCGGATGCACGGGCCGAGGGGGATCTGATGCTGGAGATCGAACCGGGGGAACCCACCTGGATTCAATTAAATGCCCAGGTACCCGAAGCCCGCAGCGATAATCTCTCGGATTATCTGCCGGTGGGGCGGATGCCGGAGCGAGCGGTGGAATGGCTGGATACTGCCATTGTCAGTGGCCGCGCTTTCAATGGCGAGGTCAAGGTGGATGGTCCCTCCCGACCTTTCCCCTATGAGAACGGTGAGGGGGTATTCCAGATTGGTTTTGATGTCCGGGACGGCGAATTGGACTACGAGGCCGGTTGGCCCCGCCTGCGAGAGGCCGATGCCCGGGTGGAATTTGACGGGGCCGGCATGGAGATTCGCTCCCGCCGGGGCGAAATCGCTGGTTATGAGGTGGTCTCCGGGCGGGCCAGCATTGATGACCTGAGGGAGCCGGTGTTGCTTTTGCAAGGCCAGGCCCGGGGCCGGGTTGCCGATGGCGTGGATTTTCTCCGGGACAGCCCCCTGGGGGAGTGGTTCGGCCAACCCTTGGCGCCCCTCGACCTGGACGGCGATGCCACCGTAGCAATGACCCTGAATGCCCCCATTCGTGATTTCGGGGCCTTGCAATTGGACGGACAGGCCACGCTATCGGATGTGAACGGGACGGTGGATTGGCTACCGGGCGAGATTCGGGGTTTGTCGGGTGAATTGCAATTCACCGAGGATGGTGCGGCCGGAGAAGGTATCCGTGGTCAGCACCTGGGCCACGACTTCCGGGTAGATATTGATCCCGGCTCCCGTGGCCGAGATGCCGATTCCGAAGCGGCCGCCTATACCCGGGCGCATATTGGAGGCGGGGCCTCGGTGGAGGCCCTGCGCGAAGCCTTGCCGGAGAACCCCTGGCTGGATCGCCTGAGTGGGGATTTCGATTGGGTCGGTCAGGTGGATGTTCCCAATGAACCCGACAGCGGGCCGGTGACCGTGCATCTTGAAAGCGACCTTGTCGGTACCGGGATTGATCTGCCGGCGCCGGTGGGCAAGTCGGCGGATGACAGCGCCCCGCTACGAGTTCATTTTCCGGTCACCGAGCGGGTCGGTCCGGTATGGGCGGATTACCGTGGCTTGATGGCCCTGAGTCTGGCCATTTCCCCCGAAACGGCGTCTCTGTCGGGCCTGAATATTCATTTTAATGAGCCCCGTCGGCCGGATGTGCCCCAGCCCGGCATTTATATCAGTGGTTATCTGGCGGAACTGGATGCTACGCCCTGGCTGGGTCTGGACTGGCCGCAGGATGGGGGTGATCAGGGGATGAAGCTGGAACGCTTGTCGCTGGGGGTGGAGCGCTTGTTGCTTGGCCCCCTGGATCTGGGCGATCAGCGGCTGAATTTAGAGCGCGCTGAGGCTGATTGGGTTGCACAGCTGGATGGGCCCCGGGCCCGTGGCAGTCTCCGCATACCCATGGCGCTGGACGCCCGTGCCGCCCCGGTGGTGGGGGCGTTGTCACGGCTGGACCTGGCCTGGCGGCCGGCTCGGGGTCTGGAGGTGGACGAGCTTTTGCCCAGCCGGGTGCCAGCTATCCGGTTGAATGTGGATGATTTGCGCCATGGTCTGGTTCCCTTGGGAGCCTTGGACCTCCGCCTGGACAGTCTTCCGAGGGGCTTGAGCCTGTCGCAGTTCGAGTTGACCGGAACCCATATGAATGCCGACTTGAGCGGTGAATGGCGAGAAGATTCGGTAGCTGGCACGGTGGGGACGCTGGTCGGGCATTTGGAAAGCACGGATGTGGCCGAGACCCTGGCCGCCCTCGGTTATGCCCCCGGGATCGAAGGTAATCGCGGCCGTCTGGAGGTGGATCTGAGCTGGCAAGGCCCCCCAGGCTGGTCGGCTCTGCCGAGCCTCATGGGTGAGGCCCGTCTGGAAATGGGTTCTGGTCAACTGAGGGAGGTCAGTCCGGGCGCCGGGCGAGTGTTCGGGCTGCTCAGCCTGACGGCGCTGCCGCGCCGCCTGTTCGGTGACTTTCGGGATGTTTTTGGACAGGGCTTGCGCTATGACAGTATTGAGGGGGATTTCTTCCTGGTGGACGGGGACGCCTTTACCCCGAATCTGGTCTTGACGGGACCGGCCGCCACGGTGACCCTGCGCGGGCGTACCGGCTTGGCAAGTCGGGACTACGATCAGCGCATGACCATTGAAACCCCGGTGGGTGCCACCCTCCCAGTGGCAGGCGCCATCGCCGGCGGGGCCACGATGGGGGCGGCCATGTTGCTGTTGTCGGAAATATTTCGTGAACCTCTGTCGCGCATGGGCAGTCTGGAATATCGTATTGACGGGGACTGGGAATCACCTCGCCTGATTCCTCTGGATGAAGCGGCCCGGGAGGCCTTGGAAGAATGATTAGGACACTACGTGGCTGGACCGCGGTGAGCTTGCTGCTGTTTGCCAATGGCCTGCTGGCGGAGAGTTGGCAGTTGACCCTGGATGAGTGGAGCCGACCTCGCAGCGGTGAGGTGGTCATGGAGATGCCGGCTGTGGCTGATGCGGTGCTTGCTTGGCATGGCGATAGTGAGCAGGCACTGGAAGTGGTCTATCCCGGCGGCGAACAGGGTGAAATTTGGGCTTCGGAATTGAGGGGCTGGCTGGTGGCTCTGGGCGTGGACGCCTCGGCCATCCGCCTGCAGGCCGGCGCGCCGAGCGAAGACCAGGTTGTCCTGCGCATCCGTTGATCGACTGGTTAAAACGACAAGAGAGCTGATTCATGAGTGAGCGAGTGGGTAAGGCCCCGAGGGCGGCGGCCATACAGATGGCCTCTGGGCCCAATGTCAGTGCCAACCTGATCCAGGCAGAGAAACTGCTCGCGGATGCTGCCCGCGATGGCGCAGCCTTGGCGGTGCTGCCGGAAAACTTTGCCATGCTGGGCAAGACGGACAGCGAGCGCCTGAACCACGCGGAGCAGGAAGGAGAAGGTCCGCTTCAGACCTGGCTGGCCGAGCAGGCCCGCAAGCATGAAATGTGGATCGTGGGCGGCACTATTCCGCTGGCGGCTTCCCCGAGCAAGGTCAGCGGGGCCTGTCTGGTTTATGACCATCATGGCGAACGGCAGGCACGATTCGACAAGATCCACCTGTTCGATGTGACCTTGCCCGATGGCCGGGAAGAGTACCGGGAGTCCGCTTCCACTCAGCCGGGGGATCAGGTGGTGGTACTGGATTCGCCTATCGGTCGGCTGGGCCTGGCCGTCTGTTACGATTTGCGTTTTCCCGAGTTGTTCCGGGAGATGTCCGCCCAGGGTGCGGAAGTCATTGCCGTACCCTCGGCCTTCACCGCTCAGACGGGCCGCGCCCACTGGGAAATCCTGTTGCGGGCCCGGGCCGTGGAGAACCTCTGCTACGTGGTGGCCGGGGCCCAGGGCGGCTTCCATGTGGAAGGCCGTGAAACCTGGGGACACAGCATGATCGTGGATCCCTGGGGCAGCATCCTGGCCGAGCAGGGCCAGGGGAGCGGCGTGGCTGCTGCTGACATCTCACTGGAACGTTTGAAACAACTACGAGACCGATTTCCGGTACTCAAACACCGGCGAATGAGTTGTTCCTGATCCGATTGCCAACCCCGACAATGGAGAAAAAACCAAGCCCATGAGCGATGCCCTGAACATAGCCAAAGCCCAGCTTCTGGAACCCGGTGGCCTGGATGAATCCGCCTTGTCCCGGGTTTTAAGCCGGATGATGAGCCCCTCCGTGGATGAAGCAGATTTGTATTTCCAGCTGCGTCGCAAGGAAGGCTGGTCACTGGAGGACGGCATTGTTAAGGATGGTGGCCACAGTCTGGATCGGGGGGTTGGTCTGCGGGCAGTATCTGGCGAGAAGACCGGTTTTGCCTACTCCGACGACATTGTGCTGCCGGCCCTGGAACGAGCCTCGGGCATGGCCCGGGCCATTGCCAGCGGCGGCCAGAGTGGGAGCCTGCAGGCCTGGCGGGCCGGGGGAGGGCAATCTCTGTATCAGCCGCTTGACCCCATTGAAAGTCTCGCCCCGGCCCAGAAGGTGGCCCTGTTGCAGAAGGTGGACGCGGCTTGTCGGGATCAGGACAGCCGAATCAAAAAGGTCAATGTCAGCCTCAACGCCCAGCATGAGGTGGTTTTGATCGCTGGCAATGATGGACGGCTAGTGCCCGATGTGCGGCCCCTGATTCGAATGAGCGTGGTCTGCATTGCCGAGCAGGACGGGCGGCGTGAACAGGGTATGTCCGGGGCCGGCGGCCGGATCTCCATGCAGGCCTTCATGGAAGGCGAGGAGCCCATGCGCCTGGCCCGGGAGGCGGCCCGTTCGGCCCTGGTGAACCTGGAGGCGGTGGAGGCCCCCGCCGGTACCATGCCGGTGGTGTTGGGTCCGGGCTGGCCCGGGGTGTTGTTGCACGAGGCCATCGGTCACGGCCTGGAAGGGGATTTCAACCGCAAGGGCACTTCGGCCTTCAGTGGTCGCATCGGCGAGCGGGTGGCTTCGGAATACTGCACCGTGGTGGATGACGGCACCCTCAGCGGTCGCCGGGGCTCCTTGAACGTGGATGACGAAGGTGAGCAGAGCAACTGCACCACCCTGATCGAGAACGGCATCCTCAAGGGCTATATGCAGGACCGGATGAATGCCCGGCTCATGGGCCAGCAATCCACCGGCAACGGCCGGCGGGAATCCTATGCCCATCTGCCCATGCCCCGCATGACCAATACCTATATGCAGGCCGGGCCCCATGATCCGGAAGAAATCATTCAGTCGGTGGACAAGGGCCTGTACGCGGTGAATTTCGGCGGCGGCCAGGTGGATATCACCTCCGGCAAGTTTGTCTTTTCCGCCAGTGAAGCCTATCTGATTGAAAACGGTCGTATTACCCGTCCGGTGAAGGGCGCCACCCTGGTGGGTAACGGCCCCGATGTGCTCACCCGCGTCAGCATGGTGGGGAATGACCTGGAGCTGGATCGCGGTATCGGGGTCTGTGGCAAGGATGGCCAATCCGTGCCGGTGGGGGTGGGCCAGCCCACCCTGCGTGTGGACAGCCTGACCGTGGGAGGCACCGGCTAAGATGGACAGCCCGTCCAGTACGATCCGGACGTCGCGTTTCTGGCGTATCGGCTTGACCATGTGCCTGATCGTGATCGGTGGGCTGTCCCTGCTGCCCTATCTCATGTCCACCGGCGCCGAGGGGGAGATCCCTGAGGCCCCCTTCCACGACAGCCGCTTCATGAGCGTGGAAGACACGCGCCTGCATTACCGTGATCTTCGGCCTGAGGGTGTCGAGGCCCCCCGGGGACAGATTCTGCTGGTCCATGGCCTGGCGGGTTCCACCTACAGCTGGCGCAAGGTGGCCGAACCCCTGGCCTCGGTCGGTTATCGGGTGGTTAGTGTGGACTTGCCGCCCTTCGGCTATAGCGAAGCCCGGGTTCCGGGGGATGATGCCGCCTCCGCCGAGACTCTGCTATGGGGCTTGCTGGAAGCGTTGGATCAGGGGGGTGGCTGGCATCTGCTGGGCCATTCCATGGGCGCCGGTGTAGTGGCCAGGATGGCGGTGGATGCCCCGGAGTCCGTGCGCGCACTGGTCATGGTGTCGGGCACACCGGATACCGCGGCCGAAGGCGGGCGCGGCATCGGTGGCCTGGTCATGCGCTATCCGCCCGTGCGGCGCTGGCTTACCGTGATCGGCAGTGGTCGTCTGCTCAACCCGGAAGGCATGGGCCGGGCCCTGTCATCCGCCTATGGTCGTGATGCCACCGCTGAGGAAATTGATGCCTATCTGGCGCCCCTGCTTACATCCGGAAAGCCTGACGCGGTGATCCGCTTCCTGCACCAAGGGCAGGAGGTGGTTGAACCGGAGCAGCTGCAGGGACTGCCGCTGACCGTCATTTGGGGCGGGCATGACGAATGGGTGCCCTTGTCCAATGGTCGTCGCCTGGCCGATGCCGCTGACGCGCCCCTGCAGCTCATCGACGAAGCCGCCCACAACCCCATGGAAACCCACCCCGAGGCCTTCCTCGACGCCCTGGAACGCCCGCTCCAAGGGCAGTAATGGTCACCCGGATAGGGGCTCTGCGCCTTCTCGCTGACTGGATCGCTACGGCCCTTTACCCAAACGTTATACTGTTTCATAATAGCGGGCTGGAAATCACGGGTGGCAATCATGGCGAGCAGGATCAACAATCCGGCCAAATTCGATTACGCGGCGATCTGCTTGTCGGGTCTGTGTGTCGTCCATTGCCTGGCCTTGCCGGTCATGGCGGCGGCCTTGCCGTGGATTGCCGCTCTGGGCCTGGCCAATGAGTGGTTCCATCTGGGCATGTTGCTGCTGGTGGTCCCCTTGAGTGTTTACGCCCTGGGGCGGGCCTGGTGGGTCAACGGCCATCTCATGCCACTGGCCCTGGGTCTGCCCGGGTTGGGGTTGATGGTGGTGGCCCCGCTGGAATTTCTGGCCTGGCATAGCGAGGCCCGTGAACAGGCCCTGACTTTACTGGGGGCCGCTGTGCTCAGCGGTGCTCATCTTCTCAATCTCTGGAACTCGTTCCGCTCGCCTGGGTCTTTTGTCGATGACGAGCCTACGGCAACCGTGCAGAGGCCACATTGAGCCGTTCTTTTTCAGCATCAAGGGCAGTGTATATGGCGTCGTTGAGACAATCGCCATGCAGACATTTCGCCTTGCTGGCCATTGTTCTGGTCAGCTTGATGTTGCCCGTATATGCCGTAGCCCATGATGCCAGCCATGGTGATGGTGCCGTGGACCATGCCGCGGAGCAGTGCCTGCTCTGCCATGTTGTATCCCCCAAGTTTCCTGCTATTCCTGCTCGTGACGGTCTGAAACCACTGCCGGTACAGGTGACTACCTCGCTTGCCAGTCAGGTGGTCGATTTGCCCCCCGTCAGTGGGCCCAGACTGCATTCCGCATCCGTACGAGGCCCACCTCGGGCCTGAGGGTCTCTCTCCCTCGTCGGGGAAGCCCTGTTCATTCCTGTTGAACCCCTTGTGACTACCCATGTGGTGTGGTGGTCCATGTCCCTATCTCCAAGGAGACTGAAATGACTATGCGTAAATCAACGGCTAGCCTTTGGCTGTTTGCCGCCATTCTTGCCAGCCCCGTCACCGCGGCCGAAACCGCTGCCGAGGAAGAAGGTGCCGGGTTGATGATGGATGAGGTGGTCGCCCAGGCCGAGGACGAGACTCCCGAGGCCCGTCAGGCCCGTGAAGGTCAGCAGGCCGGTCCGGCCCGGGACCCACTGGATCCCACCCCGGCCCGTACCCGTGCCATGCAGCTGGGTGGTACCGGAGAAGTGAGTTCCGGCACCCTGTTCAACCCCGCCATTTCCGTGATTCTGGACGGCGTGTATTACAACGAGTTCAGTGGTCATGTGGACGAGCCCGGCGGTTTTGACGGCGGTCACAGCCACGGTCATGGCCATGGTGGCCACGGTTTTCAAGATGGCTTCCAGATGCGTGAGGTGGAGTTCGCATTCTCCTCCACGGTGGATCCCTATTTTGATGCCTTTGTAATGTTCGTCTTTGAAAACGGCGACATTGATCTGGAAGAGGCCTATATCACCACCCGTTCCCTGCCGGCCGGTCTGCAAATGAAGGCGGGGAAGTTCCTCAGTGATGTGGGCTATATCAACAAGCAGCATCCCCATGACTGGGCCTTCGTGGATCGTCCCTGGATGAATGAGTTTCTGTTTGGCGATCATGGTTTGATGGAAACGGGCGTTCAGATGACCTGGATGCCGGAAACCCAGACCTATACCCGTTTCGGTGTGGAATTGCTGAATGGTGAATCTTCAGGCATCGCACCGTACGTGGGTAATGACAACCATGAAATGGTGACTGTCCTGCCGACCCATGTGGTGGACCCGGACATTGGTCCCGACGACCCGGGTGCCAATGCCCCGGTGCGTAATCGCTGGCGTGCGGACAACAGCTTCGAGGATGATACCGGCCCGCGCTTGGCCACCGCCTTCGCCAAGTGGGCACCGGATCTGGGTTATGACCATGCTCTTCAGCTGGGCGCCTTCGGTGGTGTTTCCAGCTCCTATCAGCGGGATGAGGCCCACTCCAGTGGTCGTTATGAGACCTGGGATGGTGACTCCTCTTTCTGGGGTGTGGATGCCGTCTACAAGTACGACGGCGGCGGTGTCATGGGCCATCGCAACTTTACCCTGCAGTTTGAATACACCATGCGGGAAATCGATGCCCTTTACATGAGCCGCCAGTTCACCGATTTCGGTGACCTGGACCCCACCACCCGGAATCCGGATGGTGATGTGGTGGACCAACGCTGGAAGCAGGATGGTTTCTATCTGCAGGGTGTCTATGGTTTCGCGCCGCGCTGGAACTTCGGCATGCGGGTGGATGGCCTGGGTCTGACCAATGATGCCTATGCTGATCATTCCTCCGGCCGTGGTCTGCCCACGGAGTTCGATACCTCCTGGCGCTATTCCACGCAGCTGACCTATGCCCCCACCGAGTTCTCCCGGCTTCGTGCCCAGGTGAACTACAACGATATCGGTGAGGAATCCGGGCACCATCATGGACATGATCATGATTCCTGGGAGTTCATGCTTCAGTACAACATCAGCATCGGTGTCCATGGCGCCCATGCATTCTGAACCGCATGATCAGGCATCTTTTTGCCCGATATGGTGAACTCATTGGGTGCGACAGCAGTCAGCATCCGAATACTGGAGGCAAGATATGAAGAAGTGGATACTTGGCACGATTCTCATGCTGGCGGCGGTGGCTGCCAGCGCCGAAGTCCGAGTGGCGGCCACCGTGCCCAATATGGGCCTACTGGCTCGTGCCATCGGTGGTGATGCCGTGGAAGTGACCGTGATGGCACCGCCGGATCGGGACGCCCATTACCTGGAAGCCCGTCCCAGCATGATGGCGGCCCTGCGCCGTGCGGATCTGCTGGTGGCGGTGGGTGCCGAGCTGGAAGTAGGCTGGCTGCCGGCCGCACTGCAGGGTGCCAACAACCCTCGTGTTCAGGTGGGGCGAACCGGCTATTTTGAGGGCGCGGCCCATGTGGATTTGATCGAGGCCGGTGCGGCCGCTGATCGGGCCGGTGGTGATGTGCACCCGGTGGGTAACCCGCATTTCTATATGGACCCGGAACGCATGGCAGAGGTGGCCTACGCCCTGGCCCAGCGCCTGGGACAGCTGGATGAGGACAATGCCGACCGCTTCATGGAGAACGCCGAGCGTTTCGAAGAAGCCGTTATGGCCCGTATGGATGGTTGGGAGGATCGCGTTTCGGACGCCCCGGGGGCGGTGCTGTATCATAAGGACATCAACTATTTGATGCGCCGCCTGGATGTCTCCATCCTGGGTTATCTGGAGCCGCTGCCGGGCATTCCGCCGACGGCCAGCCATCTGAGAGAGTTGGTCCGGGAACTGCAGGGGCGTGAAGGCATTACCCTGTATACGGATTTTCAGCCGTCCCGCGGTGCGGACTTCCTGGAGCGGGAACTGGGCTGGTCCAGCCGCCAGTTGCCCAGCCAGGTGGCCGCCGATGCGGATGACATTCAGGCTTATATCGACATGATCGATGCGTGGGTAGAGGCGTTAGCCAGTGTCTAAAGCAAAACCGGTACAACCCCTTCTGCGGGTTGACAAGCTGATCGCTGGATACACGGGGCCCGTTGTGGGCCCCGTGTCTTTTGATGTGCAGCCCGGAGAGGTATTGGGCTTGAGTGGGCCCAATGGCGCGGGTAAATCCACCCTGCTAAAGGCTATCACCGGGGCGGCCACAACCTTCGAGGGTCGGGTTGAGCCCTGTAATGGCCTTACCGTGACCCACCATCAACAGCGACCGGAATTGCCTCCCGAGCTGCCCTTGCTGGGTCGGGAGCTGTTGCGTGTCATGGCGGCGGATCGCTCCGATGCGCCCGAGATCATCCAGCCCTTGCTGTCCCGTCCCATCAACCGCATGAGTGGTGGGCAATTTCAGCTATTGGAGGCCTGGGCCTGCCTGGGCGGGGACGCGGAATTGGTCCTGCTGGATGAGCCCACCAATAACCTGGATGGGGATGCGGTGGAAGCCCTGTCGGCCTTTATCCGCGCGGCTCGGCCACCCCGGGCCATTCTGCTGGTGAGCCATGAACGTGAATTCCTGAACCAGAACTGCACCCGCATCGTGGAGGTCTCGAGCTAGCCGTGTCCGATTTCATCCTCTTCGACCCCCTTTTTCGCATGCCCTTTGTCGTGGGGCTATTACTCAGCGTAGGCCTGTCCCTGATCGGTGCCTATCTCCATATGCGTGATGAATGGCTGGCGGCCATGGGCCTGTCCCATATCGCCGCTGCCGGCGGTGTGGCTGCTCTGCCCTTGGGTATACCCGCTCTGGCGGGTGCCTTGTTGTTTGCGGCAGTGGCGGCACTGCTGAAAGGTCTATTGCCACGGGCCAGCAACAGTCATTATGGTCTGATGCTCTTGTTGGGTTGGGGCGGGGCACTCATGCTCGCCGCCAATACCCACCAGGGGGAAGTGGTGGGCGAGGCCCTTTTGCGAGGGCAACTGTATTTCACCAGTACCCCGCATCTGATCGCAGCGCTGATTTTGGTGGTGGTCTTGCTGGCCAGCTTGAACTGGCTCTCACCCCGTCTTCTCAAAGAACGTTTCTTCCCGGACTATTTCTCGGCCAACCGAATTCCGGCCTGGCCCCACCGCCTGCTTTTTGGGGCCCTAGTGGTGGTCGCAGCCGTGGCAGGGACCTTGGCCATGGGGGCCATGTCCGCATTCGCCATGTTCTTCGTGCCTGCCTGGGTGGCGTTTGTCCTGGTGAAAGGTTGGCGCCGGGCGCTACTGCTCACCGTGACGCTGGGGGTTACGGCCTATGTGGCGGCCTTTGTGCTGTCGATGATGCTGGATCAACCTTTTGGACCCAGTTTGACCCTTTGTCTGGTGATCATGGCCGGACTTCGGCTGTTCGCCAACCGGGCCGCCCGCGTGTCCGGCGATCCCGGCGAGTGAAGATGGCTTCAGATTGGCATTCCCCGGCTTTATGCGACAATATCCTGATCGAGTCAGCCCTGATGGAGCGGTATTGTGAAACTGCGCCCGGAACAACTTGACGCCCAGCTCAAGAAAGCCGATTTACCGCCGGTCTGGCTGCTGGCCGGTGATGAGCCATTGCTCGTCGACGAGGCCGCGGATGCCATTCGGCGCAAGGCCCGGGAATGCGGGGTGGAAGAGCGTAGCAGTTTCATCGCCGAGAAGGATTTTGATTGGCAGGTCCTGGCCGATGCCTCCGCCAGCCTCTCCCTGTTTGCCCAAAAGCGTTTAATGGAGCTGCGCCTGCCCACCGGCAAGCCTGGCAAGGAAGGTGGCAAGGCCTTGAGTGAATGGGCTGAGCGCCCCCCGGAAGACACCACGCTCGTCGTGATCAGTGGCAAACTGGATCGTGCGAGCCGCAATGCCAAGTGGGCCAAGGCCCTGGAGCAGGCCGGAGTGATGGTGGAGTTCTGGCCGGTTCCTCGCCAGCAGTTGCCCGCCTGGGTGCAGAGTCGCATGGCCGGCGCGGGTTTGCAGGTTACAAGGGACGCGGCGCGTTTCATCGCCGAGCGCGTGGAAGGCAATCTCTTGGCCGCGGCCCAGGAAGTGGAAAAGCTCCGTTTGCTGTTGGGCGAAGGGGTGGTGGAAGACGATACCGTCTATTCCGCAGTGGTGGACAGCGCCCGCTACGATCCCTTCCAGCTGGCCGATGCTGCCTTGGCCGGACAGGCCCGTCGGGCAGTGAAGATTCTGGAAGGCTTGCAGGGGGAAGGGGTTGAGCCACCCTTGCTGATCTGGGTATTGGCCCGGGAGATTCGTGCCACCACGGACATGGCCGCCGGTCTGGCCCGGGGCAAGCGGATGGACGATGTGACCCGCCGGGTCTGGAACAATCGCCGCGCCCTGATCCAGAAAGCCTTGAGCCGTCACTCCGAAGCCCAGTGGCTGCATTTGCTGCGAGAGGCCGGACGGGTGGATGCCATGGCCAAGGGGGCGGCCCCCGGCAATCCCTGGGATGCCCTGCAACGCCTGGTGCTGGCCATGGCCTCCCCCAAGGCGGCCGAGCGCCTGGGCCTTGCGGCCTGAGTGGCCTATTCTCCGCCCTCGGCGGCTTTGATCAGGGGCATCAATTCAGTGATCACCGCATCCAGTGATGCCCGATCATCCCGCACCACCGTGATGTGGCCCAGTTTGCGCCGGGGGCGGGGGGATTTGCCGTAATCGTGGTAATGGGTGTCGGCGAAGCGGATCACCGGCTCCAGTGCCGGCATCCGGCCCAGGCAATTGATCATGGCCGCATGGCCACGGGGCCGGGTAGAGCCCAGGGGTAAATCCAGAATCCCGCGCAGGTGGTTTTCAAATTGACTGGTGGCCGCGCCCTCAATGGTCCAATGCCCTGAATTGTGCACCCGAGGGGCCATCTCATTGGCGATCAGGCGGCCATCCTTTTCAAAATATTCCACCGTGAGAATGCCCGCATAGCCGTGGTCTTCCATCAGCGCCTTGAGCTGGGTTTCGGCCTCGGATTGAAGGGCCGGCTGTCCCGCCGGGGCCACGGACAGACGCAGAATGCCGTCCTCGTGGCTGTTTTCGCTCAAGGGGTAGAAGGCCGTCTCACCGGACCGGTTGCGAACACCGATCAATGAGACTTCCCGGTCAAAATCCACAAAGCCTTCCAGGATCAGGGGCGCGCCCTTCAGGGCTTCCCACGCGGTCTCGATATCGGCGGCGGCACGAATGAAATGCTGACCGCGACCGTCATAGCCCAGGCGGCGGCGTTTGAGTACCGCCGGCATGCCCAGGGCTTCAATCGCGGTCTCGAGGGCTTCCTTGCTGTCCACCGGGCGGTAGGGTGCGGTCTCGATCCCGTGGCGGGCAAAGGCCTGTTTCTCATCCAGGCGGTCCTGGGCGGCCTCGAGGATGGCCGGTGCTGGATGCACAGGGGTATCCCCGGCGGCTTCCCGCAGGGCCTGCACCGGCACGTTTTCCACATCGTAGGTGAGCAGTTCCACTTCCCCGGCCAGGCGGCGGATGTCTTCCGCCTGCATGAAGTCACCCAACACGATATCGCCCACCTGGGCGCCGGGGGTGTCCTTGCTCTTGTCCAGGAAGGTGAAGCGCAGGCCCAGTGGGTAGCCCGCCAATGCCATCATCCGGCCCAACTGGCCGGCACCGATAATGCCGATGCTCATTAGATGCGTCCCCGGGGGTTGCGGTTATTCCGGCCTTGGGTCGGGATTGTCCAACACGCGCTCGGTCTGCTGAGCCCGATAATCATCCAGGGCTTGACGGATATCGTCGTGCTCATTGGCCAGCATGGCTGCGGCCAGCAGGGCCGCATTGGTGGCCCCGGCCCGACCGATGGCCAGGGTGCCCACCGGCACGCCGGCCGGCATCTGGGCAATGGACAGCAGGGAGTCCATGCCGTTAAGGGCCTTGGACTGAACCGGCACACCCAGCACCGGCAGCGGCGTCTTGGCGGCGGCCATGCCAGGCAGATGGGCGGCGCCACCGGCCCCGGCAATCAGTATCTTGAGGCCCCGGTCACGGGCCGAGGCGCAGTAGTCGAACAGCAGGTCGGGGGTGCGGTGGGCCGACACGACCCGGGTTTCATGGGGCACGCCGAGTTTTTCCAGGGTCTCGATAGTGTGCTGCATGGTCTCCCAATCGGATTGGGAGCCCATGATGATGCCAACCAATGCCTGCTTCCCTGTTTCCATGTCATCACCATCAAAAGCCCGATCAGTGCGACGCCGGGGCTTGCCGGGCCGACCGAGTCAGGCGTTCGCGAAAACGGGGAATTGTACCGTATGCCCGCTGCGGGGGCCACAGAAGGCCACAGGCGGTACGCTGCCTGGGCGGGTGGGTAGACTCAGCCTGCTTTCGACAGGGTATCGCGGACCAGGCGAAACAATGCCCGGGCAGCAGCGGGGGGCTGGCCCCGGATTTCTTCCTGCTCCGCCCTATGGACCAGTTCACGGGCCTGTTGAACCGCCTGATCGCCACCGGCCTGTTGCAGGGTTTTGAAGGCCTCGTCCTCGCCGGCCAGCATCCGATCGCGCAGCTGCTCCAGATGGTGAAAGGCCCGGGCCTCGGCCGCTTTTTCAGCTTCCCGCTGGGCCAGGGTCTGTTTCACTTCGCTAATATCGATCTTGCGCATCAGGGCGCCGATTCGCTGGCGTTCCCGCCGCAGACCGCCACCGCGTCTCATATGCCGGATCCGCTTGAGCGACTCGACCAGTTCATCCGGCAAGCCCAGCCCCCGCAGGGTGGAGTCGGGAAGCTCGGACAGGCGTTCACCCATCTTTTGACGCATCTCGGCTTCCCGTTTCATCTGAGAGCGGGACGGGCGATCGTCCTCGCCCGTCCCGTTTTCATCATCCATGCTTGTGTCCACGCATCGCTGTTGCCGTTAGTCGTCGGCGAAAATGGCGGTATGCTTATTGCCCGCCGCATCGACGCTGCCACGGTACATACCGCTGGTGTTGTGGGGCATGGTGATATTGCCCTGGGCATCGATGGCAATCACGCCGGCATTACCACCCATATCCACCAGTTTCTCATTCACCACATGGTCGGCGGCTTCCTCCACGCTCATGCCGCGATAGGCCATCAGGGAAGAGATATCATGCAGGGTTACCGCTCGCATGATGTACTCGCCGTGGCCGGTGGCCGAGAAGGCCCCGGTTTCATTATTGGCATAGGTGCCCCCGCCCACGATGGGCACATCGCCAATCCGGCCAAAGCGCTTGTTGGTCATGCCCCCGGTGGAGGTACCGGCGGCTACATTGCCGTTTTCGTCCAGGGCCACGGCACCCACTGTGCCCAGGTTGAATTCCTTGTTATCCCGCTCACTGCGGAACTCCTCACCCTGCTCGGTTTCGGCCTCCTGGGCTCGGCGCAAAGCCTCGCGGCGGTGCTCGGTCTCGAACCATTCCGGGTCCTCGGTGGCCAGACCGAACTGCTCACCGTAGGTCTCGGCGCCGTCACCTGAGAAGAAGACATGGGGGGATTCATCCATGACCACCCGGGCCAGATCGATGGGGTTGCGGATGGTGCGCACCCCGGTCAGGGCCCCGGCATTCAGGTCCCGCCCGTCCATGATGGCCGCGTCCATTTCGATCTGCTCATCGCTGGTGAATACCGAGCCCCGGCCGGCATTGAACAAGGGGCTGTCCTCCAGGACACGAATGGCGGCCTGAACGGCGTCCAGACTTTCGCCACCGTTCTCCAAGATGGTGTATCCGGCTTCCAGAGCCGCCTTAAGGGCGTCATGGTATTCCGCTTCCTGCTCCTCGCTCATGTCCTCACGAGCCATGGTCCCGGCTCCGCCGTGAACGGCCAGGCCGATGGGCCGTTCATCGCCGGCCTGCTGGTTGGCTTGCTGCTCGGACTCGCCGCAGGCGGCCATGCCCAGACCGAGGGTGAGGCCGATCAGGGGCAGGGAAAACATCGTCAGGGACTTTTTACGCATATGGCGCCACTCCTTGATTGAAAAGGTCAGGCTGGCTGAATGTCACCGGGGGATGATAGCAAGCTGGCAAGAGATTGTCTGAATATCTCCTGGCTTGTCCGGGCAATGGCCCCTTGTTTTTATGCCCAATGGGCACACAATGGGAACAACAGGCAAGGGCAGAACCAGCAATAATCGTGATGCAATCGACCCTGTCAGGGGCGATGCCAATCCATAATAATCAAGGGAAACGCGCTCATGTCCATTGATTGGAAGGCCTACGACCCGGGCCATTTCTACGATGAACTGATCAGTTCCCCCGGCTATCCCCGCGCTGCGGCGCGGGAACTGTGCAAGCGATTGCGCCGGCTCAGCGACGAGGAACTGATGGAGCGGCGGGATGCCGCGGAGCTGGCCATTATCGTGATGGGGATTACCTTCACCGTTTACACCGAAGGTGGCAGCATCGATCGCGCTTGGCCCTTCGACATTATTCCCCGGATTATTCCGCGTAAGGAATGGGAGCACACCGAAGCCGGGCTCAAGCAGCGGGTCCAGGCCCTGAATCATTTCATCCATGATATCTATCACGATCAGAAGATTATCAAGGATGGTGTCTTTCCCCAGGCGCTGCTGGATTCTTCCAAGAACTTCCGCCCCGAGTGCGTGGGCGTGAATCCGCCACTGGATACCTGGGCCCATATCTGCGGCAGCGATCTGATTCGGGACGCGGATGGTCGCTTCTACGTTCTGGAGGATAATCTCCGCGTACCTTCAGGCGTTTCCTACATGCTGGAGAACCGGCATGTCATGAAGCGGACCTTCCCGGAGGTGTTCGAGCATCAGAACATTCTGCCGGTGGATGACTACCCCGCTCAGTTGTTCGACATGCTTGCCTCCATGTCCCCCCGGCCCCAGGATTATCCGGTGGTCACCGTGCTCAGCCCGGGGATTTACAACTCCGCCTATTTCGAGCATGCCTATCTGGCCCAGCAAATGGGCGCTGAGCTGGTGGAAGGCCGGGACCTCATGGTGGGCAAGGATGATTGTGTCTATATGCGTACCATCGAGGGGCTGACCCGGGTGGATGTGATCTATCGTCGCATTGATGATCTCTTTCTGGACCCGGAAGTCTTCGAGCCGAATTCCCTGCTCGGGGTACCCGGCCTGATGCGGGCCTGGCGGGCGGGGAATGTGGCCCTGGCCAATGCCCCCGGTGCCGGGGTGGCTGACGACAAGGTGGTCTATGCCCATGTGCCGGACATGATTCGTTACTACCTGGATGCAGAACCCATCCTGGACAATGTGCCCACCTATGTCTGCCATGATGAAAAGCAGCGCGAATATGTGTTGGCCAACCTGGACAAGCTGGTGGTCAAGCCGGCCAATGAATCCGGCGGCTACGGCATGCTCATGGGGCCTTCCGCCAGCAAGGCCGAGCGGGAGGAGTTTGCCGAACTGATCCAGGCCAATCCCCGCAATTTCATTGCCCAGCCGCTGATCAATCTCTCCACTACACCCACCATTGATGGCCAGGGCAAGGTGGCTCCTCGTCATGTGGATCTGCGGCCCTTTATCCTCAGTGGACAGGAAATCAACGTGACAACCGGTGGTTTGACCCGGGTGGCACTGAAGAAGGGCTCCTATGTGGTGAACTCCTCCCAGGGGGGCGGGAGCAAGGACACCTGGATCGTGGATGCCGAGACCAAGCCGAGGAGGTCCCATGCTCTCAAGAGTGGCTGAAAACCTGTACTGGACTGCTCGCTACATGGAACGGGCGGAAGATTTGGCCCGGCTGGTCAATGTCCATTCCAATCTGATTCTGGACCTGCCGCGCTCGGTGGAGCTGGGCTGGGAACCCCTGATTGCCATCACCGGGGCGGAGAAGGCCTTCGCCGGGCTTTTCGAGGAGATGGATGAGCGCAATGTCACCCGCTTTCTGATTGCCGACAAGCGTTATCCGGGCTCCATTCTCAGCGCCTTGTTCATGGCTCGGGAAAACCTGCGTTCCACCCGGGATCTGGTACCCCGGGAAGGCTGGGAGCAGGTTAATGATCTCTATCTCCACGCCCGCCAGGAACTCAAGGGGGGGATCGCCAAACGCAAGCGCTATGATTTCCTGCGCGGCGTCATCCAGCGCTGCCAGCAACTCACCGGCCTGCTCTCCGGCACCATGAGCCATGACGAGGCCTATGAGTTCATCCGCATTGGCCGCAATCTGGAGCGGGCAGACATGACCACCCGGATTCTGGATGTGCGTTCGGAAGACCTGCTGCCCCGGCGGGCCGAGGACTTGACTCCCTTTGAAAACATCCAGTGGATGAGTGTGTTGAAATCGCTGACCGCCTACCAGATGTATCGCCGCAATGTGCGGGTACGGGTGCGTGGCGCGGATGTGCTGCGCTATCTACTGCAGGACCCCAATCTGCCCCGGGCCCTGCACCACTGCATGAGCCAGGTGGAGGCCAGTCTGCATGCCCTGCCGCGTAATGATGCCCCTCTGCGGGCGGTGACCCGCATGAAGCGCCAGGTCCAGGAGGCGGATGTACCGCGGCTGGCCGAAACCGGGTTGCATGAATTTATCGATGACATACAGGTGGATCTGGGCCAGATTCATGGCGAGATCAGTAATACCTACTTCCTGCTGGATCGAGCTGCATGAATACCTTTCACTGCGCCTGCGGTAATCGGGTCTACTTTGAGAACGATCGTTGCCTGGCCTGCAAGCGGGGACTGGGCTTTCTTCCGGACCACCTTTGCCAAGCCGCCCTGGAAGGACCGGGTCCGGTCTTTGAGGCCCATGGCCCGGACGGTTTGATCGGGCACTATCGCAAGTGCCGAAATTACAGCCAACACCAAGTCTGCAATTGGATGGTGCCGGCTGACAGTGATGACAGTTTCTGCATGGCCTGTCGCTTGAACCGCATCATTCCCAATCTGGACAAACCGGGCAACCGGGAGAAATGGCTGAACGTGGAACGGGAAAAGCGCCGCTTGATCTATGATCTGCTGCGTCTGGGCCTGCCGTTTACGGCCAAGCGGGATGATCCACGCACGGGCCTGGCTTTTGCCTTCATGGAAGACCAGGAGCCCAATCAGGAGTTTGTGGATGCTGATTGGTCCGGGGGCAAGGTGTTCACCGGTCATGCCAATGGTCTGATCACCATCAATATCCTGGAAGCCGATGACGCCGCCCGGGAGGCCATGCGACAACGCATGAATGAGGCCTCCCGTACTCTGCTGGGACATTTTCGGCACGAGATCGGCCATTACTACTGGGATCGCCTGATTCAAGACAGCGAGTGGTTGGAACCTTGCCGTCAAATCTTCGGGGATGATCGACAGAATTATTCAGCGGCCCTCAAACGCCATTATCGGGAAGGCCCGCCCGCCGACTGGCAGCAAGGCTTTATCAGTGCCTATGCCACCGCCCACCCCTGGGAGGACTGGGCCGAGTGCTGGGGGCATTATCTGCAGATCACCGATGCCCTGGAGACGGCACATGCCATGGACATGGGCATTCCCCAGCCCCAGGATTTCGATCACCTGATCGAGACCTGGACCCACCTCAGTATTACCCTGAACCTGATGAACCGCAGCATGGGCCTGCGTGATGCCTACCCCTTTGTCCTGACCAATCCGGTAATCGACAAGCTTCGTTTCATCCACCGGCTTATCCAGGAAACCGCCAGTCCCTGAGCGGCATGGGACGCCCCCGCCCTGCCTCTGTTAGAATCGCAGCCCTTTTGGATCCCTTTGCCAAGCGGAGTGTTTTTCATGCAGGACAGCCTTGAGGTCAAATCCAGTACCCGCCCCGCCGAGTTGGAACAGGCCGTGGAGAAGGCGCTGGCCGAGGCCCGGCGGCAGGGAGCGGATGCGGCTGAGAGTGGCGCCAGCGTGGATACCGGCCTGGGCGTGACGGTGCGTATGGGTGAAGTGGAAACCCTTGAGTATCGCCAGGACCGGGGGATCGGCGTCACCGTCTTTTTCGGCCAGCGCAAGGGCGCGGCCAATACCTCGGATTTGTCCGATGGTGCGATCGTCGAAGCGGTGGCCAAGGCCTGTGATATTGCCCGTTTCACCGAGGATGACGAGCATGGCGGCCTGCCGCCGGCCGATCGCCAGGCCCGGGACTGGCCCGATCTGGACCTCTGCCATCCCTGGGCCATCAGTCCGGATGCCGCCATCGACATGGCCCGCCGCTGCGAGGATGCTGCTCGCGGCTTCGATGCCCGCATCGATAACTCCGATGGGGCCAGCGTCGACACCCATCACGGGGTCCGGGCCTATGGCAACAGCAACGGTTTTCTGGGCAGTTACGAGGGCACCAATCACGGCATGAGTGCCAGTGTCCTGGCCCGGGATGAGCAAGGCATGCAGCGGGATTTCTGGTACACCGCCGCGCGCCTGGCCGATGACCTGCAAAGCCCGGAGACCGTGGGTCGCAAGGCTGCCGAGCGCACGGTGAAGCGCCTGGGGGGGCGGCGCCTGTCCACCCGCAAGGCACCGGTTCTGTTCCCGCCCTCTCTGGCTCGGGGACTGATCGGCGCCCTGGTGGGGGCAGCCTCCGGCCCGGCTCAGTACCGCCAGGCCTCCTGGCTGCTGGATGCGGTGGGTGAATCGGTCTTGCCAGAGTGGTTAAGCTTGGTGGAGCGGCCCCATCTGCCCCGTGCCATGGGCAGCTCGCCCTTCGACGGCGAGGGGGTGGCGCTGAGTGACAATCCCCTGGTGGAAAACGGCCGGCTCAGCCGATACGTACTGGACAGCTACACGGCCCGACAATTGGGGCTGGAGAGTACCGGCAATGCCGGCGGCGTGCACAACCTGAGCCTGGAAGGGGAGGCCTGTGATTTTGAGACCCTGCTCAAGCGCATGGATACCGGTCTGATGGTCACCGAGCTCATGGGGCAGGGCGTGAACGGTGTTACCGGGGATTACTCCCGGGGCGCGGCTGGCTTTTGGGTGGAAAACGGGGAAATCCAGTGTCCGGTGGAAGAGATTACCGTGGCCGGCAACCTCAAGCCCATGCTGGGCAATATCGTCGCCGCCGGCAATGACGTGGATTATCGCGCCAATGTCCTGACCGGTTCACTGCTGCTGGAAGAAATGACCATCGCGGGCGAATAGACCCGGTACCAACATGACTTATTGTGTCGCCATACGCACCGAAACCGGCCTGATTGTCGCCTCCGATTCCCGTACCAGTGCCGGGGTGGACGATGTCAGCGTTTACAGCAAGATGCATGTCCTGCCCGCCGGGCCTGACCGCTGCTTCGTCCTGCTGTCGGCGGGCAATCTGGCCACCACCCAGGCGGTGACCAGCCGCATCCAGCGGGACCGGGACGATCCGGATGCCGAGACCTCCATTGATCGCCTGTCCCATCTGGAGGATGTGGCTGAGTACATTGGTGCGGTCAGCACCCGGGTTCAACGGGGTCCGGAGGGGGCCAATCAGGCGGACTTCCGCCCCAAGGCCAGTTTCATTCTGGCCGGCCAGATCGGGGAAGAGGACCACAACCTCTTTCTGATCTACCCGGAAGGCAATTACATCCGGGCCAGTGAGGAGAAGCCCTTTCTCCAGGTGGGGGAGACCAAATACGGCAAACCTATCCTGGATCGCATCGTGGAGCCGGAGATGTCATTGGAAATGGCGGCCCGCTGCGCCCTGGTTTCCCTGGATGCCAGCATGCGCTCCAACCTCAGTGTGGGTCCACCCCTGGAGCTGGGCTTCTATCATCGCAACAGCTTCCATCTGGAGCCCCGTCTTCGTTACGAAGATGACGATGCCTTCTGGCGCCGCATGCAGGATGCCTGGTCCCGCAACCTCCGCCAGGCTTTCATGGACCTGCCCCGCTTCGAATGGGAATGAGCGAACTCCAACGCCTTCGTCGCGACCTTCGCTGGACCATGATCCGCTGGGGGGCGGGCATGACCCTGGTGGGCCTGGTCGTCGGGTTGGGCTTGTGGTGGTTGCTTGGCGGGGCCAGCCATTACTTGATTTCCTTCTCCATTGTGCTGGGGGCCCTGCTGGGCCCGGTCATCGGCCGTCACCGCTGGATGAAAGCCCGTTTGCCTCGCTAGCGTAAGTCGTTTCCGGTGGTTCCTCCCCTAGCGTTCCGTGAAGTTTAAACAGTAACCAACACCCTTCGCTGGCTGTAGTTTGAACAGCCCCGACAATGGCTAATGGGCAGCGTTCTGAACTTGCCCAGTTTGAACACGGGACAGGGTTTCAATTACTCAATGACCTAACACTGTCAGATCAGAACCCTACGAGGCGATTCAGGCCTGCCAGCCGGTGGGGATGAATTTCTTTCAGGGCTTCACGGCTCGATCGCATGGTGGAATTTTCCAGGGACGCGTGGACCCATCCCTGGGGCTCTGGGCGCGACATCCCTGTCAGGGCCACTCGCCAAGGTCCCTACGCGCTCGCAGCCTCACCCCGGCTTGCTCTCGCAAGGCGCGAGGAGCGCCGTGTAGCCACCGTGCTACATAAGCGAGTCGCAACGCAGTCGAGAGGAAGCCGGGGTGGGGCCCTTCGGGTTGCCCCTGAGCCGTCCTGCTTCGGCGTTGCAATGCTTGCCCGTGGTTAACACCACTGTGCAGCGCACTGCGCCTTGAATCAGAACGGCTCAGGGGCAACTGCGAGTGCGTAGGGACCTTGGCGAGTGGCCTAGCCCTGGAAAACCCCACCATGCGCTCGATCCTCCAGACTGAAAGCAGTGGTGGGGGTAAGCTGGCTTCGGCTTCGATGGCTTTGCTGATGTAGCCAGTCGCGCATAACGTGTAGCCGACCATTTCCCACGGAAGCGTACGATCCCCTTCTATGACCTACCTACCTTGTCGGCAATGTCCTACACGGCAACGGGCAGCTGACTGATTCGAGCCACGCCCCTTTTCCGTATCGTATGAACCGTAGCGCGGGCAATCGCAGCAAAAGGGGATTGCCAAATGCCGGGGGCGTCGGCCAGGAAGGCACGATTCCCGAACAGGGAGGTTCAATCGGCAAAGAACGGGTGATAGCCCGCGTGATCAGGGAAGGTCGACGGTTGCAAGGGAGACGCAACCGGCCAGGGAAGGTTTAGGGATTGCCCAGGAAGGGCCTCCCGGGAGGGGAGTGGGCACTGATGCCCGAATCATATCCGCCCGCCAGGGAAGGGGGGATGAACACCGCGGACAGACCTCAGGCTGTCCGCGGTGTTTTTTTTGTAGACCTATATTCCGGCGACGCCTATTCCACCGCTGTGCCCTTTTAGGGCGTCTTCTCAGAATGCCGGAAAAGCGTGACGCGATAGCCTTCCCTGACGGAAAAGAAGCAGGCAATCGCCGCCACTATGATCCCCAAGGCGACGGCCGACTGAAGCGCGTCCGCCGAGTCGATGGCATAAGGTTCCGGAAAAAAGAGAAAACCACTAAGCAGGATTGCCGCCATCACGGGAATATAGAAAACGATATACAGCAACGCGTATTCTTTCCAGAATGTACCCGTTTTCCAGGCGCCCGGTTTCTTGAATTCGCGGCTCATGACACTCACCTCCTTGTCCAAAGATGGAAACTCATAACTCGGCATTACTCAAGCATCTGCTCAATTTCATGATTGATCTGGGTTCCGATGACCCAGCCTACGCCAAAGGCAAAACCAACGGCTGCTCCGGCACCTCCCCCCTGAGTCAAACCATAAGAAGTAGCAGCACCAACAGCAAAACCAGCGCCAGCGCCGGCCCCAGAACTTATTGCAATAGGGGAAACCCAGTCAGGTAGGCTGTAATCAGGCCCATCGCTCAGGAGTCCGTAGCCTAGATTGCTCTGGGGCTCGATGTAGCCACAACATCCGCCATCGTTACCGCCGCCACCCCAATTGATGGACTCAGGGTCCGTCGCCTCAGCGATCATCGACGCCTGCATGAGTTCCTCAAAAATAGAGGGGATGTTATTCATCTCCGGAACATAAAGGTCTCGATCTTCTTTGTATTGATTTATTGCAGCATCTGGATTGGATCCATCATAGAAGGGTTGTCCATTGATTTCGTATTCGAAAGAAATCGTTTCCCCTTCATGGAAGTGATGCTCTGCGATGACTTCATCTACAGAGCCACTGCCGTCGTCGTATATTTCATGGTAAGTGTGGACGCCGCTGACATCACCTGCGTGTTCCCCCTCGATTACTTCGAGGATGTCGTAACCAGCATTTTCAATGAGGAGCTTCCACGTTTCGCCGGAACCGTTTTCGAAGAGCAGGGAAACGTCGCCATGGGCGAGGTCTGCTGCCAAGCATAGGTCTTCCGTAAACACCAGGGCGTACATGTCTCTATGGAAATCGGGATGCTCGGAAGCAGGGCCAGTTTCAATGACGTATTCGTACTCAGTGCCATTGTGCTCAAATGTGCCAGACCCAGTGTCAACGGAGTTTGAGTTGCTTTGTCCCTGAATGATGATGGGCGGCTCACCACCGCCGCCGCCGCCACCACCACCACCGCCGCCGCCGCCTGAGCCTGGTGGGGTGATCTCATTTGCCTCTGGGCATGAATTGATGTGGCCCAATGCAGGTATAGAAAATACAAAAAGAAAGAAGCCACTTACAATTGCCGTTTTAAGGTTCGGAAACCGCATATGCCCTCCTCCTGATTGACTTCTCAGCGCATAAACGCAGGCTTCCTTAAGCAAGGTTACGTGTAATAAAAAAAAGCAAAATAGAAATGAAATTTCAACCATTTCTTTACATAAATCCAATTTTGGGATACCTAAGGGGCGATTGCTGCTTTGGCCGAAATAGAATGTGCGGTATTTTGCTAAGGCCCGTATGCGGTCGTCTCATTGGGGTAGGGAAGTCCTCAGGGGAGAGGGATGAACACCGCGGACAGACCTCAGGCTGTCCGCGGTGTTTTTTTATGCGGTTTCCTGATCCGTTCCCTGGCGGCTGTCTTCCAGGAAATCCTTCAGGGTCTTGCTCGCCAGTTCCTGATCCATCATCGTTTCCAGGGCATCCAGCTGGGCCTTAACGCCGGGTATATGGCGCATCTGGGCATCCGGGTCATCGGCCATGGACAGGCCCCGGCTGGCATCCCGAATACGCTTGAGAGTCATGCGGCCAATGTCCTGCCCGGGCAGAAAGCCCGGGGACTGCCCTTCAGTGCTCAGGATCAGCCCGGCACTCTCCAGCCTCGCCACCACATCTTCCAGCACATCGCCACGAACATGCAGGCGCCGGCACAGGGATTCAAACTGCCAGGGGCGGTCGCCCTCCAGATAGCTGCGCCCGATGAGATACATCACCGACAGGGCCAGTTCCTCCTTCTCCCGGTGGGTGGCCCCTGTGGCCGCCGGTAGCCGGGTGACGAACTGGGGGTTTTGGATATAGAAGCTGACCTTGCCGCCGAAAAGCAGAATCAGCCAGGTGAGGTAGAGCCAGATGATGAAGAACATCAGGCTGGCAAAACCGGAATAGATGGCGGTGTAACGGGCAGACGCCGCAATCACCTGGGCAAATATCCAGCCGGTGGTTTGCCAGGCCAGGCCTGCAATCAGGGCGCCGGTGAGTGCGGCCCGGACTCTGACCCGGGTATTGGGCACGAAGGTGTAGAGAAAGGTGAAGGCTGCGACGACCAGGAAGTAGGGCATGAGGGTGCTGAACCACACCATCAGGGTGCCGAAGGGTTCCACCTGGGAGATACGTTCAACAAAGGTATAGCTGGAGAAGGAGGCGGTGACCCCCACGGCGGAGAAAACCAGCACCGGCCCCACCAGTACCACACTCAGATAGTTGCTGAATTTCTCGGTGACCCCCCGCTGGCGACGGATATGCCACGCCTCGTTCAGGGCCGCCTCAATCTTTTGCAGCAGGGCGTAGACGGTATAAACCAGCAGCAACAGGCCCACCGAGCCCAGAACCCCCACCTGGATGTTGTCCACGAACTCCAGAATGTTATTGACCACTTCCGGGCCCCGGTCCCCCAGGGGCTCCAGGGTTCGCAGGAGAATAGGTTCCAGCTGATTGTGAACCCCGAACCCCTTGAGCACCGAGAAGCTGAAGGCCAGCAGGGGCACAATGGAGAGCAGGGTGGTATAGACCAGACTCATGGCCCGCAGGTTGAGCTGCCCGATGGAGGCATCCTGGAAAACCGCATGGACCACCCGGCCAATCCGGACCGTCCAGGCCATCTTGGCCGGCAGGTCCTGGATCTGTACCGACCAGAGCCAGTGGGTGAATCGGCTAATAGGGTTCAGTGGCGTCATGTCCGTCTTTTCCCTGGAAATTTTTCTCATGGTAGCAGGCTGGCGCCCTTCTTGGGCCGGCCCGGATTCTTTATGATGGGCCCATGAGCGATTATCCCCAACGTATTGTTTGTCTGACCGAGGAAACCACCGAGACCCTGTATCTGCTGGAAGAAGACTGGCGGATCGTGGGCATCTCGGGTTTCACCGTGCGCCCGGCCAAGGCGCGTAAGGAAAAGCCCAAGGTTTCCGCCTTTCTCAGCGCCAAGATCGGCAAGATCCTGGATCTGGAGCCCGATCTGGTACTGGGCTTTTCCGATCTCCAG
Source organism: Natronospira proteinivora (assembly GCF_024170465.1). NCBI lineage: Bacteria > Pseudomonadati > Pseudomonadota > Gammaproteobacteria > Natronospirales > Natronospiraceae > Natronospira > Natronospira proteinivora. Next base: position 211,176 of record NZ_JALJYF010000002.1, on the reverse strand, counting down.
GCCGATATCGCCAGCGAGCTGATTCGCCAGGGCGTGGAGGTGCATGTCTTCAACCACCGCAGCGTGGCGGAAATCTTCCGCATGATGGCCATGCTGGGGGGCATGATCGGCTGCCAGTCCAAGGCCGAGGCCCTGATTGGGGAGTTGCGCGCGGGGGTGGAGCAGATTCGGACCCAGGCGGCGGCCCTGCCCAGGCGTCCCCGGGTCTATTTCGAGGAATGGGATGAGCCCATGCTGTCCGGCATTCGCTGGGTCTCGGAGCTGGTGGAGATTGCCGGCGGCGAGGACTGCTTCCCGGAGCTCAAACACGAGGCCCTGGGCAAGGACCGAATTATTGCCGAGTACGATACCGTCATCCAGCGCCAGCCGGATATTATCATCGGTTCCTGGTGCGGCAAGAAATTCCGCCCGGAAAAGGTGCGTGAACGACCCGGCTTTGAGGATATCCCCGCCGTCCGCGACGGCGAGCTGCATGAGATCAAATCCGTGGACATTCTCCAGCCCGGCCCCGCCGCCCTCACCGACGGCCTGCGGCAACTGCACGAGATCATCGCCCGCTGGAGCCGGGCGCAAGATTCCTGATTATCCCCCTGTGGGAGCGGCATTCCTGCCGCGACTGGCATGACTAAGCTTTCCTTGTCGCGGCAGGAATGCCGCTCCCACAGGGGCCTCGTGTTTATGGCGTTTGCTGTTGTCTGGTTCGCCGGCGCAGCCACAAGCGCAGGCCGGTGACATACAGCAGCAAGGGCACCAGCCCCAGCAGCGCCACCACGGCCTGGCCCCAGGCCCCGAAGGCACTGCCACCGTGGATACCGCGCAGGGCACTCATGAAGCGATCGCCGCCGCTTTGTTCTGACCAGTGCTGTTGGGCCAGAACCTCGCCGCTGTAACGGTCCAGCACCACGCGGCCGCTGCCGGCCAGCCAGCCGCTGGGTGTCGCTTCTCTCAGGGTGAGGCGGTAGATGCCCTCGGGCTCCCGGGGCAGGCCCACACTGCGGATCTCGCCGCCCGGCATATCTTCTCTGGCCAGCCTCAATGCCTGCTCCAAACCAATATCCTTTGAGGTCTCATCGACTTGAGACTGGTGATCCAGATCCAGGCCGGACAGCGGCGAGAACCATTCAACCGCCGGACGGGTGTACTGGGGCAGGGCCAGCAGGATGCCGGTTATCACCACCACCCCCAGGGGCAGGCCGGCATAGACCCCGAAGCCATGGTGCAGTGGCACCTGTCTAAGCCGATAGCCCCGGCGCCGCCACCACAGTACGCCGCCGCTGATCATGGAAAACAGCAGGATCAGACCGGTGAAACCAATCAAGGTCTGCCCCGAGCGGCCCAGATGCAGGCGAAAGTGCAGCACGTGCACAAAACGCATGAGGCCCTTGCCCACGGGACGTACCCCCATGAGCTCGCCCGAGGCCGGGTCAACGGTCACCAGGCGATCAAAGCTGCGTTCCGGGGTGCCGATATAAAATCGGTACACTGCCGGGTGAGCACCGGGCAGGGACAGGAAGGAAACCACTTCCTCGTCCGTGGTGCGTGCTTCAACGGTCTCCAAGGCATCCGCGGCCGTAACCCGTTTCTCAGCCGGGGCCTCCGCCTGCAACAGCTCCGGATTGAGCCAGCGATCCAGAGTCGACTGGTACACCAGTAGGCTGCCAGTGAGGCCGAGCAGCACGAATACCGCACCCAGGGATAAAGCTACCCACAGATGCAGGCGATACAGCCATTTCATGGTGGTCTTCCTTGATTGGCTACCGTGTCGGGCAAGCAACATCAGGGGCAGGACGAAGAGGCCCAGGCGTTGATGCCTTCAGGGCGGACCATTGTAAGGCATGATTGGATCGACAACAGGGCGCTGAGCCGGATTTACGCTTGTGCGACAATCACCCGACCTTCACCCGCGAGCCAGGGGCATGTTCCGCCATCTCATATCCCGACTGAGTGAAGATCTCCTGCTGCTCATCCTGTTATTGGCGGTGGTGCCGCTATTGTGGTGGAACCCCGTTGAATGGACGGCGATACCGGAGCTGGTTCATTGGCATACCATTGCCGCCCTGGCGGGGCTGATGGTGATCAGTCGGGGCCTGGAGGTCAGTGGCAGTCTGGCGGCCGCCGGGGCGTGGCTGCTGCTTCGTCTTCACAGTGAGCGGCGGTTGGCGCTGGCCTTGATCCTCTTTTCAGCCCTACTGTCGGCCATTGTCACCAACGATGTGGCCCTGTTCATCGTGGTGCCCCTGACCCTGGGCCTGTGGGTGGCTGCGGATCTGCCCCTGGTCCGCTTGATCGTATTTGAGGCCCTGGCGGTGAATGCCGGGTCCACCCTGAGCCCGGTGGGCAATCCCCAGAATCTCTATCTGTGGCAGGCATCGGGGGTGGGGTTTATGGAGTTCATGCTCGCCATGCTGCCCCTGGGCCTGGCGCTGGTGTTCCTGCTGGTGCTGATGGTGCCCCTGGCCTTTTCTTCGGCCCGGATTACGGTGAATCAGACAGCCTGGCAGCCGCCCATTCAGCGAGGCATGCTTCTTGTCTCACTGATGCTCTATCCCCTGTTTCTGTTCATGCTGGATTGGGGGCAGGGCCTGCTGGCGGCTGTCGGGGTCGTTCTTTTGTACTTGTTCTGCTGGCCCCGGATTCTTCGCGGAGTGGACTGGCAGCTGTTGCTGGTTTTTTGTCTGATGTTCGTGGTGCTGGGGCTGTTGGCGCAAATGCCTGTGCTGGCCGAACTGACCCGGGCGGCCGAGGGCCGGCTGCCCGGCGGCATGCTCACCGTGGGGGCGCTATTGTCCCAGGGCATATCCAATGTGCCAGCGGCGATTTTCCTGCAGGGGCTGACAGATGACTGGCAGCTGCTGGCTTGGGGGGTGAGTGTCGGGGGCTTTGGCCTGGCCATCGGCTCCATGGCCAATATCATCGCCCTGCGCCTGGCCCGGGAGCCGGGCCTCTGGCGCAGCTTTCATGCCTGGTCCCTGCCCACCCTGTTGCTGGCGTGGGTGCTGGCCTGGGCCCTGGCTGCCTTGTTGGGCTACTAGCTTAAGCCTTTAGGCAAAGCCCGGCGGGTTCCATTCCTGCATCATTTTCTCCCGGGCAGAACTCAGGCGTTCGGACATCAGGCCCGAGAAGCGCTTCAGCAGCCCATAGCCGAAGTCTGGATCCTTTTCGCAGCGCTCAAAGAGAGCATCGCCGTCGAACTGGATCAGCTGGGCATCTTCCAGGGCCCGGGCCTGAAAGTGCCACTCATAGGGCGGGATCAGCCAGGACCAGCCGATGATGGCACCGGGCCCCAGATTCTGAAGTTCCAGGGGCGGGCCTTCGATGGCGGCCACTTCCAATGCAATACGTCCTTCGGTGACCAGATAGAAGGCGTTGGCCCGCTTGCCGTGGCGGAAGAGGACGTCATCTTCCTTCAGGGAGCGAAAGCAGGCATTCTCGGCCAGAAAGCCCAGGTCCGCATCATCCAGTCCCTTAAAGAAGCTCTGTTTGGCGAGTTCGGTCTTGATCTTTTCGGCACTCATGGCGCCTCCCAATTTAGCTTGAAATAACCTGATCCTCACTATACAGGGACCGTCAAAAACACACTTGATTCAGGTCAGGCCTTGAGGCGATAACCGGTTTTGAAAATCCAGGCCACCAGGGCGATGCAAACGGCCAGAAAGCCCAGGATTACGGCAAAACTGATCCCCACATGGACATCCGAGACTTCATAAAAGCTCCAGCGGAAACCGCTCACCAGATAGACCACCGGATTGAACAGCGACACCGTCTGCCAGAAGGGTGGCAGTACATCCAGGGAATAGAAAGTGCCACCGAGGAAGGTCAGGGGAGTCACAATAAGTAAGGGAACGAACTGCAGCTGCTCGAAGCCCTCCGCCCAGATGCCCAAAATAAAGCCCAGCAGGCTGAAGGTGAAGGCCGTCAACACCAGAAAAGCCAGCATGATGAAGGGGTGGGCAATGTCCATGGGGACGAAGAAATGGGCGGTGGCCAGGATGATCAGGCCGAGAATAATGGATTTGGTCGCCGCCGCGCCCACATAGCCCAGCATGATTTCCAGGTAGGAGGCCGGAGCGGAGAGGATCTCGTAGATGGTGCCGGTGAAGCGGGGAAAATAAATGCCAAAGGAGGCATTGGACACGCTCTGGGTCAGCAGCATGAGCATGATCAGGCCCGGAACGATGAAGGCCCCGTAGCTGACCCCGTCGATCTCCGTGATGCGTGAGCCAATGGCGGCTCCGAACACCACGAAATACAGGGACGTGGTCAGGACCGGGGAAATGATGCTCTGCATCAGGGTCCGCCAGGTACGGGCCATTTCGAACAGAAAGATCGCCTTGATGGCGCGAGGATTATGAATCATGCGCGGTCCTTCAATAGATCCAGAAAAATATCTTCCAGGGAGCTTTGTTCCGTGTGAAGGTCACCGATGGTGACACCGTTGGCATCCAGCTTGCGGAGCAGATCGGCAATGCGACTCTGACCGGCGGTTCGCTCATAATCCAGAATCAGGGCGTGGCCGTCTTCATCCAGCTGCAGGCCATAACCATTCAAGCCTTCCGGAAGTTGTTCCAAGGGGTCACTGAGATGAATGGTAAGCCGCTTTCGTCCCAACTGCTTCATCAGCTGACGGGTTTCCTCCACCAGCAATAGTCGGCCATGGTTGATGACCCCCACCCGGTCGGCCATTTCTTCGGCTTCCTCGATGTAGTGGGTGGTGAGGATGATGGTCACCCCGCTGTCCCGGAGCCGGCGCACCGTATTCCACATGTCCCGGCGCAGCTCCACGTCCACGCCAGCGGTGGGTTCGTCCAGAAAAAGAATGCGCGGTTCATGGGCCAGGGCCTTGGCGATCATGACTCGCCGCTTCATACCACCGGATAGGGTGCGGATCTTGTGTGTGCGCTTGTCCCACAGAGAAAGATCCCTGAGGACCGACTCCACCACGGCATCGTCACGCTTCAGCCCGAACAGTCCCCGGCTGAAGCTTACCGTGTCCCAGACCGACTCAAAGGAATCCGTGGCCAGTTCCTGGGGAACCAAGCCAAGCAGCTGCCGAGCCGCTCGATACGCCGTCACGATGTCATGCCCCCCGACCCGGATATCCCCGGCACTGCGATTCACCAGGCCTGTGATGATGGAAATCAGAGTGGTCTTGCCGGCCCCATTGGGACCCAGAAGGGCAAAGATTTCTCCGTGGCCGATTTCAAGAGTGATATCGTCCAACGCCTTAAAACCATTGTCATAGGTTTTGGACAAGGATTTGACCTGAATGGCCGGTGCCTCTTGCTGATGCATGTTTAAGTGATCCGATATTGCAAGAAAAAGGTATTGTCGCCATTCCAGCAGGGAAAAGCGAGATCAAGTGCGCTTGAGGTGCTTGAAGGGGCTCAGATGGCCTAGCTCGCATGAGCGAATGTCTCGGCGTCCTTGGGTCGGCCAAAATAATAGCCTTGAAAATACTGGCAGCCGAGTTGAACCAGAAAGGCATGTTGCGCTTCTGATTCTACTCCTTCGGCTATTACCCGGATACGTAGGTTTTTTGCCAGGCCAATGATCCCTTCAATGATGATCCAGTCACGCTGGGCATGATGGTGCCCGGCACTCTGGACGAAAGACTTGTCGATCTTTACCTCATCGAAGGGCAGCCGGGAAAGATAAGCCATGGAAGAATAACCTGTGCCAAAATCATCCATGGAAAGCTGGATGCCCAGGGCGCGAAGCTGCTGCATCTTGCAGGTGCTGTCCTCGATGTCTTCCAGGACCAGGGATTCAGTCAACTCCAGTTTGAGCAAATCCGGAGAGATCTCGTGACCGTCCACTGCTTTCTGTACTTGATCCACAAAATCCTTCTGGTGGAACTGCTTGGCGCTGACATTGATCGAGATGACGTGCTCACGGAATGCCTCATGCCGCTGCCATTGCCTGAGCTGAAGGCACGCTTCCTTAAGTACCCAATGTCCCAGGGGCAGGATAAGTCCGGTATCTTCGGCCACTGGAATGAATTCGATCGGCGATATGATCCCTTTTTCGGGATGTCGCCAACGCAGCAGGGCCTCCGACCCAACGGTGATGCCCTTCGCGTCCACTTGATTCTGGTAGACCAGGAAAAATCCATTGCCGCCAATGGCGTTTCGAAGATCCGATTCCATCCGGAAGCGTTTCTCCATGGTGGCTTGGAGGGCTGGGTTGTAAAAGCGAATGGAATTTCGGCCGGTGGCCTTGGCCTGATACATGGCGGTATCCGCCCTGCGCAGCAATTCTTCACGGGAATCCTGATCCCCTCGGAAGAGGGTAATGCCAATACTGGCGGAACAACGATAGTCATGGCCGGACAAGTGAAGTGGCTCGGTGATGACAGACTGTATATCCTCGGCGAAAAGTCCGGCTCTTTGAGCCGCGTCATTCTCCTCTTGTCCTACTTCGTTCAGAATGATTACAAACTCATCCCCCCCGATTCGGGCAACTGTGTCGGAATCCCGAAGACGATCGTTCAGTTTATAGGCCAGTGTCTTTAGCAGTTCATCACCGACTGAATGACCCAGTGTGTCATTCAGTCGTTTGAATGCGTCCAAATCCAGGAAGAGCATGGCACCGTAGCAAGCATGTCGGTTGGAGATGGATTGGGCAGAACCCATACGCTCTTCCAGTAGCCGTCGATTAGGCAGCCCAGTCAGCTCATCATAAAACGCCAACTGGTGGATTCTTTCTTCGGACTGCTTCTTATTGGTAATGTCTGTGATGAAACCGCTCCATAGGATGGCGCCGTCATGGGTAAGCTCCGGCATTGCATTGCCCTGTAGCCACCGTAAACCTAGCTCTGGATGGTTGACCCGGTATTCATGTCGCCACACGGTCATTGATTCCGCTGATTCCTGGATAGCCGTGAATACACCGTCCAAATCATCGGGATGGATGATGTCGGTCAGTATGTTGGCATCATGCTGAACGGCCTCGGGCGTCATCCCGTAGATATCTCGAATGGCTTCGCTTGCATAAGGAAAAGAGAGGGTGCCATCGGCGTCCATTCGGAATTGATAAACCACCCCTGGAAGACGGGACACTATCTTCTTGAAGCGATTGTCGATCTCGAGTGCTTTTCCACGGGAGATCTCAGCCTCCAATCGAGCCGCCTCAATACGATGTCGAAGGGTCACGGTGATGGTCGAGGTGACCAGTATGAAGAGGCTTGCCCCAACAGCCAGGCCTGCAATCAGGTTGGGATCAATGTTTGGGCCGGGCAGGGCGATGCTGTGCGCCTCTCCGGGAAGAAAACGGGTTGCCGCCATGGCCACATAATGCAGACTGGAAATGGCCAGGCCCATGAACACGGCGCTACTCAGCTTGAATAGCAGTGGTTGATACAGGCCGCGTTGCACCATGAAGGCGCCCAGCAGCCGTGGGGTCGCCAGGGCCAGGTTCGACATCACCACCGCGACGATCACCGACAGTAAAACCAGGCTCCTTTGATAGGTCATCTCGGCATCCAGCACCATGCCGGTCATGCCCAAATAATGCATGGCCCCGATGCCCAGTCCCATGAAGGTCCCTCCCAGAAGGATGGCACGGGCGGAAGGGGCGGTTCTCTGGAGTACAGTCAATGCGATATAAGCGGCAAGAATGGCCGGTAGCACCGATGCCAGGGTGGTGGTCATGTGGTACTGCACAGGCAGTGGGAGCTGGAATGCCACCATGCCGGTGAAATGCATGGTCCAGACGCCAATGCCAAGGCAGACCGCACCATTAAGGTGCCAGCCAAAGCGGATTGCACGGGAGGGCGTACTGCGCATCAGGTCCACATGGCTGATGCTGGCGAAGGCGGCCATGATGGCAATGATCAGGGAGAGCATGACCAGCGGGCCGGAATAGCTACCTTCGTAGCCCAGCACCCCGGTGATCTCCGCATTCACCATTTCGATCATGGGCATTCTCGGCCTCTGTTAGGGGGGGAGGCAGGCTGAGACCAGTCTAGCACCCAGGCTGTCTTGCCGCCCCATGCTCTCATGATAGTGCGGGGTATGGGCTTCAACCAGGCAAAAATTCAATGAGTCGCAAGGATTTGGAGTGCCCTGTATGGGGGGTATCTGCAACAGCAGTCCTTCTTTAGGGTATAAAGTACCAGGCTGAGGTTCCAGAGTTACGAATCCATCCTGACCAGTTTAATGTTTGAATCTATTGAGATTTTTTCTCCCCCGGAGGCCAGGAATATGAAAAAGCTTATCTCAAGCAATAGACGATTCGGTGCAGCTATCCTGCTGGGCGCAACCATTGCCGTTTCTGCGTCCGTTTTGAGCCTCGATGTACCAAATCAATTTCAAGCGGGCGAGCCCGCCCGCGCAGATGCAGTCAATGAGAATTTCCAAGCTTTGCTCTCTCATATTGAAAGTCTCGAAACCAGGATTGACAATCTTGAAGCAGAGCTTGTGGATATCGAGGATAACTTGGGCGCTGTAGAGGATAGTGACCTCTTCTCGATCGAGGATTTTCTCGTCGACCTTGAAGATTTGTTGCATATCTATCATACATCACCAGAAGACACGGCTGTACAAGGCCCTATATTAAGGTTGACAGGGGCCAACCTTCAGATCATCAATGGGTCCGATGACTTCGTTTCGGATGGAACGGGGAATCTTGTTGTAGGCATGGCCACCGCCCGTGAGACCGGGACCTACTTTTGCTCGGATCGAAGCTACAATGATGAGAGCGATTGTATTAGTGCCGGATATGATTGGAGCCAGACTCATAATTCCGGTTCTCATAATATTGTTTCAGGAATTGCACCAGCCTATTCGGGAACATACAACATTGTTCACGGCCGATTTGGAGGGACAAGCGGGCAAGCCAACGCGATTTTCGGTGAGCACAACATCTCCACCAGCTTGAGAACAATTCAGGGTGGCAGGTACAACCAGACCCATGCGTCAGAAGTATCAATTCTTGGTGGTTCAAACTGTGAAATCACTAGTAGCAGAAGGTGGGGCATAGGTTCGCCGCATGATCTTGGAGAGTGCGAATGAGTGCCTTGAATAAAATGCTCATGCTGGCTTCATTGTTTTTTCTTGCCATTTTGACTGCTTCTGCATGTAGTAGCAGCTCAGGCGATCAGGACAATTCCAGTGAGATCGATTCAGAATGTATCTGGGGTGAAGATGGCTGGGATGAGTGTGATTGGGCTTAATTTGGGTGCAAGATAAAGCTCAATGCTCTACAAGTAAAACGGGCGCAGCCAATTCAATGACTGCGCCCGTTTTTCTTTCAGAGGTGCTTTTCAACTAATCAGGTGATTACTTCTCCAGATCGAAGCGATCCAGGTTCATCACCTTGTCCCAGGCCTCGACAAAGTCCTTGACGAACTTCTCTTGGCCATCGGACTGGGCATAGACTTCGGATAGGGCCCGGAGCTGGGAGTTGGCACCGAAGACCAGATCCACTCGGCTGCCGGTCCACTTGGTCTTGCCTGACTTCATGTCGATGCCTTCGAACTCCTCGGCCTCGTCCGAGGTGGGCTTCCATTCGGTGTTCATGTCCAGCAAGTTGACGAAGAAGTCGTTCGTCAGGGTGCCGGGCTTGTCGGTAAACACGCCATGCTTGGAGCCACCGGTGTTGGCGTCCAGGGCCCGCATGCCGCCCAGCAGCACCGTCATCTCCGGTGCAGTGAGGGTCAGCAGGTGGGCCCGGTCCAGCAGCATTTCCTCTGCCGGCACCGTGAAGCGGGCCTTGCTGTAGTTGCGGAAACCATCGGCTTCCGGCTCCAGCACTTCGAAGGACTCCGCATCGGTTTGCTCTTCCGTGGCATCAGTCCGGCCCGGATGGAAGGGCACCTTGATGCTGTGCCCGGCTTTTTTGGCGGCGTCTTCAATGGCCGCATTACCACCCAGCACGATCAAATCCGCCAAAGACACCTTCTTGTTGCCTGAGGCGCTGTCGTTAAAGGCCTTCTGGATCTCTTCCAGCTTGCCCAGCACCTTCTGCAGCTGCTTGGGATCGTTGGCTTCCCAATCCTTCTGCGGGGCCAGGCGGATGCGTGCACCATTGGCGCCGCCCCGCATGTCCGAGCCGCGGAAGGTGGAAGCTGAAGCCCAGGCGGTCTTGACCAGCTCGGAGGTGGACAGCCCGGAATCCAGGATCTGCTTTTTCAGGGTCTCGATGTCCTTGTCATCGACCAGTTCATGGTCGACTTCCGGCACCGGGTCCTGCCAGATCAGGTCTTCTTCCGGCACTTCCGGTCCGAGATAACGGGTCTTGGGGCCCAGATCGCGGTGCAGCAGCTTAAACCAGGCCCGGGCAAAGGCGTCCTTGAACTCTTCCGGGTTCTGGTGGAAGTGTTCGGAAATCTTTCGATACTCCGGGTCTTCCTTGAGGGAGAGGTCCGTGGTGAGCATCCTGGGTGCCACCTTCTTGGAAGGATCATGCGCCATGGGCGCCATATCCTCGTCTTCTACATTCTTTGGCTTCCACTGATAACTGTCGCCCGGGCCCTTCTCCAGTTCCCAGTCGTACTTGAACAACACATCGAAGTAGCCCATGTCGAACTTGGTGGGCTCTTTGGTCCAGGTCACTTCCAGGCCACTGGTGATGGTGTCATCACCCTTGCCGCTGCCGTGCTTGTTCTTCCAACCCAGGCCCATTTGTTCCATGGGCGCGGCTTCGGGTTCGGGGCCCAGATTGCTGTCCGGTGCGGCACCGTGAGTCTTGCCAACGGTGTGACCACCTGCGATCAGGGCGACGGTTTCATAGTCATCCATGGCCATCCGCTCAAAGGTATCGCGGATGTCATGGGCAGCCTTTTTGGGATCAGGGTCGCCATCCGGGCCTTCCGGGTTCACATAGATGAGCCCCATCTGCACATTGGCCAGGGGCTGCTCAAGCTCCCGGTCCCCACTGTAGCGCTGGTTCTCCAGCCATTCCTTTTCCACACCCCAGTAGATGTCTTCTTCCGGGGCATAGATGTCTTCGCGGCCACAGGCGAAACCGAATGTCTTAAAGCCCATGGACTCATAGGCCACATTGCCGGCCAGAATCAGCAGGTCGGCCCAGGATATCTTGTTGCCGTATTTCTGCTTGATGGGCCAGAGCAGACGGCGGGCCTTGTCCAGGTTGCCGTTGTCCGGCCAGCTGTTGATGGGGGCAAAACGCTGGTTGCCGGTGTTGCCGCCACCACGGCCATCACCGCTGCGGTAAGTCCCGGCGGCATGCCAGCTCATCCGGATGAAAAGACCGCCGTAATGGCCGAAGTCCGCCGGCCACCAGTCCTGGGAATCGGTCATCAGGTCATGGAGGTCCTTTTTCAGGGCCTCATAATCCAGCTTCTTGAACGCTTCCCGGTAGTTGAAATCCGAACCCAGCGGATTGGATTCCGGGGTGTGCTGGTGGAGGATGCTGAGATTCAGCTGGTTCGGCCACCAGTCGATGTTGGTGGTGCCCTGGCCACGCTTGGTGGTCTGAGCACCGTGCATGACCGGGCATTTCCCTGTTTGATTGGCATTTGCGGCCATAGTTGTCTCTCCATTGCTTGTTGCCTTGAATGAACCGATCCGCGTATACCGAAGTCCACCGGTATGCGCGGCCTGTCGATCCCTTGGCCCGTGCCGGGCCCGTCGCCCCATCGTCTCAGGGGCTTATGCTTCTTGTTGTTACCCCTTAGTATTAGACCAAGTCTCCAATAGTTACAAATGAATAGTTCGGATTAAATTGATTGTTTTTGTTTATGGATCGTCGGGGCGCCGGTAGGCCCCGGGATAGCCGTTGGGGGAGAGCACGATTTGCCAGACCTGGTTGCGTCGAGCCCGAAAGGCCCCGGCACAGGACAGCAGGTAATAGCGCCACATACGAAAGAAGCGCTCGTTGAACTGGCTGTTGCGTTTGGACAGGGCCTCGGCATGACTGTTCACATTGCGATGCCAGGCCCGCAGGGTGGGGTCATAGTGGGGGCCGATATTCTGCCAGTCCTCGGCAATGAAGCGCCCGGCCATGGCGTCACCCAGATTGCCGATATAGGGGGCCATGGAGTTGGGGAAGATATAGCGAGCGATCCAGGGGTCGGTTCGGACCTGGCGGCGGTTGCCGGCGATGGTGTGCAGCAGGAACAAGCCATCGGGGGTCAAGAGCCGACGGGCGGCATCCATATAGGTTTGGTAATTCTTGAAGCCCACATGCTCGAACATGCCAATGGAGACGATACGATCAAATTTCCCGGCCAGATGCCGCGCCGTGTCCCGGTAATCTTCCAGGCGGATGGTCACGGGCAAATCCTTGCAGTGGGCTTCGGCCCATTCGGCCTGGGCCCGTGAAATGGTGATGCCGGTGACTTCTACACCGTACTGCTCGGCCAGATAGGCGGCGGTGCCGCCCCAGCCGCAGCCGATATCCAGTACCCGCATGCCGGGTTGGAGATAGAGTTTGCGGGCACAGAGATCGAGTTTGCGTTCCTGGGCCCGGTTCAAGCCTTCGGGGGTTGCCTCGATTTCTGCGGGATGGTCGCTATCCCAGTAACCACAGCTATAGACCATCCGACGGTCCAACATGCGGCGATAGAAGTCGTTACCCAGGTCATAATGGTGTTCACCCACGCGGTAACTGCGCCGGCCTTTCTGGAGATTGATCAGGCGGGCCTTGAGATAGTCCCAGGCATCGAAATGACTGCGGACCTGGTGGTCCAGGTCGGCGCTGAGCAAGGCACAAATCAGATCATCCAGGGCCTGGCAATCCCACCAGCCGTCCATATAGCTTTCGCCCAGGCCCACCGAACCTTCTGCCAGCACCCGGCGGTAGAAACGGGGATCATGGACCTGAATATCCTGGGGCCGATCCCCGTTGAGGCGAATGCCGATGTTGGAGAGCATCGTTCCGACCCGCTCGGCCAGTCGTCGATTACCCGCGGGGCGAATCCATGTGCGGATGGGTTCCAGCATGCCTACCTCCCGAAGCGACCTTGCTTCAGTATGAGGTCATAAGCATAGAACACCCTGGCCGGAATGAATGGATTTCCATCAATTCCAGTGGCGTCCGGGAGGAAATCTGGGTGCAAGCCGGGCCGGATTCAACGCAGCTGGCTATCCTTGCTGCCGCGCCGGTTATAGCCGCTGAAGTCTTGTTTGTCGGCTTCATCCTGCTCGCTTTGGCAGGCCACACACAGCCGGACGCCGGGAATGGCCTTCTGGCGGGCGGCGGGGATCTCCGCCTCGCATTCCTCGCAATGGCTCAGGCTCTTGCCCTTGGGCATGCGACTGCGCACCCGTGCCAGGGCATCTTCCACATTGCTGTCGATCTGCTCCTGCACGGCATCATCTTTTGCCCAACCACCGGCCATGGGTCGCCTCCAAGTCATGCGTATAGGACCATTATCTCCCCACCGCACCCGGGCATCAATGCACAGGCGGCCGGGTCGCACACCCGGCAAGGCTTATTGCCCTGCCGGGTGTGGCGGGATTCGCCGTTCAGCTCATGCTCCAGATACCCACCGGATTGCCTTCCGGATCCTCGAAATGGGCGAAGTATCCATGGGGCGGAATGGGCGTGCGGGGGCGGGTCACCTTGCCCCCCTCCTTCCAGACCCGTTCCAGCGTGCCGTCCAGATCTCCATCGGCGTCCAGATAGACCATGGTGCCGCCGACGCCCGGCTGGCATCCCTCCATTTGTGACAAACAGCCTCCAACGCCATGCTTCTCGTCGAAGGGAAAGATCAGCATTCGCGCTTCCTCGTCCGCCTCCGGGATGAGTTCCACGCCAAAGGCGGTCTCATAGAAGGATTTCATGCGGTCCATATCCTTGCAGAAGATCTCGAACCAGGCGATCGCATTCCGCTTTTCCATTGCAAAGCTCCTTGTTTCAGATGATGACGAGTGGCCGCCCTTGTCAGGTCGGCCAAAGCCATTGAAACAAGGCCCACTGACAACCCTATGTCAGTGGCTTTCCGAGGTGCTGCTCGGCAATCTGTCGAGCACTCTCGCCCAGCTTCCGGCGCAGGGACTGTGGTGCCTCCACCCGCAATTCCGGACCGAAGCTCAAAAGCCAGTCCACCAACCAATCCTCGGCATGGGCCAGAATGGAAAGCCGACAGCGCCCATCCGGCAGGTCCGTCTGTTGGGTGGGGGTACCGAACAGCTCCCGTTGAAAACGATCCACGGCCGTCCTCGGCAGGGTCAGGGTGACCGGGGTCAGCTCGCAGTCGGCGATGACCGATGCCAGGAAATCGTCGATATTGAAGTCGACGTGGCCGTCGAAGCCTCCCTCAAGCACCTCGAGCTCACGAACCCGGTCCAGGCGGAAATCCCGAAAATCCCGTCGCCATCGGCAGTAGGCGATAAGGTGCCAATGCTCGGCATAGAAAAGCAGACCCAGCGGTTCCACCGTCCGGCGACGAAGCCGGCCCTGACCGCCGGTGTCGTAGCACAGATCAATACAGCGGCGCCGGAGTACTGCATCCTGAACCGGCATGAAACGGTGTGCATGGCCGGGGGCAGCCGCTGCAGTTTTCCAGACCCCAACGCTGGCCTCCAAGCCCTTGAGATAATCCAGGGAAGCGGCGGGCAAGACCGAGCGCATTTTGGTCAAGGCAGAGCGCAAAGGGGCCTTCAGGCTTTCATCCGCCATGTTGCGAGCGACGACACCACCCACGGACAGGGCCGCGGCTTCCTGATCGGTGAACTGAATCGGCGGCAGGTGATAATCCGCCATCAGTACATAGCCCTGGCGTTCCTCGCAGAAATGGATGGGGACGCCCGCCTCTCCCAGGGCGGCCAGGTCCCGATAGACCGATCGTTCACTGATCTCCCAGTGCCGGGCGATGGCTGCCGCGCTCAGGCCCCGGTGATTTTGCAGCAGCAGAATGGTGCCGGTCAGCCGGTCAATGCGATTCACGGGCTTTGTCTCTCCCTGGGGTTTGAATCAGTCAGCCGTCTGCGTGCATTCTGATTCCAGCAGGCGCGGGCCGGCTCCCTCCCTGGCCAGGCGGTCTTCCGGGTTGCGTAGTGGACAGCTGGCGATGGACAGACAGCCGCAACCGATGCATTCGGATAATTGGTCCCGCAACTGTTCCAGGCGCTGAATGCGTTCCTCCAGATTTATCCGCCACTTTGACGACATCTCTTGCCAGTCTTTCGCCGTGGGGGTGCGTTGTTCCGGCAGGGACGACAATGCCGCACCGATCTCGGCCAGGGGAACACCAGCCCGCTGGGCTACCTTGATGATGGCCACCCGTCGCAGTACATCCCGGTGATAGCGGCGGTGGTTTCCTCCATTGCGCCAGCTTTGAATCAGGCCCCGGGATTCATAAAAGTGCAGGGTGGAGACCGCCACGCCACTGCGTTTGGCCACTTCCCCCACACTCATTTCCCGTCCGGGACAGCAGTTTTCCTTGCCATTGGTTTGAGTGCGCATGCCAATCCCCCTACGCATAAGCGGCTTCACGGCGGGCACGGGCCAGGGCACGGGCCCACCAGGCGAGACGCGTCAGTAAACGGTCCATGGCTTGTTCGGCCATTTCAGGATTGGTCAATCGGCCCTCGCTGTCAAAACGCTCCCAGGGATTGGCGAAACTCACCGTGTCCCGGACGCCCACCGCATGCAGTTCGGCGAAGACCAGCCGCAACTGCTCCACGGCCCTCAAGCCGCCGGAAATACCGCCATAGGAGACAAATCCCACCGGCTTGCCCTGCCAGGCACTGAAGGCTGAATCCACGAAGCTTTTCAAGGCCCCGCTGAAGCTGTGGTTGTACTCTGGTGTCACCACCACAAAGGCATCTGCCCAGACCAGGGTTTGCTGCAAGGCTTCCGGCGAAGGTGGCCCCTCATCCACCGGCACCCGCAAGGCCGGGTCCACCAGTGCCACCTCGAATCCCGGCCGGCTCCAGATTTGTTCCGCCGCCCAGGCGACTACCCGGTCGCAGAAACGACTCTGACGGCTGCTGCCGTAGATTACGGCGGTACGAATGGTCTCGCTGTCCATCCTCAATCCTCCTTCCTGTTTGCTTGTGGGGCGGGCTGCTGGCCCATGCAAGACAAGCCTAGTACCTCAAGTTAAATTGAGGTCAAGACTTTGCCCAGCATCCCTGTCCATTTTTTCCTATATTTATTGTTTGTCGATTCGGCATGGCGCAATTCGACTATGTCTCGAATTCATGACTGGAGTGGTTCAATGAAATACCTGTGTCTGGTGTATGCCCGGGAAACCGATCTGCATTCCCTGCCCGACAGCCCCGAGGACAGCGAATGCTGGGGTTATGCCGAGAAGCTCATGGACAGTGGCAAGATGCTGGCTGGCGAAGCCCTGGAGCCGGTAAGCACGGCGACCACCGTGCGCGTACGGGACGGCGAGACCTCGGTGACGGACGGCCCCTTCGCCGAAACCAAGGAGCAGTTGCTGGGTTTTTATCTCATCGAAGCCCGTGACTTGAACGAGGCGATTCGCCTGGCCGCCGGGATCCCCCCGGCCCGGGTGGGGTCTGTCGAGGTCCGCCCCATCCGGCAGCTGGATGTTTAATGCGTCATGACTGAGCGGTCCTCCGACATCACGGCCCAGCTGGAAGCCATCTACCGCACGGAATCCCGGCGGGTGCTGGCGACCCTGATTCGTCTGTTGGGGGATTTCGAGCGGGCGGAGGAGGCATTGCAGGAGGCCTTTGCCGCCGCACTCAGTCAATGGCCCGAGCAGGGGGTTCCCGACCGACCCCGGGCCTGGCTGGTGTCCACTGGTCGCTTCAAGGCCATTGATCGCCTGCGTCGGCGGCGTCGCCACGACAGTCTGCTGCGGGAAAGGCCTCCGCCCATGGAAACCGCACCGGATCCCGCCGATGCCCTGGAAGACCTGAGTGTGACCGACGACCGTCTGCGCCTGATCTTTACCTGCTGTCATCCCGCCCTGGCCCCCGAAGTACGGGTCGCCCTGACCCTGCGCGAAGTCTGTGGCCTGACCACCGAAGAAGTGGCCAATGCCTTTCTCTCGAAACCGGCCACCGTGGCCCAGCGCATCGTCCGCGCCAAGCGCAAGATCCGTGATGCCCGCATCCCCTACGAAGTGCCATCACAACAGGCCCTGCCTGAGCGCCTGGAGACGGTCTTGCAGGTGATCTACCTGGTCTTCAACGAAGGCTATTCGGCCTCCAGCGGCGAGGCCGTGTTGCGCGCCGATCTCTCCGCCGAGGCGATTCGTCTCGGCCGGCTGCTTCAGCAGCTGATGCCTGATCCGGAAGTCAGTGGTTTGCTGGCACTCATGCTGCTGCAGGAGTCCCGTCGTTCGGCCCGGAGCGACGCGGAAGGATCGCTATTGCGCCTGGAAGAGCAGGATCGCTCCCTCTGGGACCGCAAGGCCATCGAGGAAGGCGACGCACTGGTTCATGCGGCCCTGCGTTCGCGACGCTTTGGTCCATACACCGTCCAGGCCGCCATCGCTGCCGTCCACGCCCAGGCCCCTCGTTATGAAGACACCGACTGGGAGGAGATTCTCGGTCTCTACGACATTCTTTTGCGGATACAGCCCACGCCAGTGGTGGCTCTGAACCGGGCAGTGGCGCTGTCCATGGTGCGCGGACCGGTTGAGGCCCTGGCCGTGGTGGACAGCCTGCTGGCCCAGGGCAGTCTGGGGGACTATTACCTGGCCCATGCCGCCCGGGCCGAATTCTGCCGACAACTGGGCCGTATGGAGGAGGCCCGGGCCGCTTTCGCGCAAGCCTTGTCGCTCACCGCCCAGGGCCCGGAACAGCGCTTTCTGGCCCAGCGTCTGGAAGAACTGGCGGAATAATCGTGACCCTGTCGATTTGTCGGGCCGGGATGCGACTAGGAAGCATAAACCTCAGGGACTTACTCAGGAGTGATTCCGATGCAAGACACTGAAACCTTTCTCCGGGCCTTCAACGAGGCCTTCGCCCGGGAAGATGTAGACACCATCATGTCCTCGGTTACCGACGACATCCGCTTTCGCATGGCCAGTGAAACTGGGATTGAAGGCAAGCCGGCTTTCGAGAAGATGTTGCGGGAAATGAGTGCCTCCGGCTGTATATTCAATCTGGAAATATTCGATGTGGTGGTTGCAGGCGATAGAGCTGTGGTCAATGGCGAGATGACACTCAAGGAAAACAAAGACGGCCCGGTCCGGGCTTATGCCTTCTGTGATCTCTATCAACTGAGAGACGGAAAGATCGCTGAAACCATCGCCTATGGGATGGAAATGGGAGACAAGCCATGAGATTCATGATCATTGTGAAAGGTGATGAAAGAACGGAAGCCGGGGAGATGCCCGAGGAGAAGGATTTGCTCGCCATGGCCGAATACCACGAGCAGCTTGCTGACGCCGGGGTGCTGGTGGACGGCTCCGGCCTACAGTCATCCGCCAAGGGTTTTCGGGTCCGTTATGAAGGCGAGCAGCGTCAGATCATTGATGGCCCCTTCGCCGAAACCAAGGAGCTGGTCGCCGGTTACACCATTATTCGGGTCAATTCCCGCGAAGAAGCCAAGGAATGGGCGCGGCGGTTTCCCAACCCCAGGGGAGAAGGCACATCCTGCGAAGTGGAAGTCCGCCAGATGTTTGAACTGGAAGACTTTGAGCAGAGCGACACCATACAGCGTTTTCGTGATATCGATATGGCCGGTGGCTGATCATCGGCGGGGAGGGAAGATGCCTGACACGATTACTTTGAATAGCCTAATGCCCTGTCTCTGGTTCGATGACCAGGCGGAGGAGGCGGCAGCCTTTTATACCCGGGTCTTTCCCAATAGCCAGGTGGGCAAGATCGTTCGCAAGCTGGACGGTAGCGGCGAGGCTCTCACCGTGACGTTCACTCTGGACGGGCGGGATTTTGTGGCGCTCAATGGCGGGCCCCATTTCCAGTTCAATGAGGCCGTCTCCTTCCAGGTGCTCTGTGATAATCAGGAACAACTGGACTACTACTGGCAACGCCTGGGGGAGGGCGGTGATGAGGCTGCCCGGCAATGCGGCTGGCTCAAGGACCGTTACGGCCTGTCCTGGCAGATCGTGCCGGTGGTGCTGCCTGAACTGGTCAGTGATGCAGACCCGGCACGAGCCGAGCGGGCCATGAACGCCATGATGCAGATGAAAAAGCTGGACATCGCCGCCCTCCAGGCGGCCGCGGAAGGCGCTTGACGCCCTCTGCCGCCACTCCTCTCAGCCTATCGCCGAGCCAGCAAGCTGGATTGCCCTGATGTCGGCGGAGCGTTAAGGGCCTTAGACGTGGTCGGCGAGACCGGCCGCACCCGCCTGGCGGGCACAATGGGCACCACAATAGATGGTCTGGTTCTGTTGCACGCCGTGGCCCATGATTCGACAGCCACAGCGGCTGCAGCTGGGCGCCAGCTTGTGAACGGCACACTCGAAGCAATCAAAAGTGTGATCCTGGCCGTTCATCCGTACCTGGAAGGCATGTTCATAGCTGTTGCCGCAAACTTCGCACTCGCTCATGGCGGCACCTCCTGTCGCGTTTCCCCTTGTTGCTGTGATGTGCCAATGGATAAGACCAGTCTGGGGATGAAACGGCTCGAGATAAAGGGGGGGGGTGTCTCTAATGTGCGGGGCAGGGCCCCTGTGGTAGGTTTCCGGTTGTAGCAGAAACCACATTGGAACCGCACATCATGAGTCACGCAAACCATACCCTCGCCACCTGGAAGAAACTCAGCGCCTATCCCGGCGGCCGCTGGCTGTTCTCCCGGGTAGTGGGCCGTAGTGCTCCCTATTTCGCCACCATCAAGCCCCGCATCCAGGTGCTGGAACGGGGACTCTGCCAGGTCTGGATCAAGAATCGCCGCAAGGTGCACAACCACATCGGCACCGTGCATGCCATCGCCATCTGCAATATGGCCGAGCTGGCCGCCGGTGTGATGATCGAAGCCACCCTGCCGCCCAGCCATCGCTGGATTCCCAAGGGCATGCAGGTGGAGTACCTCAAAAAGGCCGCTACTCACCTCACCGCCCGGGCCGAACTCGACCCGGTTCCCGCATTTGGCGAGGAAGGCCAGGAGCTGCCTATTCCCGTCAGCGTGGTGGATGAGGCCGGCGAGGAAGTGGTTCGGGCCACGATCAACATGTGGGTCACCCCCCGGAAAAACTGACTCCGGTCTGCGACCATGCCGGGGCTTTTGCGTCTATGGGAGTGAGCACCGAAAAAATCGTGACACAACCATAGAGGAGACAAGCCCATGAAACGTCTGCATGTTCATGTCGGGGTGGCGGATCTCGAGCAAAGCATCCGCTTCTATAGCCACTTGTTCGGTCAGTCCCCCAGCAAGCAGCGGCAGGATTACGCCAAATGGATGCTGGAGGATCCCCGGGTGAATTTTGCCATCTCCGCCCGGGGCGCGGGCACGGGTATCGACCACCTGGGTTTTCAGGTGGATTCCGAGGCAGAACTGGCACAGCTGAAGGAACAGGCTGTGGCGGCTGATCAGTCGGCCCTGGTAGAAGAGGGTGAAGCCACCTGCTGCTACGCGCAAAGTGAGAAACACTGGACGGTGGACCCCCAGGGCATTGCCTGGGAACACTTCCATACCATGGGGGAAGTGAACGTGTTCGGGAACAACAGCCCCCAAGCCCTGAGTGAGAAGCAGGCTGCTCGCGCTGCGACGGTGGATTCCGAGCGGCAAGCGGCCTGTGGCTGTGGGTGAAGCGAATATGTCCGCGAACCCCTCTCTGCACATCCAGCGGGACAAGGCGGCCGGCGATGCGCTGGCCGCCGCCTATCCCCTTTTCCGTAAGCGGCTGCTGGGCTTTTTAAGGCGCAAGCTCGCCGAGCCCGCCGTGGCCGAAGATCTGCTGCATGATGTCTTTCTCAAAGCCCTGGATGCCCTTCAGCGGGGCGCCCGTCCGGATAACCTGGCCGCCTGGCTTCAGACCATCGCCGCCCATGCCCTGAGTGATCATTACCGCCGGGCCCGGCCCACCGAGGCCCTGCCGGAGACGCTGGCTGATAGGGGCCCCGAGCGCAGCCAGGCGGAGCGGGAAATGGCCGAATGCCTGCGCCCTTTCATCGAGGGGCTGCCAGCCAAATACCGTTTGGTGATGTCCACGACCGTTCTGGAAGGCAAAACCGGCGCTGAACTCAGCCGGGAGCTTGGCTTTACCCCGTCGGCCATCAAAAGCCGTGCCGCCCGTGGCCGTGCCATGCTCCACGACGCTATCCTCGAGTGTTGCCACGTGGAGGCCAAGGCCAGCGGCGAGATCGAGGAGTACCGCCGCCGCTGACAAAATAATTGTTCCCTGAATCACGATTTTTGAGCTCGGTGATAGCGATTATATTAATAGGAATAAGAAGTCATCGGTCACGTTCCCGGGACATCGTTGTTGCATACAAGGTGATCGCAATCACCCTTTTCGTTCTGTATATTGCAATGTATTCATGCTTGGCAGCACATTTGAACGGGGAGGCGTATGCGTAGATTCGCGGGGGTACTTGCTCTAGGGTTTATGTTTGTCATGGGAGATGGCTTTGCAGAAGAGCCAGTGCCTGTGGAGAAACTGGCTCAGTTACCTGAGTTTACTGACGTTAGTCTTTCGCCGGATGGACGCTATGTAGCCCTCGCCGCACCTGCGGACGATCAGACCGGGCTTGCGGTACTTGATATCTCGGCACTTCCAGACATCCAGGTTACCAATGCCTTGCAACTTCGTACCGAGGAGCATGTTGCCGCTATCCACTGGCTGAATACCGATAGGGTTCTGTTCGAGACGGATCGTCAGGTGGGGACACTTGCTCAGCCGCGGCCGACAGGCCGCTTCTATACGGTTGCAGCCGATGGTGGTCGTCCCGATTTGCTGCACGATGGTGGTACTCAGGGTTCTGTTGGCCGTCATGCAACATTGATGTCCTTGCTACCGGATGAGCCTGAGCGTTTCATGGTCATCGATCTTGCGACTGACCGGGGCCCTCGTGCGGAGATCATCAATGCGGAGTCTGGACGTACATCGACTGCCGCTGTGAGTCCTTTTGACAATGGTGGTCTTCTTGCAGACAGGGATGGCCAGGTTCGATTTGCCTATGCCCAGAAAGACGACGGTACTCCGCAATTTTCCTACCGGGATTCAATGGAAGACGATTGGTCTAGTGGGCTTCCCTTTGATCTGGATATGAATCTGCGCTGGATCGAGATTCATGGTTTCGCGGGCAATAACAAGGATGTTTACTTCAGCAGCCGTGAAACTGGTCATATGGGGTTATATCGCCTGGATACCGAAACCGGTGAAACGGAACTCATGATTGAAAAGGAGAATGTTGAAGTAAGCGACGTTCTCTGGGACCGGCATCAGGAAACGGTTATCGGGGTTATTAGTGAAGATGGTAAACCTGAAATGCAGTTCATTGATCCGGATGAGGAGACCAGCGTTCTGCAGCGACAGATTGCCGAGGCATTCCCGGCGGAGTTTTCACGGATCGTGCATTTTGCCTCGGATGCCGAGCTTGCCGTGGTATCGGCGACCGCAGACATCGCGCCCACAGGTTTCTATCTTTTTGATACCGAGGAGCTATCGGCTGATTATCTTGTGGGGTCACATGATGGTATTCAACCTCAGGCGTTGCGCCCCACCGAACCCTTCACCATGGAGGCCCGTGATGAAATGGAGCTTCATGGCTATGTGACCGAACCCGAAGGAGAGCCGCCCTATCCCACAGTGGTTCGCATTCATGGTGGTCCGCATGGGCCACGTGATCATTGGGCCTTCAATCATGAGGTTCAGCTACTGGCCACTCGTGGGTATGCGGTGATCCAAGTCAATTTCCGGGGCTCAGGTGGTTATGGGCACGAGTTCGAACAGGCCGGCTATCGCCGTTGGGGAGCGGAGATGCAGGATGATGTCACCGATGCCACCCATTGGGCGATTGATGAAGGTATTGCCGACCCTGATCGTGTCTGCCTTTTTGGTGGAAGTTTTGGTGCATATGCCACCCTCCAGGGCCTTGTTCGTGAGCCTGATCTCTACGCCTGTGGCGTGGCCAATGCCGGGGTCTATGATCTGCCGCTGATGAAAGAGGATGGTGATATTCCGGAGAGACCTCAGGGGCAAGCGTATCTGGATCGGGTTCTCGGTACCGATGAAGAAGATCTCAAGGAACGCTCTCCCGCCCGGCATGTGGAGCGAATCCAGGCGCCCTTGATGCTGGCCCATGGGGAAGAGGATGTTCGCACGCCCATGAGTCAGTTCGAGAAACTGGTTGAGAATCTGGATGCGGCGGATATTCCTTACGAAAGTACCGTTTATGAAGAGGAAGGACACGGTTATTACAAGGAAGAAAACCGGGAAGCCTACTACCGGGATATCCTCGACTTTCTGCAACGGCATCTTGCTGAGTCAGACTGAGCCTGATGCATGTGCCACCCCGGCCTATCGGACCGGGGTGGCCGCTCCCCACCTTCGATTTCAGAATCGCCAGCCGATCAGCTGCCAGTCATTGAGCGTGAATACCAGGGCCAGGCCGGCCAATACGGCCAGCAGCTGATAAAGACGCTGGCGCAGGGACCAGGAATGGTGCCGCCACAGCGGGAACAGGCCGGCGATTGCCGCCACGCTGAGCACCGCGGCCAGGTTGTTGGAAAGCACCCAGCCCTGTAGCCAGGCCGGTGGCCAGTTGAACAGGTTCTCGGCCCCGGCGGATTGAATGCCGGATATGGCCTGCCAGGCCAGCAATAGACTAATCAGCCAGGCCAGGGACCAGAACAGCATCAGCACACCGGCCCAGGCTTCGCTACGGCTCTGTGTCACGCCGGCCCGCCGCCGTTGCCAGAAGGCGCCCATCTGCCAAATGGCGGTGAGGCCGGTGACGCCCATGATGATGAACAGCCAGTTCGCGCCCTGGAAGAAGCCGATCCGTTCGCCGGCATTGATGCCACTGGGATGGTAGACCCGGTGGATCTCTCCACGGCTGTCCTCACCGAAGGCCAGTCGCTCGGCACCATCCACCCGTTGGAACAGGTGTTCACCCTCGGCGACCGGTTGCCAGCGTCGGGTCACGCCGTTCATGCGCGTGACCAGTTCCTCGTCCTCATGGACGCTGACCTCCATCAGGCTGTCCAGGGCGGTGAATTTTTCTGCCGTGGTATAGCTTCGCCGGGTATTTCGATAGGTACCGGCATAGGCGTCCAGTGATGCGCCCGCTTCCGCGTCGGCGGCCTCGGTCTCGGTGTCGTCCTTGTCGGCGAAGCGCGCCACCAAGTGTTTGGGCAGGGCCTGGCTGAAGCCACGCCCGCCCGCGGTATTGGTGGAGACGAAAATACCCAGATCCAGTTCCGGTACCAGGACCATGCCGGAGAAGAAATGTACCAGGGCCCCGCCATGGCCGTAGCCTCGTAATTCGCCCGGGAAACGATATTCAATGAAGCCATGGGCCAGACCGTTCATGCCTTCGGCATTGCTGAAAAGGGTCTGGCGCATGCGCTGGGCGGTGTTCGCCGCCAGAATCCGCTCGCCGTCCAGTTCGCCGTCATTGAGCAGGGCCTGCATGAAGCGTGACATGGCCCCGGCGCTGGCGGACATGCCACCGGACGGTGCGGTGTGGATCAGATATTCAAAGTAGGCCGGTTCCAGCAGGCCCTGCTGTTCACGAAAGCCTTCGGAAAAATCCTCGGCCAGGGTCTCGCTCACCGGTGCCGGCATGCCTTTGTGCACAGCGTCGGGGTCGTATATCTCCCGAAAGGTGGCCTGCTCCATCCCTAGTGGCGCGTAGATATGGCTCTCCACATAATCGTGGAAGGATTGGCCGGAGACATGGGCCACCAGGGCCCCGGCCAGGGCGCTGGCGTAGTTGGAATAGGTAGCCAGTTCGTCGGGCTCCCGTACCAGGGTCGGCCGGACCCGGGCCAGGTAATCATTCAGGGGTTCCAGATTCCCCTTGTCCCGTTCCAGCAGATGGCCCAGGGCGGAATCCTCGAAACCGGCGCTGTGGGTCATTAAATGCCGGACAAGCAATGGTTCACCGTCCAGGCCCGGTGGCAACTGCAGGGCCTCGGGCAGGTGTTGGTTGGCCGGGTCATCCAGGCTGATTTCTCCCTGTTCTTCCAGCTGCATCAGCGCGACCCAGATGAAGGTCTTGGAGATGGAGGCAATACGGAACAGGGTCTGCTCGCCATCCACCGACGTGCCTTCCCCGTCACGCACGCCATAGCCCTTGATCAGCTCTACCTCGCCGTTGTGCACCACGGCCACCGTGGCCCCCGCCAGGCGGTCGCTTTCCATGTGGCTGGCGACAATGCCATCCACGAAGGCCTCCAGATTCGTGTCCTGGTCCGGGTCCACCTCATGGGGGGCTTCGCTGACCGGTTCTTCCGGCGGTACCGGGCCCTGGGCCAGGGGCCCATTGGAAAGGGAAAGGAACAGAATCAGGCATGGCAGCCACTTGTGCATATTGGAATGTTCTTTGATTAACTTTCGGTTCGGTTGCGGCCATTGGCCTTGGCCCGGTACAGGGCTTTGTCGGCGCGGGTCAGAATGGCCTCGATATTGTCCCCGTCCTGGCAGCAGGCCACGCCCATGCTCAGGGTGACGGGAATCTCGTAGCCGTCGAGCTGAAAAGGCCGGACCTCAAAGGCTTGGCGTAATTTCTCCGCCACTTGTACGGCTTCTGAAAGTTCTGTTTCGGGCAGTACTATCAGAAATTCCTCACCGCCCCATCGGGCTGCGGTATCGGTCTCGCGAATATTACCCTGGATGTGCTTGGCCAAGGATTTGAGAATCTTATCGCCAACCAAGTGGCCGTGGTTGTCGTTGATCTGCTTGAAGTGGTCCAGATCCAGAAAGATCACCGAGAAATGCCGCTGATAACGACTGGCACGAACCACTTCCTGTTCCAGCACCTCATCAATCCTTACCCGGTTATACATGCCGGTGAGGCGGTCTCTGACCACCATCTGCTCGAGGCGTCGGTAGGATTCGGTCAGGGATTGGGTGCGGTTGTGGATCAGTTCGTCCACCACCTGGGAGACCTCTTCCAACTCCTTGAGGGGGTAGGGTTCCTCTTCACCGTGCAGATCGGTGGGGAAGGAAACATGGACATGGCAGATCCGGGGGTCGCCTTCAGCCGGCAAGTGCCAGACCAGATTGTGTCGGGATTCCCGAAGGGTCATGCGATGGGTATTGTTGGTGATGCTGAAGTCCAGCAACATCTGGGAAATCACCACCTCCGGGGTCACCTGATAAAATGCCCGGGTCTTGATGTCCAGCTCCACCGAGCTGGTGTAACCACCAAGATCATTGCGTACGATCTCCCGGAGGCTGGCGGGATCCATGGCGGTCTCACCCCGCCCGGTGCCCAGGCCTACGGCATTATCATGGTACTGGGCCAGGGTGGCCTGGATGTCCCGCTCCACGAAATAGCGCCGGATGTGCTCATCCAAAGCCGCCAGACACCGTTCATAAACCGGGCCTTCACTCAGTCGCTCCATACGCGAGTCGGCCTCCCCAATGGCTCCCCGAAAAGTCTATCGTGCCTGCTGAGTCACAGTGCTGCAATGCTTGGGATGGAGTGGCACGAACGCCACGGCCTGGTTACCGACTAAGCAAGCCTACGCAAGAAGGCTGGGTCGCGGCCCCTTGTAGGAGCGGTTTCAACCGCGATTCCCTCGTATTCATGAGAGGGGATGTGTCACCAGATCAGTCTTGATACCGTTCCAGCAAGGCACGGGCATTGGCCGCCATTTCCTCGCGCAAGTCCTTGGGTTCGATCACCTCCACCGCGGGGCCAAAGCCCATTAACCACCAGCGGAGTTGCTTGGTGTTCTGGACGGTGGCCGTGACCCGGGTCTCCTCTTGATCTATTGCTTCCAACGTCTGGTCTTTGCTGAGTGGCGTTTCTTCCAGGTGCCGGGCGGCTTCGCGATTGAAATCCGCCACCAGCCGGATCTCCGGGCCGGCGAGAATGTCCGGTGCCCCCGAGGCCACGTAATCCTTCAGATCGAAACCCGCCGGCCACCAGGCGTCTTCCTCGGTGAGGGACGCCTTCTCCAGGCGATGCATGGCGAGGATGCGGATATCCTCGTACTCAAACAGGGTGCAGATGAGATAAAGGATATTGTCCCGTAGCACCACCCCCAGAGGATTGATGGTGAACTGCTGGCGCTTGTCCCGTGAGGCGGAGTGATAGCTGGCTTCGAAACGCTTGCGGTAGAGCAGGGCGTCGTAGGCGGTTCGCACCGTATCCTCATCACCGGTGGGTGGAATCAGGGGTTGGCTCCTGGGTGCCACGGTCACCAGATCGGACCATTCGCTTAAACCGGGGTTCTGGTCATTGATCTCTGTAAGAATGCCCCGCGCCCGGTCCAGGTGCTGGTCCAGAAAGGCCCGGATATTATTGGGGAGCAGCGGCCGCGAGAATTCATTGAGCATCAAAAAGGACAGGGCCGTGGCCGGACTCATGGCGGGCAGCTCAATCCCCTGCGCGCCCTGTGCCCACTGCCAGCCCCTGGGCGTACCCTCATCATGGGTTAGCGGGAAATAGCCGGATAATTTTTCCAGGTCCCGCTGGACCGTCCTCAAGCTGGTGGTTAGGCCTTCAGATTCCAGTCGGTCCAGGATCTCTTGCGCCGAGGACTTGCGGGGCCAGCCGGGAACGAGTTCCAGCATGCGGACATAACGGACGGTGGTTTCAGCCATGGAGCCCGACTCCTTTCAGGTGGTAGCTCAGTAGGGATGGCGGCTGGATTGTCGGTCGACCAACCGGACCACCATCCTCTGCATTACCCGCGACAGTCAGTGTCGCAAATAACCGGATAATAGGAGAGGGTAACAAGAGAGGAGTTCTTATGCTGGGCGCAATTGCAGGCGACATCATCGGCTCGCCCCATGAATTCAACAATATTCGCCACACGGAATTCGAACTGTTTCCGGCGGCTGCGGATTTCACCGACGATACCGTTCTCACCGTTGCGGTGGCCGAGGCCATTCTTGAAGGTCGTGCTTTCAATCGCAGCCTTCAGGGTTGGTACATGCGATTTCCTCATTGCAGCTACGGCGGTTCCTTTCACAATTGGGCGCGATCCGGCGGATCCGCCCCCTATAACAGCTGGGGTAACGGCTCCGCCATGCGGGTCAGTCCTGCCGGCTGGGCCGCTGCCGATGAGATGGAGGCGCTGGCGCTTGCCGAGCAGTCGGCAGCGGTGACCCATAATCATCCCGAAGGGATCAAGGGCGCCCAGGCAGTAGCCCTGGCCATCTTCTTGGCACGGCAGGGTGAATCCCAAGCCCGTATTCAAAATGCGATTGAGGATGTTTGCGAATACCAGCTGGATCATGACCTGACCGAGCTTCGGGCCCATTACACTTTTGATGTGTCCTGCCAGGGATCGGTGCCTCAGGCCATTGCCTGTTTCCTTCAGTCAGAAGACTTCGAAGACGCCATTCGCAAGGCGGTCTCCATCGGCGGTGACAGCGACACCATTGCGGCCATCGTGGGCGCCATTGCGGAGGCCTATTTTGACGGTGTGCCCGAGTCTATTGCCCAAGCCAGCTGGGCCCGACTGCCAGACACCATGCGCAGCGTGATACGCTCATTCCATGCCCAATATCCAGGGCCCACCCGGATCCCGGAGGGCATGTCGGCCCGCCAAGATTTCATGCCAGGGAGGTAAGCATGTCCATCAACCGAACCCGTGGTTTGCTCTATTGGCTCGCCCGTGTTCTGGGTGACGTGAATGCGGTGAAACGGGGCCGTGTCGGGCGCCGCATCGGCCGTCGTGCCGCCGGCCGGGTGGCTGGCCGCGGCCTGGGCAAGCTCTTCCGCCGATTCTGACCTTTCTGAAGGGGTGTGGACGGGATGTGTCAGGAGGCCTTGTCGAAGGGCTGGATTAAACTTTCAAGGGGGATGCCAAGACCGGAGTGCAGGCGGCGGATCATCTGCAAGGAAAGTCCCCGCTTGTAGTTCAGCACCTCGGCCACGCGGCCACTGTGGCCAAGGTAAGGCTCAAGATCCTTGCGGCTGAGTCCCGCTTGTTCCATCCGGAATTTAATCGCGGCCACTGGGTCCGGTGCCTCAATGGAGTGGTGTTCAGCCTCATAGGCTTCTACCAGCGTCGATAGGATATCCAGCTCGTCAGAGGCCTCGGAAC
The DNA here is from genome assembly GCF_024170465.1 of Natronospira proteinivora. NCBI lineage: Bacteria > Pseudomonadati > Pseudomonadota > Gammaproteobacteria > Natronospirales > Natronospiraceae > Natronospira > Natronospira proteinivora. The sequence continues at coordinate 182,148 of NZ_JALJYF010000002.1, read as the reverse complement.
CTGGTTCCGCCTCCATCAAGGCATTGATACGTGCCAGTGCGGCCTCGTAATCCTGTTCATTATGAATGGGGCGAATATCCATCACACCGTCTCCACATTGATTCGGTCATACTCGGCATGCGTACCGATAAACCGCACGAAGACAATCCCTAGGTCGTAGCGAACACGGACCACCAGCCGGTATTTATTGCCTCCAATATTGAATACCACCCGATTGTTTCCGACGAAACTCGCTGATCCATAGCGATTTTTGATGTCCTGGGGCGTCTTCCAGGCGGCATGCTCTACTTCACTGTGCCATGCTTTCAATGGCTCGGCCGCATCCGGGTGTTTCTCCCAGAATTCCCGCAGAGTGCGTTTTGCAATGACACGCACAATCCCTCTCCTTGGCTGCGTATGGCTTCAATATAGATGCTCCCAAAATGGGAGTCAAGTGTTTCGTATCGCCCAGATTGCCCGCTGTCATTCCCGCGGTTGCAGTCAGAATGTAGTCAAGTTCCCTTGTCGATCTGCACCCACTCGCCCCAGTTGGCCGGCTTGCGCCCGCGTTGGTCAGTGACCCAGAGCGTTGGCCAGGGCGGGCCTTCGTCCGGTGCGGGCCCGAAACCATCGGTGAGGTAAATCAGGGCCTGGGGCGGGGTCTGGGAAAGGGCCTGGAAAACGGGATGGAAATCCGTGCCCCCGCCCCCACTAATCGTGTCCAGCTCGGGTAGGGGATCGCCATCTTCAAGTTCCCAGTGGGCATGGATGTCGGCATCGCATAGCAGAATGGTGATCCGATAGCGGCCGAAGCCATGCAGGATGGCGCGCAACTCCGCCACGAACTGGGGCAGGATGCGATCGGTGCTGCCGCTGGTATCAATCGCCACCGCAATATCCAGGCGCTCGCCACGTTGGCCCGGCAGGTACAGCCCCTGGCTCAAAAAACGCCGGTTGGGGGGCGTCCAGCGGAACTGGCGATCGAAGCTGCGGGTGATGAAGCGCCGCAACAGCGTCTGCCAGGGGACGCGGCTTTCAGCAAGGCTGTTGATCCAGCGGTGCAGGCGCTTCGGCACACTGCCCGGTTCCTGGGCCGCCGCATCAATCACCCCCTGCTGCCAGGCTTCTTCCAGTGCCGCATCCGGGGTAACGGGCCGGTAATCCGGATCCATGCGGGCCTTCGGGCCAGGCTGGCCCAATGGGCAGCCGTGACCATCCAGCGGCTGATCGCCTTCATCCGGCGGATTGTCCAGCAACCATTGATATACCACCTCGGCCGAACAGCCGGCCTTCTCCGGGTAATGCACGGCTCCCTCTGGGGCCTTGAGCCCGTCCTGCATCAACAGCGTGTTCACTTCGTGGTCCACCGCCAGGTTCCACAGCCGTGCCTGGCGATGCCCCGCGCGGCGCAGGTGGCCGAGTACGCAATGCCAGACTTCGTGGGCGAGCACGAATCGTCGGTCATTGGGAGATAGACTCAGCAACCACTCGGCATTGACGAAGGCATGCCGACCATCCGTGCAGGCCGTGGGTACCCGATCATCAATCACCGGCACCAGGTCCAGACGCATGGCCAGACGGGCAATGAAGGGCTGGGCCGTGAGCAGCCAGGCCCGGTCCGACTGCCAACGGGCCAGGGCCTCGGCCTTGCGGTGCTGTTCCGTCTGCGACAGGGCCGCGCTCATTGCCAACCCTCCAGGCTACCCGTTGCATCGGCTTCAAAGGGTTGGCCGTGCTGGCGGGTCCAGGCCTCAAACTGCGGATGGCCCATGAGTTTTTCCGTACGGCGGTCGGCTTCCTCGCGGTCCGGGTGGCTGATGGCATCCATGAGCAGCAGGGTGGCGAAATCACTGCCCAGGGCTTCATTGATCCGGAAAAAGCCGTCCAGACGCGTGTCAGTCTGGCCACCCCGCCACAGGTGATGGAGTACCGAGGCACAAAAGGCATAAACCCGGTCAGCCCCCTGGGGCAGGGTGACGTCGATCTCACCATCCAGCATGGCTTCCACATCCGGCAGCTCATCCGCCACCCGGCGGAAGGCGACAAACTCCCGGCCCGTCCCCGGCCCGATCAGGCCGTGAATCATGGCGGTCTCGGCTTCTGTCGGCAGGCCTTTTGCGCCGTGCAGCAGTTCACTCACCCGTTCCCAGCTTCGCGGGCTGGGCCAGCCCCGCTCCAGGTCTCCCTTCATGTCATGCAGGGCATCGGGGCGGTACCGCAGAAAGCCCGTCACCGTCGGGTGAATCCCCGCCGCCTGGGCCCAGCGCAGCCAGTCGTCCAGGCGGGCGGCCAGTTCCAGGTGCAGGAAACGGTTGGCCAGGGCACTGGAAAAGCCGGTGGCCACGGCCCGGTCCTCGCCCCGGTTGCCGGCACCCATCAGGTACCAGCCGCTGGGCAGTTCATAGAGCGAGCCCAGGCGGCGGTCCAGCAGGATTTCATACACCGCCACCTGCAGCGCCCGGTCAGCCGCGGTCAGTTCATCAAACAGAATAATCCCCCGGGAATCTTTGTCCCTTGGCCAGTCCGAAGACAGCAGCCAGTCCACCACGCCATCCCGGGGCACCGGCAGGCCGCGGATATCCACCGGATCACGCTGTGAGAGGCGGATATCAATAAAGCCGATGCCGTGGCGCTCGCAGGCCTCGCGCACCAGGCTGCTCTTGCCCACGCCGGGCGGACCCCAAAGCATGGTGGGTGGAACTGAGCCCGCCGCTTCTGGCCGGGCCCAAAGCGTCTTGAGCTGGTGATCAATCACCTGACTCACCACGGCCGGGCCCACGGTATGGCCCGGGTTCATGTCAAAACTGTCTTCTTCGTTGCGCCGACGCGGCCGCCGGGGCAGGGTGGATAGCTGTGTCATGGCTGTGTCTCCTGGTTGATTCGATAATCCGCCGCTCGGGTTCATACGGGCAGGGCTTGCTGCCACTGCTCCTCAGTTGAGAAAAGCCGGGATTGCGGCGGGCGCAGGGCGGCCTGAATCCATTCCGCCCGTTCGTGGTCTTTGAGGGTTGGTGTGGTCTTGGCCAGGCGCAGCAGCCGGGCCCGGGCCTTGTCCTGGCCGTGGCTGGCCAGGGCCCTAAGCATGCGCAGGGCCAGCGCATGGTCCGGCAGCCAGCCACCCAGCCGGGCCAAGGCCTCGGCCATGCGGCCATTGCCCAGGCGGATAGCGGCCTGAACCAGCAGGCGATAGTCCTCACTCACACTGTCCCGGAACTGCCAGGGCAGGCCCCGCCAGCGCGAATCGCGCCCCACACCCGGGATGTTCCAGCTCGGGCTCCAGGATGACTCGCTCCAGCCATGCTGGCGGTGCCCGCGAATCAGACGCACCAGCGACCGCTCCAGGATCACTCGCAATCCAGCCGGGTCCTCATCGTGCTGCATCAGCCATTCGGCCAGCGTTGCCAGATGGCGCGGGACCAGCGTGTTCGCCAGCAACTGCTCAAAGCGCCGGGCCGCCGGCAGGTGACGGCAATGAAGATAAATGCTCAGATCCGCCAGCCAGCCTTCCCGGTACTGATCAGACGGGAAGGACCACACCCAGCGATTGCCTGCCTGCTTGAGCACCCGGGCACGATCATCCAGGCCCGCCAGCTCGGTATCTTCCTCGCCCGGGTCCAGATCGTTATCCACCATCAGCAGGCAGCGCAGGTTCCAGGCCATATCGGCCGAACAGCCACCGGCTTCCAAGCGGGCCGCCAGAAGCTGCAATACCTTGAGACGATTCCAGTCACCATCGGAGTCCGCCCAGTGCTGAATCAGCCGGGCCGCCCCGGCATGGCCTTTAAGGGCCTTGTCCAGGCACTCGGAAAGGGCCGAGGCCCGCAGTGCGGTTTGTCCGGTCAGATCCGCAAAGTGCCCCACATCCCGGCCCAGCGAGACCTGGGTCAGAGGATGAACATCCAGGTTCTGCAGATGGGGGAGTGCGGCCACTTCCAGCGCATCGGCATCCCGGCAGCTTAGCGAGGTCACAGCCATCGCCTCCAGCAGCAATTGCTGCCAGTTGCCCTCAATCGTCAGGGCCTCACCGGCCTTATCCAGATCACCATCGCCGCGAATGGCGAGATGCCGGCCACGGGCATTCACCTCAGCCAGTTGCCGCGCCCCGGTCAGCGTCAAGCGACTCACCGGCGCATTGGCCACCAATCGGGTCAGCGACCCCGCGTCTTCGATTTGCAGCGATTCCATATCGACGCGATTGCAAAGCGCAAGCTCGCTCGCCAGCCCACGCCCATCCGCAATCACCAACTGGCGAAGGCGATTATCCGGCAGCGCAGCACCCAGCCGCTCTGACCAGCACGGCACCACCGCTGCCTCAACCTCACTCAACAAGGAAAGATCCGGTTCGATCTCAGCGGGAACCGCCGGCTCAATCCGCAGCCCCTCAAGCGGCAACGCCTCCCGCGGCCGCTCCAGCGCCACCGTCTGCCCTCGCCAACAGGCATCAAAGCCATCAAGCAGCCCGGTAAACAGCATCTCCCCCGGCCCATCACCGGCATCCAGATGCACCACTGCCCCCGAACCACCATCCGGCAGCACCACCAGTTGCAACTTGGGGCAATCAATAATCAACAAATGCAGTCCCGCCGGACAGCGGGACAGATCCAGGTAAGTCAGCTCCGGGCAATGGACTACATCCAATGCCTGAACTTTGGAACAGGGCAGCGCCTGTCCATCAATCAGGCCGGAAACCCGCACACCACCGGCGGGATCAATGGCCTTATCTATCGCGTCGTGAAACGCTTGAGTATCAGAAAACGCTTGTGCATTGACCTCCATCCATACCTCCGTGGGTTCTGCAAAAGCCTTTCGGCCATCGCAGAACCAGTATGGAGGCAGGGCGCGACAAACTATGTCGCGACGAGGCGGGAAGTATTCAGAGGCCCAGCCGCTCGCGCAGCCCCGAACGTCGGGTGACCTGTCGTTCCACAGCAGCGCGAATCAGTGCATGGCCAGTGGCGGCGATGGTGACGCCTTCTCGAGCGCGGGTTACGGCGGTGTAGAGTAACTCCCGGCTGAGGATGGGGTTGTCCTGTTCAGGTAGCACCACCAGGACTCGGTTGAACTCCGAGCCCTGGGACTTGTGCACGGTCATGGCATAGACGCTTTCGGCCCCGTCCAGGCGGCTGGGAAGTACGAGACGAATCTTGCCATCCGGCAACTCGAAGGCCACTCGGAGACGGGCCTCATCCTCATCTTCCAATCGGGTCTTGAGACAGATACCCACATCCCCGTTCATCAGGCCCAGTTCATAGTCATTCCGGGTCATCATGACAGGCCGGCCCTCGTACCAGCCATGGTGGTTTTTCACCAGCTCGGCTGACTTGAGCTTTCTGGCAATACGTTCATTGAGACCGTTCACCCCGAGCGATCCCTGACGGACCGTGGCCAGTACCTGGAAACGGCTGAAGGCGTGGATCACCTGTTTGGCCCAGGCCCGGGTCTCCTCATCCAGCGGGGCCTTGTCGCCATGCTCCTGAGGGCGCTGGTCTTCCATCAGACTGAGATAATCGCGATAGCCGGCCAGTGCCAGGGATTCGACCACCGTATCGTCCGGTCCCTTGAGGGTTTGCTGGGTGACATCCCGGTCCGCTTCGCCCAACAGGTCCAGGCTTCGATCGCTGTCGCCCTCATTGATGGCTTTGGCCAGCCCGCCAATGCCACTCTCGGCCGAGAAGCGATGGCTGTGTCTCAGCATCACGGTGTGCTGGCGAATGGCCGGGGCCTGGTCATCGCTATCTGCCTGGAAGTCCCGGATATCTTCGCCACAGGCCGAATCAATCCATGCCACCGTATCCGCCCGGTAGTCACCGGCCTCCGCCCCCCGACAGAGGTCACCCAATACCGCCCCGGCTTCCACAGAGGCGAGTTGGTCCTTGTCACCCAGCAAGATCAGGCGGCAATCGGAAGGCAGCGCATCCAGTAACTTGGCCGTCATTTCCAAGTCGATCATGGAGGCCTCATCCACAACAACGACATCGGCATGGAGGGGGTTATGTCGGTCATGCCGGAAAAAGCGGCTGTTGCGGCGGCTACCCAGCAGGCGGTGCAGGGTGGTGGCTTCCCGGGGAATGGCATCCTTTACCGAGCGATCCAGGGCCAGGGCCTCAACGGCACCGCCAATGGATTCACTCAGGCGGGCAGCCGCCTTGCCGGTCGGCGCCGCCAGGCGAATGCGCAGGGCCCGGTCTTCGCCCCCTTCCAGATGGCGAGCCTGGAGCAGGCCCAGCAGCCGTACCACCGTGGTGGTCTTGCCGGTTCCCGGCCCGCCGGTAATGATGGTGAGTGGCGAATGTAGCGCCAGGGCAGAGGCCACCTTTTGCCAGTCCGGGCCGGTTGCCGGGGCCTGGTCCTGTGCCTGGGGAAAGAGTCCCGCCAGTCGTTCCGGCAGTCCTTCGGCAACCGTGGGTTCGGCGACCAAGCGCTTCTCGAGGGCTTCAGCCACCTCCTGTTCGTGACGCCAGTAGCGACGCAGATAGAGGCGATTGCCCGAGAAAACCAACGGCCGACTATCGTCCACTTCATCCTGACCGGGCGTGCTGACCACAGTTGATTTCGCCAAGGCAGCCGCCAGCTCATCAATCGGGCGCTGACGGAGCCAGGCTGGTGGCGTGTCGAGCGTCTCTTCCTGGGGTTCCACTGCCCAGTGCTCCGGCCACAGCACCATAGGTTCTGATACCGCCTGCTGCAGGTCCAGGCAGATATTGCCCTGGCCCACCTGTTGGCTGGTCAAGGCGGCCAGCAAGAGCACGATCTCGTTCTGCTCGCCGCTTTCTTCATTGAGCAGGCAGGTGAAAGCGTGATCCACGCTGCGTAGCCAGCCTTCACGGGTCCAGTCATCCAGAATAGCCGAGATGGCTGTATTCAAGGGCAGAGCGATATGGTCATTAAGCATGGGCCACCTCCCGGCTGAACAAGGCATCCAGTTCATCCACCAGTGCCCGCGGTGGGCGCTCCAGGTGGAGCCCCCGGCTTTCATGATTCACACCCCGCAGGAAAAGGCAGCCCGCGCCACCCACATGCCGGTCGTAGTCGTAATCCTCACCCAGGCGTGCCTTTAGCAAGCGGTGCAGTGCCAGCAGATAAAGACTGTACTGGGCGTCATAGCGTTTTTTGACCACCGCCTGCTTCAGTGCTGATTGGGAGTAAGCCGCATCCGATGGCCCCAGATAGTTCGATTTATAGTCGATGACATAGAAGCGGCCTTCGTGCTCGACCACCAAGTCGATAAAGCCCTTGAGCATGCCATTGAGATCGTTCTGGCCGAGCTGCGGACGGCCTGCTTCCGGCAGGGCGTGTCGACGGATAATCGCATCGATTTCGCCAGCATTCACAGCGTTGACCGAGAACATGAATTCCAGCTCGGGGATGTATTGGCCCGGTTCCAGATCCGCTAAGCGAGCCTTGCTCTCCATTAAAGGCAGAGGACTCTCTACAGTGGCGGCCACCCAGGCCTCCAGCGACTGGCCCCATTGCCGCCAACGGCGGGTATTCAGCCGTTCATAGAGAAGCTCACGAAATGCGGGTTCCCCCACGGCCGGAAAACCTTGCCCGGCCAGTGCTTCCAGCAGCCCGTGTAAAAAAGTCCCGGCTGCCGGGCCACGAGGGAAGGCATGCAAGCTATCGGGCTCCGGCTCAACGTCTTCCACCTCTTCGGCCAGACTCTCTTCCACGATCACATCTTCATCAGCCGAGCCCGGTGCCCAGGCCCGGGGGCCATCCTCCAGTAGGGCGCTGTAACTGGCAATCCACCATCGCTCGGCATTGGGTGGCTGCCCAGCATAGTGTCTGGGCATGGCCATGCTTGGGGCACCCGCTTCTTCTGTCAGGAGAAAGGCATCGGGTGGGTGACTGTCGGCGCGGATAATGTGCGTTGGCTCATGCCCGATGACAATCTCATCCAGGCGATCACGAAGATCCAACGCCGGAGCGCCGGGCTGCCAGCGGATCAGATGGCCAATCGCGGCATGCTCCAGGTCCGATTTCTGGAGTTTTTCAGGATCCTTTGTTCGAGGATCCGCCGCCTGTTCCCGTACACCGGCCATCCCTACCCAGCAGGCATGACGGGCCCGGGTCAGGGCCACATAAAGCAGGCGCAGGTCTTCCTGAAAACGTAGCGCTTCGGCCTCTTCGATGATCTCCTCATCGGGTTCGAAGCTCAGGTGACGCTGACCGCCCTTGTAGTACCAGAGTGGCGGGTTCTGCCCGCTCTCCTTGCGATAGGCACAAGGGAAGGGCAGAAAGACCAGGGGGTATTCCAGGCCCTTGGACTTGTGAATGGTGATGACCTTGATCAGCTCGGCGTCACTTTCAAGTCGTATCAGTTGCTCATCACCCGTCTCGCCCTGGCCGGAATCATGGATCTGCTCATCCAGCCAGCGAATCAGGGCCTGGGCCCCATCCAGATGGGCAGCGGCTTCCTGCAGCAATTCACTCAGGTGTAGAAGATTGGTCAGCTGCCGTTCTCCACCCTCAGTTTTCAAGAGACGAGCCGTTAGCTGATGCTCACGCATGAGCTGACGGAGCATGGGGAGCACACCGATGGCCTGCCAGGTTTCTCCATAACGCCAGAAGCGCTCCAGCTCCTGTTCCCAGCGGGCATCGTTCTGTACCAGTTCGTGGAGTGTGTCCCAGCCATGCCCCAGGGCCGCTGTTCCTAGCGCAGCCCGTACAAGGTTTTCGGACTCCGGTTCCGCTGCCGCCTTCAGCCAGCGCAGCACATCCAGTGCCTCTTCACTGCTAAAGATGTTTTCCCGGTCAGAAAGATAGACTGAGCGGAGGCCGCGTTTTCTCAGGGCCTCTCGCACCAGGCTGGCTTCCTGTCCGGTGCGAACCAGGATGGCGATATCGGAGGGGCGAATCGCCTGGAAACCATCCGGGTGATCAAAGCCGGCTTCATCTTGCTCGGCCTGCCATAGCAAGTGGGAGATCTCGCTGGCACAAACCTCGGCCATGGTATCCCGGTATTCTGTTTTGGGAATGCTGACGACCCCAATGTCATCTCGGGTCTTTTCCAGCAACCAGAAATTCATGGCCGCCGCTTCTTCGCCATCAATCACAAGGCGTTCCTTGCGGCCCTTGTAATCCACATCGCGGTAGATCAGGTCTTCTCGGGAAAACGGACCACCGGGCATGGACTGGGCGTGTTGGAACAAATGGTTGACCGCTTCAACCATCGCAACACTGGATCGAAAATTCTTCCCCAGGGTGTGGATGAAGTTCGTGGATTCCTCGCGTGCCTTCAAATAGGTTTCCAGGTCCGCGCCCCGGAAAGAATAGATGGCCTGCTTGGGGTCACCAATCAGGAACCAGCTGCTGTCCTCGCTGCCATTGTCCTTGCCATAGATGGCACGAAAGATGCCGTACTGAACCGGGTCAGTGTCCTGGAACTCATCCACCAGGGCCACTGGGAAATGCTCTCGGATGGTAGCCGCAAGGCGTTCCCCGTTGCCACCCTCCAGGGCCTCATGCAGGTCATTGAGCATGTCATCGAAGCCGATCACCGATTGCTGCTGCTTGAACTGCTTCAGACGTTTTTCAATCCAGCCGCAGGCTTGAGCGAGCAGGGCACTGCGTGCCATCTGCAGTTGCTCACTGGCTTCCACCAGCCGGTCAGAAGCAGCGATGACGGGGTTATCCAGGATCTCGCTCGGCGTATCCGCGTCTTTCTTGGTCGCTTTCTCCAGGGTTTCGAGCGTCAGTTGCTGCCAGGGGCTCACATCACAAGGGGGCGAACCCAGGGTTGGGCGCTGAATCCATTCCCGCAGGGCGGGCAGCATTTTGCCGCGCCAGGTTTTTGGCGTGGGCCGGGCATTGCCCTTGAGGGTCTTGGTTTTCCAGGCCGCTTCCAGGGCCTCGTTGAGATCTTCAAGGTGGTCAGCGACCTGCTGGCGAAAGTGTTCCATCGCCGATTGCCAGGTTTTGCTGCGTTTCTTCAGTTGTTCAAACAGCTTTTCCGGGGGGGCTTGGTCCAAATGCGCGGAATGACCAATGGCCTTGCCCACAGTGCCGGCAAAGGATTCCAGGTCGGCGGGTTTGACGGCCTCGCCATTGGCTGGGTCGCCATTGAGCAGCACGCTGAGACCGAGCAGGGTTGTACGGTCCATGCCATAGAAATGCTCTCGCCAGTAATCTTCCAGGGCCAGGCGGGTCAAGCGGTCTTGTTCTTGCGTCAGCTCCAGGTCGAAGGGGCTGCCTGAATCAAAGGCATGCTGGCGCAGCATGCGATTACAGAAGCCGTGAATGGTGTAGATGGCGGCCTCATCCATCCACTCGGCTGCTGCCTGAAGATGATGGCCGTGTTTCAGGCGTCCTTCCTCATCTTGATAGGCCGCCAGCAGGCCGGTGAGGAATTGATCATTCGGGTCTGCCTCAGCACGTCCCAGAAAGCAATCGGCCGCCTCGGCCAAGCGGGCGCGAATACGATCACGTAACTCCTTGGTGGCCGCCTCGGTAAAGGTCACCACCAGAATTTCCGGCGGCAACAGCGCCCGACGTTCGTCCGCATCGTCCGGGCCGCAATGACCCAGCACCAGGCGCACATACAAGGCAGTCAGGGTATAGGTCTTGCCCGTGCCGGCACTGGCCTCGATAAGGTGACGGCCACTCAGGCCGATCTTGAGAGGATCAAGTACGCCCTGGCTCATGATTCGTCCCCCTCGTCCGTGTTATTCAATGCGTCCACCAACGGCTGGTACAGCGCTTTGGCCCAGTAGGCGAAGGCGGTTTCCTCATCCACTTGATCCACCAACAGAGACGCGGCATCTGGAAAGGCGCGTCTGAGTGCCGCATTACCGCCATGATCCATTTCCCCGGTCTTGCGTGAATTGCCTTCGTATTCGGTTTCCAGCTGCTCGGGGATTGGGTCGTCGGATTCTGACCGCTCTCGTTCACGGCTCCCCAACCACTGAAAGACGGTTCGGACGGGCAGCGGCAGGGGCTGACGCAATCCCGCCAGCCAGCCTTTGAAAAGGGCTTGCAGCAATGCCAAGGCCTGCTTTTCACGGACAGGCGCCAAGCAGTATTCAGTATCCGAAGCGATAATCCAGCTCTCAAGATTCTCGCCCTGGGCACAGACGGCCAGGTGAATCACCCAGTCTTCCAGCAGCCGGTTGTAGCGGGGCTTTCCGTCCTTGCTGATCGGGCCACCCTTCAAGGCCAGCCGGCCCCGCTTGTCGGTATCCGTCCCCTGGCGCAGATCACTGATCCAATCTTCCAGCCGCACGCTCTGCCCATCACAGTTAAAGTCCAGCTCAATCTCCAGAGCCGGGGCCATCTCGGGCCAGTCACTCAGGCGGGCTTGCCAGCGTTCGGCCGCAGCCAGGGCCTGGTGGCTTTCCTGCTCAAGGTTCAGTTCACCGAATTCGCCCACCGGCAAGCGGCCGCTGCGCAGCAGGCGTTGGCCACTTTCTTGGATACCGGTCGCGACATCGCTTTCGGTGGCCTGGCGGACTGGCTCAAGCAGGTGGTTGGCCAGGTCGTATTGTTCCAGGCCCGCAACCTGAAACGGTTCATGTTCCTCCAGGGCATCCGATTCATCGTCGAAGCGCAGCTTCAGCCGTTCCCGGAAGAAATGCGCCGGCGCATCCTTGAGGAAACGCATCAGATCCGAGATGCGAAGGACTTCCGGGTCTTCCAGCTCTGGGGCTGGCAGGGGGGCGTAGCTGGGTTCATCCGGCAGCTCACCGTCCTCGAGCAGGGTGCCCGCGTAGGTGAACATTTCCCCTTCCCCGTTATAAGCCGGACTGAAGCCCTGCAGGGGGTGGGCCACGGTCAGCCAATCCACTGGCGTTTTAATCCGCTCATTCTGTAATTCAGTATCCAGTTGCCAGCCATGCTGGATATGGTCCCGCAGCTGACTCACCAGCACCGACGGCGGCAGCGATTCATTGTCGCGAATATTGCGGCCTACCCAGCTCACATGCAGATGTTCCCGAGCCGAGAGCAGGGCTTCCAGAAAGAGGTAGCGATCATCTTCTCGGCGGGAGCGGTCTCCGGGACGGTACTGCCCACGCTGGCCCATCAAATCAAAATCCAGCGGCGGGCGGCTGCGCGGGTAGTCGCCATCATTCATGCCCAGCAGGCAGACCATCCGAAAGGGAATGGAGCGCATGGGCATGAAGGTGCAGAAGTTGACCCGGCCAGCGAGAAAACGCTGGGCCGGGCCTTCATCTTCCAAAGGTTCCAGCCAGGCCTCTTTGGCAATCCCCAAGGGGATGGTCTCGTCAAAGCCGGCATCGCTGCAGGCGGTTTGCCACTCGGCCATCGCCTCCATCAGGCGCACTTCCAGTTGCAGCTCCTCCGGCGAGCGCAGGTCAAACAGGCCGGCCAACAAGCCTTCCACTCGTTCAGCCCATTGAGTGGGCGTGCCATCCTCAGCCAGGATCTGCCATTGTTGTTCCAGAGCATCCAGCAGGGCACGCAGCCGGCCCAGTAACTCGGCATCCAGGCCACCGATCTCCGGGTAAGGCTCAATACCCGCCCAGGCCTCGCCCCGGCCCACGGCATAACCCAGTAACATGCGTTTGAGCCCGAAACGCCAGCTATTGGCTTCGAAATCAATGGCCAGGTCCAAGGCCTGGCGCTGCCCGGCATCCAGACCCCAGCGAATGCCCGCCTCGCGAATCCATTGCCGCAGCAAGGGCAGGTCCTGCTCACGCAATCCAAAGCGCCGCTGAATGGCCGGCACATCCAGAAGATCCAACACATCACCCAGGGTGAAACGCCAATTGGGTAGGTCCATCAAGTGTTCCAGAGCAATCGCTAGCGGTGTGCCATGGCGCTGGCGGCGGTCGCCTATGGAATAGGAGATGTAGCGGGGGTCTTTTTCGTCCAGGCTGCCGAAGACCGCTTCAATCGATGGGCTGTACTGCTCGATATCCGGCACCATGACAATGATGTCCCGGGGGCGCAGGGGCCTGCCCTGGCGATCGGCCGCTTCAAAGGCGGCCAGCAGCCGATCATGCAAGATCTCCACCTCCCGCTGCGGGCTGTGGGCCTGATGAAAACGAATGGAGTTGTCTTTACCCAGGGTTCTCTTCTCCTGGGGCAAGGGATTGAGATCAAAAATATCCTGCTGGATCTGCTGCAGCAGGGGCGCCGATGCCAGTGCGTTTTCGTCTTTGACGACAGGCTCGAAGATATCGATGGCACTGAACCATTCCGCATAACGCTCAGGCAGGTCATAGTCATACAGCAGGCCGATGTAGTCCCGGCCCTGCTTGCCCCAGGCCGCCAGCAGAGGGTGGCCCGGGCTGCCCGCCTTGCTGCTGTGCCGGGTTTGCTCCAGCTTGAGTAGGTGGCGGTCTTCAATAATGTTGGCCCAGTAATGCTGGCAGGGGTTCTGAACCAGCATCAGGATCTGACAATGCCGGGACAGGGCATGCAGGGCTTCCAGCACCTGGCGAGGCAGGGAGGTAATACCGAAAATCACAATGCGGCGTGGCAGACCCGCCACCCCTTGCGCTTCCCCATCCAGTGCATCAATGAAAGCCTGGTGAATACCCGCCCGGGAGGCCTGATTGTCCGGCTCACCGATATCCTCATGCAGGGCACGCCAGAGCGCTGCCTGCCAGCGCTGCTCCCCTAGCGGTTTTGTCTCCCCCTTTAGCGTACGCAACTGGTCCTCGCCAGCCAGCCAGTCCCCCAGCCAGTCGGCGCGATAGACCTGGTACTGGTCAAAGAGATCGGCCAGGTGGCGGGAGAGCTGATGGCGCTTACGCAGCGGGTCACCTTTCTCCAGAAAGCGCCGAAGCGGCAGGTAAGTCTCCGGTTCAGCCTCCAACAGCTCGGGCAGCAGACGAAACAGCCGCCATTGCAGGCGGGTTTTCTCAAACGGCGAGGCTTGGGGCACCCGGTCGTCTCCCAGCGCCGACCGGTAAGCCCGCCACAGAAAGGACTGGGGCAACTCAAAGCGATGCGCCGCCGAGATCCCCAGGCCCGGCTGCTCAGCCGAGGCGGGTGCCGCCAGGGCGAGCTTCAGCCACTGGGCCATGCCGTTGGACTGGACCAGAAAAACCTCATCCTCCAACGGCCCCAGTGGATACTGGCGCAGCCAGTCCACCGTCACGTTGGTCAGATCTTCAAGACGGTTCCCATGGAGAACACAGAATCCAGGCGAAATCGAAGTCCTTGGGAAAGCGGTCTCAGGCGAATTCAACGGGGCGGCTCCTTTGCCAACGGGAATCAATCGATGCTTACCTTATCTCAAACGGGTATCCCATGAGTATCCGCCAAGAAAGCGACATAGCGTGTCGCTCAAGGGATTGTTCGGCTTGGGTATTAATCCTTTCAATGGAGGAGTTGAGTCAGCTTTTTGACTTGAGTCTCGACCCACGCCGGGAAATCCTCGCCTTCTCTTCCAGTCCAGCGAGTTATATGAAACCAGTGGGTTTCTGTCGCTGAGAGAGGATCCTTTGGCTTTTCTCGATTTTTCAGTTTCTCGAGGACTTTTTTCCACTCGTCCCTTTTGAAATCCCCACTGAGCAAGCCTTCCGGTAGCTCGAGGTGGAGTTGCAGTCTACCCGGCCCGGGATTATTTGCGGTTTCAGGCCTCGTCGTGCGTTTCTTTCCATCCAATTCTATTTTGTCGAGCCTGAAATTTATCCAGGCAGAGCCGCCCAGGGGCTTGCAGAAAGATTCCAGTGCTTTAGGGGATATCGCCAAGTCTGAAGTGTAAGCTTCTGCTGCACTTTTTGGTATCTGTCTGAATTTTTCTATGACGCCCTCAAATACCTTGCTTGAGGTGAGCATTTCCATGGTGTGTTGATATCGGTAAGCGAAGTAGGCGAGCCGTAGTGCGTCATCGCCGTAGGTGCCCTCTTTTTTTAATTCTCGACTTCTATTTCTTGCGAGGTCATATGTGGAGTGACTATTCATTGCTTTATTTATTTCGTCAATGGGTTCCTGGTGGGAAGCCTTCAGGTTTGTCCTTAAGGGGACAAGGTTTTCAGCTACCTCGGGGTAGCTCTTGTCCGTGTCTTCCATGTGATTTATCCATTGTCGGATAACGCTGTCAGTAACGTTGAGTTCAGGTTTTTCATCGATGATTTGCTTAAGGAGTTCTGTTAGTGGGGAGAAGCCCATCGGGGAGAAGTAGCCGGGTTCTGTTATTTGTCCTGTTTCTCCTGTCATCAGCATCTCGTTATAGTCGAGAACAATGACGCCGCGATTATGCCCATCTTCTGAAGCAGCCCAGCGCTCATACATCTCAAGTTGGTTATCTCCGAACCTTGCCCCGGTTTTTACCTCGATGGCTAATGTAAATTGCTGGCCAGGGTTCATTAATAGAATGTCAGATCGCAGTGTTCTTCCATCACCTTCCTCAAACGAATGCTCTGTGAAGACCATGGTGTCTTCCAGGGAATGTGCATCCATATCCGATAATCGCCATTCGGACCAAAATCCTTTTTTTGATACGCCCTTTTGCTCTGAGAAATCATCTGCGTGTTGAATAGCGCTCTTTAAGAACTCTCGCAGCACCCGAGTGCCGAATCCATGGCCCTGATGCGAATCCAATAGCCAAGCAATGAGCCGGTTGTGGTAAACCTCATTTAGTTCCAGAACATGAAAAATATTCTGGAATCGATCATATGAGGAAGCTTTTCGGAAATTCGGGTCAGAAAGTAACGCTTCAATGTGATCGATGGTGGTCTTTTCTGTCTTGTTTGACATAGTGCTTCCTTCGGATTGCTTAAACTGGGTCCTGAGCGGGGCGCAACATCATGCATGTGCTAAGTGGTGATGCTAATCGATAAGCTTAAGTTGGAGAAAATATTGATCGTTTGGGATTAATGGGTCAAATCGAGGGTGCTATGTTCGAGGGGATGTAATGCCTGCTAGCATCGGGCAGTCTGTTAAATTCAGTTGATGGCAGGGAGCGTGAACGTGGGTAAGGGATACACCGAACTCAAGGAACGCCAGCGCGCCGAGCGTGATGGCTATCCGGAAAACCTGAGCCTGCGCGTGCACCGCGCCCTGAGCTGGCTTAACCGTGCCGAGCAGTGCGAGGACGACCTGGACGGTCGTTTCATCTTTCTCTGGATCGCCTTTAACGCAGCTTATGCCAATGACACTGGTGAAATCCGTATCGCCGAAGGCCGGCGCCTCGGTGAATTTCTGGAACGCATTGTCCGCCTGGACGCGGGAGGTCGGCTATCCGGCATCGTATGGCAGCAATATCCCCAGGCCATTCGTGTCCTGCTCGACAACCAGTTCGTGTTTCAGCCCTACTGGGATCACCTGAACGGCATTGAAGGGGCCGAAGATTGGGAGCAGGAATTTCGGAGCGCCCGCATCGCCGCCCAGAAATCGTTGGCCAGGCAAAACACCGCCAAAATCCTCGGCATTGTCTTTAGCCGCCTTTACACACTGAGAAACCAGCTTGTCCACGGCGGAGCCACCTGGAACAGCCAGGTCAATCGGCAGCAGCTTGCCGACGCCAACCAGATCCTGGGCGACCTCGTCCCAGTTATTATCGAGATCATGATGGATAATGACCAGGATTATTGGGGTGAGGCTTATTATCCGGTGGTTCTATAACATTGATCCATTATTTGCTATTTGGTAGATGTGGAGCGTCACGCCGTAGCGCATATAGAGGATAGTATTGCTGATCGTAAATTGTTTATATCTCCACTTGGATATCCTCACTAGGAGGATTTATGCAATCTCCCTTTCCCCGCGGAAAACCACGTGTATGGCGCAAGGATTTTAGCTATTCGACGTTGCCCCAGCAGTGGGCAATGTATCGATTTGTTGCACCCGGTAACGGAATCGATTATATCGGGATAACAAATAATTTATATCGTCGGGCCGCGAACCATAGATCTAAACCAAAGGTGTATCTGCCAGATATTCACGAGATCCATTATCAGATTCCTCGCGAAGGAGTGCATTATGATGAACTGCGGGCATGGGAGATTCATAAAATCGCCCAACATGAGCCTCGTCTTGTTGGGAATATGGGTGGGGGTGGTAAAACACCCACGATTGTCATATATGGTGAGGAAGTTGCTATTGAAGATGGCGAATCCGCAGAAGATGCAGCAGAGCGAGTCGGTCTATTTCAAGAGTTTTTGGATATTTTTCGGTCCCGGTTCGGCTCAAGCGGCTAGCTAGGTTTGAGAGTGCGGAGTTGTTTCTAGGTCACCATGGAGAGGTACATTGAGCATTAAGCTGTATAGAAAGACGAATAAAACCGACAGTAGTATCTTCGAGTATCAGAAATCGAAATCCACTCGTCGTCCGCCCGGTAATGTGCCCTACATCGTGGATAATCTCTGGGAATGGGCGAGGCCCGAGGATATGCCTAACCGGCGGCACTCGGTGTTTGCGGGCCCCGATCCAGAGGCACTGGATATCGAAGGGCAGGCGTATCAGGTGGAGTTGTCTTCAGACGCGGTTGTTGCCCAGATTCCTGAGAACGATGCTAAGTGGCATCCTGATGTAAAGAGGCTCCCCAAGGCGGTTCTAAAGCACCTCGGCCTCGGCTGGGCAACTCTGCCATTGGAAGAAAAAGCTCATATTAGTCCGCTCTGGGGCCCCTGCCTGTCTGCGCAGGAAGTGGAGCGCCTCCTCGATGAGGAACTCTTGGTGGATTTGAAAGGCGAACTCCGCAAGCTAATCACCCTATGGGATGACGCTAAGCTGGTTAGTCAGAATGGAGACTGTCCGTTCAGCACTGGCGAAGCGTTCTTTGAAGCTTCCAGCTGGCGTCTGATACCGACCTAGCTGCTAGTCGACTCCGAGTTGCGGCTTCAAGGCGTTTCGAATGGCCTTCTGCCGCAGGCTCCTATTGTTGCTTTTTAGTTGCGCCGCAAAACGCATGAGCTCTCGACGGCGGGTGAGATCGGTGATTCCGGGCAGTTTCAGAATCGTTTCATATCGAGTCTCAGGCTGCGGGATTTGCCGTGAGATTTTTGAGAAACCGTGCATCAATTCGGGGTCTTCCAGTTTTTCAATAGTCTGGTAAATCCGCTGGATCATACGGAAGTGGTCGGCTTCGAATAGAGTTGCCTGAGACCAGTCCCTCTGCGCGGCTGCCAATTGGGCAGGGCACATCCGATCATCTCCAAATCGACGCACAATCTTCCCGAATAGCCTCACGGCGGGGGTCTGATTGAGCGATTGTGCCGGGGCGGTCAAAATCCATGATGCCAGCATGGCCGCGTGGCGCGGGCTGGCAGTATTTTCAAGTAGGTCCACGAAGTCCTGGGTTGCCGGGAGCTCCCGGCAGGCGTGGAAGAGTTCGATGTCGAGAATGTAACAGAGAGGCTGATCGGGCGGAGACCAACCCCAAAATCGGTTGCTATTCTCAATAGCCTGCTTAACCGGCTCACTGTCTTTGCAACGCGGGCCATTAAACAGGCAGCGAACTTGCCAGATAGCCTCATCAGGCCCTTTAGCCCTGGCAAGCCGAAGCAATATGGCCAGGATTGTCCCGCTCGTGGTCAGATCGTGTAGCCATGAGACACCTTCCTTGATCTTGCGGCATCGAATACGTTCGTCAGCCCGCCCCAGCTGTCGACTTGAGAGGCCACAGAGTGTGCGTAGCGAGTGGACCAGGACTTCAATTTGATTTGTATGAGAAGTTTTCATGATGGTGGCCCGGATTGTGTGGGGCTCCGCAGCTCAACAGGCCACCTCGTCTCGGCGGCGCGGTGAAAAGTGCAAGGCTTAGCCCTGAAAGAGCTGCCCTTGAATGCTTTTCAGCGTGCCAACGGCGCGCGACATCAGCTGTCGCCACCCCCACCTACGCTGAAACCTGCGACACATCCCACCCGCTGGGCGGAGCTCGCCTGGCAGGGACGCGGTGGGGTGTGTCGCCCCGTTTTCGGTTCAGCCAATTTCGACCTACAGGGGTGGCGCTCATGAATACACAAAACCGCTTCGAGACCGGCCACCAGGCCACACTCGCCGCCACTGGCGAGAAAGTCACCATCCTTTACCGACTCCATGACGGCCAGGGTGGCCACGCCCGGTACCGGGGCATCCTGCCCCCACAGGCCCCCGGCCACCGCGAGCGCATCCAGACCATCCGCGCCCAGCGGCTGGCCTAGGAGGCCGTCATGTCTCCCCAGGCATTCCTGGAACGCATCAAGGCCCAATCCAGGGCGGCGGAGGGTCGTTCTCAGCACTTCTCGGCCCTGACCGCCACCTGGCTACTCAACCTTCTCCTGGCTCGGCGGGGCCGCATCCATCTGCTGCTGCAGGACGATCGCCGCCCCTTGCACAGCCTGTTGGATGAAATGGGGATCGAAACCCACCAGGCCCTGGAAGCGGCCGAGATTCAGCACCTGCTAAGTGATCGCGCCCAGCGTCTGCAGGCGGCCCGGATTCGCCCGGGGGGCCGCTTTGCCCGCAATCTCGAAAGCCTGCGAGAAAAGCTGGGGCTGACCCCGCTGGAGCGCGATGCACTGGGCTTTCTCGTCATCACCCGAGCCGACCCCACCGCGCGAATGCTCATCGACGCCCTCTATCCCCAGGCCCCACAGCACGCCTTGATCGAGGCCATCAGCACCGGCCTGCAGGCTTCAGCTTCCGGCGTGGCGGCCTGTCTGCGATCGGATGGCGTCTTGCGTCGGGCTGGCTTGATCAGCCTGATGGACGGCTCCAACTTCCCCTTCTGCTCCCGGCTCGGCATCCGGACCGGGCTGATCGACGCCCTCGGTGCCCGGGAACTGGATCTGGAAGACTTCCTGCGCGATGCCATGTACCCCGCACGCCCCAGCCGCCTGGCCTGGGAAGACTTCCAGTACATGCAGCAGGAAGCCGAGCTGATCCGAAGCAGGCTGGCCCACGCCTACCAACGCCGCGATAACACCGCCCGCGAACAGCCATCCAATAACGCCGCCAGCCCCGGCCACTGCAACGTCCTGCTCGCCGGGCCACCCGGCACCGGGAAAAGCGAATTCGCCCGCCTCATGGCCCGGGAACTGGCCGCCGATGCCTGGGAGATCGCCGACCTGCAGCCCGGGGATGATGCCAGCGCCCGAACCCGTGACATGAGCCTGGCCCAGGAAATCCTCGCCCACGCCAAGCGGCCCCTGATCATCTTCGATGAAATCGAGGATGTCTTCGGCCGTGACCTGGGGCTTGGCAACCAGGACAGCGCTGACCACAGCAAGGGCTGGATGAACCGTTTCCTTGAATCCAATCCCGTCCCCACCCTCTGGATCACCAACTCCGTGGCCCGCATTGACCCGGCCCACCTGCGCCGCTTCGACCTGGTCATCGACATGCCACAGGCCAACAAACCCACCCGTGAGCGCCTGGTCCGCCGACAACTGCCCGAGCACCTGGCAGAAACCCGCCTGGGCCGTTACCTGACCCGGACCCCGGACATCACCGCCGCCGATGTGGAAATACTGGCCAGGGCCAGCCAAAGCCTCGCCACCAGTCATCCGGCATCCACCGAAGCCAGCCTGGAACGCCTGCTCGACCATCGCCTTCGGGTCATTCACGGCCAGCGTTACCAGCCCCCCCATAACGACAACGCCCCCTACAGTCTCAAATGGCTCAACCCGGACACCGACATCGAACCCATCGCCAACGGCCTGGCCCGCAGCCGAATGGGCCGCATTCTCCTCCACGGCCCACCTGGCACCGGCAAGACCGCCTTCGCCCACTACCTGGCCGAACGCCTCGATCTCCCCCTGGTCAGCAAATCCGCTGCCCAACTGCTAGGCTGCTTCGTAGGCGAAAACGAACAAAACGTTCGCCGCCTCTTCGAACAAGCCCGCCGTGAACAGGGAGTGCTCATGCTGGACGAAGCCGACAGCCTCGTCGCCAACCGGGAAGGCACCAGCCAACAATGGCAAGTCAGCCTCACCAACGAAATCCTCCAGCAAATGGAAACCTTCCCCGGCATCTTCATCGCAGCCACCAACCGCATAGACCATCTGGACCCCGCCGCCATGCGCCGCTTCGACTGGCGCATCAAGCTGGATTGGCTGAAGCCTGAACAGGTGGTGGATATGGCGCGGGCGACGCTGAGAGCCCAAGAAGGGCAAGAGCCCAGCGAGGCTGACTTGGCGCAGTTCAAGCAGATTGGGCCTGTGGCCCCGGGGGATTTCAATGTGGCCCGGCGTCAGGCTCTTGTTCGTGGGATTGAATTGAATTCGGGTGCTCTTAAGAGAGTCTTGATGGAACAGAGACGTGGAAGGCAACTGGAATCGCCAGGAATGGGGTTCCTCGCTCTTGTTTAAAGGATACGAATGGAGCTGCGTAAAGTGGCCAATAAAGTTGATTTCTCATCCAAAACCCAAATCGAACCATGGAAAGGCGATTTGTTTGAAAGCCCGGATAATATCTTCGGGCTCAAATTAATGTTTGTCGGCCTTTCAGCGTACTGGAGCCATGACTCCGAAGTAGACGCGCAGCATTTGATCGAGGATACAAAGAAATTTGGTGTCGAACGCCGCGAAAGGAACGCTTTCTGGACCCGTATTCAGCAGGTAGGGTTGGGAAAGCCAGTAGAAGATACCTGTGACGACGAGCGCAAGCAATTCTGGCATTCCATTGCCTTGGTGAACTATGTGCCGGCTGTAGTGGCAGATGCCGCTAGAAAGGATCCAACGAGCGAAGAGCTCGAGTGGGGCTGGCGCTGCTTCAAAGATACATTTGAGACGCTTAGGCCAGACTGCGTCGTCGGCCTGGGGTGGCTTGTGCACTCAGAATGGAAGAAACGCTCGAAGGACTACAATATCAGGCAGACCAATCTTATTGGCAAAGAAGGGAAAGGCAGCCATATAAGGAAACTCTCCACGGATGACCACTCGGCTCAAGCCGTACATATTCGCCATCCATCAGGTGGTTTTAGCTCCGATACCTGGAGAATCCCCGTCGAAGCGTTGCGGCTACATACCCGCGCGGGTGAACGGCTTTGAATACGGCGGTAGCTACCAGCGTGAGCAGGAGCTTAGCACTCGGCAGGAGTCTGGAGGGGCAGTAGTAGATGTCGTGTATGGCGAACGATGTCATTGCCAGGAAAGCTTGGAGATATATGATTGAAATGGCAATATCAGCCTTCTAAGCCATGCATAGCGCTGCTACCCTAATTTCTTTACATAATCGACGAACGGAATCGCGATGGCCAAGGCAGTTCTCACAATCTTCCCCAGTTCTATCTACGACGACCTGCCGGAAGCACACTACCATTTCCCGCGGACCTTCCTGCGCCAGATGGAGGCTGCGGCGGGGGGTTGGGTGATCTACTACCAACCCCGAAGCGATAGCGGCATTTCCAGGTCCGACGGCCAACAGGTCCACTTTGCCGTGGCTCGGGTGGGTAGAGTTCGCCCGGAGCTCGCCAAACACGACCATTTCTACCCAGAAACCACCCAATACCTCACATTTGATCAGTCGGTCTCCCTTAAGGGCGTAAACCAATACCGTGAGCCCCTGCTGAGGCGACAGAACGCCGCCTTCAACAAGAGCGCCTATAGCCGAACCGTGGCGGTGTTATTGGAGGCGAAATTACAGCCTATCCACGCCCCTTCCGGGAGCAGGTTTTGGTAAGTATTGATTGCCTGCTGTTTTGCGACAGCATTAATAATGTAGATTTGAATGAGATTTAGCCATATGCAGCGAGGTGAAAAAATGGCCCAGGATGATCAAGAAACAGATGAGTTTGAAATCAGTGTCAAAGAATTAGTTCAAGATGTTATAAAAATTGAAAAAGAGTACGCTCACGAGAATAGAGGTGCGGAAACCAAGAGGCGTGAGAGAATTCGCTCAGAACTTGAAAGAATCGGATACCAGGTGACTAAGCATGAAGATTCGTAGCATAAAGATAGAGGATTGGCGGCAGTTCTACGGCGAGCAATCTCTGTGCTTATCCACGAGCGATAAGAAGAATGTCACTTTAATTCATGCGGCTAATGGCGTTGGTAAGACGACCATACTGAACGCTATTCTGTGGTGCTTTTATGAGACGACGACCAGTCGTTTTGAGAAAGCGAAAAGTTTGATCAATAACGAAGCAGTCAAAGAAAGAAAGAAAAAAGCATCAATTGAAGTAGAGCTCATGCATGCCGACGCCCAGTTCCGCATACTTCGTAGGGTTTTGGATAAGCGTGGTTCTGGTGCTGGACCAAGGTTCAAAAAAGATTGGGATTTTTCTGCGTACGCTGTCGAAAATGGAATAAGTCGTGCTTTAGATGCACCAAAGTCGTTTATAAATTCTGTAGTACCCGAAGAGATGGCTCCATATTTCTTCTTTGATGGGGAAGCTGCTGAGACCTTTTCTGCCGAGGGTGATAAGAAAGCGACGGAAGAAGCGATCAAGAACATATTGGGATGCAACCTTCTAGAAGATGCTATAAAGGATCTTAGTTATTGGGTTAAACGTGACAGGAAGGAAATGGGCGACCTCCCGGGTCAGGATGAAGTGCGTTCATTGGCGGATAGGTATGACGAAGTTGAAGTTCAGATAGAAAAATGGAGAGCGGAAAAAAAGGAGTGCCAAGACAAGTACAACACTGCTGTGAAGCAAATCAATGTTCTTGAGGACGCGCTTCGTAAGAACGAGAATGCCGCGGCAATACAAGAAATGCGTGATACCCAGTCCTCAATACTCGAGGACAAGAAGACACAAGATGATGATCTTCTTTCGCAAAAAGTTACCTGGCTTAGAGAATTCTTAGCCCCTATGCTAGCCCATGAAAAATTAATACGTTTACAGAGCCTTCTGGAAAGTGAATCAAGGTCCGGGAGAATTCCAAGCCCCTATAATGAGGAGTTCGTTCGCAGTTTGCTTAATGCCCGGTCATGTGTATGTGGGCGTAGCCTAGAGCCAGGAACGAACGAATTCAATGCAGTAGCTAAGCTTACAGGTGATGCGGGTGATTCCACCGTTCAGCGTCGGATTGTCGCGGTCCAAGCCTTCATCCGGTCTTTTTCGCAAGGTACCGAAGGGGCAATGGATAAGTACAAAGAGATTGAACGAAAGATTGCAAAAGTCAGCGACGCAATTACAGCTGCCGAGCAAAAAATTACGGATTGTAAGGAAAAGTTAAAGGGTATTGATGTTAAAGAGATAAAGGAGAAGGAAGCGAAGCGTGCTGAGTGGGATCGGTTGAGAGATGAAGCAAGTAAGAAAATAGGTATTCTCGACTCAAATATCGAGAGGTTTAAGATTGAGGCGGATCAGATCAAAAGCAATATAAGGAGAGTCGCAGCGAAGAGCAGGCAGCTTAGCCCTATTCAGGCTCGCATACGGCTGGCAGAAGCAGCCCAAGAGCGTCTGGAATCAATTGCAAACGAGCATATCGAGTCAGCACGTAAATCAGTTGAAAAAAATATAAATGATATTTTGGACGAAACAACACGACGCGCGTATCAGGCTCAAATTAACTCGGACTTCTCGATGGAGCTTCATCACGAAGGCACAGTAACGGCTAAAAGCAGCGGTGAAAATCAGCTGCTTAGCCTTGCCTTTATGTCAGCATTGATCAAATTTGCGCGTACCCGACAAGGCCAGACTGCGGGTGGCTACCTTATACCTGGTACCGTTGCTCCTCTTGTGCTTGATTCACCGTTCGGGCAACTAGACCCCCATTACCGAAGGAGTACGGCAAGGTTTATATCCGAATTGTCGGATCAAGTTGTGCTCTTGTTGTCGGAATCACAAGCGAGCGGAGACGTCCTAGAGGAAATCGAACCATATGTTGGAAAGGAGTACGTTCTGGTCGCACACAATCGGGAAGAAAGGAGAGCGCGTCCGGAAGATACTATCGTGTTTCAGGGTGAGCGTATTCCAACAACAATTTACGATTCTGATCGGACCTATACAGAAATTCTGGAGCTCCGGTAATCATGCAGAATATTAGATGTGAGGCAACGACGCAGCAAGGGTTTGAGATGTCGGCGGAAGAGGTAGTGAGAAAGTATTGTGAATCTGTCGACCCTAAAACTGGGAAACCGCTTTTTCCAACAATGCGGGAATTCGTCTGTTTTGCAGCGCTTCTCGGGCTGTCGGAAAGTAATCTACGTCATTTGACGGGCGAGATTGTCACAATTGTTGATGGTCGAATCTTTGAGAAGAGTGACCGAGCAATGGACATTTACTATGCAGTTGTTCTTGCTCACGATCGATCGACGTCTATCCTTTCGGATGAGAATGAAGATCTCGCACACAGATTGTTCGAAGCTTATGTTAACGGAGGTTTAGAAATAGTTCAGCGCACAATGATAGACGAACCCGGATCGTCTTCTGGTCTTACATATCTTGAAAGACTCGCCATAAAGTTGGCAGACGAGGAAATTATCGGTGATAAAAGGTCGATTGATGTCGAATTCTAATCGTCTTAAAGAGTTTAGCTGGAAAGCTGTTTATTCATCAGATGTAGATGATTTTCTTGAGGATTTTTATTTTCCAGTTCTTAAATGTGCCGCAAAGTATGATCGGTCCGTTGGGTATTTCACAAGCGGGATTATTTCAGCTGCAGCGAAAGGCCTATCGAACTTGATCGAGTCTGACGGGAAGATGCGACTAATCTTTAACGGAGAAGTCAGTGACGAAGACTTGGAGGCAATAAAGACAGGCTATGGCTTAAAATCGATCGAATCTAATCTCGAAAAGCGGTATTTCAAAGTTATCGATAATATCGGAGATTACCTAGTAAATCATAGACTGGATGCGTTGTCATGGCTAATAGCTTCTGGCCAATTAGATATTCGGATTGCGTTACGGCCACGAGGGATATTCCACGAAAAGGTAGGGATTGTCTATGATTGGTCAGGCGATTGTTTGGTGTTCTCTGGATCATCAAATGAGACAGCACCGGGAGTTATGCCGGATTTCAATTTTGAGTCGGTGAACGTATTCTACGATTGGAATCCAGCATTTCGGCAGCATGTAGAAATGCATCGCGAGAAGTTTGAAAGATTGTGGGATAACAAAGCGAAAGGCACGTTCGTTACTGACTTTCCAAACGCAGTCAAGGAAAGGTTGATACGAAGGGTGGCGGGAAAACCAATTCCGAATCCAGATGTGGAGGTGTCCCTTTGGCGTCGCATCTCTGGCCGAGAAGAGCAGCACGTAAAAGAGGAAGACGAATGGCCGCTGGCACCGACTATTCCCGACGTTATAAATGGCCAGCCTTACCAATTGCGAGACCATCAGTACCAAGGGTTGTACAGTTGGAAGGGAAGCGATTATCGCGGGGTGCTTGAATATGCAACGGGATCCGGAAAAACGATTATGGCATGCCACGGTCTAGTAAAGTTATTCGAAGCGCTTAAGCAGTTATTCGTTGTCATTTCCGTCCCGTATCAGAACCTAGCGGATCAATGGGTTGATGTCCTTCAGGAATTCGGAGTGGCTCCAATTAGGTGTTATCGATCATCAGATCAATGGAGGGATAAGCTTAGTTCGGCATTGAGATCGTATCAACTTGGTGCGTTGGAACTCGTCTGTTGCGTGGTTGTGAATAGAACGTTGAGTAGCGATAGCTTCCAATCGAAACTAAAGGAAATACCGGGGGATGATCTTCTATTCATTGGGGATGAATGCCATCATCTAGCTAGTAAATCGTACTCGAGTACCCTACCGATGCATGCTAGGTATAGGTTGGGTTTATCCGCGACACCCACAGTTCGTGGTAGTTCTGAAATGGCCGAGCAACTATCAGAGTATTTTGGGGATATCGTATCCCGTTATGGGTTGGCAGATGCTCTACAGGATGAAGTTCTAACTCCTTATAGATACTATCTAGAATGTGTTCGGCTAGAAGAGGATGAATCCGACGAGTATATCAGTTTATCAGATGAGATTGCTCGACTGTACGCGGCTGAATCTGATGGCTCGGATATTCAGAATACCCGGTTAAAAGCTTTGTTAGGTAAGCGTGCACAAATCGTAGCGCATTCGCGCCAGAAGTTGCGTAGATTTTCAGAGCAAGTGGAAGTTTTGGAGAATACGCCATATACGCTCGTGTACTGTGGTGCGGGGACCCCTGATTATGAGGATTGCGTAGAAGGGGAGGTCAGTCACCTAGAGTCAGTCGCGAAAACAGCTTACAAAGCAGGTTGGTCTGTAGGACGATTCACTTCGAAGGAAACCCTTGCAGAGAGGCGTAAGATCTTACAGCACTTCGTTGATGGCAGGATAAGAGCCTTGCTAGCAATTCGATGTTTAGATGAAGGTGTGGATGTCCCCGCGTGTCGCAGAGCGTTTATTTTGGCTAGCTCAAGTAATCCCCGGCAGTTCATACAGCGCCGAGGTCGGATACTCCGTCGGGCACCGGGTAAAGACTTTGCGGAGATCTATGACTATCTAGTCCTTTTGTCTACTTCTCACGAGTCGCAAGAAAGTGCGGCAAAGAATTTGTTAAAGCGAGAGGTTGAGCGTGTTGTAGAGTTCGCAATGCTTGCCGAAAACTGGCAAGAAGCCATTGATTCCCTCCACCCTTATCTAAAAGCTTACGATCTAGATCATCTAACATTATGAATTATTTCGACTTGCGGGTGCTCTGGACAGTGTTATCCGCGTGTCAAGGTGTTCTATGTGTTCAATGTATAAGGGGCTCGGTAGTTGTGTTTCTCTGTGGTGAGCCTTTATCTCGCGCAGAGGCTCCACTTCGAGATTCCGATCGGTGCTGGGATTCGCTTGTCTACCGCAGTTGCGTATCAGAGAGAGGGTGCGTGCGAAGCTGATGTGTCCGAGGCGCGTTTAATGGTAGCGGATCTCCACCGATACGTTTTACGCTATTTGCTAATTTCTCGGTGCTCGCTTGTGGAGTGGCTTTCCAACGTTGCATCTCGTTGGAAAGCATTACCATAATCTAGGTTCAGGAGAACGGCATGGAAGGTTTGATTCAGGTTATACGGCAGAGATTGTTTGTTATTCCACATAATCAGAGGGGGTTTAGCTGGGAAACAAGACATGTAAAAGAATTTCTCGGCGATTTAGAGCTGGTGGGTAATAGGTATCACTATATGGGTCCCATAATAATTACCACTGTAGACGATGGGGATATCCAGGAGAAAGATTACAATGTTACCAAAAAAGTAATTCTTGAGGATGGACAACAGAGAATTACGGCGTGTTTCTTCTTGTTGAATGCAATATTTCGCCGCCTAAAGGAATTAGACGCTTCTGATGCGGATTTGGAAGAATTCAAAAGGGTTCTCACATATAACATGGGTGGTGCGTTATCTTTGCGCATAGAGAACGAAAACGATGCCCTCAACATGTGTTTGAATCACTGTGTCGACATCGCTCGCAGTAGCCCAATGCCTGAATCAAGAACAGCACCAATGAATAACATGTTGGATGTGAAAGTGTGGTCGGAGAATTTCTTCAGTGACAAAGACCATTCAGAGTGCTTGATGTGGAAAAATAAGATATTAAATCAAGCGCGTTTCATTCTGGTAGATTTACGCGCGGAGAATATCGATAGATATCTAACATTTGATGCAATTAATTCCCGAGGGTTGCCGCTAAGTCAGTTCGATAAAATCAAAAATTTTAGTATTCTTGTATCTAATAGAAGAGAGGCGAATCTAGACGCAGAGAGTCAGTGGTACAAATCGTTGGAAGAGCTTGATAGATATGGTGTCGGTGGGCGAAGCCATGAAGAGTCCTTTGTGAATGAGATCTATAATGTTTACCACCAAGTGAAGGTCTCCCAATCGGATGTTCATTCGGAATTCGTTAAGCGCTATCGGGGCCTGTTGGAGGATAGCGAGGCGAGCAAAGAAAGCAATTTTCTTGGATTTGTGAACATCTGGTCAAGCTACGCAAAGTCTTTCGGTTTTATTACCTCGAAGAAGAGGAGTAAATTGTGTGTTAACGAATCAACGTTTAGGGCAGGGGTATGGCTTAGAACATTAGATAACCTAGAACTAAGCACAATCACTCGAGCTCTTCTCGTTACGGGGCATATGAAATTCTCCAGTTTAGACTTTGAAAGGTTGGCGGAAGCTTGCGAAAAATACACTTTCCGCGTACATGCTGTGATGGGGCGTCGGATAGATAGAAATGCAACTAAGATAATCGGTCTCGCTCATGAGGTTCTAAGAAATGATAAAGACATCGAATTTGTTCTGAGAGAGTTGTGCGCGCTAACAGTAGAAGACGCGCCGCTCAAAAGTGTGATTCATCAGTTGTGTAGTGGAGAACCAAAGTATCCGTTTGACCCAACGGTATCTGGATGGGCTTACTGTTACTATTTTCTATATGAATATGAGCTCTCTGTTTCGCCAGAGGGTGTTAGCCCAATGGAGTGGCGCGTAAAGCCAGCCGAAAAGAAAAACACGATTGAACACATTCTTCCGCAGCAGCATCGGGATGCCGGATGGTGGGAAGCGCATTGGCCTGAAGAGGCTAAGGCGGACAAGTATAAGCATCGTCTGGGTAATTTGTCGTTGACGGCAGGTAACCATTTCCTTGCAAGGAAATCCATTGAAAGAAAGATCAGCGACGAGAGCGGGGCTTATTCATTTACGTCAACGAATGCGACAAACTCCGAGAAAAGAATCCCAAGTTTTACTGATGGAGTATCGTGGGATGATGATTGTGTGCTGAAACGAGAATATGAGATGTTGAAATTCGTGATCGACAGGTGGAGTTTTCCATGCTGTGCCGATAATTGTAGCGTGCTTTTGCCTGAGGAATTCCGGGGTATCGGGGAAGAGTTCATTGCGATCGAATTTGTAGATTGTATAGAGAGCGCAGACGATGAAGCGTTGGAGCCGGACGAGTTGGGAGCTGTCGGCGAGTCAGATTAAAAGCGAACGTAAATAGTTGGGATTGTTTTTGAGCGTGTGTCGCATTGTTTTGTTGTAGGAGGCCATAGGTGTTTTTATACGCTATTAGTTGAAACGGGATGTCATGGTTGTAGCGGTAGGCGTGATGTATTGGTTTATGTAGAAGTGTTATTGGACGCATCACAGTTATAGATATTTCACCTGGGGGATTGTCTGCAAGTACTGGTCTGCGGCGGGATGGTTATGCTTGGGACTAAATGGGTGAAAAAAAAGCGGAAGGAATCGGTGGGGTCATGTGACACCAGGATGCACGACATGCTGTGTCCTGAAACGAGCCATCTTTGTACATCGCAGAGATAACATGACTGGGTTTCCATTCTGTTGACGTACACGCACTTCCCGTTGCTAATGCGGCAGAATGTTTTACAGCTAATATTAAAGCTTCAGAATCTAAGTTAGGGATCGAAAAGTTAATGATATATGGGCTGGTAGGTTCTGTGCCGTGGATTATTGCGTGATGTTGTTTTAGTTGCTGGCGGAATTCGTTTTTTCGGCAATTAGCAATTGATCGGTATTGGTCGTGATTTGTTGTTGCGAGTTCAGCGGCGTATCCGAATGCAGCTATCAATGGGACTGGTAACGTGCCTGCCCTTAGGCCGCGTTCCTGTCGTCCCCCATGGAAAAGCGGAGTCAGTTTTCGGGATGCTTTTCGACGTGCTCTGAGTATGAGGGCTCCCACTCCTTTTGGTCCGCAGATCTTATGGGCACTTGCTGATATAGCGTCTATACGCGGATGCCTTAGGCGTCGAAGATCCTTCGTGAATCCCTGTGCGGCGTCGACATGAAAGATAGGACCGTCTTCAGGTAATTCGTCGGCGATTTCATCAATTGGCTGAATTACGCCAGTCTCATTATTGATGTGCATGACGGAGACGAGCGCAGTGTCCGACCTGATTGACTGTACAATATCTTTCGTGTCTATCCGTCCGGACTCGCCCGGATATATGTAGTCGATCTCGAAACCTTGACGCTCCATTTCTGCCATGGGTTCGAGCACTGCTTTGTGCTCTATCGCGGTTGTTACGATGTGGCGACGGTCCTTGCTTCTTGCATAGGGGGAGCAACCAAGGAGCACGATATTGTTGCTTTCGGTCGCACCCGACGTGAAGATGACCTCCATGGGTGAAGCGTTGACTACAGCGCCGATCTGCTCTCTAGCACGTCTTACCGCCTTCGCCGCCTCTTGGCCGTACATATGTGTACGGCTTCCCGCGTTGCCATACTCAATGTCGAAATATTCGAGCATCACCTCTCGGACTCTGGGGTCGAGGGGGGTAGTGGCTGCGCAATCCAGATAAATTGGCCTATTGTCAGGCACCTAGAGCCTCCGATGATCCAAACGTACGTCAGTTAATTGACAAACGTATGTATTGTATTTACAGTTTACCGAAGATTTCGTGGAATTCAAGGAGTGGGCCGTGGCCACCGATATGCGGTTCGGATATACGTTTCCAGCGATACGGGGTGTCCAGGCGAATCGGGAATATTTTACCTCAATGTGCCCCCTTCGCCTGATCCCCAAAATATTCCTGTTCGATGAAGACGAGGCGGAGTTGTCCCCGGAGTTGCGGGCGCAGCGGACCCTAAATCGGGGCCGTGTGCCGGACATGGCGGACTATCTGCTGCGGAATCGCGACAACTACGTATTTTCCGCCCTAACGGCCTCAATTGACGGAGATGTCCAGTTCGAGTCGCTGGGCGAGGACGGGCATGAGAGCCTTGTCGGCCTTCTCCGTGTGCCCATGGATTCAAAATTTATTATCAACGATGGACAGCATCGTAGAGCCGCTATCGAAGAAGCGCTCAGGCAACAGCCGGACCTCGGCGACGAGAGTATCGCAGTAGTTTTTTTTCTCGATCCAGGGCTACAGCGTTGCCAACAGATGTTTGCCGACCTTAATCGACATGGTATCCGTCCGAGTAAATCACTTGGCGTGCTCTACGATCATCGCGATGACATGGCGAAGCTTGTCCGTTTAACCGTATTGAAATCCAAGTTCTTGAAAGATCTCGTGGAAATGGAGAGAAGCAACCTTTCTCCAAGATCCCGGAAGCTTTTTACGCTGAGTGCTCTCTATCATGCAACTGACGAGCTCTTGAAGAATATTAAGCTGAATGACCAGGAAGAGGCTGCTGAGCGCGCGATTGAGTTCTGGGAGGCAGTCGCGGCTCATATGCCTGAATGGAAGTTTGTGAAAAAGCGACAGATGTCTTCAGGCGAAGTGCGAAAAGACTTTATCCATTCGCATGGCATCGCGATCCATTCGCTTGGTCGTGTCGGGAATGCGCTTATGCGCCGTTATCCCAAGAATTGGAAAGCAAAATTAAAGGGGCTCGACGATATTGATTGGTCACGCTCGAACTCCAAAGTGTGGGAGGGCCGGGCCATGATCGGTGGTCGTGTCTCAAAGGCTCAGCAAAATCTAATATTGACTAGCAATCTAATTAAACACTATCTGAATCTGGAACTGACACCGGAGGAAGAGCGACTGGAACGGGCATTCCAAGGAGCCAGCGATGAAAGAGCGAGCAGCAGCGGGAACTAGCATCTTTTCGGCCGGGGGTTTTGCGAACTCTATTGGCGACCATAAAGAAGCCATCCGTGAGCTATATCTCTCCGATAGTACGCCTTGGGTTATTGGGTATAGCGGTGGCAAAGATTCCAGTGCGGTAGTGCAACTTGTTTGGCTCGCTCTTTCCGAGCTCCCAAAGGCGCAGAGAAAGAAGCCGGTTCATGTTATTACCACGGATACCTTAGTAGAGAACCCTGTCGTTGCGGCATGGGTGGATAACTCGCTTCGAACGATGGAAGAAGCGGCAGAGAAGCAATCCATGCCTATTACGCCGCACCTGTTGAAGCCCGATGTTGAGAATACATTCTGGGTAAACCTGATTGGGCGTGGCTATCCAGCGCCGCGTCCCAAGTTCAGGTGGTGCACTGAGCGTCTGAAGATTAAACCTTCTAACCGATTCATCGAGAACGTAGCCAGCCGCCATGGTGAGGTGATTTTGCTCCTTGGAGCCCGACGGCAGGAAAGTATTACGAGGGCGCAGGCATTCAAGCGCAGAGAGAAAAGTGCCGTGAGAAAGCAGCTCGCGGGCCATCCGGATCTTGTCAACACCCTTGTCTATACGCCAATTGAGGATTGGAGTAACGACGATGTTTGGACGTTTCTGCTTCAGGTCCCGAATCCATGGTCATTCAACAACAAAGACTTGCTGTCTATGTACCGGGGTGCGAGTGAAGACAATGAATGCCCGGTAGTGGTGGATACTAGTACGCCGAGTTGCGGCAACAGCCGGTTTGGTTGTTGGACCTGTACTTTGGTCGATGAAGATAAATCCATGGGCGCGATGATCCAGAATGATCATGAGAAGGAATGGATGATGCCGCTCCTGGAGATTCGTAACGAGCTGGATTTCCGCGGCGATGAAGCGAGAGAGAAAGATCGAGAGAGGAGAGATTTCAGGAGGATGGGGGGGCATCTTCAATATTATCGGGATAAGGATGGCGAAGCACAGCTGATTCCGGGGCCTTATACCCAAGACTCTCGTATGTATTGGTTGAGACGGGTTTTGGAGGCTCAGCGTGAGATCCGGGATGACGAGTTCGCGCCGGACTATGTGACCGAGCTGGACCTGATCTCCCTTGAGGAGTTAGAGGAAATCCGCCGGATTTGGTTGACGGAGAAACATGAAGTCGAGGACTTGGTTCCGAAGATCTACGAAGAGGCAATGGGGGAGCCATACCCGGGGACTGAAAGAGCCATCGTCGATCTTTTTGAAGGTGAAGTGCTTGAGCTCTTGCGTGAGGTGTGTGAGAACAATCCCATGCGTTATGAAACAGCGAGGAATCTCTTGGCCGTAGAGCGTCGCTATCAGGGAATGGCTAGCCGACGCGGCCTTTTTAAGGATTTGGAGAAGGTTCTCAAGGCTGGTGCGTTTGAGACACGCCAGGAAGCGCTTGAGTTTAAAGAACGTGAGGCGAAGATTCACCGTAAGTATAGGATCAACAGTGAGGATACGACTAAGCAAATTAAGGAGCATGCCGGCGCTTATTCGGAACAGTCAGCTCACGTAGCGGGGGAGGCGGAATGAGATTTCAAGAAATAACACTTCACAATGTGGGTGTTTATCAGGGGCGCCAGGTCATAGACCTTTCATCAACTAGCGTGGATAAGCCGGTTTTGCTATTTGGTGGCTTGAACGGTGGTGGTAAAACGACATTTCTCGAGGCTATTCAGCTTGCATTGTATGGGAAATTGGCACAGACAGCCCGACGAGGAAGTCGGGCCTACGAAGATTATCTCCTTGAGCTTACGAATCGTGCAGTTTCACCAGAGGAAGGTGCAGCGATCACGCTCGTATTTGAAGAGTCTGAAGGCTCTGAGCGTCATGAATACACGCTTGTACGTACTTGGCGGGTGAAGGGTAAGGGTTTTCGTGAGTCAGTTGAGGTTTATGTTGATGGCGGTTATTCGCCGGCTTTGAGCGAAAACTGGGAGGAAGAGGTTGAGCGATTTCTCCCTCAGAGGCTTTGCAACCTGTTCTTCTTTGATGGGGAGCAGATCGAGGCATTGGCCGAGCCTAGCCGTACGACAAGTATCCTGAGAACAGCGATAAGCTCACTTCTAGGGCTTGAGTTGGTCGATCAGCTGCAAGCCGATCTGACGGCAGTGGAACGGAAAAAACGACGACAGAATGCATCCCCAGGGTCAGATGACGAGATCCGGAGGCTCGAAGAGCAACGCGCGGCGGCGATGCAACGATTGGAGTTCTTGCAGTCTGATAGCATAGCAAAGCACGCCGATTTGCAGGCGGCAAAGCAGCGTTTATCGAAGGCAGAGGCAGATTTCGAGGCTCGAGGCGGCTCGCTCTTTGAGCGTAGCCAAGATCTGGAGAAGCAAAAAACGGAGCTTGAATTAAGGCTAAGGTCCCACGAGGGAGACCTTCGTGAACTGGCGAGCGGCGTACTACCCCTGGCGTTGGTAAAAGATCAGCTTGTAGCGCTGCAAGGAAAGGCAGAGTCGGATTCTGAAGCGCGAAGTGCGTCCGTAGCCGTTCAGCTTTTGTCCGCAAGTGATGCCGCGCTTCTGGAGGACCTTAAGTCGAAAATTCATGACCATAAGGTTATAAACACCCTAGAGTCGAGTCTGGCGGCTAGGCGAGAGGGCCTGCACGAAACAGCTGGGAATAAGGCTAGTGGTTTGGCATTGGACGAACCTGCTAAAGATCAGTTGAATGGGCTCCTCCAAGGGGAAAGGTTGGACAAGTCGATAGGAAAGGTAGAGCAGGTAAAGCAAGACCTGGATGAGCTATCAGAGGCTTTGACTAAAATTGAGCGTGAAATCGCTCGAATCCCGGATGAGGGCGCCTTGCATGACATTATAGAGGCCCGAGCGGACGCGAAGGTGAAACTTGAGTATGCAGAGGCTCAGTATCAAGAGTCGAAGAATGCCTGGGAGTCCTGTAGACAGGGACTGGATACTCTAGATGAACAGTTGGCGAAGACATATGAAAATATTGAGCTAAATAGCCAACGAGACGAATTGGATGGCCGAATAGTGGATAGGGCCGTTCAAATAAGAGAGGTCATGACAAGCTTCAAAAAGAGAGTTCTTGAGAAGCATGTTGCTCGCTTGGAATCTCTGATCCTCGAGTCATACCAATGCTTGCTACGGAAAACTGGCCTCATTCGGGGCGTCGAGATCGATCCCGACAGTTTGACACTTAATCTCAGAGGCATTCATGGGGAGGTTGTCCAGCCCCGGCATCTGTCAGCAGGGGAACGCCAGCTATTAGCGACATCTATTTTGTGGGGGCTTGCAAAAGCCTCTGGACGTTCACTGCCTATAGTGATTGATACTCCGTTGGGTCGGTTGGATAGCAGTCATCGGACGAACCTGGTAGAGAATTATTTCCCTAATGCCAGTCACCAAGTGATCCTTCTATCTACGGATGAAGAGATCGATGGGCGCTATTTGAAGAAGCTCAAGCCTCATCTAGCCGCTTGTTATGAGCTTTCGTACGACGATGAAACTGGCGGTACAAATGTCGTCGAAGGATATTTCGAGGAGACCGCGGCATGAATACGACGATCGAAACAGTTCGCCTGGACCAGCGCTGTCGGAATCAGCTGATGACGCTAAAGCGTCGGACAAAGATCGAGAATTGGAACATCCTTTGCCGCTGGGCATTTTGTATGTCTCTGAATGAGCCGACTGCGATTAGGAAGGACGTTATTGGGACGGAACTTGGGGTTGAGATGACCTGGCGAACTTTTGGCGGCGAATACGCGGATGTTTACCTAGGTTTGCTTAAGCAGCGGTGTCAGAATGATGGGTTGCCTCTAACCGTGGATTCAGTGAACGAACAGTTGCGAGGACATATCCAGCGGGGTGTAGGGTATTTGCTTAATGCAACTAAGGACAGTGGGATCTCGGAATTCGTCGATCTAGCGAAGACCTGATAGGTCCGCTATCAGGTCTCTAACTGAATTGATATTGGGCTTAAGATGTCAAGTTCGTGAATTGTGGGTGTTCCCGAGTCGTTGTGGTTCGACAAGAATTAGAGTCTGTGTGTCGATTGTTGAGGGCCATTTCATGTTCGTTAACATTGATAGGCTATCATTTAGCTTTACTGTTTCCGGTACGTCTTTCATTTTTCTACTGAATCATGCATTTATGCGGAAATCTCCACTTTCGGCATGACGTGGGGAGGGGTAGAACTAATTCCGCCCCCTTTTCGATGGTTTACCTACGTTTAACAAATCCCATGTTTTCGGCTAGCGAGATCATAGGGTCTAATTGCTGATTATAGGCGTTTGTAAGCTCGGTTTTATCGATTATGTCGCATGGGGCGAGCTTTAAGTCGGTCCGATATGATTCTATAGCTATTTTCCACTCCGTTTTTTTAAGCAGTGCGTAGCTCGTGGTAAGAGCGTGATGCTGTGTCTCAATGAATTTCTGGATGTCATGACGGCAAGGTAATTTGGATCCTTTGATCGAGTTCTGTGTTGGGTCAGAAGGGATGAGATTCCATAGTTGATCATGACCGACAAATGACCAGGGAAGAAAGTGGTCTAGAGCGTAGTTCTCTTTGGTTAGTAGTTTTCCGCTGTAAACGCAATAAATTTCTGTGTGACCTAAGATTTTTTCCCAAAAGGCTTTCTGTTTGGTCAGAGATCGCCGGAAAGAGGGTTTTGTAGCCTTTGTTATAACAGCAGGGACGTTCGGATTTCGTGATTGAAGGAAGGAAGCCCAGTGATGCTGATGCCAGCTCTTTATGATGGGCAAGTGTTGGGTTAAGTAAGCCATCCAATAGGGATGGAGGTGTATGGTTTGCTCGATTTGGCAAATACGGTATAGCGGTGGAGTTGGTGTAAAGAAGCGTTGGTCAGCGAGCTCGTTTATTCGCATTCGTCGAGCTGAATCTCGGGTTCCGCTCAGTTCTTTTGTGAAGAACGGCGTTAACAAACGGTAGGGGGCATATCTAAGCAGTGATTTTGCCTGGATTGCTTCGAACTGATATTCGATTTGTGCTCTTAGGTCTCGGGCGTTTTGCGCTTTACACGCATTCTCATCGGTAGGGAACTCAATTTTTTCTAAAATAGATCCAACTTTATCTTGCAAGCCAAAGGATAGTGCAAAGAAACGATGTGGGTACCAGGCGTCGATAAGCATCTCAATGCAGATCGATCGGTAGCTGTATTTTCCTTTCCAGGTTTTGCGTTCACTTTCTTTCTCCAGAAGAGACAAGAGTGCACCAAAAAAGAGCAGTTTGTAAGAGGTGGTCTTGTGTTCAAATAGCCGTGATAGGCAGGCTACATCTAGAGTGGTCGATTTCGGCAGGAAGTTGAACATTTATCTCCCTAGGTTAATTAGCGCTTATGCAGAATTTCTGGATTTAGGAGAATGTTGCTCCAGGTCGCGTCCCGTCTGCCGGCTACGTCTGGAATGTTGGTCTCCAATGATTCTATCGTTATGTTGTGTTTGCTCGCCAGATCCACGGCCTCGTCAATTGAAACATGGTGAAAACCTCTGGCAGCGTCGGCTGGCCCGTGGCGTAGGGTGAGCGCAAGCCGTCCGCCGGGTTTTAGCGTACGGACAAGTTGCCGAAAAGCGTGCGGGCGCTCGTCCGGCGGGACGTGCATCCAGACCGCGCTCAGGAGAATGAAGTCGAATTGCAGTCCCAGGCGCTGGGTCTGGGCCAGGCCGGGTAGTTGGTCCTTTAGCCAGCGGATTCTGGGGTGGGGGTGGCGGCGGTCGGCTTCCTCGAGCAGGGTGTCGCTGGGTTCGACGGCGACGACTTCATGACCGCGCTCTGCCAGCCAGGCGGCGTCGCGGCCGGATCCTGCGCCGATGTCCAGGATCGTGGCGTTTCGGTCTTCTGGTAGCAGGTAGAGCAGCCAATTGTGGACTACGGCGAAGTCTAGGCGCTCGTAGCCTTCGGCTACTTCCTTGCCGTGTTGGTTGTACCAGTCGATTGGGTCGTTTCCACTCATGACCGCTCGTTTTGAGGTTTGCCGAAATGAGTGTGAAGTGGCTGCATCCATTTATTCATTGGGGCTTTTCCAATTGCCATCAATGATATCCCTCTCAGAGGTGTTTTTTGATTATTCCCGTCACTTCTTGAATATGGTCGTTCAACCACGGAGGAAAGGTTGTGTTATGAGCGTCACTGCCATCCCAGCGTTTAATAAGGAAATTCTCTCTTTTCTTCTGCACGGGCTTTTGGATTCGTTCTGTTTTCTTTCTTGTTGTGATGATGCTTTCTAGAAAGTCCCACCACTTGCAATTCTCTGATGCGCTGAGCGATTCAGGCACTTCTAGCCATAACGTAAGCCGGCCAGGCCCTGGATCATTAGATGTTTCGGGTGCCCGACGGTGGACATTGTCATCAGAATCCTGGTGGTCAAGCTCATAGGTGAGCCAGGCATATCCGCTTAGCGTTATTGCGAACTGGGTGAGAACCTCAGGATATATGTGGAGAGTGGCGCGATTGGCGACGTAATCGATTGTTTTGAGGCTCGAGTGACTTTCCATTGCACCTTCAAAAGTCCGGCTTTGCGCCAACAGTTCGAGTGTATCTCCGTATTGGTGGTAGAAACGCATCAAGGCGTATTTTTTCTCTACTTCTGCTGTTTTTCTATCCGGGAATTCAGAGAAGGTAATTTCTGTCGGGGCATATTTCGAAGCGTGGGCGTTGAGTAAATCAATCTCTGCTCGGAACGCGCTGCGAAGTTGAGTCCTTAGGGGAATCAGGTCCTCAGAAACATTGCGATAGGAAGTGTCGGCATCTTCCATGCTGTCAATCCACTGGCTGATGATCAGGGAGATGTCGTCGGAGATTGCTTCCTGCTTTAGAATGCGTTTCAGTATTCCGAAGATTGGCTCAAACCCCAATGGGGAAAAATACCCGGATTCTCCCTTTGGGCAGTGGCTGGTAGTGGCTGTGCAACCGTCCGATTCACCCTCAAACTGCTCGTCGAGATCGAGAAGTACGATGGCTTTGTCGTAATTCGGATCTTTATTGGAATTCAAGTGGTAATTCGAAGCCCAGTGGGAGTATCGCTTAAGCTGTCCGACACCGTAGCTTGCACCCGTTTTGATCTCAACTGCGATGGACCATTCGTGGTAGATGTTGACCAAAAGGATGTCAGCGATAAGCCCGGAATCGTCGCCGTTTGATTTGTCTGCAATTTTTGACTCGGTCAGAACAATGGTGTCATCCAGATGCCAAGAGTCGATGTCGAGCAGTTCCCATTCATTCCAGAAGCCCTTTAATCCTTTTCGACCAGGCGCTTCTCCCTGCCAGGAATCGGCTGATTCGCGGGCTAGCAAAAGAAACTCACGCAGGAATCGCGAGCCCAGACCATGGCCTTGATTGGGGTCCAAAAGCCAGGCAATGAATCGGGTGTGATAGATCTCGCCCGGGTACAGTACATGGAAAATATTCCGGTAACGGTTGTAGGCGCCGAGCTGGCGGAATAGTGGGTGTACGGTTAATTGCTCTGCAGCTTTCGCTAGTGCGGCAAGTGTTGTGGTGTCCGTCATCCGTCGATCTCCTTGCTATCCCACGGCGATGCTTATCAAACGCTTCCTGCCTGCATTGATTGTGTTTGCAGCTATTTTTTCAGATTAGCGGAAGCCCGCGCGCCGCCCTTCGAGTGCTTTCTATCCTTTGGGCCGCTGTATTAAACCTCTGTGCCGGTTCGAAACCGCAGTATCGCGCCTATGCTGGGGTACAGCAAGGTGGCTGTTATCGGTAATCCGGTTGCCGGATTTTCAGTTATTCGGGTCGCTCGAAAAAACAGTGCGACATAATCTGTCGTTGATTTTTGCCTAAATATGTTGTGCTCTCGAAATTAGGCAGTCGGTTTTTGGAGTTGGTGTGGGCGTGGACAGCAAAAAATGCACAAATTAATCTGGTGGGAAGTCGATTGAGTCGTGGATATAAGGATGGGGTAATGAGTAAAGAGAAAGCGGAACTGATGCTAGATGCGCTTCGAAAGTTTAACCGTAAGGAGCGCTATCACCTGATACGGAAAGTGGTGATTGGTCGTCCGATGGGCCTTCAGGATGATTTCAAGAAAAGCCTTGAGTCCGAGTTGGGGATCAGGATTCCACAAAACCCCTATGTGGCCATGGATTACCATCTTGACTGGATTTCGGCTGCCTATCATCTTGGATCGAAGGGTGTGGTGGTCGAGGATGCGGTACGAGAAAGTCGTCGGTATAGCAATTACCCGGGGCAACAGGAAGATGGCTTGCCACTTCTGTCGGGCAATCAGGAGGATGTGGATCTTCTGGTTGCCTTTCGGGAAAAAGACCAGGTTGTTTTGATACTGATTGAAGCGAAGTTGGATTCTGGTTGGTCTGGGGAGCAGCTGGCATCGAAAGGAAACAGGCTTGATGCCATTTTCAAGAAAGGGCAGGCCAGTTCGTCCTTGGTGCGGCCATATTTTGTTCTGATGGGCCCTTCCCGGAGTGATGAGAAATCAATGGGATTCGATGATAACTCGATTGATCAGTGTCCAACTTGGTTCTTTCGGGGTAAAAAGTCGGCTGGGAACCTATTCTTTGTCCCTCTGAATCCAGATGTTCCACTATATGCGCCAACGAGAAAGAAAAACGACGATGATAACTCTGAGCGATACAGTAACTGGATTGTACAGAAGCGGCTTGTGAGCGACAGGGATGGAGAATAAATGAGTGCTAGGAAGGCAAAAAACTCTAGGATCTCAAAGTCCCGATTCATCTCGGGAACCCAGTGCCCCCTGCGCCTCTGGTATGACATCCATGCCCGGCATCTTGCGGCGCCGCCGGATGAGGGCTTGGAGGCGGTTTTCGCGACGGGGCATGCGGTGGGTGAGTTGGCGCAGAAGCGTTGGTCTGGCGGTGTGCTGGTTGATGGGCCGTATTGGGAGGTTGAGCGGGCGATTGAGCGTACTCAGGCGTTGATGGCGGATCTGTCGGTGCCAGCGATCTATGAGGCGGCGATCGAGCATCGCGGGGTGCTGACGCGGGTGGATATTCTAGCGCGGGCGCCGGAGGGTGGCTGGGATCTGGTGGAGGTGAAGTCCTCAACTCGGGTGAAGGAACCTTTCGATACGGATGTGGCACTTCAGTACTGGATACTGCGTGGGGCCGGGCTGGATGTGCGGCGCGCGGGGGTGTTGGTGCTGAATCGGGATTATGTGTATCCCGGTGGGGAATACGACCTGGATCAACTGTTTCATTTTGAAGATCTGACAGCGGACAGTGAGCATCGCTTAGGGGAGATTGAAGCGCAGGTGTTTGCTTTCCAGGAAGTGGTGGCCAGCGAGGAGCCGGAAGTCGAGATTGGGGATCATTGTTTTACCCCCTATGACTGCCCCTATTACGGCCACTGCAGTCGTGATGTGGAATTTTCCGAGCAACCCATTGACTGGCTGCCTCGGCTTGGGAAAAAGCGGGATGAGTTGAGGGCGATTGGGGCGGAGTCGATTGACGAGATTCCGGATGG
Organism: Natronospira proteinivora; assembly: GCF_024170465.1. Classification (NCBI taxonomy): domain Bacteria; kingdom Pseudomonadati; phylum Pseudomonadota; class Gammaproteobacteria; order Natronospirales; family Natronospiraceae; genus Natronospira; species Natronospira proteinivora. Next base: position 140,394 of record NZ_JALJYF010000002.1, on the reverse strand, counting down.
CTTTCCTTTGAGTAACGTTCAGGAGCGGGTGAGGCGCTGCGTTGCCTCTGGTGAGGCTTGGGTTTCTCCGGCGTTGGGGCGGGCTCTTGAACGGGTGGAATGGCCGTTGTACTTCCTGGATTTCGAGGCGGCCATGCCGGCACTTCCTCGATGGCCGGGGACGAGCCCTTACGGGACCGTCCCGTTTCAGTTTTCCTGTCACAGTCAGGCCAGGCCCGATGCGGAGCTGGAGCATTCCGAGTTTCTGGCCACCAGCGATGATGATCCCCGCGAGGCCCTGGCCCGGGCCTTGCTGGAGTGCCTTGGGGAGCAGGGGTCGATCATTGTCTATTCCTCGTATGAATCGCGTGTCCTGGGCTTGCTGGCTGATGCCGTGCCCGCGCTGCGGGGGGAGCTGCTGGCCTTGCGGGACAGGCTTTGTGACCTTTTACCGGTGGTTCGGGATCATTACTGCCATCCCGGGTTTCGGGGTTCTTACTCGATCAAGGCCGTACTGCCGGTGCTTGCCCCCGGGATGGATTACGGCGATCTGGAAGTGGCGGATGGTCAGGCGGCGGCCCGGAGCTGGCTACAGATGCTCGATTGTGCGGATGCAGCAGAGAGAGAGCGCCTGGAGAACGCGCTCAGGGTGTATTGCCGGCAGGATTCCTTGGCCATGGTTCGAATCCGGGAGGCGTTGTTGAGGGTGGTTGGGCGCTGATTTGGGCGACACCTTAATTTCAGGGGGCTTAGCTGGAACAGCCGGTATGAACACCATGACGATTGAAACGGCATTGAGAACGTCCTCGGTTCAGGCGAGCGAGGCGGAAGTGGTCAATGCCTACAAAAGCCAGTTCCCCAATGGTTCGGTGGGATGGGTCGATGGCTGGAGTGATGCACTGCACCGCCTGATCCGTGAGGTTGAGGGCGAGATTGAACGACGTGACATCGCGAATTTTGAGTGGGCACAGATCAAGTCGAAGTTTGGGACCTTGCGTGCCTATTACGAAGGCCCGGAGGGATTGAATCGGTGGGTTGAGCAAGCCTGTCGTGAAGCGGCGCATACCTGCCAGGTCTGTGGTCGTGAAGGCCGGCTGAGGCAGCTGGGGCGCAAGCAGGCAACGCTGTGTGTACTTCATGCCATACAGGAAGTTGCTGTATTGCTGGAAGAGAATGGGGAGCCGGAGGGCATGCTTGGCCAGTCATGGCCGGAGCTAGGTGGTAGTCGGCCTCTGGCAATGGAAGCGAGCCCGGAGAATATCGAGTCCCTGTGGAAGTGCATTCTCTCCCGCTTTGCCAGGCAGCATGCCTGTGCGCCAAGGAGATCGCTGGAAGACGCTTTTCCTGATTTCCCGTCTGCCCCTGATATGGATTCGTTTGTCTTTCTGTGGCTGGGCGAGGTGTATCTGGCCGGCTCCGGTGCCCCTGTGCCGGATGGGGTGGTCATCCATGATCCCGCCAATGAGGCCGTAGCGCGTGCATTCAGGGACGAGATTGCGCGAGCCTACCGCGGCAGTCCCGTCCATTGCCTGTCGTCCGAAGACCTCCACCGGCCGGCTGACTCGAGTCGACCGCTTCGGGCCATCTTGGCCAACCATGCCTGGCGGGCCCGCTCAGTCTGACCCGTTTGCGACAGCCCTTGTCGCTCCTTGCTCCCAAGCTCGTTTCAAGCCGTTGTAACGGGTACGGTCCGGGGAGGTTGGAGATGGCGGAGAATCTGGCATTGGGATTGGCGGTGTATGTGGGGCTATTTTTCCGCACCACGTTAGGGTTCTGGGCAGGACTGGTTGCTTGTCTCCTGTTGATTTTTGTCGGCGATAAGGAGGTCGGTCATACTGGCTGGCTGGTGTTCTTTACGGTGCTGTGCCTGGTGGTGATGTTCGCTTCCCAGGCGATGCATGAGGCTCAGCGCGATCAGGAGGAGTAGGTCTGGATCTTTTGATTGCCTGGATGTTGCCTTCTGAAAGGACGTTGGAGCGGTGATTGATGCGCGACTGTGACCGGATTCATCTGGATGTGACTGCCTGGCATGAGGCCGGCCATCTGGTGGCGGCCCTTTTTGAAGGCTATACCGTGTATGAGGTCGAGGCCTCGCCGGTGCGGCCGGGTAATGGGGTGACGCGGTTGATGCATCGCCGACGGCCAACGCGTTTTGATCCGGCCCTTGGGGTGGGCAATGGGCGCTTGGCCTGGGCGGAGAGTGTGGCGCGGGTTCAGCGGGAGATGCGGGTGTTTCTGGCCGGGCCGCTGGCCGAGGCCAAGGTGTTGGGCAAGCCGCTTCGCGCCCTGGGGGCGCGATCGGATCTGGACCACTGCAAGGCGATGGCAAAACGCCTTTTGATGCTATGGGGAGATTTCGGCGTGCATCAGGGGGCAACCCGGCCACGGCCTCATGCGCTGATGAACCAGGAGCGGGCTCGGATGCGGCGGTGGATTGCTCAGCCCCGGGTTTGGTCTTTGGTGACGACCTACGCTGAGATATTGAGTTCTGAATGCTATTTGGATCAAAGCGATATACAGCGAATCCTCAACAATCACGATGCGGCGCATGGGCAGAGGGGGCTCGACTTGTTGCCGAGGGGTGGCTGGGGCAACACAACGGTGAAACGCCTTGAAGCCGCCTGACGAAGAGGACCGTTTCGATGACCAGGCAGACGCTGAGCCTGCCGTGCCGGGCTTTAGCCGCGAGGCGGCACTTAACATGGCCGCCTGGCGGGCCAAGGTGCCTGTCTCCGAATTGAAGATTTACGATGAGTTGCCGCCCAGAGCATCGCCTTATATGACCGAGTCGGGCGATTGCTGGTGGATCATGGCGCCCTGGAATGATGGGGTGATTGCCCTTCGCTCATCGCGTCTGATTGGCATACGCAAGTCTGATGGGCGCGTACTGTATGACGGCAGTGCCGGTGATGAAGGCTAAAAAAGCCGACAGGCATTTGCCACGACAAGATCTGTCGTTGCCTTGCCGTAAGCTGTTGTACCAACAGCAGAGGAGGGCGACGGATGCTGAAAGTCGAGTATGCACCGATCCAATCGGCCACAACGCCGCGGTTGTCGGCATCGGAATGGATGGCGGCGGTCTGGGCTGTTCGCTTGATGCTGGCGGCGGTGCCGTTCAGCTCGGGCATGATGGGCCGGCCGTCGCTGGGGCTTCAGGCGGCCCGGATGACCGGGATTGAGGAAGGCCTGGATCTGTCGCAATCGGAGTGCCGTGAGCCCTTGGCTGAGGCCCATGAGCGGCTGTTGGCCGACCCCGTTTCTTCCCCGGATGAACCCCTGCGTAACCTGCATCTGCTGGCGGAGTGCCTGGGCCTGTGCGAGGCCGAAGAAGTGGTGCTGGCGGTGGGTGTGTTTTATGAGATGTACGACTGGTTTGAGGACGTGGTGGATGATGCCTTGCGTTGCGGCAACGTCCGCAGTGCCGGGCATATGATCAGTGCCTGCACGGGCCTGTCCCGCCAAGTGGTCAAGCAGGCCATGGACCCGGCCGGGCCGCTGTATCGCAGTGGTTTGATGCAGACGAACCGCCGGGGCGCCACGCCGGGCCTGGCCACCATGCCGGGGCTGGATGAACGGCTCTGGCAGCCTCAGAGCGATGCCATGGAGTTGTTCCGGCACCGGGTGACGCCGGGCCGGGTGGCGGAGCTGGGCCTGGATGATTTTGGCCACATGTCGGAGCAGGTGGCTTTGCTGCGCGATTACCTGGCCAAGGCCCATGCGGCCAAGGGCCGCAATGTGCTCCTGCATGGCCCGCCGGGGGTGGGCAAGACGGAGTTGGCCCGGGCCCTGGGCCAGGTGCTGGGTTTTGAGACCTTTGAGGTGGCGGATGAATCCCGCCCCGGGGAGCCCATGTCGGCCTCCGAGCGCTTTGCCAGTTTCGAGTTGGCCCAGACCGCGCTGCGTTCCAGTGGCCGGGGGCTGATCCTATTCGATGAGATCGAGGATGTGTTCGGGCGGGATCTGCCGATGTTTGCCATGGGCCGCAAGGAAGAGCATTCCAAGGCCTGGGTGAATCGCCTGCTGGAGTCTAATCCGGTGCCGGCGGTCTGGATCAGTAACAGCATCCGCATGCTGGACCCGGCCCACCTGCGGCGTTTTGATTTGGTGATGGAGGTCAAGGCGCCGCCCCAGGAACACCGGGAGCGGATCCTGCGCCGCTATTTTCGGGGCATGGGCGTTGATGGTGGCTGGCTGAAATCCGTGGCCGCGCGCCGGGATGTTTCGCCGGCTATCGCCGAACGGGCGGCGCGGGTGGCCCGGACCGTGGCGGCGGATGATCCCCAGCGCGCCCGGGCGGTGGCCGAGCAGGTCTTGACCGGGCAGCGGGGGGATAGGGCCAAGCACAAGCTTCGGCCGGCCAAGCCGCCCAAGGATTTTGATATGCAGTGCTTGAATACCCGCCCGGGGGTATCCGAGCTGCTGCGACTGATGCGGGGCGGCCAGGGTGGCCGACTCTGCTTCTGCGGCCCGCCGGGGACGGGTAAGACGGCCCTGGCCCAATACCTGGCTTATCGCCTGGGCCGGCCGGTGCTGGTCAAGCGGGCCTCGGATCTGCTGGGCAAGTATGTGGGCGAGAATGAGAAGAACCTGGCCAATGCCTTTGAGCAGGCGCGGCGGCAGAAGGCGGTGCTGGTGATGGATGAAGTGGACAGCTTTCTGCGCAGCCGGGCTGGGGCCCAGGCGGGCTGGGAAGTCAGTCAGGTGAATGAGCTGCTTACCCAGATGGAGGCCTTTGAAGGGTGGTTCGTGGCCACGACCAACTACATGGAGGCACTGGACACCGCCGCCTTGCGGCGCTTTGATGTGAAGGTGTCCTTTGATTACCTGCATCGCCAACAGGCCGAACGCCTGTTCCGTCGCACCTTGGGTGGGCGGCGTGGCCCGCTATCGCGCTCCATCAGCGAGCGTCTGGCTCGCCTGCGCCAGCTCACGCCGGGCGATTTTGCCGTGGCTCAACGGCAGGCCGGCCTGTTCGGGCGCGCCTTGACGGCTGACTCCCTGATGGCGGTGCTTGAGCGTGAAGTGGCTCACAAGCCGGGTGCGCAGGCGACCGGGATTGGGTTTCTAGCCACGGTGGAGTAGGGGCTTACTCTGCATCGGCCAGCGCTATACAAGTCGTGCGGTCGTCCATTAGTAGGGACCTAGTTGAACGGGCGGGTCTGTCGGCAGTTGGGGAAGTTGGGGCAGCCCCAGAATTGCTGTCCGGCATTGGGGCTACGGCGGGCGGTGCGGGCAACCATGGGGGTTTTGCAGGCGGGGCAATCCGGGGCGGCGGCTTCTTTGGAGCGGCGTTCGATGCCTGCGGTGTTTTGGGGCTCGCTTTTGGGGGATTGTCCGGTGAACCATCGGCGCAATTCCACCGGGCCGATCAGGCGGACGCCCGCCTTTTTGGCGAAACGCTTGGCATCGGGGGTGAAGCCGCTGCTGGAGACTACAATGCCGGCGTCGACGCCGGCGGCAGTGACAACCCCGTGATGTTCGCGGATGACGCTGACACCCACCGGCTTGTGATGCCAGTGTTTGGCCTGGACGTAGATTTTCTCCCGCCCTTTTCGGAGCCTGAGGTCGATGCCCTCGTCCGGGCCGGGGGGATTGTCGGCCACCAAGTAGCCTTGTTCTCGGAAAGCCCCGGCCAGCATCTGCTCAAAGTCACGCCAACTCAGGCTCTCCACGGGCTGGCCGCCCTTCATTTTGTAGAAGAGCTTACCCTGCCACCAACTGCGGCCCACGCTGACGGTGGCCGAAAGAAAACTGAGGAAGGCGAGGAAGTAGACGAACCACTGCACATGGACGGTGAATAGTCCGACGAACTTTTGCCCTTCAAGCAAAGCCGGCACAAAAACCAAGCCAACGATTAAAAAAAGAATGCCGAAAATGACCCCGACCCACCAGGGCAGATACACCATGTCGACAAAGATGGATTGGGAGCGCTTGGCCATTGAGCAAGTTCCTTTTGCCTAGATGCTGGGCGTCTAGTTTACCTGCAATTCGGTCTAGGGCAACGTTTACGAAGACGTTCCATCATCACGACCCGGCCGCCTGAGGCCGAGGTGCAGAGTTGTGGGCCCAGAGCTGTGAGATCAATCCTGGAGCCTAGATTAGAGCAAGAATTTAGAGCTAGTCCGGGTTTCGCCATAAAGACAGCGTAGGGTATTGGATGAGTGATCAGGAAGACGTTAATCACCACAGAATGAAGTTACTCCGGTCCGGGCAGCGAGCGCCACAGGAGTCTCGTCGGGGGTGTGCCCGTGCTCGTTTTAACTTCGGCTCCAGGAGGCAATAGCAACCGTTATAGCTCAAGTTCGGGGTGCGACAAAATGGAGGCGTTATCCCTGTCTAGATACATGATAACTTCAGGATGTCTGTCGAGGGCGTTTCTTTGAGAGGGGGAAGCAGAACATGAAGATATCCAAGCGGGATCTGGAAGCGGCGGCGGCCGAGGGGCGGATTGAGTCGGGGCAGGTGGAGGGGCTTTGGGCCTTTCTGTCGGATCGGCAGGCGCATGGACCGGGTTTTCGGGCGGCGCATATTCTTTATTACCTCGGTGGTTTGGTGGCCATTGGGGCGGTGAGTTTGTTTATTACCTTGGCCTGGGATGCCTGGTCGGGTTGGCCCATGCTGTTGCTTGGCCTGGGGATGGCTGGGGTTGGGGTGGGGTTGACTGAACGGTTTCGGGCTCAGGGGCTGCGCCTGCCGTCGGGGGTGACAATTACCTTTGCGGTGGCGACGGTGCCGTTGATTGTTTATTCCTTCCAGCAATTGATCGGTGTCTGGGAGGGGGATCGTTTGGTGACGGATTATCACCGTTATATCGATTGGCGCTGGTTCTATATGGAGCTGGCTACGCTGGCGGCGGCTGCTATTGCGTTCTGGCGTTACCGGGAGCCTTTTGTACTCCTGTTGGTGGCGGTGACGCTGTGGTATCTGAGTATGGATCTGGTACGGCTGATTGAGGTGGACGGGGGGAGCTGGTCGGATTACTACGATCTGCGGCGGATGGTCACGCTGTACATAGGAATTCTGACCGTTGGCCTGGCCTTTTGGGTGGATCTACGAAGTAGCCACAGCCAGCGGGATTATGCTTTTTGGCTTTATCTGGTGGGCGTGTTGATGTTCTGGTGTGGGATGACATTCACCAGCTCGGACAGTGAGCTGGCGAAGTTTGTCTACATGCTGATCAATCTGACAATGATCTTTGTTGGCGCCGCCTTGCGCCGTCGGGTGTTTGCCGTGTTTGGGGGACTGGGTGTGGCGGTCTACCTGGGCCATCTTTCCCGGTTTTTCCAGGATAGTCTGCTGTTTCCAGTGGCGTTGGCTGCGATTGGCCTGCTGATTATCTATGCCGGTATTCTCTGGCAGAAGCACGAGGCCAGGCTCCAGGCTTGGCTGTTCGCGCGCATGCCGGCGCCGCTGCGCGCATTGCTCGATCACGGTTGATGGGGGTGATGCCAGGCTGAGCAGGGGTCGAAGTCCGCATTGGACAGGGCCGGTGGGTATGACCATACTCCAAGGAAGCGTAATTCATCAGGGATGTGCTGATATTGGATAGTCCCCGAGGCCTATTGCTGGGAAGTTTTTCTGATGCGGGGCCTTGCCGTTTGGGCCCTGTGTTTGTCATTGCTGTCGCTTTTGTCCTGTTTTCTCCCGCCCTTTATGCCGATTCCGGCCCGCTGATTGAACTGGAAGCCGTGGAAGCGGAGCTGATGCAGGACGTTGATGACGAGCAGCGTCTGTCCTTATTGCTGCGCCGGGGTCAGCTGGCCCGTGGTTTGGGACGTTATGCGCAAGCCAAGGTCGATGCGAGAGAGGCGATTGAGTTGGCCGAGACCCTGGGCTCTCCCGAGAAGCGCGGGCGTGCCCTGCATCTTTTGGGGACGGTAAAGGCCGAGCAGGGGCGGCTGGCGGAGGCCATCGACACCTTTTTTGAAGCCCGGGAGATCCTGGCCGATACCGATGACCATGCTGGGCATGGTCGGGCCCTGATGGCCATTGGGGTGGCCTACCTGATGGCGGAGGAATACAGGGGGGGCCGGGATTATCTGGAAGAAGCGCGGGCGCTGGCCGAGACCCATGGGCTGGATGGGCTGAAGCTGGCAGCGATCAATAACCTGGCAATTGTTGCTCAGAATCTGGAAGGCATGGAGGCCAGTCTGTCCTTGTACCAGGAGGCGTTGGACTTGGCCCGGGCACAGGATAATCAACCCGAAGTGGCGCGGGTGTTGGCGCTTCTCTGTCAGCCCTTGGTGGAAACCGGGCAATTGGATGACGCCGAAGCGGCCTGTCTGGAAGGCAAGGATCTCTTGGACGAGCTGGGCAGTCTTCGCTTGCGAGCAGGGGTGGGGGTCAATCTGGCTCGTCTGCGGCTGGCACAGGGCGAGCCCGACCAGGCCGAGGCGCATCTGAGGGAAGCTGTGGATCTGGCTGAGGGGAAAGTGCCGACGGTGGAACGAGATGCGCACCGTGTACTTTACGAGCTCTACGAAGAAAGGGGAGATTATCGCCTTGCCCTTGAGGCCTATCAGCGGGTCCACGCGCTAAATGAAAGCATGCTGGCTGAAGATCGCCGCCGTGAGTCGGCACGCCTGGAAGCCCAGTATGAACTCGATCGGAGTGAGCGCGAGATTGAGCTATTGGAGCTCGACAGGCAGCTGGCGGCGGTCAGAATGCAACGCCAACGGTGGATGCTGTGGGGCACGGGTTCGGGATTGATCATTTTATCCTTCGTGGCCTTTTTTATCTGGCGCGTTTACCGTGCCCGGGCTCAGCGGGGCGAGGAACTCGCGGCGCGTGACCCCCTGACGGGGCTGCTGAATCGCCGGGGCTTTACCATTCTGGCGGACCTGGAAGCCTCACGAGGTCAACGGGAAGGTTATACCAAGGCCATTGCCATGGCCGATATCGATCACTTTAAACCGATTAATGATCAATACGGTCATGCCATTGGCGATACGGTATTAAAGGTCATCTCCGATCGTTTGCAGAATAATGTAAGGGGCTTCGACTCGGTGATTCGCTGGGGCGGTGAGGAGTTTTTGATTATGCTGCCCCGGGTGGCGGAAGCGGAATGTTTCGAGTTGGCCAGTCGCCTGTTGGAAGCCGTTACCCGGGACCCTGTGGAAACCGAAGCTGGGTCGATTCCCATCCAGATGACCATCGGAATCGCGCAAGTGACTGATGGCTTTGACGATGCTGTGGCCCGCGCCGACGAGGCGCTCTATGAAGGCAAACGGGCTGGCCGCAATCGAGTCATTGTCGCGGACTGAATAGGCGCATACAGGAGTGGATGTGGACAAGGCAAAGCGCGAAGCCTATCGGGATAAATTGCTGACTATGCGCGAGGAGCTCAAGGCGGCGGCGGAGGACGATGCCGATGCCAATCGGCCGGTGGAGTTGGACCAGACCCGCCAGGGTCGGCTGTCGCGCATGGATGCCATGCAGGCCCAGCAGATGGCCCAGGCCGTGGCGCGGCGTCGGCGGGACAAGCTGCACCGGGTCGAGGGGGCCCTGCGCCGGCTTGGGGATGACGAGTTCGGTGATTGTTTCAAATGCGGCCAGCCCATCGAGGAAAAGCGCCTGGCCGCCGACCCCACCATTACCCGCTGTATCGATTGCACGGCTGAATAGCAGCGCTAACAGAAGATTCATGGCGCAATCCGGCCAGTGAAACGGATGTAGATATCCTGGCCGGTGCGCCGTGAACTGGTGTCCACTGGAATTTCCAGTTCCCGGCGCATACGGAAGCGGCTCTCCATGCTCCAGGTTGGGTTGAAGCGGTACTGGTGCCGGATCTCGAAAAGGGCATCGTTGTTGCGATAGTCGACGGAGTGAAGCCATCCGCCTCCGGCCCGACCGTAGACCACGCCAATGCGGTGCCCGGGCAGAAATTGCTCCAGGTTGGCGGAGAGTTGCCAGGCGCTGCTATCGGCACGGCCCTGGTCTCCGCTGCCAATGACCGTGGCCTGGGGACGATGCCGGACCTGGCCGAGTTCACCGGCCAGCAGGAAGTCGGTGCCGGTATCCCCGATCGCCCAGCTGGCCGCGCCGCTGGCGGTCAGGCTGAGATAATCCTCCCGGCGCGGATCATCAAGGCCGTAGCTGGCGAGACTGTCCGGTTCCCAGGTCAAGGTCAGTCGACGGAGCACGACCGGTCCGAGGGGTTGAGTGTTTTCCAGTTTCTGGGTCAGGCCGATGCGGCTGCCGGAATCACTGTAGTCCAGCGGGGCGCGATGCACACTGCCGCTGCCCCGGCGGTGGTTGTAATGCAGTCGGGTCTGGCCTTGCCAGTGATCGGTGAGCCGGTAATCGGCCTCGATGCCATCGGTCCAGGAGACGCCCACATTGGAGCTGTCCTTGCGGTCGATGCCTTTGGCGGGAACGACCGGAATACCGGCGCGTGACTGGAAGCGCCCGAAGCGAAGCGACCAGTCGGCTCCCAGCGGCTGCCAGCCCAGATGGAGCTCATCCACGGTAGTGTCCCCCGGGCGAAGACCACTACGTGTGGGGGCATGGGCCCTCAGGAAGGCACTGCTCTGGTCCTGGTCGTTTGTATATACGCCTGCGATCCGGCCTCTGGCGGTCCATGTCGGGCTGAGGGAGCGCTCGGCATGGAAGCGCAGGCGTGTGCGCCAGTTCTCGTTGCTGCTGGTCTCCCCGGTCCGGGATTCCTGTTCGCTGGCGTACAGACCACTGCGGATGTCGATGCCTGTCTGCCAGAGATTATCTTGTCTGTCTTGACTGACGGATTCCTCCGCCACTACGGGTACGGGTGTCAGCAGTATGGTGGCGATGGAGACGGCGCCGAGAGAGTGTATTGCCGCGTGTCGGATCATTCGATGCATGCTGACTCTTCCTGGAACCAGAGTGGGGGTAGCGGTCGTGCTCGTGGCCAGACCTCGTCCAGGGTGTCGGCCTCATGAAGACGGCCGTTTTTCATCACGTAGTCGAGGGTCAGGGTGTTGTGGATGTCGTCCAGGGGGTTGTCCCGGAGGACGAGCAGGTCGGCGAGTTTTCCGGCTTCGATACTGCCCAGGTCGCCGCTGCGACCGATGACCCGGCTTGAGCCGTGGGTGGCAATACGAAGCACTTCATGTGCCGACAGTCCACCCTGGGTCAGCGCCTGCATTTCCCAGTGAAACCCGATTCCCTGGAATTCCCCGTGACTGCCGGCACCCACCAGGGCGCCGGCCCGGTACAGGCGGGCCGTGTTTTCGGCATGCTGCTTGACCCGTGCATGTTCTTCGCTGCGCAGGGTGAGGTCGTCGGTCTTGTCACGGATTACGAATTCCGGAAAGAAGTGGCGGATCTTGGGGTCGTTTTCCGGCTCGGCATCCTTGATGAAGTGATTGAGGCCGGGTGCTGAGTCGCTGATGGTGAGCGTGGGGGAGTAGGCCAGGCCGCTACGAGTGAACAGTTCGATAATGTCCCCGCCCAGGCTGGCAAGTGGCAGAGCGTGTTCGAGCCCGGCAAAGCCGTCCAGGACCTGGGTCAGGCTGAGCTTCAAGTTGTCGGCGCCTTCGGTAGTGGTCATCAGACCCATGTCGGCGGCGGCACGGGCAAACCACTGGCGGGTCTGGCGGTTGCCCACCCGGTATTGCTTCAGATTATGAACCCGGTAGTGATCCCGGTAGCGGCGCAGGACATCGCGGACGGCCTGTTCGGACCGAAACTCATTGAAGGAAAAGACAGCCGGGCCGGTGGAAAAGGCGCGTGGGCCGGTCATCAGGCCGGCATCGATCATGTCCTGGTAGGCGAGCATGTCGATGGTCAGGGTCGAGACGTCCAGGCCGGCGGTGACGCCATAGGCCAGGTTGGCGAGAAAACCATGGCTTTCGAGGTCGTGGACATCGCGCCGGATGTCCGCCCAGTGAGCATGGGTGTCGATGAATCCAGGCAAAATGTACTGTCCGCTCAGGTCGCGGGTGTCGGCCCCTTTGGGGACCGAAATGTCACCGCGTTCACCGACGGCCTGGATGCGATTGCCGGCAATCAGGATGTCCGCATTCTCGATGATTTCATCGTCGCGCATGGTGATGACGGTCGCCCCGCGCAGCAACAGGTGGCCGTCGGGCCGGTCCCGGGGGTATTCGATGTGGACAAGGGTGCTTTCCGTGTGGGCCTCGATGCGGGCATTGGTTTCTGCCTCGCCTGTCAGGGGCAAGGAATCTGTTGGACGACGATGGAACCGGGCGCCGACCGTCCAGGTCAGGGTCTTACCATCCTTCGACCACTCGGCATAATCGGCCCCCACGGTGGTAATCTGGCGGTTGGCGGTCTCATCCTCGCCCAGATCCACGGTGGGTGGGTCTTCCTGCTCCGGTACGTTGTCAGGGACGGCCAGCAGATGAAGCTGGGAGCGCATCACGGCCAGGGCACGGTCGCCGTCGGGGTGGAGGCGAAGTGCCTGGACGGGGCTGCGGCCTTCCTCGAAATAGTAGGACGGGCCGGTGACCCGGAAATGCAGGCGATGGTCTCCGCCGTCGCGATCAATGGAGGCGAGGCCGTCCTCGCCGTAAATAAAGATGCGCTCCGAGTCGTGGAGGAACTGGACCGGGCCGGTGTAGGCCCCGGCGGTGAGGTGGTCCGCGGGGCCGCCATCAACGGGCAGGCGAATGATCTCGGCCTCGCGGAAGACGCCATATTCCATGGCCTGATCCAGACGCTCCTGGTGGCCGGATTTCAGGGCAATGACGGCTTCACCCTCCGGTGTGAAGACCGGATGGGTGTAATAGGCAGAGGCGTCGGTCAGACGGCGGGAGGCCCCGCCGTCGGCAGCGACCTGGCGAATATGCCCACCGTCACGGGCGCTCCAGCTGACATAGACAATGCGCTCGCCATCCGGCGACCAGGCGGGGTGATAGCCGGTGGCCTCTTGCCCGGTCAGACGCCGGGGCTGCTTTTCTTCCAGGTCCATGACGTAAAGCCCGCTCATGGCGGTAAAGGCAATCCGCTGACCGTCCGGTGACAGGGCCGGTGACTGGATCAGGCGTGCCCGTACCGGCCCGGTCTCTACCTCAATGGCCTGGTGCATCGAGGGCCCGATGGCCAGCTCGACGTCCACCTGGAAGGGCAGGATCTGCGTCTGGCCGGAATTGATGTCGATGCGCCGGAGTTTGCCGTCCCGGCCGTGATAGACGAGAGACTCACCGTCCGGCGTGAAGGCGTGCCGGGGCATGAGATCCATGGTGGCCCAGGCATCCTGCTGGTCGTCCTGGAGCGGTGCGGCCAGTTCACGGTCCTGCCCGTTGTCCAGGTCACGCAGACGAAGTGCGCTCTGGCCGTCCTGCCGGGTGACATAGGCAAGGAAACGGTCATCGGGTGACAGGACCGGGCGGAGGGCGCCGCCCGGCGCCGTGATGATGGCCGTTTCCTGACCCGAATCCAGGTGACGCCGGACGATCTCCCAGGGCCGGAATTCGCCCCCGGGCTTCACGAAGCCTGCTCGCCGGGCGTAGTAGAGGTATTCGCCGTCACTGGCAGCGGCCGCTCCCACGGTGCTGATCCGTTCCTCCCTGGCTTGCTCCGGGGACTCCCTGGCCTCCGTGATCTGGCGGGCCTTGCTCCCATCGACGGGGTACTGCCAGATCCTCAGTGCCCCGAAATCCGGCCGGATCCGGGATACCAGGACAGACTCGCCGTCGGCCGACCACTCGGGGGAGGTGAATTCCGTGTTGTCATCCAGGCGGGAAAGCGGCCTTGCTTGCGTCCCGTCCGAGCGAGCCAGCCAGAGGTTCTCGTTGCCGTCCCGGTCGCTGATGAAGGCGATGTGACGTCCGTCCGGTGAATAGATTGCCTGGGATTCGAAGGCCGGGCCCACCAACAGGGGAGCGGCTTTGCCGCCCGCCAGCGGCATCGTGTACAGATCGCCGAGGAGGTCGAACAGCAGGGTCTCGCCATCGGGGTGGATGTCGACGGAGATCCAGCTGCCTTCATCCGTCTGGAAACGGACCTGCTGTTCCCCGGCGAGGGGGAGTTCGGCATGGGTCGTGGCCGCCATGTACATCGCTATGACAAGGCCGGGCAGGGTGGCGAAAACCGGATTTTTCCATTGCATGCTGACGAACATTGAGAAATCCCAATCTGTCTTCTGTGGTGGGATGATCAGTTTGCCGTCACTCATCGGAGAGGCCAGCCTTGCTAGCCCCTCCGATGATTCAGAAGGGCGGTGACTCAGAAGCTGCGAGTCACACTGCCGATCACCATGCGTTCGGTGCCGTAGAAGCAGTCAATGGCGCTGCTGCAGCGGGCAACATAGCTCTCATCGGTAAGGTTGCTGACATTGAGGGCGAAGCGCCAGAAGTCGTAATCATAGCGGACTGTGGTATCGAACAGGGTGACCGAGTCACCCTGCCATTCATTGGCGGGATCGCCGTAAGTAGCGCTCAGATAACGCATGCCGAGATTGACGCCCAGACCGGCCAGAGGGCCATCCTGGATGGTGTAGTCGGTCAGCAGCGAGAACTTGTGCTTGGGTACCATGGGCAGTCGTTGGCCCAGGTCCGGTCCGGTGCTCTCGGTGACTTCGGAATCGGTCCGGCTGTAGGAGGCATTGAAGCTGAGACGCTGCTGGTAGCGGGCGACGGCTTCCAGTTCGAAGCCACTGACTTCGACTTCGCCGGCCTGGACGCTGAAGAGCGGATTGTCAGGGTCAGGGGTGAGGACATTCTCCTGGACGATCTGGTACATCGCGGCCGAACCGAAGAAGCGCCAGTTGTCCCCCATCCGGGCACCATCGTGCTTGAGACCGATCTCGTACTGGGTTCCCGTGGAGGGGTCGAAGGCATTTCCCGACACATCCACGCCTGGGACCGGCTGGAAGGACGTGGCGGTCTGGGCGTAGGGAGCGAAGCCGTTGTCGAACAGGTAGTTGATACCGGCACGGTAGGTGAGCTTGCTTTCACTGGTGGATACGCCTTCATTTTCGGAAGAGAGCCAGTCCTGTCGACCACCAAGGGTGATGATCATGTTGCCGGTACGGATCTGGTCCTGGATGTAGAGCCCAGTCTGGTCCTGCTCCTGGTCGGCAAAGGGAAACAGGGCCGGGTCGTCAATGGCTTGTCCGTATTCGGGATCGAAGATGTCGATAGACGGTGCGGCGTCGAAGCCTGATTCCGACTGATTGCTGTACTGACGATGATCCAGGCCGACCATCAAAGTATGGTCCACATCACCTGCGCTGAGTTCGAAATAGCCCCGGGTATCGATATTGAATGAGTCGACTTCCTCATTGAAAGGGAAATCGGAGCGGGTGACGGTCCGGAAATCATCCGGTACTCCATCGCCATCCATGTCCTCGAAACCGGTGCCGTAAATTTCCCGTGATTCCACTTCTTGATCGAAATACTTCACGTTCTGCTGCATCGTGAAGTTGTCACTGAAGCGATGAGTGAATTCGTAGCCGACACCATACTGGGTCCGGTCAAAGAAATTGAGTCCCGGTTCCCCGATGTTCCGGCTGACAGGAATCTGGCCGTGGGGGTTGGGCAGCAAGGTGCCCTGAGCGGGCAGGAAGCCGGTGCTCTGGTTGTCGATATTGTCCTGTTGATAGTAGCTGAGCAGCGTCAGTTCGGTATCAGCGGAGATATCGAATGTCAGGGCGGGTGCAATATAGATTCTCTGGGATTCGGTGAAATCCGTCTGGGTTTCCCGGTCACGGAAGAGAGCGGTAAAGCGACCCGAGACATCATTGCCGACGGAACCGGTGACATCCGCATTGATCTGCTTGTGGTCATGGCTTCCAGCCTGCAGGCCGATCTCCGCAGCATAAGAGCTTTCCGGGCGGCGACTGGTCATGTTGACGATCCCGCCGGGAGGGGACTGGCCGTAGAGAACGGAAGCCGGCCCCTTGAGCACATCCACGGCCTGGAAGCCGTACAGGTCGGTGCCGATGTTGTTGACTGAGCCAACCGGTGCCTGCAGCCCGTCAATGTACTGAACCGGGTTGAAGCCACGAATGGTTAGCCAGTCATAGCGTTCGTCAGGCCCGAAGTTTTCCCCGGTGGCACCTGCCGTGTAGCGCACGGATTGATCAAGACTGGTCCAGTGAAGCTGGTCGATCTGGTCACGGGAAATGACGGTGACGGACTGGGGGATTTCGATGAGGGGTGCGTTGGTCTTGGTGGCGGTCTGGCTGGCGGTGGAAACGTAGTCCTGGGCCTGGACCTGGATGATGTCGAGTTCGGCGTAGTCGTCTTCTTCATCACCTTCCTGGGCGAGTGCGCTTGTACACAAGCTGAAGGCGATGAGCAGGACGGTGGTCTTGCCGAGGACGTGTGGTCCGGTGGTTGCCAATTGCGAAAACCGTCCGGAATCGGGTGTGTGAATTTTCATCATGGTCGCTCCCTCTCTATGGAGTTGTTGCGATTTGGCGTTACCAATTTCCCAACTCTAGTTCTCCGGGGAAACATCGCATTCGAGTACAGGACGCATACTGTCGAGATCAGGCCATGTCCTGCTTCAGGGCCTGTTTGAGCCAATTGGCGGTGTCGTAAAGGGCACGGTCACTGACTGGGGCGATGGAGATGGCTTCCAGGAAGCTGTGGGTGGTACCCGGATAAACTCGGTCTATGGCATCCACGCCGGCGGCACGCAGTCGCTCAGCCATGCGCAGGTTCTGCTCGGTCAGTACGTCACATTCGGGAATCACGAGAAAAGCTGGTGGCAGATCATGCAGGTCGGCATGGAGGGGGCAAACCAGCGGATCCTTCAGATCGTTGATGTCCCGAATGTAATTGCGCCAGTACTGGCGCATCTCATCGGCACCCAACATGTGGTTTTGCTGGCCATAAGCCTGCTCGGCCTGTCGGGATATCTCATAATCAAATGCCCCGTAGTTGAGCACCATGCCGCGAATTAAGGGCCCTTTCGGATTGTCTCGAAGCATCAGGCAGCTGGACAGCGCCAGATTGGCACCGGCGGAATCGCCTCCAATTGCTAGTTTCCGGATATCAATCCCAAGCGAATTCGCCTGATCGGGAAGCCACGCCAGGACGTCGCAGATCTGGTGAAGGGCCGTGGGGTATTTGGATTCGGGGGAAAGGGAGTAATCGACCCCGATGACAGTGATGCCGGTCCGGTGGGCGTATTCGCGCATCAGGCGGTCGTGGGTTTCCAGGCTGAACAGCGTCCAGCCTCCGCCATGAAGATAGACCAAAGCAGGTGCGTTGCTTACCTCGTGAGGATAGTGCACCCGCAGTCTGATTGGCCCATGACGGGTCGGGGCATGGCAATCGAGGGCCCTGGTCATCTCCGGCCCGCCTTTTCTCCAGGGTGTCCGAAGCTTTTCTGCCAGATTCCGCGCTTCCGGAAGGGGCAGCTCATCCAAGGGGGGGTGCCCCGCCGCATCCTTGATCATGATGTCCATGAACTCCCGAATTTCGGCGTCCAGACCGTCGGTAGCAGGCTTTTTTTGATGGTTTTTATCGATCATGGGAATCCTTTCGCTGGCTCAGTACCCATAACCATGGGCCAATTGGGAGCAATCTGCTGTCGTACGGGGAACGAAAACCATCTAGACTGGGCCAATGATCAGAAGCAAGCGTGGTATTGACTATCAGGACGTGCCGAGACCGGTGGCCGCACTTTCGGACGAGTACTCTGCCGGCTTCCTGGATCCAAGACACAAGCACAGCAGGGCTCAGTTGATCTATGCGTCGGCTGGGGTGATGTCAGTGACTACCGACGAGATCAGTGCAGTGGTGCCCCCCTATCGTGCTGTCTGGGTGCCCGGCGGGGTATATCACGAGGTTCGTTGCCAAAGTGCGGTGTCGGTGCGCACGGTTTATGTGGATTCATCAGCCCACCCTGACTTGCCTGCGTCTTGTCGCGTACTTGAGGTCTCCACCCTGTTGCGGGAATTGATCATCGAGGCAACGGTGGTTCCGGTGGAATATGATGAGGATGGCCGGGATGGCCGTGTGATGGCATTGTTGCTCGACGAAATTGCCTCCACGCCAGTGGCACCACTTCACATCCCCATGCCGCGGCACGAACGGCTACTGGCCGTTTGCCGGAGCATTATTACTGACCCAGGTTACTGGGGGACGGTGGACGAGTGGGCGGAGATGGCGCGGATGAGTCGGCGTACTTTTACCCGTCATTTCCGGAAGGAAACCGGCATGAGTTTCTCCGAGTGGCAACAGCATGTGCGTCTCATGGATGCCCTCTCGAAATTGGCAAATGGCGAGCAAGTGACCCAGGTGGCCTTCGATGTTGGCTACAAAAGCGCCAGTGCCTTCACCGCCATGTTTCATCGCACCTTCGGTGCGCCACCCTTACATTACTTCAATCGAAAGGAGCGTGAAGAGGCATGATCAGCCTGTCTTCGGACGGTCGGGGTTGAATCGTTTGACCCACTCCAGCAGGGCCTGGTGCTCTCCTTTCGCCAGCCCCTCGACAATCTTAGTAAACACCTCGTCGTTCTCGTCCTGGGCCAATTTGTATCGCTCCTCTCGATATTCGATCTGGGCCGTGAATCCAATAATGTGTCGGGCCAGCGTGGCGTAACGATCGCCGATGTCCTCCAGGCGCCACTGATTTTCCCTGCCTTCCTCCATGCAGTTAACCAGTTCTTCCAGGTGCGCCCTGAGTCGGTTTTCATCTTCGAAGAACTTTATACGGACACGGCACTGGGCACTGGCGAAATTCCAGGTCGGAGCCCAGCTCCGGTCTTTCATCCACGATGGAGAGATGTAGGCGTTGGGGCCAAGAAAAAGAACACGGGCTTCGGGGTCTTCGCGAAGAAGGTCCACTTGGTCATTGGAGCGTGGAAAGTGGCCGACGAGTTCGGTAATGCAGTTGCCTTCCGTTCTATAGGGACGAACCGGGAGCAAGCTGGCGCGAAAGTCTTTGCCATTGCCTGAAACAATCCAGGCCACAGGCTGTTCATCGACAAGACGTCTGAAGTCGTTATTCGATCTTGGGCCAAAGCGTTGGTTTTTTTTGCTCATTGTTGCTTCCCCGTCATGGTGTCTGGGTGTCTGATCGTATCAGCCCGGACTTTATCGGTGAAATTCAGTCGCACACCGGGGTGGGAGGGTTGTGTTCATAGCCGGAATTCGAATCGAAAGTGGTTTATTGCTGACCTTGTTCGGGCCCGGGAATGGTGACGTGTTTTACCAGATCTTTTTCCACCGCTTGGGCCAGGTCATTGCTCAGGGTATCTTTAACTTGCTCGTAGGGCTGGTTGAGTCCGAGGACGCCTATGGCCCGATTGCGGCCATGGGTCTTGCCAATGTAGAGGGCCATGTCGGCAATGTGCAGGGCCCTTTCCCAGTCGATTTCATCTTCCGGTACCCCGTCGAAAGGAAGCTGAATAAAGCCCCCCGTGGCGGTGACGGGAATGGACTCGCCCCGGTATTCGATGGGTTCTTCGGCAATGGTGTTGAGGATGCGGGTGACGTAGTCCTGCTGGACTGACGGGTCCATGTTCCGGAGCAACAGCAGCAGTTCTTCCCCGCCCCAGCGAATCACCATATCCGAGGAACGGGAGACGGCCTTGATGCGCCGGGACAATTCCTTGAGCACCGCATCACCACCGGAATGGCCGTAGCGATCATTGATCTTCTTGAAGAAGTCGATATCCAGCAGCAGTAGCGTGTCCGGATGGGTCTGGGCCCGACGTTCGACACCGTCCTGGCCACGTTGTTGCATTTCCTCCTGGAAGGAGCGCCGGTTAAGCAAGCCTGTGAGGACATCGTGTACTGATTGATATTCCAGCTGCTCATTGGCAGCGGTCAGGCGCAGGTTGGCCCGGCGCGCACTGCGATAGGCCAGCCAAAGCAGGACCAGGCTCAACACCACCACCATGATGAAAAGAATAGTTATCTGCTGTTGCAGACGGCTGTTTTCAATGGTTCGTTCCTGTAGCTCATTGCGCTGTTCCAGCAACTCGATCTGGGCGGCCTGTTCCCGGGTTTCGTATCGGGTCTGTAACTCATTGAGGCTTTCTTCGCGTTCGGACTGGAAGAGCTCGTCGTTCATCTCCCGCTGCTCGATCAGGGTCTCGATGGCACGATCCAGGTGACCGGCTTCCCGATAGGCCTCGGCAACATAGCGCAGCAGATCGGCCATATTGGCCTTGCTGTAGAAGGCTACCAGTTCTTCAATTGCGGCTTCCATTACTGTGACGGCCTCGTCCCCGCCGCCCTGCATGATGGCCAGATAGGCCAGGTTGAACTCCAGCAAGGGCCGGGTGTGTTCATCGTCCACTTCCAGCGCCATCTCCAGTGCCCGCTCCAGAATCTCGGTGGCGGCCGTATAATCTTCCATCTGAATTCGGGCCGAGCCGATGTTGTTCAGGCTGGTGATGATGATATCGGGCCGTTCCAGCCGCTCGGCCCACTCGATGGCTTCCTCATGGGCCTGGATGGAGTCCTCGTGTTCTTCCATCTGGGCGAAGATATAGCCCTTGAGTAGAAAAAATTCTGGTAGGTAAACGCGGTATTCCAGTTCCCGGATCTCGCGGATGCCACGCTGCACTATCTCCAGGGCCTGGTCATGGTTATTCAGTTCCGCCTGCATCTGGGCAATGTTGTAGTTGAGGAACTGGCGCCGCGGCTGGGTTCGATCGTCGTCGGTTTCCTGAACCGCATCATAGGCTTCCAGAAAATGGGAGAGGGCTTCTTCGTACTGACTGTGGGCGCGCAACAGGCGGGCGGTCAGGTTATGGCCGTAGTAGCGAACCCGGGGCGCCTGTACCGACGGCAGAATGGCCTCCAGGCGAGGGACGTACATCATCGCTTCCTCACGATCATCCAGGCGCCAGAGGAGGTCGATCCGGAAGGCCAGGGCCTCGGCCTGGATGTCGGTATGCCCGCTGGCTTTGGCCAGATTCAGTAGTTCCTGGCTCCGGGCCAGGGCGGCGGCCTCGTCTTCCTCGTGGAGGAAATCCACCATCTGATAGCCCAAAGCCCGGAGGCGTGTGGCGGCCGGGGTGTCGGCACTCAGTGCTTCGACGATGCTTTCCAGCGTCTCTGCACGCTCATCCTCGGGGGCGGAGAAATCGGTGATGTAATCATCCAGCTGACGTTCCAGCTCGGGATCGACTTCCGGCGCTTCGGCCAGTGCCAGGCCTGCCTGCAAGGCAAGGATCAGCAAGGGAATGCGGGCAATTATCTGCATTATGGAAAAAGACAGAGGCGTTTCGTGCTGTGCCGTCATGATGCCCTCGAGCTGTTGGTTTCCCGCTCAGTTTACGATGATCGCTATAAGGAATGGGGTGTCCCTTGCGGCTTTCGGGGCCAGTGGTGCGGCGGCCACGACAAATGGCGACTTTATTCCCCCTTTATCATCGTTTGGCTCGGCAACACCGCAAGATCCGGGTCGGCTGCCGCCCGGGCTTGAAGTAAGCTGACTGCAGGTTTTGAACGGTATGGCTGCCATGTCGGATTTCAAGCGGATCGAACAGGCCCTGACGGTGGCGCGGGGCAAGCGCTTGCTGCGCATCCCCCCGGGCCGCCTGGCCAGCTATTCGCAGATCGCCGAGGCGGTGGGCAAGCCCGGAGCCTCCCGGGCGGTGGGCAATGCCGTGGGGGCCAATCCGGTGGCCCTGCTGATCCCCTGTCACCGGGTCATTCAGCAGAGCGGGGCGCTGGGCGGCTATTGCTGGGGCAGTCCTCGCAAGAAGCTGGTGCAAGCCTGGGAACTGGCTCGCCATGACGCGGGCTAATTGAGGATCAACTTGCCACTGCGAGTCATGCGCAGGTGATATTCCCGGCCCCGGTGGCGGATGATCACTTCCCGGCTTTGCCCCAAGAGCCATTCGCTGTTGATTCTTCTGGGTGGATGCCGATCCGTCGATTTGGGAGATGGCCCCGCTGGGCGCTCCGCTTCCTTGCTCTCCTCAGACATGCCCCTTCTCCTTGTTCTTGTCCCGGACCCGAAGCACGATCTGCATGTCCTCCAGCATGATGCCCTCCGGCAGGCGGGGTTCGGTGAGATGGAATTCCTGGGGATCGGCGTCCCGAATTTCCCCCGTATCCATGTTGTAAACATGAGCATGGGGGGCGGTGGTACGGTCGTAGATGGCCGGACCGTTGTCCACGTAAAGCACCTGCACCAGCTTTTGCTCGGCGAATTCCGACAGGGTGTTGTAGATGGTGGCCCGGGCGCAGCGGCAACGGCCGGATCGCAGATGAGTGAACAGGTCCTCGGCGGTGAAATGATTGGGCCCGGAATAAACCCGCTCGGCAATCAGCAGCCGGGGTCGGGTGGGGATCAGCCCGTGGTCCCGCAGACGCTGGGCCAGGCTCCGCCAGGGCTCACGCGATCGGTCGGGTAATGACTCGGTGTCTTCGGCGGCGATGGCTAGTTGGGACATGGGTAACTCCTTTTGTGATTCCAGTTGTGAGGCGATTCGGGCTGCCGCCAGGAACAGGGCATGGACCTTTCGCTTGGGGACGCTCCAGGCACCCGGCCGCAGCCGGCAGTTGCGGCACAGGGAACGGGCCATCTCGCCGTCCCAGTAACGACGGTAGCCTGCCGCCTGGTACAGCCTGACCTGCGTCCCGCTCCGCGGCCGGTCACGAACCTCCACTGTCCAGTACGACGGACGAGCCATGACGCCTCACCGATGTTTGCGATGGGTATCAATGTAAACGAGAATCATTCGCATTGGTAGAGTCACTGGGAAGATTGGACCGAATCCAGAGTGAACACCGACGCCAGCATTCCGGCTGGGGTGGCGTTTATTTTATGGAATCGAGAATTGTTCTCATTTAGAATGGTGTTTGATCTCGCCAAGCCAGCCCCTAGCCAGCCAGGCGTGCTTTTGACCCATACGCCACAGCCAGCCAGATGCCCCGCCCGGGGCCAGCCAGCCGGCGTTCCCAATCTCATATTCAGAATCGGCCGTGCGTTTCGCCCGGCCGGAATGAAGTCATATCAGGAGAGAGTGAATGCAACGCGAGACTGTTATTTTCTTGTCGGCGATGGGGCTGGCAATCACAGGCTGTGCCTCAACGGGGCAGTCATCCGATGAACAGCAGATCCAGACACTGGAACAGGATCGCTCGGCCATCCGGGCCATGACCGGTGACTACCGGGTTCATTTCAACTTCTTTGAATCGCTGCCCCTGTTGGCCGATTACGAGCTGCGGGACGATCAGCAATCCAGCGGTCTGGAACGGGTCAAGGTGATTGTGGACGAGCCGGATCGCATCGTCCTTCAGCATATTCTGATGGTGGGTGAAGACCACGACCGACCACTCAAGCATTGGCGCCAGGAATGGATCTACCAGCCGGAGGCCATCTTTGAATATGCAGGCAACGGTCAGTGGGAACGGGAGACATTGTCACCGGAGGCCGTTCGGGGCCAATGGCTGCAATCTGTGACCCAGGTGGATGACAGTCCCCGCTACGAAAGCCTGGGTCATTGGGAACACCACGCCAACTTCTCGGAGTGGACCGGCCATCGTACCTGGCGGCCATTGCCGCGACGGGAACACACCAGCCGAGATGACTACGATGTGCTGGGCGCGGTCAATCGCCACACTGTGACCGAGACCGGCTGGTGGCATGAACAGGACAACCGAAAGATTGAACTGACAAGTGACAGTGACAGGGTCCTGGTCCGCGAGATTGGTCTGAATGAGTATCGTGTCGTGGACAGCGATGCCGCGGCCTTTGAGCAGGCGGCCGACTACTGGCAGGAAAACCAGGCCTTCTGGGATTCGGTGGTGGCCGCCTGGGATAGCTTGAAGCAGGAATGTGAGCAGATTCGGGTCACGCCTGATGACAACGGCCCCATCTGGCGATCCATGTTCGATCTGGAATCCCGCTGGCAGTCAGGGGAAATCGACAACACCAGCGCCGCCATCCGGGAAACCCTGGGCGAACGCCTTGAAACCGAACCCGCCGCTTGTCGCAATGCGGCTTGGGGAGAGTGACAGGGCGCCTGCCATGACGTGGCCCAGGCTCGCCCGGAAAAGGTCTGCAAGGCCCTCTCCGGTCGGGCCGGGCGCCCTCCAATTGATCTGACAATGATCAGACTCGGGCCAGCAGGATATGGCTATGTTTTTCCACCATTTGGCCATTATTGCTCAGCCCGGTTTCCCAATGATCATCCACACGCTGGATCTGCAAGCCCCGCCGGGTCAGCTGATCACAAACGGCCTGCAGGTCGGGCAGATTAAAACCATGGGCGGTAAAGGCAAGGGATTCCATGAAGGCCCGTTCACCGAAGGCCAGGCAGAGCCGGGCACCCGGTGCCATGACACGGCGAATTTCGTCCAGTGCCTGATTCAGAGGGTCCCAGAAATAAAGACAATGAACGCTCAGGATGCTGTCGAACTGGCCATCGGCCAGGGGCAGTTGCTGTACGCTGGCGTGGAGAAAGCGCGCCCGATGATGCATTAACAAGTGGCGATTGAGTCGTGCGGCTTCGGCCACCATGGTGGGTGACCAGTCGACCCCGGTGTAATCCACCCCCGGGGCCGAGCCAGTAATGAAATCGGCAAAGGCCCCATTGCCCTGGCCGATTTCCAGTACCCGTTCCCCGGCTTGTGGCGACAGGGCCCGAATGCAACGTCGATTGATGGCCTGATTGGCTTCATTCATGGCCTGGGCCACCCCGACGGCATTCCTGCCGCCGGGACAGCGCAATTGCGAGGCCAATGCCTTGTTATCCATGCTCATTGGTCCTGCCTGCTTTACTCATCTTCCCCGGGTGCTTCCCGATAACGCAGGCTTACATGGCCGGACTCGCCAGCGTCGTCGTAGTAGTCGGTGACTTGCAGGGCATAGCGGGGGGCATCGTCCTGGTTTTCATCGCTGTCGATGAGATAGACGCGGTAGTTGGGCCAGAGTTGGTGACGGCCTTCCAGGTTGTAGGCGTACCAGCTGTGTTCAGCGAAGACCCCGCCGGTGGTGTCAGCACTGTAGTGATGGGCAATGCTTTGTCCACCCGGGGTATAGGTGGCTTCCTGGTATTCATCCAGATCGTCACGATCCATGGGACCGAACAGGCCACCCTGGCCGGGTCCGCTGGGGCCGCTGTTGCTGCGCAGAAAGACGTCGCGTCCTTCAAAGCCCAGTTGAACGTCCCAATCGTCGCTGCTGCAGTCGCTGCTTCCACCGTTGTCGGCAAAGTGGAAGCAGACCACGCCCCCGCTGGCGGGGATGATGCCATCGTCTTCCCGCAGGCTGAAGGTTTGTTCAAAGCCGGAAGCCCCGGCCGGCTGGACCCGGAGGTCGAATTCGATGGCTTCAACCCCTTCCCCGGCCCGGGTGCGGAAGAGGAAATCCTCCACCACCAGGGCGGCGTAGCTTTCGCCATCATGGCCACGTACCAGCCAGCCGAGGTTGCTGTTGGCCTCCATGTTGCCGCTGGCCGGGTCGTAGAGATACCAGTCGTCATCGAAGGCGTTGGTAATATGCTCCCGGTACCAGTCCTGGTCATCGGGTTCGTCAAACTCGGCCAGCAGGGTGTCCAGTTCATCGTCGGCCTGTCGGTTCAAGAAGATGTTGGGATCGGGATTGCCCTCATCGTCGTAATAGTCTTCCTGGGCCTGGATCAGAGCACCCACCACATCCGCCTCGCCGGAGGCACCGCCGTTGAGCTTGAGGTCGGTGCGGCGGGCCGCGATATGCCAGTCTTGTTCGGCGCTTACCACCTCACCATTGTCCAGATTCAGGTGGGTCCATTGATCCGAGTCAGTGGCATCAAGGGTGATGGCCTGGTATTCGGTATCGTTGTCGCCGTTATCACTGCCGTTGCCGGGTGAATCGCTGTCGCTGCTGCTAAAGCAGCCGGCCAGCGATCCACTCAAGGCCAGGGTCAGGCACAGGGCCAGACGGTTCCCCGGTTTGTTCATCAGTGACTGTTGGCTTTTGGTCTGTCGCATGGTCTTGTCTCCGTTGCTGTGGTGCTTGCTTAGAAATCACGCCAGTCCAGGCGCAGCCCCAAAAAGATATGCCGCCCCCCATCGGGGCGGATATCGCTGGGGTCCTGGAAGTCGCGGGTGTCGTCGAGCAGGTTGTCCACGCCCATCAAGAGCGTCAGTGGGGTGGCCAGGGCCTCGGTGGTCCACTGGGCCCGCAGGCGCAGGCGGGTCCAGGCCGGTGAGCTGTCTTCATTGGCGCTGTCGATGAAGACACGGGACTGGTAGCGCGCGCTCAGCGAGGTTTGGAAGGCGCCATGGTGATAGCTCACTTCGGAGGTGGCATGGTGGCGGGGCCGCTGCACCAAGCGATTACCGGTTTCCCCGTCCTCGGCGTCCAGCCAGGTGTAGCCGAAGGCCAGCTGCCAGCGCTCCCATGGCGACCAGCGCAGGCTGCTCTCCACGCCCCGAGTCGAGGCCTGGCCCACGTTCTGGTAATCAAACACCTGCAGTCCTTCTTCGGCGGAGCGCGCCGGATTGAATTCGGTGGCGATCAGATTGCGGATGCGGTTGTGGTAGAGGTTGATGTCCAGCTGGGGCGCCCGGGGGGCATCGGGCAGCCATTCCAGACCGAGCTGCACACTGGTGGAACGTTCCGGCGACAGCTCGGGATTGCCCATGACCATGTAGCCCCGGTCGCTCTGGTCGAAGGCGAAGTAGCGTTCCTTGAGGTTGGGTACCCGGTAGCCCCGGCCCACCCCGGTTCGCAGGTTGAGCAGGCCGCGATCCCCCGGGCGGGCCCAGAGGACGTTGAAGCTGGGACTGGTGAATCCGCCGAAATCACTGTCGTTCTGAAGCCGCACGCCGGGCAATAGCTCCAGGTTTTCACTCAGAAACAGGCTGCTTTGGGCAAACAGCTCCTGATTGTCGTGGCGGGTGCCGGGGGGGATTTCATCGGTGCCGTCGATTTGCTGCGAAAGCCGTTGCTGGCGGACCAGACCACCTACGGTCCACTCCTGCTGATCTCCCACCCAACGGTTCCATTGCCCTTCCACCCGGCCGGACTCAATGCGTGACTCCCGGCGGCTGATCAGCGTGCCGTCCGGGCGGCGTTCATCCACCTGGTTCTCGAAATCGGACCAATGACTGCGCAGCCCCCATCCGCCTTCAATGCCTCGGTTCTGGATACCCGTCTGCAGACTGGGCTGATCCACCGTCTCGTAGCGAATCCGCTGGCCTTCCCGTCCACCGGGCAGGTTGACCGCGAGACGTTGGCGCTTGTCTTCATGGAAATGGGCCGGTCGGGCGGTAAGGGTGGTGCCGGTGTTGAGATCCCAATCGAAGCGGCCTGAAAGGTTGCGATGCTCCAGTTGGTGGCGGTCCTGGGCGTAGCTTGATGGATCCATGGAAAAGCCGTCGTCCCGGCGCCAGTCGCCGGTGAGCTCCCCGGACAGGCGCTGCCCGCCGAGCGTGACATTGCCTTGAAGCTGGCCGCTATGAGGGGCATCATCTTCGCCCACGCTGCCTCGACTGCCGGCGCGGGCTTCGAGTCGCGCCCGGTTATGGGTGGGGTGGCGGGTGATCACATTGATGACCCCGCCCATGGCTTCCGAGCCATACAGGGCCGATTGCGCCCCCCGGATTACTTCGATCCTTTCAATATCCGCCACCGCGATCTGGGTGACGTCCACCGTGCTGCCGGTGGAGGCGGCAGCCGGGAATCCATCCACCAGCACCAGCACCCGGTCCCCATCCAGGCCCTGAATGGAGACCGCCTCGCCTTGTTTGCCGTGAATCTCGGTAAGACGCACCCCGGGCAGCAGCCGCAGGGCATCGGCCAGGTCCCGGCTCATCTGGCGATCCAGGGTCTCGCGGTCGACGATGTCCGTGCGGATGGGCACTTCGCGCATGATGCGCGGCGTGCGGGTGCTGGTGACGGTGATTTCATCCAGCTTGAAAGGGGTCAGTGCGGCGTCGTCTTTGGTTTCCGCCCCGCTGCTAAGGGGCATGGCCAGGCCGACAAGCAAAGGGGTGACGCAGACCAGCGTCCTTGGATTGAGAGGGTATTTCGCCATGGTTCAGCCAGCATGTTCGGTGTGGAGTGGGGCGGCGATCGCCGCGTGCTCACACCCTGGCTGGCCGCACGGGAAGGGTCCCGGGTTGGCTTGGGCGAATGAGTGGGAATGATAATCATTCCTATTTGTAAGTCAAGTCTTGATGGGGAAATGGGGCTTATAAGCAGGGTGTCGATGTGAAACGAGAGGGTGCATCACCCGGCGCGTGTTGCCGGGTGATGCACCGAGCGTCTTAGCGGCGGGCAAATGCCTCTTGTGCTTCTTCCATTCCGGCCCGGGTATTGCGCCGCCCGGGCCAGATGTCTTCGGAGGCCTGGTAGGCATTCAGGGCCTGCCGGGGCCGATCCATTGCCAACAGCAGGTCCCCCAGGGCTTCGTTGGGCGGGTAGAGGGCCCCCGGGGTGACCGGGTCCTTCTCCACGGTGGCTTCCAGTTCGGCGGCCGCTTCCATCAGATCTACTGCGGTTTCGGCCTGGCCTTGTTCATGTTCCAGCCAAGCGGCCAGAATCTTTCGGTCCACCTCGATGTAGGTGGCAAAGCGTTCCTCGCCGGCGGCTTCAGCTTCATCGCGCAGGGTTGCGAGTTGGGATTCGGCTTCGGCGGCCACTTCAAGCTCGCCGCTGTGAACGCCACCCAGGCCCCGGGCGTACCAGCTCAGGCCCTCGGACCAGTAGCTGTCATCCCAGGGGAGGTAATCCGGTTCCCGGGGTGTGATGGCCTTGGCCGCTTCCCAGTCTCTCTGTTCCACGGCTATACGGGCCGGGATGGCCGCGGCATGAAAGGCGGAGACGAAACCGGGCTGGTGGCGTTCCACTTCCCGAGCCTCTTCTTTGACGGCTTGGGCCTTGTCCACCTCGCCTTGCTGCATATAGCCGTAGACCAGGTAGTCCAGGGCATGAATGTAATGAAAGGAAATGCCCCCGTTGACTGAATGTTCCCGGGCGGCATCCGCTGAGCGGCGGTTCCATTCGATGACCTCGTCCCACTCGCCCAGGCGGACATAGATATGCGAAGGCATATGCAGGGCATGAGGCACGCTGGGGGCGATGTCGGAATAGGCCTCCATCATCTCCAGGGCATTCTCGGCCCGCCCATCCACATCGGTGGCATGGATGGCGTAATGGATGGCACCGGGATGGTGTTTCTCCTCGGCCCAGATATCAGCCAGGATAGCCTCGGCTTCATCATGCAGGCGATGGCGTTCCTCGCTCTCCTCGCCCATGGCCAGGGCCAGGCGTGACAGGCTGTACAGGGCGGCCACATCCAGGTCCTGGGAATGCTCGGCATAGGCGGCCTCCATGCCTTCGGCCCAGGCCCTGATGCGCTCCCCATAGCTCTTCTCTTCGGGTGAGAAGAAGGCGGCGACCGCTTCGATCAACGCCGCTTCCCGCTCACTGCCCGGTCCGGCCTCCCGGGCCCGATCGATGGCCTCGCGGCCCGCGGACAGGGCCGCCTCATCCGGGCGCTCCGGCCACAATGGCTGAAACCAGGTCGCCGCTTCCCCCCAGTGGGCCATGGCACAGTCCGGATCGTCTTCGGCCAAGTCCCTGAAGGTACTGCGGGCCTGCTGATACATCATGTGGTGTTTCAGGGCCAGGCCCTGATCAAAAGTCTCGGCCGAGTCTTCCCGGCAAGCGGGCTGGAAATGTACCTCACCGAGCGCCTCAGCATCTTCCACTTGCCGTTCTCCCGCCTGTAGCGGCAGCGCCAACGCCGTGCCGCTCATGATGAGTATAATCAACAATTCCTTAATCATCTTTGGCATGACAACCTCCTTCCCTTGATGGACAACTCCGGGAGTCTAGGCCCGGTGTGGCCATTGGCGCTTGTTCAATCTTGCGCTGGCTGAATCGGTTTTGCGGTGCGGGTCGGCGGTTTAGTGTCGGTGTTGGCGACGGTATTCGCTGGGTGAGCAGCGCAGGTGGCGTCGGAAGTGGCGGGCCAGATGCTGGGAGGAGTAGCCGACGGCATTGGCGATCTCGGTCACGGATTGTTGGCTCTGACTTAACAGCTCCCGCGCCATTTCCAGGCGTAGGTGAGTCAGGCAACGGTGGGGCGGCAGGCCATGGCTTTCTCGAAAAGTGCGGGCGAAATGCCAGGGCGACAGATTCACCACCCCCGCCAGTTCCCGAAGCGAGAGCGGTCGATCCAGATGGGCCCGCATGTAATCCATAACCTGCTTGGACTGCCAAGCCGTCAAGCCGCCGTGGTTAGGAACAGGTGTTGTTTGACGGGCCGCGAGCCTTTCCAGCCGGGCCAGGAGGCTGGCGATGGTGGTTTCAAGAAACAGCCGGGAAGTGTCATCACCTTGCCCCAGTTCCTGCCAGATGGCCTCAAGGGCCTGGGCGATGAAGGCATCCCGGTTTTGCTGCCGATGGAGGCGGCCGAAATCAAGGGGATCATCATGATTCCGGCCCAGCAGGGTCCGGGCCAGACTCAGGGGCATACCGAGAAAGCGCAGCCGATGCCATTCGTCAATCTGGCACCAAGTGGGCGAGTTCGGTCGCACCAGGACAAAATCCAGGGGGATGCCCTGGCCCGAGAAGGGCCCGGCCCCCAAATCACAGCGGTAATGAAAGGAATGGTGCAGGGCCACGCTGATCACCAGCTGCGGCAAAGGCGGGGCAGGCACATGGCCGGGTGGCCCGGCGCTCTCCACCATATTCAGCGCCAGTGGCGTAGCCTGGCGCTGGGCTTCCAGCACCTCAATGCTGGCCCGCCCCGGCGCCAGGGCACAGATACCTTCAACCGCGCCACCCATCGGGCCCCCCGCCGCGTTTCAAGCGGCAATGCCAATCGCTGCTACCAGAGGATAAGGGAAGGTTAGGCCATGTTTCCATGTTTATCCAGCCAGTATTAAGCTTCAAGTTGGACCAGAATCCGTCTACGATCACCAAGACGGTCCCTATGCGCTTCGCAGGAGGAATGACGATGTCCAGACATCCCATATTCGATATGGCCTTTGCCAAGGTCTATCCCATGTATGTGCAAAAGGCAGAGAAAAAAGGACGCACCCAGCAAGAAGTGGATCAGGTCATCTGCTGGCTGACCGGCTACGACCAGTCGGGTCTGCAGAAGCAGATTGGGGCGGAAAACAGTTTCGACACCTTTTTTTCCCAGGCCCCGGCCTTGAACCCCAATGCCTCGCTGATCAAGGGTGTGGTTTGCGGGGTCCGAGTGGAAGAGGTTGAAGATCCCCTGATGCAAAAGATCCGCTATCTGGACAAGCTGGTGGATGAGCTCGCCAAGGGCAAGGCCATGGAGAAGATTCTACGCGGCACCATCACCAAATGATGTCTCTCATCCGCTTGGGTGGTGCCCCGCTGTACACAGCTAAGGGGCACCGGGTAGAAACCATGGCTAGGAAGAGCCTTGATACGACTCGAATAACTCGCATGCTCGGACCTCCACTGCGAATCCGATATGTTCGCCGTAGTTTGCTGCTGCATGTTTGGCAGCCACTTGGCGAGCTTCTTCGTCGCTAGCAGCTTCTACAAGAAAGAAAGCGCCCGCTTGATCCTTTCCTTCCAAATAGGGCCCATTGAATTGTTGCGGCTTCCCATCTTTCGGAATGAAGTGTGTCCATGTATTCGGTAGCGATAGTGATCCCTGCAGAACGAGTTTGCCAGTGTCGCGAAGGGCGACATCGTGCGGCTGGCACGCGGCCCCGATTTCCGATTGCTGGGATGGTTCCAGTGTGTTCAAGGCTTCTTGGTCGTAGTAGCACAGGCATAAATATTTCATGACGCCTCCTTGATCTGGATTGAAGCACTGCCAAGTAGTCGAACTATGAGCTAGGTATTCGACAGGCTCTCTCACTTTTCGAGTGCCTGACCGTGATTTTGGCATTTGTGTCGCCTCCCAGGGTCGCATGGTGTCTCTTTATCCGGCGCGTCCCCAGGCTTTCGCTCGCGTTTTGGCGACGGCTGAAACGGTTCGAAAGAAGGCATTGATGGCTGGCGATTCGCCGCCAGATGCGGTTTGGGCAAGGCCAACCTCTCTTTCGCAGCGAGGGGTCAGAGGGCGAACGATGACACCTTCTGGAAGTGGGTCAGGCAAAGACAGGGCTGGCTTGATTGAGATGCCGCTTCCGCGGGCGACCATCTCGATGATGGTCTGAACCTCTCGGATACGGTATTGCACGTCCAGACACCCTTTGGCTACCAATGCCTCAATCTCGGGTTCGCATCCCCCCGTCGACATAATGAAAGCGTGTTCTGAAAGGCGATTGGTGTGAACCTTTTCCTGCTGAGCCAATTCACTATCAGCAGGCAGGATCACCAATAGTTCGTCCCGCGCGATATGGACATAGTTTGCATGATTGGTCGGCAGGGTCACAAAACCGGCATCGATATGGTTGTCATGCAGCCATTGGTCTACCTCTTGATCACTGCCTTCCATTATCTGGATCTCCAACTCCGGGTGACGATGAGTGAAGAGGTCCAGCACTGGCGGGAGGAGGTGGCGAGAAGAGGTTGGCCCGAAGGAGCCAACACGTACCAGCCCTTGCCGAAGATCCCGTGCTGATTTAGCTTGTTGAAAAATCAAGGTCTTTTGCCGCAGGCTCTCCCGTGCATTCGAGACGATACTTTCGCCAAGCTTTGTCAATCTCACTCCCTGGTTATCCCTTTCCAACAGACGAACTCCCAAGGAATCTTCAAGCGCCGTAACGGCATGGCTTATTGCGGACTGGCTCAATGCCAGAACGCTTGCCGCGCGTGTGAAGCTGCCTTCATCCGCCACCGCGACCAGGGCCTGTAGCTGGGTATCGGAAACCATTTTTTTCATTCCCATGTATGAATCCCTCCTCATTGGTGCATGAACAGCTATCTTCATAGCCTGATCGGGCCGCCTCGCCTGGCGAGAAATTAATATAGCAATAAGGGCTCGTGTCATGCGTCAGATATTCGCTGTTCTATTTGTTGTTCACCTCGTTTCCTTTTCTGATTCGGTGCAGGCAGGTCAGTCGGACCCTGCTGAAGAAAACCCCGTGACAACTGCCGGGGACGCCTTTGGGACTAGCATTGGCGGTGAAAGCATCGGCCTCTATCAGGCTGGCAATGTACGAGGATTCAGTCCCGTGGATGCGGGCAATGTACGTGTTGGCGGCCTCTATTTCGATCAGCTTTCTGCCTTTACTGGGCGACTGGTCAGTGGAACGACCATTCGCGTGGGGCCGACGACGCTTGCTGATCCCTTTTCTGCACCGACTGGTATCGCCGACGTGAGGATCCGGACCCCGGAACAACAGCCTGATTTTCGCATAGCGCCCCAGGTCAACAGCAATGGAGGGCGGCAGATTGAGCTGGATGCCCAACTTCCCCTTGAGGATGACAGGCTGAATGTCGGTCTTGGTATAGGCCAGTATGAACACCGTTATTCCGAAGGGGGAGATTCCTCTGTGACATCGATCGCGGTCATTCCCCATTGGCAACCTGCGGAAGGGGTGGAAGTGATGCCTTTCTGGAGTTATACCGATACCCGGGATATGGATGTCAGCCTGACAATCCACGTGGATGACGACCATCTTCCGCCGGAAATTTCCCGGCATCGTTATGCCAGTCAACGCTGGGCAACGACCGACAGAACCCGCGCCAATTACGGCGTGCTGGCGGGCGCTTCTGTAGGTCGCTGGACATTGCGAAGCGGCCTGTTTCGTTCCATTGAAAAGCCACTGAGAAGCTTCTCCGTTCAGTTCCGGGAGACTGACTCCGAAGGTCGCGCTGAAAGGACGGTAATCGCCAACCCGTCTCAGCGCTTCGGCTCTACATCCGGGGAGATTCGCTTGTCGCGCGGATTTGAAGCGGCTGATGCCAATCACCAACTGCATCTGTCACTTCGTGGCCGCGAACAATCTCGTCGGTACGGCGGATCCGATCAAGTCAATCTGGGCCCAGGGCAGATCGGCAGTGAGGCGCCCGTTCCGGAGCCTCAGCTCCAATTTGGTGATCAGACGCTTGATGAGGTTCAACAGTGGACTGCCGGTGTGGCGTACCAGGGGCACTGGCCCGGGGTGGCGGAAGTCAGTGTTGGCCTACAACGGGCTGATTATCGCAAACAGGTGGTACCACCGGAAGGTGCATTGCCGTCATCGATAGAAACGCCTTGGCTCTATAATGCCAGCGGCATCCTGGAAATCGATTCTTCTCTGGCGCTGTATGCCAACTATTCCCGGGGCTTGGAAGAGAGCCCGGTTGCACCGGAGGTCGCAGCCAATCGGGACGAGGCGCCACCGGCCCTGCGTACCGAACAAACCGACTTTGGCTTACATTGGCAGACGGAGAGGGGGCTGCAGTTGATTGCCGGTGTGTTTCAGATTGACAAGCCCTATTTCGCCATGGATGCCGAGGATATCTTCAGGCAACTTGGCAAGCAGCGACATGAAGGGGTAGAGCTGTCACTTTCCGGCGAGCCGTTGCCAGGGTTGACTCTGGTCACAGGGGCGACCCTCATGGACCCCGTAGTAACCACAGATACCTTTGAAGCGGAGACCATCGGCGAACGTCCTGTGGGGACTGCGCGCCACCAGGTCATCGCCGACTTGAACTACCGTTTGCGTTCCTTACCGGCTCTTTCATTGGATGTTTCCGCTGAGTACTCAGGACGGCGTATGGCTAACCTGGAGAATACCCTGAAGGTCTCTGGCACGACGGTCGTCAATCTAGGGGCACGTTACCGTTTCCGGTGGAATGACAAGAGCGGCTTTCTGCGTTTGCGACTAAGCAATGCATTTGACGATTTTTCCTGGGAGGTCAGGGGGGATAGCGCGTTCGCCTATAACTCCCCGCGTCAAGTTACGTTGAGAGCGACCATGGATTTCTGAGTGAAAAGGCATGGGTGGCCGGTCAATAGGATCAGTGCAAAACCGACCAAAGTTTTTTCAAGCGCTTTATGCCTTCACGAATCTGCTCCGGTTCCAGGGTGGCATAGCCTAGTAACAGTTCCAGACTGGTGGGGTGGCTGTGCAGATAGTAGGGGCTGGTGGCGTAGATGCCGATGCCGTGTTTTGCGGCGGTCTGGATCAGTGCAGTGCTCTGTTCGGGAGGATGGTCCGGCCAGCGGGCCACCAGGTGCATACCGGCCCGGGCGCCAAGGATTTCCACTGCCTGCCCAAAGTGCTCCCGTAGTGCGGCCACCAGGGCTTCGCGGCGTTCAGAAAGCTGACGGGCGTTGCGTTCCAGGTGACGGCGAAAGGCACCGCTGCGGAACAGCTCGGCCAGCGCCCGCTGTTCCAGGGCAGGGCTGCCGCGATCATTGAGCCATTTCAGTTGCCGCATGGGTTCTACCCAAGTGCTGGGCAGGACCAGGTAGCCCAGGCGCAGGCCGGGAAACAAGACCTTGGAGAAAGTGCCGATGTAGATCACCCGGCGGCTACGGTCGAGACTGTACAGTGACTGGAGAGTCCCGCCTTCATGGCGGTAGTCGCTGTCGTAGTCATCCTCGATGATCCAGGCATCCTGTCGAGACGCCCATTGCAGTAATGCCAAGCGTCTGGATACCGGCAGGACGCCGCCCAGAGGGAACTGGTGCGAGGGTGTCACACAGGCCAGCTTAATCGGTGCTTCGTAGTGGCCGGGGTCATCGGGCAGGGTCGCGGTACGCAAGCCATCGCCATCCACCGGTAGGCCCAACAGGCGGGCGCCGATGGCGCTGAAGGCGTGACGCGTTCCCTGATATTGCGGTTCTTCCAGTACCACTCCGTCACCCGGGTTCAGAATACAGCGGCCGATCAGGTCCAAGGCTTGCTGGGTGCCACTCACCACCATGATCCGAGCTGGATCGGCCAACAGGCCTCGATGTTCGCGCAGGTGTGCGGCCAGGCTTTCCCGCAGATCCGGTTCGCCCATGGGATCCGGGTAGCCGATGCGCGGGGAGATTGCCGCCTGTCGCAGGGAACGACGCCAGTCTGACAGCATTTCCCGGCTCACTGCCGGCCGGCCATACTGGAAATCCCAGTCCAGTATCGGGGTGTTCCGACCGACAGGTCTGCCTGGGCGGTTATCGGCTGCGTAGCGAGCCAGGCTGGACAAGCGAGGTATTGGTGCATCGTGCCCGGTGAATCGCGCCTCCAACAGTCCTTCCAGGGCTGCCGCTACCCGGGTGCCGGCACCGCGACGCGAATCCAGATAGCCTTCGGCGTCGAGCTGCTCGTACGCTTGTATCACCGTGATTCTTGCCACACCCAGCTTCCTAGCCAGCGGTCGGGTGGCAGGCAGCCGGCTGCCCGGCGGCAGTTGCCCGGCAAGGATGGCGTCCCGTACTTGGCGATAGATTTGGCGATAGATCGGGCCTTCACCATCAAGCCGAATAAACATGTTTGGACCTATCAGAATCAACAGATTGGATCTATGGATGAAACCGCTTTGTGGCTAGTCTAGCGGCTTAACTGCTCTGATGACACAACATTTAAGGAGGTCCCATGACGGAAGGGCATATCGTGCAAAGGAAACGTAACCGAGGAAAATACGATTTCGAGGCGGTCCGGGGCGTCCTCGATGATGGGATCGTTTGCCATGTGGGATTCGTGCAGGACAAAGCACCGGTGGTCATTCCCATGTTGTATGCCCGTGAGGGGCGGGACTTGTTGCTGCACGGATCGGTTGCCTCAAGACTGTTGCGTGAGCTGTCCACGGGCATCTCGGTCTGCGTCACCGTGACGCACTTGGATGGACTGGTACTGGCGGCCTCGGTCTTTGATCATTCGGCCAACTATCGTTCCGCCGTCATTTTTGGCCAGGCAAGGACCATTGAGGATCCGGCAGAGAAGGCCCGGGCCTTCGATCACCTGGTTGACTTCATGATACCGGGCCGCTCCCAGGAAGCCCGGCCCGCCAACCGCAAGGAAGCGGCGGCCACCACGGTGCTTAGGCTTCCCATTGAAACTTTTTCGGTCAAGCAACGTTCGGGTCCGGCTGGGAGTCCCGAACCCGGCGATCCGAAGGATGTCTGGACCGGTGTGATTCCGATCTCGACCCAGTGTGGTCCGGTCAGAGCAGAGCAGAATCCGGGGAAAATACCTTACTACATTTCCAGTTATCGCCTGAATGCCAGTCGGCTGAAGGAAGGAGGGCAGTACAAGGCGTCGCGTGATGGAATGGAGAGTTGACCTCGGTGCCAGTTCCGACTGGTTTTAAATGCCCAAAAATTCCTGTCGAATGGCAGCTCTTTCATTCGACGAACGGGGAAACGGAGGAGTGATAGGCACCATCTTTGTCTATTCCTCAGCGGCATTGGTGGATTTTGTTTTTAATGGTTTTACGCTTCACGCAAGGAGTAATTATGGAAATATCGATCGAAACTACCGTCAATGCGCCGATCGAACGAGTTTGGCAGGCATGGACGACGCCGGAGGAGATCAAGTGTTGGAATTTTGCATCAGATGATTGGTGCTGTCCTGACGCTACCCTGGACCTGAAGGTCGGTGGGAAATTCAACTACCGAATGGAATCTAAGGATGGATCAATGGGATTCGATTTTGAAGGCGAATTCACTGCTATCGATAGCCCTTATCGCATTGAATTCACGCTTGGTGATGAGAGGGTTGTTAAGGTCTCCTTCCATGAGATTGGAGACAATGTTCAAGTGGTAGAGACATTCGAGGCAGAAGATGAGATGTCGGCAGAGCAACAACGAGATGGTTGGCAAAGCATTCTGCTGAATTTCAAGAAGCATGTTGAGGGTGACAGTGCTTGATAATGTGACGCCAGCTTGTTGTTCCGGTTATTGCCATAATCCAAGCGTGCTTGTCGATTTGGGTTTAGGGCTTTTGATGGCTTGGTATTTTCGAGTGCGCCAAAAGAGTATTTCCAGGCCTTGCCCTTCGATTCCAGAGTTCCCCAGGGAGAGGTGGTCTACCATGGCGCGTTCTCAGAATAGAGCGAAACGTTGTTGGTAGACGGGGTTATTTGCTATTGCCCATATTGAATTCACACGGAGGGTATATGACAAAACGACTCACTCGGTCGAATGCTCTGGGAATGATTTCAGACAACAAGGACATGCCATTTGCTGAGGTTTTTCGGCACGGAACCCTTCAGGTTGAGATCTATAAGCCAGATGGTGTGGATTATCAGAAGCCTCACGCAAGGGATGAGGTCTATGTGATAATTTCCGGTTCGGGCCAATTTATCAATGGTGCCGACAAGCAGCCATTCGAGGCGGGTGAAGTGCTGTTTGTTCCCGCGGGCGCCGAGCATCGATTTGAAAATTTCACTGATGACTTTGCTACATGGGTCTTCTTCTTTGGTCCGGAAGGCGGCATAGTTGATTGATATTATGATCGCAAATAATCATACAGACTCTCTATACGAGAAAAGCAAGTTGGCCTCTCTGGTATTTGCTGTCGGGGTCACAGCGGTTTTTTCAGTCATATTCTTTTGCGTCTTGGTCGCTACAGACTTTATGGATGCACCAATGCTCGTCCGCGCTGTGAGTTTCGCGCTGTCAGGTCTGGCGTTGGTAGCGGTGGTCTTGCTTTGGAAACCCGATTACCTTTCCGATTCCCGGGTAGGGTGGAAGGGGCGACCAGTCATTGCGTTTCTTGTCGGTGCAGGCTCATGTGGCGTTTTGGCCGTATTGGGGCTCAGTTTTGGTGTCTTGATTGGCGATTACCAATTAATCTTGAGCCCTTTGACGGCAGCTGGCCTGTCCGCTCTGCTGGTTCATATGATCATAGTGCTGATCGCTGAAGCGATACCCGAGGAGTTCGTCTTTCGAAAGCTGGTGCTGAATTCGCTCGCAGTGGGTTTCAGACTTTGGGCTTCAGTTATTATCCAGGCATTTCTGTTCATGGGGATGGCTTTTTCACTTATCGGGCTACAGAGCATCTTTGGTATAACACCTGAATGGTCAATTAACTGGGACCGGGTCGTGCTTTTCCTCAGTTTCGGCATTGTGCTTGCCCTTGCGCGAATTGTCGCAGGCTCTGTTTGGGCCTCTATCGGTTTTCATATGGTGTTCCAGGGCCTGGTTCAGCTTTTTGTCGGGGGGAGGTTCCCGGGTGCTACTGCTGAGCCTGTCACAGCCGGAGAATATGTGGCGATCAATATCTGGCTTTTCAGCGTTCTAATCGGCGGTATTATATTTACAGCATTCCTTTTCTTTCGATCGCGCCTGAAAGATAAATCTAAGCCTTGTTAGGGCATTGACACGGCCAGGACTTTTGTCTGGCGGCTGCATAATTAACTTTGTAGGCCGAAAAAACAGCCCTGGGCCCTTTCTCGGTCCGAGCTGCTCATCATTTGTCTCACCGGAAGTCGAGTGAATTTTCCTCTTGTTTTCGGTATAAATGACATTCTATTGGAATGACGCCCCAATTGTCCTAGCCTGTTCAGGAGTGAAGAATGCTCTTTCGCGCCCTTTTGCTGACCACTTTGTCCCTCGTGACCGCGCCAGTCCTGGCCGGGACGCTTGGCTACTATCAATCACCCACTTTGCACGAGGACACCCTGGTTTTTGCTGCGGAAGGTGATCTGTGGTCCGTCTCCGTAGATGGTGGAACCGCCAGCCGCCTCACCAGTCACGCTTCAGAGGCCAGCGCGCCACATTTTTCGCCGGATGGAGAGTGGATAGCGTTTACTGGCCGATATGAGAGCAATGCCGATGTCTATGTCATGCCGGCCAGTGGCGGGGAGCCGCAACGGATTACTTGGGAAGGGGGACATGTCCAGGTGGAGGGCTGGACGCCGGAAGGGAAGGTTCTTTTCGCCAGTAACAATCGGGTGGGGCCCAGTTGGTACTGGCTGTTGAACCAGGTTGACCCTGAGAGCCTCGAGATCAGCGAGCTGCCCTTGGCAGATGCCCGTGAAGGCGCTTTCCTGAAAGACTCCCAACTGGTGTTTACCCGATTTGGTCTGGCAGTGACGGCGGACAATGCCCGCGAATACCGAGGTGGCGCCATGGCCCAGCTCTGGGCATTCAATCTTGAAGGCGACGAAGAGGCCCACCGTATCGGACTGGATCACGATGCTAACCTGAATCATCCCATGAGCGATGGTGAGAATCTCTTTGTGCTGAGTGATGTCAGTGGCCTCTACAACCTGGGCCGACTGGATCCGGAGTCCGGTGAATTCACGGCGCTGACTGAACATGAGAATTTTGAGGTGCGTCGCCCCAGTATGGGAGATGAGGGACGCATTGTTTATCAACACGGCGCTGACATTCGACTGCTGGACACGGTCAGTGGCGAGGACCTGAAAGTTGATATTCGCTTGTCCACGGATCGCGCCCATGCCCGGGAACGCTGGCTGGACAGCCCCATGGATTACCTGGACTCGATCCATTTCGCCCCCGAGGGGGATCGGGTGGCGCTGACGGCCCGGGGCAGGCTGGCCATTGTCGGTACCGGCGAGTTGCGCCGTATTGAAATCGAACTGCCTGAGGCCAGCCGTGCCCGGGAAGCGGTGCTGGGCCCGGACGGCCAGTGGGTCTATGCCTTTGTGGATGCCAGTGATGAAGTGGAACTCTGGCGTTTTCCGGCCGATGGCCGTGGTGACGGTGAGCAGCTCACCGACGATGCCCAGACCCAGCGTACCGGTCTGAGCATTTCCCCGGATGGTCGTTACGTGGCGCACCAGGACATGGACGGACGACTGTTCCTCTATGACACCCGCCGGGGCCGTAATCAACAGATTGATGATTCTGAAGGACAGGGCTATCGGGACCTGGTCTGGTCACCGGACGGTAGTGGCCTGGCACTGGTACGGCCGGACAGTGAACAGCAGCGGGTGCAGGTCCTGCTTTATGAGACCCGCCGGGGCGGGCTGCATACCCTCACCAGTGATCGCTATGAAAGTTATGCACCAGCCTTCAGCCCCGATGGTCGCTGGCTGTACTTCCTCTCCAACCGTCACTTCCGAGCCACGCCGGGTTCTCCCTGGGGGGATCGCAACATGGGCCCCATGTTCGATCGCCGGGCCCAGCTCTTTGCCATCAGCCTGCAGGAGGGCAACGTCTTTCCTCTGCAGCCGCGCAATGAGCTGATCGAGGAGCGTCCCGATCATGGCGAGACCGATGATATTCCGGGCATCGATTGGGATGGCCTGGCCGAGCGCCTGTTCCAGGTACCGGTGGACCCCGGTAACTATGACAACCTGGTGGTGGGGGCCGACCGACTCTTTCTAATTGACCGGCCCACCGAGGGTAGTCCGCTGGTTCATACCATTGATTTCGGCAAGGACCGCCCGCGCCTGGAGACCTTTGGCGAGAATCTGGATCTTTTGCAGGTCTCGGCGGAACGGGACCGACTGATGGTGCGTCGCAATGGCGAGCTCTTTATCGTGCCGGCCGGTGGTGAGATGCCGGGTGATCTGGAAGAGGCCCGGGTGCGTATCGGCAACTGGCGTCTGCCCGTTCAACCGGCCGTGGAATGGCGGCAGATGTTCGCCGATGCCTGGCGCATGCAGCGAGATTTTCTCTTTGATCCCGAGATGCGGGGCGTCGATTGGGAAGCGGTGCGGGAGAAATACGAGCCCTTCGTGGACCGCATTGCCGATCGCCGCGAGCTGGACGATCTAATGGGCCAGATGGTGGCCGAGCTGGGCGTGCTGCATTCCCAGGTACGGGGCGGTGATTACCGGGATGATCCGGAGTCCGCCCGTCCGGCCTTCCTGGGGGCGGATTTTGAGCCCGTGGAAGAGGGTGCCCGGATCAGCCGTATCTACCAGACCGATCCTGAACTGCCCAGCCAGGGCTCTCCCCTGGCCCGGCCCGGTGTGAATTTACGTGAAGGCGATGTGGTCACCCATGTGAATGGCCGTGCCGTGACGGAGGTGGATCATATCCATCAGCTGCTGGCCTGGCAGGCGGGGGAGCAGACTCGCCTGGATTATCGTCGTGGCCGCGAGACCGGCTCGGTGATCGTCAAGCCGGTCCATGGCTGGGAGAACGATGCCCTGCGTTACCGGGACTGGGTGACAAGCCGTCGTAATGCGGTGGAGGAAATGTCTGACGGCCGTATCGGTTATCTGCATCTGCGCGCCATGGGCCCCAACGACATTGCCGATTTTGCCCGGGAGTTCTACGCCAATATCGACCGCGACGGGCTCATTATCGATGTGCGCCGCAACCGGGGCGGCAATATCGATTCCTGGATCATTGAAAAGCTGCTGGGCCGGGCCTGGTCCTTCTGGCAGCCGCCGGGTCAGGCCCCGTTCTGGAACATGCAGAACGCCTTCCGTGGGCACTTGGCGGTCTTGATCGATCCGCTCACCTACTCCGATGGCGAGACCTTCTCCGCCGGGGTGAAATCCCTCGGTCTCGGGCCGCTTATCGGCCAGCAAACCGCCGGGGCCGGTGTCTGGTTAAGTGACCAGAACCGCCTGGTGGACCGGGGTCTGATGCGCGCTGCCTCCCTGCCGGTGTTCGATCCGGATGGCCGCTGGATCGTGGAGGGCCGCGGCATTGCCCCCGACATCGAAGTGGAGAACAAGCCTCACGCCACTTGGCGGGGAGAGGATGCCCAGCTGCAAAGGGCGGTTGAGGAACTGCTCCAGACCCTGGAAGAACAACCCGTGACGCAACCCGAAGCCGAATCCATCCCGCCCCTGGGTACTCCGGGGCGGGGTGTGGAACGGAGGTTTGAATAATGAGTATGTTCGGCGAACGCTTGCAAAGCCTGGTGGACAAGGCCACCGCCGCCAACGAGGCCTTCAATGCCAAGCATTCGGACGCCTTCACGGTGGTGGGTGCCAGCAATGAAAGTCTGCGTCGCCTGGGAGATGACGTGGATGCGGTGAGCATTGATGATCGGCGTTCCAATCAACGCTTGATGTTCATCCTCAAGGACTCCATGCCGGACAGTGTAGGCATCGGCATCGGTACCCCCGGCGGTGAGGATCTTGAGTTCATTGGCGAAGCCCGTCTGGACAGCCTGGACGAGATGGGCATCATCTCCCTCATGGAACGCCACTTTGACAAATCCAAGTCCCACTAAATGAGAGGGCCCATGGACGGCGCCATGTCCCCGTGCAGCCGTTCAGAGGGGCTTGACCTGTTCCGCCACCTGGCCGGATTCGGCCAGC
Source organism: Natronospira proteinivora (assembly GCF_024170465.1). Taxonomy (NCBI): domain Bacteria; kingdom Pseudomonadati; phylum Pseudomonadota; class Gammaproteobacteria; order Natronospirales; family Natronospiraceae; genus Natronospira; species Natronospira proteinivora. The sequence continues at coordinate 97,506 of NZ_JALJYF010000002.1, read as the reverse complement.
GCCAGGAAGGCTTCCCCCATTTGCCGGGAAGCATCGACCACTTGCTCCCAATAGGCTATGCGTTCCGCGTCATGGAAGCGGTAAAAGTCCTTGCGGTCGGGGATCTTTCCGTGGGGCAGGCTGGCCACGAGTTCCCGTGAAGGGGCGATGATCAATGTGTTGTCCAGGCCAGGCAGTTGGTTGTGGCGCTCGCATCTGGATTTATCAAACCAGCCGGGGATGGCGGCGGGATAGAAATGGGGAAAGACGCGAATGCCGTCGCCCACCGCATCCGGCAGGGCCGGGTGGTAGTCCGTGATCCCGCCGTCCAGATAGGTGCCGGCCTTGGCGCCGGGGATATCGTGCATGACTTCCATGATGCCGGGAATGGCACCGCTGGCCAGCAGGGCGGGACGCAGGTTCTCGGCCGTGAGTTCAAAGCGTTCCGTGGGCAGATCATCGGGGGCGGCCAGGGTGGCGGCCGCCGCTTGGGTCTCGAACAGGCTGCGGCGGACCCAGCGCCCCAGGCGCCGTCGATCCCGTCGGTTGGCCAGTGCCGCGCCCAGCAATCTTGAATACAGTCCGGGTCCGGACAGCCGCTTCTCCGGCTTCATTCGGCAGGTGATGATGCGCAAGGGACGGCGGGGATTGGTCACCGCCTCCCGGGCCCCGTTATCCCCCAGGGCCAGGTCCAGCAGGCGTCGGCATTCGGCGGAGATGACCGCCGGCCCGGGCCGCCGGGGATAGCGTTGCTCATACACATAGCTGTGCAGGAAACGATCCAGTGCCATCTGGGGATCGGCCTGGGCCTGAATGGCCATGCGCCAGGCGCCGATGGAAGAACCCGTCAGAGTGATGGGTTGCTGGGCATCGGCCAGCCACTGGCCGAAGAAATAGCGGTCGAATTCGGAGAGAATCAGCCACTTGGGACCGCCCGATGCGGCGGTTACCGACTTTACTTGCTCCGGCCTCAGTCCATGCTCACGAACACGGGCAAGGGCTTTGGACCCTGCTCGCAGTTCAAGTGCCGTCATTGCGCATCATCCCTTTGCTGTGTGTGCTGTTGGGCCATCATGGCTTCCAATTGGCCGTCCAGGCCCGTGGCATGTTCCACGGCCAGTTGGATGGCCATGCCGGTCCCGGACTGGGTATCGAACTGACCGGCCCGATTAACGGCTTTCATGACCTTCTCGGCCAGTCCCTCTTCCACCAGAAACAGCAGCACATCGCATTGGGCGGTCAGTTCCAGGCCGAAGAAGGTCTTGCGAGGATGTCGTCCTTCGCCACGTGCATTATTAATAACGGTGCTGCCGGTGGCACCGGCTTCACGGGCGGCGTTCAAAACCTGGTCGGTATGGTTGTCATTCACCAGTGCGATGATTAGTTTCAGTTTCATCGTGACTGTCTCCCTTCGCATGTGAGCGTCCCCGCCAATGGGCAATCTGGGCAAAAGCGAGAACGGAGATAACCGGGAAGATCACGGCAAAGGCAATCATGCCAAAGCCATCGATCAAGGGGCTACGGCCTGGCAGGCTGCTGGCAAGCCCCAGGCCCAGGGCGGCCACGATGGGCACCGTGACCGTGGAAGTGGAAACCCCGCCAGAATCATAGGCCAGCGGAATCATGTGGCGTGGTGCAAACAGGGTCTGAATGATGACAATGCAGTAGGCGCCAAGAATGAAATAGTGCAGGGAGCCGCCCGTGACGATGCGGAATGAGCCAATGGCAATGCCCACACCTACCCCGACGGCAATTGCGATTCTCAGTCGATTCGCGTGGATGGCGCCACCGGAAAGTTGATGGGCCTTCATGGCGACCGCAATGACGGCAGGCTCCACCATGACCGCCGCCGCCCCTATGCTGAAGGCGAAGAGGTAGACGGCGTAGTAATCACTCCAATGGGCAATAACGTCGGTGGGTGCATCGCTCCCCTGAATAAACTCAGGTGCCGTCAGTTGTTCCGCCATGGAGCGGCCCAAGGGGAACAGGGCCTGTTCCAGACCCATGAGAAAGAAGACCAGGCCGGCAATTACGTACAGCCCGCCCTTGATCATTCGCCAGGGGTTGGGGATGCGGCGGCGCAGCACCAGGAATTGAAACACCAGGATAACGGCCAGAATGGGGGCCACATCCTTGAGTGTGCTCCACAGGGTGAGCTGAAAGGCCTGTGTGAAATCCGCCAGGGTGGTATCCATCAGCTAAGCACCCCATAGATCATCACGAAGATCATCGGCGTCAGGGAAGCAAAGGCGATCAGGCCGAAGCCGTCGATGGCCGGATTTCGTCCCCGAATGGCCATGGAGAGTCCCACCCCCAGAGCAGTGACCAGGGGCACGGTGATGGTGGATGTAGTGACACCCCCCGCGTCATAGGCAATGCCGACGATTTCCTCCGGGGCGAAACCGGTCATGGCCATGACCAGGCCGTAACCACCGATGATCAGATAATGCAGTGGCCAACCCAGCAGAATGCGCAGCACCCCAAGCAGGATGGCACATCCCACTGCCAGCCCCACCGTGATGCGCAATCCAAGCGCCCAGGCATCCTGGGCGGCTTGATCCGAAGCGATGCGGCCTTCTGCGGCGGCGACCGTGGCGGCCTCGCCGGCGATGGCAATCAATGCGGGCTCCGCAATCGTGGTTGCGAAACCCAGGGAGAAACCAAACACCAGCAGCCAAAATGCGCTGCCTTTGCTGGCAAAGGCTTTGGCCATGGATTCGCCGATGGGAAAGAGGCCGGTTTCCAGGCCATGCACGAAGAGAGTCAGTCCAATGATGACGAACAACATGCCCTGGAGGAGGGCCAGCAAATCGGGCAGGGGGCTACCGATGACAATCAGCTGAAAAAAGGCCACCACCGCGACAATGGGCAGCAAATCGCGGGTGCTGCTCAGCAAACTGCCCAGAATGCCCTTGCCGGCATTATTCAAGATCGTCTCCCCGGGCGGATCAAGATGTCGGTTGCTGCGCCCCTCAGCCGTGGGAAAGGGGGATGATTATTCTGTTAATAATCTCTGGGCTTCGCGGTACTTTTCCGCGGTCTTGCGGATAATATCCGCCGGCAGTTTGGGGCCCGGGTCTGTCTTGTCCCAGTCCAGGGTTTCCAGGTAATCCCGTACGAACTGCTTGTCGAAGCTGGGCGGGCTCATGCCCGGGGCATATTCACTGGCGGGCCAGAAACGGGACGAGTCCGGTGTCAGAGCCTCATCGATCAGGTGCAGTCGGTTATTTTCGTCCAGGCCGAATTCGAATTTGGTATCGGCGATAATCAGGCCCCGGGATTCGGCATGTTTGACCGCATAGGTGTAAAGGGCGATGCTGACTTCCTTCACTTCTTGGGCCAGTTTTTCACCCAGCAGACGCTCGACTTCATCAAAGCCGATGTTTTCATCATGGTCGCCCACGGCCGCCTTGGTGGAAGGGGTGAACAGGGGCTGGGGCAGGATATCGGCCTGTTTGAGGCCCTGGGGCAGGCTGATGCCGCAGACGCTGCCGCTTTGCTGATAGTCCTTCCAGCCTGAACCGATCAAATAGCCCCGGACAATGGCCTCAATGGGCAGCGGTTTAAGGCGCTTGACCACCATGGCCCGGCTGGCTACCCGGGCCCGTTCGACCTCGTCGGGAAGGGCCTGTTCCAGGGTCATATCGGCAATATGATTGGGCACGATGCCGGTGGTGCGGGCAAACCAGAAGTTGGAGATGGCGGTCAGCACCTCGCCCTTGCCCGGAATGGGGTCGGGCAGGACCACGTCAAAGGCCGACAGGCGATCCGAGGCCACCACCAGCAGGTGGTGCTCATCCACGGCATACAGGTCCCGGACCTTGCCGCTGTGGATCTTCTCGAGACTCTTGATGTCGGCGGAATACAGCGCATTGTCCCCGCTGCTCATGGCCCTTCCTCGCTGATTGAATGAATGCCTTGGCAAGGGGCGTATCTTGGGGGAGCCGCCGGATTCTGTCCAGTCGAGCCCCGCGCGAATGTGCTCTCGCAAAGGGGCTGAGGCGCAGCGCAATGTCTTGATGTCTTTGGGCATCCAGTCTGAAACTAACTAACGCCCAGCCTCCCAACCGGTGGGTGCGTTATCGTCACTGGCCGGGTCGGGAGCGAAATCGAAGGGGGTGCGTTCCAGGAAGTCTTCCAGGAAAACCTGGGCGGCCTGTTCATGGCCCTCGCTCAGCAACACCATGTAGCGGTAATAGCTGAGTCCGGCGGTGACATAACCCCGCTGGGCCTCGTTTAAGCCGTTCAGGTAGGGGTCTTGCGCCGGTGGCAGGGCATTGGCGAGGGCCTCGTAGAAACGGGCCAGTTCCATGCCCACGAACCATTCATCCTCGCCTCGCTGGGTCCGGGGAGCGCCGTACTCAATGATCGGCCGGTTGTCGGTATTGACGGGGCCGTCCTCCATCAATCCGCTTTCCCCGATATTGCCGATATAAAAGCGCAACAGCGCGGCCAGGGTGGCGTCCGGGTCGGTGCCGGGGGCAGCCATGGCCTGGGTATTGGCCTGGACTGCCTCCAAGGGCAAGGTGGTCTCTTCGCCATAGGCAATGAGTGCCACGATGGGCCCCTTGGGGTACATATCGCCCCGCCAGAGCACGACTTGCGGGAAAACCGAGTTGATCGTGCGGGCAATGGTTTCGAACTCTTCCCGTGACAGTTGATAAAGGGGTAGCCACTGAGCGAAGACCCCGTTCTCGGCCAGTCGCGACTTGACGATCTCATAGTGCTCGACGGTGTAGAGATTGCCGGTGCCGGCCCGCCAGGGGGTGAACAGGTCGCTGATGATCACATCGTGTTGCCGGCGGCTGCCGGCCAGGCAGTTTCGACCGTCCTCGGCCCGGATCCGTACCCGCTCGTCGTCAAACAGGCCCCGGGCCGGTTCATTGAAGTGGCGCTCTGCCAGTTGAATCACTTCCGGCAGCAGTTCGCAAATGGTGATCACTTCCACCGGGAAATCTCCCGCCGCCCCGGCGGTAATCCCGGTGCCCAGACCAAGGAAGAAGACCGATTCGGGGTCGGGATGCACCAGCAGGGGGATGCGGGCCTGGTTTCGCTCTGAGTCCAGGGCCCCGGTGCCGCCCAGGCGGTAGAAATTATTCACCCGGATCAGTCGGTGGCCGTCCCGCTCCGTGGCGGCCGCCGTGGCATGGGCCCCTTCCACCAGCTCAATGACCCGCTCGCCGGGGGCCAGCTGCAGGCGGTTGAGCTGGCCGGTATCCAGTACCAGCAAGGGCACCATGAGGCTGGCACAGGCAACCGCCCAGGCCAGGCGATGACGTAGCGGATGCAGGCCAATGGTGACCACCGCCAAAACCAGGTATCCGCCGGCCATCAAAAGAATGCTCGGCCATAGCCCGATCAGGCTCAGCAGGCCGAAGCCGGCTACCAGGGAACCCAGGATGGCGCCCACGGTATTGGCCGCCACCAGGCGCCCGATGGCCTTGCCCGGCACCACGTCATCCCGCTCCAGGGCCCGCAGCAGGAAGGGGAAAAGCGCACCCAGCAGGATGGCGGGGATGAGCATCACCGCCCCGGCATGGGCAAACACGCTGATGATGTAGCGAACAAAGCCCCCGTCCTGACCCATATAGGCCAGTCCGCCGGTAACGGCGTGGAAGCTGAACGGCGTGGTGGCCAGTGCTACCCCCGACAGTGCCAGCAGCCCGGCGGTGACCGCCACCGGGTTCAGGCGCCGGGCCGCCAAGCGGTTGGCGACAGACGCCCCGATCGCCAGGGCCCCCAAAAACAGGATCAACACCACCGCATAGGTATAGACGGAGTTCTGCAGTACCTGGGCGAACATCCGCGTCCACAGCACTTCCACCGCCAGGGTGAGAAAGCCGGAAAGGAAGGCCAGCCACCACACCAGCCCCCGCCGGAAACCGCTTTTTATTGGCGCCAATGCGGCGCTTGCGGAGGGGGCGGTCTTGCTACTGTCAGTCGGGGCCTGGGTGGAGGCAGGCGCCGGCAGCTGTCCCAAGCTGAGCACCAGGGCAATGGCCGCCACCCCCACCAGTAGGTCCAGGCCGATGGCCAGCAGATAGGCCCCCACAAAGCCCAGCGCCAGGGGCAGGACAAAGGCCGCGGCAAAGGCCCCGCTGGCCCCGCCCAGAGTGTTGAGGGCATAGAGGAGCGAACCGGTCCGGCCCAGGTCCTGGGGTTGGCGGATCAGGTGCTGGCCCATCATGGGCAGGGTCCCGCCCATCAAAAAGGCGGGCGGAAACAGCACGGTAAAGGCCAGCATGCCCTTAAATAAGGTGTTGAGCCCCAGGTGATCCCCGGCAATGGCGTAAATGGCCGGGTAGAGGGCGTGGTAGGCATCCACCAGCACGAAATGCAAAAGCGCGGTGGCCGCCACCCCCAGCTCCAGCAGCCCGAAGACCAAAAGCGGGCGCTCAAAGCGTGACGCCAGCCGCCCCCAGAACCAGCCCCCGGCGGCGATGCCGGCAAAGAACACGGCAATGGTGGTGGCCGCCGCCTGGGCGGTGGCCCCAAACAGCAGCCCCAGCTCCCGCAGCCACAACACCTGATACACCAGGGCGGCAAAACCTGAAACAAAAAGCAGTATGAGGGCAGCTGCAACCAGCAGTCTTGCCTGGTGAATGTCGGCCTTGGCGGGGGAATCAACAGTCATGAGTTGTGGGGCTGGGCTGAGAAAAAGGCGTTACATCATAACAGAACCATATGCGGTGGGCTCCAGAAACCGTAGGAGCGGATTTATCCGCGATCGCATGTAGATGCCGTCTCGGCATCGGATGGTTATCGCGAATAAATTCGCTCCTACGGTGTTGCGGTTTCTCCGCGCAAGATATCCTCTTTCGACCCTCGGTGTTTTGGCGACTTTGCGTGAGACCAAGCTATTTCTCAAGCCGCAAACCGTCTCAATCGCAAGGCATTCGTCAAGACACAGACACTCGATGCGGCCATGGCCAGGGCGGCGAACATGGGGGAGAGCAACAACCCCATGACGGGGTAGAGGACGCCGGCGGCCACGGGGATCAGGGCGGTGTTGTAGGCGAAGGCCCAGAACAGGTTCTGACGGATGTTTCTCAAGGTGGCCCGGGACAGTCGTATGGCCCGGTGGACACCGGCCAGCTCATCACCCATCAGGACCACATCCGCGCTTTCGATGGCCACATCAGTGCCGCTGCCGATGGCGATGCCCACATCGGCCTGGGCCAGGGCGGGGGCATCGTTGATGCCGTCTCCGACGAAGGCCACCTTTCGCTGTTCCTGCTGCAGTTGCTCTACCGCTTCCACCTTGCCGTCGGGCCGGACCTCGGCCAAGACCCGGCCAATGCCCACTTCCCGGGCCACGGCTTCGGCGGTGCGGCGGTTGTCGCCGGTGATCATGACGGTTTCCAGGCCCAGTGCATGCAGGCGCCGGATGGTCTCGGCGGTGTCGTGCTTGATGGGATCGGCCACCGCCAAGACAGCGGCCAGCTGCTCGTTTATCAGGACGAAGACCGGGGTCTTGCCATCGTCGGCCAATTGATCCACCCGGGACTGGACGCTGGCGATATCCACCCCGCGATCGCTCATCAGGCCGGGCCCGCCGATGGTGATGGCGTCACCATCCACCGTTGCGGTCACGCTCCGGCCGGTGTGGCTGTCGAAATCGCTGGCCGTGGGCAGGCTGAGATTTCGCTCATGGGCGGCAGTGACGATGGCCCGGGCAATGGGGTGTTCGGAGTGGTCCTCCACGGCGGCGGCCATGGCCAGCACGCGTGCTTCCTCGAAGCCGGCTTGGGTATCCATATCCGTGAGCGCCGGGCCGCCCTCGGTGAGGGTGCCGGTCTTGTCGAAGGCGACCACATTCACTTCCCGCAGCCGCTGCAGGGCCTCGCCCTGGCGGAAGAGGGTGCCCAGTTCGGCGCCTCGCCCGGTGCCCACCATGATGGAGGTGGGCGTGGCCAGGCCCATGGCGCAGGGGCAGGCGATGATGAGTACGGCCACGGCATTGACCAGGGCCAGGCTCAGAGCGGGCGCCGGCCCGAAGACCATCCAGACGCCGAAGGTGAGCAGGGCCACGGCAATCACGATAGGCACGAACACGGCGGTGACCCGGTCCACCAGTGCCTGGATGGGGAGCTTGGCCCCCTGGGCCTTTTCCACCATGCGGATGATCTGGGCCAGCACGGTGTCGCCACCGACCCGGGTGGCGGTAAAGCGCAGGCTGCCGCTGTCGTTGATGGTGCCGCCGACCACTTCATCGCCCGCCGTCTTTTTCACCGGCAGGGGTTCACCGGTGACCATGGATTCATCCACCCGGGATTGGCCGTCGATGACTTCGCCGTCCACGGGGATGCGTTCGCCGGGCCGGACCTGGATTTCATCGCCGGCCTGGACCTGGTCAATGGGGGTTTCCACGGCCTCGTCGTTACGGATCACCCGGGCGGTCTTGGCCTGCAGCTTCATCAACCGGCGGATGGCCTCGCTGGTGCGGCCTTTGGCAATCGCTTCCATGAAGCGCCCGGCCAGGATCAGGGTGATGATCACCGCCGAGGCTTCGAAATACACGTGGGCGGTGCCCTCGGGCAGGATGCCGGGAATGAAGGTGGCCACCACGGAATAGGCCCAGGCGGCACTGGTGCCGATCATGACCAGGGAATTCATGTCCGGCGCACCCCGCAGCAGGGTGGGCAGGCCTTGCTTGTAGAAACGAAGCCCCGGCCCGAACTGCACAATGCTGGCCAGCACGAAGAAGAGGTAATAGATGTTCTGCTGACCGAAGGTCTCCGCCAGCCAGTGATGGAAAGGTGGGATGAAGTGCCCGCCCATGTCGAGAATGAAAATGGGCAGGGTCAGGGCCGCGGCCAGGATCAGGCTGCGCTTGAGCTTGCCACGCTGGGCCTCGCGCTCGGCTTCCCCTCGATCGTCAGTCTGCCCTTCCTGGAGGCGGGCTCGGTAGCCCACGGAGGCCACCGCCTGTTCCAGGGCTTGCGGGTTCACGGCACCCCGCAGGAGACGGACATGGGCGGATTCCGTGGCCAGGTTGACCCGGGCCGACGATACACCGGGGAGGCGGTCCAGTGCCTTTTCCACTTTGCCTACACAGGAAGCGCAGTGCATGCCCTCGATGGTCAGTTCCACCTCATCCTCGACGGCCGGGTAACCGGCCTTGCGCAGCGATGCCAATACGTCCTTCAGCTCGGGGGGCGTGTCCGCATAGCGAACGATGGCGGATTCGGTGGCCAGATTCACCTCCGCCTGGGCGGTGCCCGGCACGTCCGCCAAGGCCTGCTCCGCCCGGCGCACACAGCCGGCGCAACTCAAGCCCTGTAGTTGCAGCCTGATTTCATCGCTTTTCGTCTGCCTTGTTTCGTTCATGCTCATTGTCCCTTATTCGATGCGGCATGCGGCTCGGCCTGCCCGGCCAGATCATCCAGGATGGGGCAGTCTGGGCGATCATTGCCCTGGCAGTGGTCGGCCAGGTGCCTGAGGGTGTTGCGCATGTCTTCGAGTTCGCGGATTTTCGCTTCCAGCTCGGCAATATGGGACAGGGCCAGGCGTTTGACCTCCTGGCTGCTGCGCTGCCGGTTTTGCCAAAGATCCAGCAATTGCCGGATCTGGGCCAGGGAAAAGCCCAGGTTTCGAGCCCGATGAACGAAGCGAAGGCGTTCGATATCCCGAGGCTGGTAATAGCGGTAGCCGTTGGCACCCCGGTGAGGGGCGGGGATCAGCCCCCGTGATTCGTAATGCCGGATCAGGCGGGCCGATACCCCGGAGGCCCGGGCGGCATCAGCGATCTGGTAAGCACCCTGTTCCATGCCCGCTCCCTTCGCTGTGTACTGGCTTGGATTCAACATCAAGATAAACCTTCCAATCATTGGAAGGTCAAGTCTTGTTTGCCGGGGCAGAAGGTTTTGGAGCAATCCGTCGGAAAGGAATCCGTGTTCGGGGGCTTATTGAGTGGCCAGGCAATCCTGGCCGCAACGTCTTGCGGCTTGTTCCAGCTCCAGGGCAAAGCTCTGCATCTGTTCTCTCACCGCCTGGGAGGAGAGGGCATCGCTGACAAAGCTGCGGGAGAGGAGAATGGTTTGCTCCTCCACCTTCACTGCACTGATGTTAATCAGCCAGTCCTGTTCGCCTTCCTGTCGATAACTGCCTTCGATTACCAGGTCCACCCGCAGTTCTCGACCCAAACGGGGCAAGAGCTCCTCGCCGGCCGGATAGTCCACTACCGAGGTGCGGCCAATCACGGCGTAGGGTGGGCTTCCCTGTTCGGTATCGGCCCGGCTGACCACTTGGCCCAAGGCGGCGATCAGGCTGTCGGCCAGCAGCATGGAGGCGCGTTGTTCCCGGTCGGCATCATCCACCGACAGAAAGGGCAGGACCGCCACGCGGGGCGGCCGATCTGCTGCTTCCGGGTCGCCGCCAAATGGGACTAGGTCCCAGGCCATCAGCAGCACCAGCCCGCCCAGCAACAAGGCGAGTATGGTCGTGACGATCAAGCGGATGGGGCGCGGCAAAGCGGCGCTGGATGGGGCGTTTCCGGCTTGATCTGTGGTGTCTGGCTGGACCAGGAAACGGACTCCGCGTCGGGGGATGGTTTCGATGAAGGTGGGCGAACCGGCCTGGTCGCCCAGCGCCGCTCTGAGTTCCTTGATCAGGGCCGAGAGACCGGCATCGAATTCCACTACCCGGCCCTCGCCCCAGACAGATTCGACCAGGGTTTGCCGGTCAATGACCACGCCGGGCCGGGCCAGCAAGGCCTCGAGGAGCCGGGCGGCCTGGGGACGCAGGGTCTGGGTGCCGGTGGGCCCGCTCAGGCGACCGCTGTCCGGTTCATAGACAAAGCCCTTGAACTGCAGCCTGCTTGTCTCTTCCTGTCGCGCTGGCATGGTGGTTCCGTGTCCAGTTCCGGGCGATGATGGCGATTATCTCACGGCGAGTGAGGAAGTTGTCGGCCCAGGCTCATTGGCCGGGGCCGACAATGAATGCTTTAGCTGTCTTCGTCCTCACCATTGCCGTCATCCGAACTGTCCATGGCGGGCAGATCTGGATAATGGCTGTCACCCTCGCCATCGTCCACCTTCCAGAGCACGAGGCGAAAGGCACGCCGCTGGCTGCCTTCCTGGCGATGCAGGTGGAGGCCACCAATGCGGTAATCCTTGCCTTCTTCCACAACGAGCTGCAAGGGTTCCACTTCGATCCGATTGCCTGGGCGGGTTGCGCCCACAATCTTACGCTGGAAGGCAGAGGGCATGATGGCCGCCTTGATTTCGTACTCTCCGGGTTTGAGCCAGAGTACATCTCTCTGGCCGGTCACTCTATGCCCATTTATTTCCGTGAAATAGACCGGGAATACGTCATGACCCTCTCTGCCCATTGTTCCCAATATACGGCCGTGCTCGTCCCGTGGGGATACAGTGTAGTCACTGAGGGAATCCGCGATGCCCATTGTAGGCAGGATTAGGGTCAGAATGGCGATTAGGATAAGCAGGTTTTGCTGTAGTGTTCTCATGGCAACCTCCTGGTTCCGTTGGGTACTGTCGAGACCAAGTGTGGGGCAGGGCGGGGGTGTTTCCCATGTGAGAAGCTTGAAATTGCCATGAAATCCAGCTGAAAACTGCTTGTGAGGGGCATGGTGGCGGCAGCCAGGCTATGCTAGATTGAATTCAAGTTGACTGGAGAGACCGGACCCGTGACCCAGGTGGCCCGACAACTTGCCGCTCTCGCACTGTGCCTGCTGACGCTGATGGCCTTCAGCACCCAGGTGCTGGCGGACTGCTTGGCCGAGATGCCGGCCAATGGCGATGACTGTCACGAGACGGTCATGAGCGACTGCGGTCATCACATGGCGGATCAAGCCTGTATGTCGGCGGCGGATTGTGGCCAGGCCGAGCAGGCGGTGCCGGCGGGTGAGCGCAAGCAGGACCGGGATGCCGAGCCGGACCCGCTGTTGACTGTTCCGGCCACCGGACCACCACCAGCGTCCCAACCCGCCCGCCTCCCTGCAACCTTATACACCTACCAAAGTAATGACAGGCGGTGCTATCTGCACTGCTGCCGCTTCCTGGAATAAGCCCCTCACTGAACGGATTGCTGCCGGCGATCAGATTGACCGGTGGTGTGTCTTTAGTCTGTTTCAGTCGCTGAGGGTGTCGTTCCCATGAAACTCCCATTTTTGATGGCCCTGCTAATGGCAGTGGCTGTTCTCTTGCCGCCAACGCTGGCGGCTCAAAATTCGGTGCTGGATATGGCCGAGGCGGAAGAACGGGCCCTGGCCCGGGATGCCGGCCTGGATGAGCTGCGGGCCCGGGTCGAGGCTACGCGGGATTCGGCCGTGGCCCAGTCGGCCTTGCCGGATCCGGAAATCACCGTGGGGCTGCAGAATCTGCCCGTGGATAGCTTCAATCTCAATGAAGACCGGATGTCCTCTTTGATGATCGGCGCTCGCCAGCGTTTTCCGGCCGGAGAGAGCCGGACTCTGTCTCGTGAGCGTGGCATGCGGGCCGCCGAGGCCCTGGAAGCCGAGGTCAGTGCCCGTGAGCGGGAAGTGCTGCGTCAAGTTCGGCGTGCCTGGGTGGCCTGGGCCTATACCCGTCAGCAGTTAATGCTGGCCCGGGAGGAATCTGCGGATTTTGAAGCGCTGGTGGAAGTTACCCGCAGCCGTTACCGGAGTGGCTTGGGCAGTCAGCGTGACTTGTCCCGTTCCCGTCTGGAGCTGGCCGCAGTGGAGGAGCGAATTCTGACCCTGGAATCCGAGCAGGCGGCCGCTCGCGCCGAGCTTGCTCGCTGGGTCGGTTCTCTGGCGTCCGGAACCGAGCCGGGGCAGGCCGATTTGCCGATGCCCAAATCATTGACCGTGATGAACGAACGCCTGCTGGAGCATCCCAGCCTGCAAGCCGAAGCCCATCGCCTGAAAGCCGCCGAGACGGAGGTGGATCTGGCCCGCCAGAGCTACCGGCCGGAGTGGATGATGGAAGGTAGCTACGGCCATCGTCGGGCTTCGGACATGGATGGTGGGCGGGCCTCCGACATGGCCTCCCTGATGGTGGGTTTTTCCCTGCCCCTGTTCACCCGGGATCGACAGGATCGGGTCTTGTCCGCTTCCCGCTCGGAGGCTCAGGCGGTTCACTATCGGCGAATGGATCAGATTCATGTCCTCCAGGGGGAGTTGGAATCCGAGTATGCACGCTACCAGCGTCGACTGGAGCTGGCTGACTTGTATGAGTCCAGCTTGCTGGCCGAGGCGGCGGAAAACCTTGAGTTGGAGTTCTCGGCCTATCGTGCCGACCGAGGCGATTTCCGGGATGTGATTCGGGCACGGGTGGATGAACTGGATTACCGGCTGCGCTTGCTGAATGTGCAGCAACAGATTGATGAGAGCCGAATTGAGCTGGATTACCTGGCTGGAGAGTCGCGATGAATGCCCTGACCCTGATTCGACGTTTGATGGCCATCTCTCTTTTGGGTCTGCTGATGGCCTGCGGGAATGGCGAAGACCACCATGACCACGCGGAGCACGAGAGCCATGATCATGGTGAAGAGGTGCATGATCACGATCATGATCATGGGGACGATGCTTATTACTGCCCCATGCATCCCGAGGTCACGGATGATGAACCGGGTAGCTGTCCCATCTGTGGGATGGATCTGGTGAGTGATGATGATGAGGACAATGGCGATCATGATCACCACGACCATGACCATGACCATGACCATGAACATGAAGATGGTAATGGCGATGGTGTCTGGACCTGCCCCATGCATCCCCAGATCGAAGAAGATGAGCCGGGCCGCTGCCCCATTTGTGGCATGGATCTTGTCCAGCGGGAAGGCCACGACATGGAAGTGGATCAGGTGCATGTGCCCGCAGGCATGCAACAGGCCATGAATATACGCACCACCACGGCCGAGCATGGCCGGCTGATGCGCCGCATTGAAACCGTGGGTCGGGTCGAATATGACCAGTCCCGCCTGCACCACATCCATCCGCGCGTTGAGGGGTGGATCCATGAACTGGATGTGGATGCCGAAGGGGATCACGTCTCCCAGGGAGATCGGCTTTTCACCCTGTATTCCCCGGAACTGATCAATGCCCAGGAAGAGCTGTTGCAGGCCTTGCGTCGAGGAGAGGGTCGTGTGGTTGAAGCGGCCCGCGACCGACTCCGGGCATTGGATGTGAATGAAGAGGTGATCGAACGCCTGGAGCGGGAACGCCGTGTCATCCAGTTCGTTCCCTGGTACGCGCATCAGGATGCCTATGTGACCCAACTTGGGGTTCGTCACGGCATGTATGTGGAACCCGGCAGCGAAATCATGGAGCTGGCGGATCTCAGCCAGCTATGGGTGATCGCCGATGTGTTTGAAAACCAGGCGGACTGGATTAGCCAAGGGCAGCATGCCCAGATTGGCCTGCCTTACGCGCCGGGCCGTCAGCTGGAGAGTGAGATCAGTCATATCTATCCCACCCTGGATCCGGTAACACGCTCGGTCCGTGTTCGTCTGCCGGTGGAGAACGTGGATACCGGCCTGCGTCCCGGCATGTGGAATGCCGTCACCATCCATGCCGAGCCCTCCGAGGAAGCCGTGATCATCCCTCGGGAAGCGGTGATTTGGACCGGGCGCGGTAATCGCGTGGTGATCCGAGAAGATGAAAACCATTTCCGGGTGCGGGAGATTACTCCCGGCATGGTCAGTGGTGATCAGATTGTGATCCTGGATGGCATTGAGGCGGGTGACGAAGTGGTTCTGTCAGGACACTTCCTGATCGATTCCGAAGCCAGCATTCAGGGTGGCCACGGCCGTGTGGAAGATCACTCGGATCATTAATGAATATCTCGCGCAGAGGCGCAAAGGCGCCGAGAAACCGCAACACCGTAGGAGCGAATTCATTCGCGATAACCATCCGATGCCTAGGTTTCCTCTACATGCGATCGGAGATTTAACGCACCTCTGCGCCTCCGCGCCTCTGCGGGAGAACAATCATGCTCTGGAGTAATCCATGATTGAAAAACTGATTCATTGGTCCATTGTCAACCGTGTCCTGGTGCTGATTCTGGCACTGGTGACCGCGGCGGTGGGTCTGTATGCGGTCAAGCATACCCCGGTGGATGCCATTCCGGATCTGTCCGATACCCAGGTCATTGTCCGTGCCGAGGCACCGGGTCTGGCGCCGGAGGTGGTGGAAGATCAGGTGACCTATCCCCTGACCACGGCGCTGATGGCGGTGCCGGGGGCCGAGACCGTGCGTGGCTTTTCCATGTACGGCGATGCCTTCATCAATGTGCTGTTCGATGACGACACCGATCTCTATTGGGCCCGCAGCCGGGTCCAGGAATACCTGAGCCAGGTGGAAGGGCAGATGCCGGAGGGGGTGACGGTGTCCCTGGGGCCGGATGCCACCGGCGTGGGCTGGATCTACAAGTACGCCCTGGTGGATCGTTCCGGCAATCATGATTTATCTCAACTGCGGGCTCTACAGGACTGGTACCTCAAGTTCGAACTCCAGTCGGTGCCGGGGGTATCGGAAGTGGCCACCGTGGGCGGCATGGTCCGCCAGTACCAGGTGGTCATGGACCCGGATCGACTACGGGCCTATAACCTGCCCATCGATCAAGTCCGCCGTGCCATCCAGCGGGCCAACGCCGAGACGGGTGGTTCCACCCTGGAGATGGCGGAAGCCGAGTACATGGTGCGGGCCTCCGGCTACATCCAGAATCTGGATGATTTGCGGCTGATTCCGGTGGGCGTGGATGCCGGTGGGGTGCCGGTGATGCTGGATCAGGTGGCAGACATTCGTCGGGGTCCAGCGCCCCGGCGCGGCATTGCCGAGCTGGACGGCGAGGGGGAGGTTACCGGCGGCATTGTGGTGATGCGTGATGGCGAGAATGCCCGCGAGACCATTCGTGCGGTGCGATCCCGGCTGGATGAGCTGAAGGCCGGTCTGCCGGAAGGCGTGGAGATTGTCGAGACCTATGATCGCTCCGAGTTGATCGGCAATGCCATTGCCACCCTGTGGGAAAAGCTGGCCCTGGAGTTCGCGGTGGTGGTGCTCATCATTGGGCTCTTCCTCTGGCATATGCGCTCATCCCTGGTGGTTTTGATCAGTCTGCCCCTGGGCGTGCTGGTGGCCTACATCGTGATGTACTTCCAGGGGATTAACGCCAACATCATGTCCCTGGGCGGGATTGCTATCTCCATCGGCGTGATGGTGGATGCTGCCATCGTGTTGATCGAGAACGTCCACCGACGATTTGAAAAAGATCCGCCACCACCGGAAAAACACTGGGCGGCCATCGAAGAAGCCACCCTGGAGGTGGGCCGGCCCATCTTCTTTAGCTTGCTGGTGGTGGCATTGAGCTTTTTGCCGGTATTCGCGCTGGAAGCCCAGGAAGGGCGGCTGTTCGCGCCCTTGGCTTTCACCAAGACCTATGCCATGGCCGCAGCGGCCGGGATTGCGGTGACGCTGGTGCCGGTGTTGATGGGCTATTTCATTCGCGGCCGGATACGCAGTCAGGATGAGAACCCCATCAGTCGCGGCGTGAAGGCGGTCTACCAGCCGGTGATCCGGGGTGTATTGCGATACCCGGTCTGGGTGCTGGGTGCGACCCTGATCGTCGCTGCCACCACCTGGTGGCCCATGGATCGGGTGGGCACGGAGTTCATGCCCGAGCTGGATGAGGGCGATCTTATGTATATGCCCACCACCTTGCCGGGGGTGTCTCCCGACAAGGCCCGTGAACTTCTGCAGCAGACTGATGCGCTGATCAAGCAGGTGCCTGAAGTGAAACGGGTTTTCGGTAAGGTGGGTCGGGCCGAAACCGCCACGGATCCCGCCCCCATGACCATGATTGAAACCTTCATCATGCTCAAACCCCGCAGCGAGTGGCGGGACGGGGTCACCACCCAGGACATCAAGGACGAACTGGATGCCCTGGTTCAGTTTCCGGGCCTGACCAATGCCTGGGTCTTTCCCATCCAGACCCGCATCGACATGCTGGCCACCGGTATCCGGACCGATCTGGGTATCGGCATCAGCGGGCCGGATCTGAGTGTCATTGAAGAAATCGGCCAAGAAATCGAAGCGGTGGTCAATGAGATTTCGGGGACCCGCTCGGCCCTGGCCGATCGTACCGCCTCAGGTCGGTACCTGGATATCCATGTGGATCGCCAGGCAGCGGCCCGCCATGGACTGAATATCGATGATGTGCACGAGGTGGTTCGTTATGCCGTCGGCGGGACCAATGTGGGTGAGACGGTGGAAGGGTTGGAGCGCTTCCCCATCAATATCCGCTATCCCCATGACTGGCGGGATTCCCCCGAGAAGCTGGAGCAGCTGCCTTTCGTGGCCCCCAACGGTCAGGCGCTGAGCCTGGGGCAGGTGGCCCATATCGGTGTCTCCGATGGCCCGGCCATGATCCGCACCGAGAACACCCGGCCGACGGGCTTTGTCTTCGTGGAAATCGGTGATCGCTCCCTGGGTGACTATGTGAGCGAAGCCCGTCAACGGGTGTCCGAGCAGGTAGACCTGCCTGCGGGTTATTCACTGAGCTGGGGCGGCCAGTATCAGTACATGGAACGAGCCATGGAGCGGCTGTCGGTACTGATTCCCATTGTGCTGGCCATCATCCTGGTATTGCTGATGATGACCTTCAACCGCTTCTCCGATGTGGCCATGGTGCTGGCCACCGTCCCCCTGTCCTTGGTGGGCGGCTTCTGGCTGCTGTGGGGGTTGGGTTTTGATATGTCCATTGCCGTGGCGGTGGGGTTCATCGCTCTGGGCGGCCTGGCGGTGGAGACGGGCGTAATCATGCAGGTTTATCTCAATCAGGCCTATCGTGATTGGCGTGATTCGGTGGGTGAGAATATGACCCGGGCCAATCTGCGCGAAGCGGTCATGGGTGGGGCGCTCCGACGCGTCAGGCCCATCACCATGACCGAGACCACGGTCTTCCTCGGCTTGCTGCCCATCATGATCGGCACCGGCACGGGGGCCGAAGTCATGCAGCGCATCGCCGCGCCCATGGTGGGCGGGGTGTTCAGCGTCTGGATTGCCGCCCTGGTGGTACTGCCGGTCTTGTACTACCTCTGGCATGCCCGGGGGTTGCGGGAATGAAAGAGAGCTTCAAGCCACAAGCGCCAAGCTTCAAGCGGCTTTGTGGCTTTTCATGGCTTATAGGAAGTTGAACGTATATAAGTTTAATTAACTCACAATCGGCAGCTTGCCGACGAAGGAGGCCCCATGATCGAAATCGTCCCCAACTGGCACCCCATCTGGGTGAAGCTCACCATCGGCCTGCTATTCGGCAGCGGCCTGTTCTATGCCTTCTGGGCGCTCAAGCCCGAGTGGAAAGACCTGCGCATTGCCGGGCGCTGGACGCTGTGGCTGGGTGTTCTGGCCGCCATTGCCGCGGTGATCAGCGGCTTTATTGCCTACAACACCGTGCCCCATGACGGTGAAGCTCACCCGGTTATGCTCACCCATCGTAACTGGGGTGTTGCCACGCTCCTTATCTTTATCGCCCTGGGTGGCTGGGCACTGATGCGCTATTTGTCCCGGGCCAGCGAGACCCGGCCCTTCGCCATTGCCCTGGCCCTGGGCGTGGCCGTGATGATGACCACCGGCTGGTATGGCAGTCACCTGGTTTACAAGCATGGTCTGGGTGTGGAACGCCTACCGGATGCTGATGAACACCATCATCACCACAACGGGCATGATGATGGTGACGACCACGACCACGACCACGACCACGACCACGACCACGACCATGGCGATGGTGATGAAGTAGATGATTCGCAGGAAGCCGATCATGAACACGATGACGATGATCATGATCACTGAGTGAGCCGTTGTTGGTTTTTCTCCCTGGCTGAGAGGTGGCCTTATGAGTGACAAGGAAATCGAACTGATCGTCCCCGGCATGGGCAGTGACCACTGCGCCGGGATTGTCCGCAAGGCCCTGGAACGGGACAGCAATGTACGCTCGGTGCAGACCTATATTGCCCGGCACCGGGTGCTGGTCACGGTTCCCGATTCGGTCAGCGGGGAGACGCTCAAGGCGCGGGTGGAGGGCGCCGGTTACGATGTGACCTCGGTGTCGGATGACGATGACGGCGAGGCGGGAGAACAGGCCTATGTAAAGCGGGCACGCCGCAATCTCTGGCTGGCCATGGTGCCGACGGTGCTCATCATGATTTTGATGATGCCGCATATGTTCTGGCAACCGATCCCGGGTTATTTGGCCATTATCGCCGTGCTCGCCTTTCCTGTGGTCTTTATCGCCGGTGCCTCCACGCACCGTTCCGCCTGGCGATCGGCGAAGAGCTTATCGCCCAACATGGATGTGCTGATCAGCATGGGCAGTCTGCCGCCGTATTTCATCGGCCTGGTTGGTTTTGTCTTTCCCATGACGTCCTTTATCGAGATGGCGGCCACCATCATGGCCTTTCACCTGCTGGGTCGTTATCTCGAAGACCGGGCCAAGGGCCGTGCCTCCAGCGCCATCCAGAAGCTACTCACCCTGGGCGCCAAGACGGCCCGGG
This sequence comes from Natronospira proteinivora, assembly GCF_024170465.1. Taxonomy (NCBI): domain Bacteria; kingdom Pseudomonadati; phylum Pseudomonadota; class Gammaproteobacteria; order Natronospirales; family Natronospiraceae; genus Natronospira; species Natronospira proteinivora. The sequence continues at coordinate 78,033 of NZ_JALJYF010000002.1, read as the reverse complement.
TAGAGCGGGACGGTGACGAGGTGGAAGTGGCCGTGGATGAGCTGGCGCCCGGGGATGTGATGATCGTGCGTCCGGGTGAAAAGATTCCCACCGATGGTGAGATTCTCGACGGCAACAGCCATCTGGATGAGTCCATCGCCACGGGGGAATCGGTCCCGGTGGAGAAGAGCAGTGGCGATACGGTGATCGGGGCGACCATCAATAAGGAGGGTCGTCTGCGGGTCAGGGCAACGAAGGTCGGCAAGGAAACCTTCCTGTCCCAGGTGATCAAGCTGGTGGAAGAGGCCCAGAGTTCCCGGGTCCCCGTTCAGGAACTGGCCGATCGAATCACCGGTCGTTTCGTGCCTGTCGTGATCGCGGCGGCCCTGCTCAGCTTTTTGGTCTGGCTGTTCTTTGCCGAGGCCCTGACGCCTATCCTCCACTGGGGGGAGACTTTCCTGCCCTGGGTGAATCCGGATCAATCGCCATTGTTGTTGGCGGTACTGGCAGCCATTGCCGTGCTGGTTATTTCCTGCCCCTGCGCCCTGGGCTTGGCCACGCCCACAGCGCTTATGGTGGGTTCCGGCATGGGTGCCGAGCGCGGCGTGCTGCTGCGCTCCGGCAGTGCCATTCAGACCCTGCGCCATGTCCGGGTAGTGGTATTGGACAAGACCGGTACCATCACCAAGGGCGAGCCAGAGCTAACTGACGTGCAGGCTTTCGAGGGCTTCGACGAGGATCGTTTGCTGGCCGCGGCCGCCGGGGTGGAAGCCGGCTCGGAACATCCCCTGGCCCAGGCCATTGTCGACGGTGCCCGGGATCGAGGCGTGGAGAAGCCCGAAGCCCGGGATTTCAAGAGCATCACGGCCCGGGGCATGCAGGCCAGCGTGGACGGCGAGACCGTGCTGGTGGGCAGCCGGCGTCTGATGCAGGAAAAGAACGTGGACTTGCCCGGTCACGCCGATTCGGACATGCAGGCCCTTGAGAAAACCGGCCGCACTGCCATGCTGGTGTCGATTGGTGGCCGGGCGGCCGGCATTGTGGCGGTGGCCGATACCGTCAAGGAGGATTCCAAGCGAGCCATTGAGGCCTTGCATGGCTTGGGCATTCGCACGGTCATGGTGACGGGTGACAATGAGCGCACGGCCCAGCATGTGGGCAAGCAAGTGGGCATCGACGAAATCCAGGCGGGGGTGCTTCCCGACGGCAAGGTGGAAGCAATCCGTGAGCTGCAATCCCGTTATGGTGATCGAGTGGCCATGGTGGGTGACGGCATCAATGATGCGCCGGCCCTCAAACAAGCCAATGTGGGTATTGCCATCGGTGCCGGTGCGGACATTGCCATTGAAGCGGCCGATGTCACCCTGGTTCGGGGCGAACTCTCCGCCGCCGTGGAGGCCATTCGCCTATCCCGCGCCACCTTTGCCAAGATCGTCCAGAATCTCTTCTGGGCTTTTTTCTACAATATTGTGGCGATTCCCATCGCGGCCGTTGGCCTGCTTCACCCCATGATTGGCGTAATCGCCATGACCCTGAGCTCCCTCTCGGTGGTGGGTAACTCCATGTTATTGAAATGGACTCGCCTGGGCCTGGGTAAGCGAGCAGACTGATTTAAGGTTATCTCGGGAGAAGATACATGTCGGGACATCAGCATCATGGGATGGGGCACGGCCGCCAGCTGAAGATTGCTGCCGTGGTTACGGGGGCGTATTTCTTCTTTGAATTGGCGGTCGGGCTCTATACGGGGTCAGTCATGGTCCTGGTGGACGCCGCTCACACCTTTTCGGCAGTGGGCGGTGTGGTCCTGGCCCTGGTGGCCCGAAGGATTGCCCGGCGGCCGGCTTCCCTGTCACAGACCTTTGGTGGGCAGCGCGCCGAGATCGTGGGGGCCCTGATGAATGGGGCTGCGCTACTGGTCATGGCCTTGGTGGCCATGATTATGGGGGGCATGCGTCTGATGTCGCCCATCGAAATTCCGGCAGCGCCCATGTTTATCGTGGCGCTTGTTGGTATGTTGACCGAAATTTGGTTGATTGCGCTCATGTTCCGCAGCCAAAAGGAAGACATCAATACCCGTGGTGCCTTCTGGCATGTGGTTCAGACTTTTCTGGGCAGCTTCGGCATCATCTTCGCCGCCGGAGTGATCCACTTCACCGGTTTTATGTTGATCGATCCCATTCTGGGCATGCTTTTCGGGCTTATGGTCTTGTATGCGGCGTGGAGCATTTTGCGGGAATCTCTGTCCGTGCTCATGGAACATGCGCCTGAAGAGCCATCGGTTTCTGAAATTTGTGAATACCTGAATGCATTGGATGGTGTTCGTCATGTGCATCACCCGCATCTGTGGCTGCTGACATCCGGAAAACCTATTTTTTCTGCCCACCTTAGAGTGGATGAGTCACTAAACCTTGATCAGCTGGATGCTTTGTTGAAACGGGCCAAGACCGCGCTGGGAGAGCGATTTTCAATCTATTTTTCCACCCTGCAGCTGGAATTGTCAGAGCTTGATGAGTCCGAGGTGGCAGAGATTGATGTGACCGGGACGGGGAGGGAGAGTCCATAGCTGCGTGGCCCATGGGCGCCGCACTCGTGTTGTCCCGGTTTCTTTCTTGCCACGAGTGACGGACAATAGTCCTTTTCCATTGCCGTACATTCTCCATGGCCGAGTCGCAGGCGAATATCAATAATTGGTGGGGCAAGCTCCTGGGGAGCGGCCTGGGCTGGGTAGCCGGCGGCCCCTGGGGTGTGCTGGTGGGCCTGCTGGTTGGGCATGCCTTTGATCGCCGCCAGGCGGGGATTACCCGATTCCGTCGCCAGGGCAGCGATCCTGCCCGCTTCCCGGATACTGTCTTTCAGGTGATGGGGCATCTGGCCAAGATCGATGGCCGGGTGTCCGAAGCCGAGATCGGGGCCGCGCGTCAGGCTATTGGGCAGCTGGGCCTGGACGAAGCCGGTGCCGAGCGAGTCAAACAATGTTTTAACGAGGGCAAGCAGAAGGGCTTCCCCCTGGAAGCGGCCCTGCGCCGTGCCCGAACCATCTGCGGTCGTCGGACTGATCGTGCCCGCATATTCGTGGAGTTGTTGGCCCAGATTGCCCTGGCCGATGGGCATGTGCGGGCTGCCGAGCAGCGGGTGCTGGAGAAGGCCTGCTATCACCTGGGTTTCAAACGGCCCGAGCTCAATCAGGTCATCGCCATCATTTCCGCCCAGCAAAGCCGCTCCAGCAGCAACTGGCAGCCCCGTCGTCCGCCGCCGGTGAATGATGTGGCGGCAGCTTATGCGGTATTGGGCATCAGCAAAACAAGTAATGATGAAGCAGTAAAAAAGGCCTATCGACGCCTGATGAGTCAGCACCATCCCGACAAGCTGGCGGCTCGCGGCCTGTCTGATGAGATGCTCAAGCTGGCCGAGGAAAAGACCGTGGAGATTCGTGCCGCCTACGACCGCATCCGCGAAGCACGCGGCATGCGCTAAGGATGCATTGCATCCTTAGCGCGCTACAAGCCTCAAGCTGCAAGCTACAAGCAGGCGGGTATTTGCTTCGGGCGCGGTGCCTGTAGCGGTTCACGGTGTCGCTCGAGGCTCGACAAGGATGAATTCGTATGACTCGGGCACGGCCAGCTTGCAGCTTGTGGCTTGTAGCTTGTAGCTGGCGCTACCCGCCACCGCCCAATAACCTGAATGACCCTGCAAACTTAATCGGAGTCAACCCATGGCCAAACCTGTAATAGCGCCTTCGATCCTTTCCGCCGATTTCGCCCGTTTGGGCGAGGAAGTGGACAATGTGCTCGCCGCCGGTGCCGACTGGGTGCATTTCGATGTGATGGACAATCACTATGTGCCCAACCTCACCATCGGACCCATGGTCTGTGAGGCCCTGCGCAAGCATGGTGTGACCGCGCCCATTGATGTTCATCTAATGATTCAGCCGGTGGATCGGATCATTCCCGATTTCGCCCAGGCGGGCGCGACCACCATCAGCTTCCATCCGGAAGCCAGCGAGCATCCCCATCGGACCATTCAATCCATTCGGGATGCCGGTTGCAAGCCGGGACTGGTGTTCAATCCCGGCACCGCTCTGAATCATCTGGACTGGTTGATCAATGAGGTGGACCTGGTGCTGCTGATGTCGGTGAACCCGGGCTTTGGTGGTCAGAAGTTCATTCCTGCCACCCTGGATAAGCTGCGCGAGGCGCGCAAGCGGATCGATGCCAGCGGCCGGGATATCCGCCTGGAGGTGGATGGTGGCATCAAGGCCGATAATATCGGCTCGGTGGCCGCCGCCGGCGCGGATACCTTCGTGGCGGGCTCGGCCATCTTCGGCGCCGATGACTATGGCCAGGTGATTGCCGGTATGCGGGAGGAAATCGAGCAGGCCCGCTCGTGAGCCGCTGGTGTCTCGATGCCGCCGGGCACAGCTACCCGGCGGACCTGGTGATCTTTGATCTGGACGGCACGCTGGTGGATAGCGTGCCGGATATTGCCGCGGCGGTGGATGCCACCGCCATTGCGGCCGATCTCTCCCCACCCGGGGAGAGTCAGGTTCGCCAGTGGGTGGGCAATGGCTCGCGCAAGCTTATTGAGCGCCTGTTGCAGGCCGGCTTTGACAGGCCGCCCGAAAAGGCGGAACTGGATGATGCCCATGAGCTGTTTCTGGCGGCTTATGGTTCACGCCTGGTCCAGGACAGCCGGCTGTATCCGGGGGTATTGCCCCTGCTTGAGTCCCTGGCTGAGCACCGAATCCCCATGGCCTGTGTCAGCAACAAGCCCGAGGCCCTGACCCATGGGGTGCTCCAGGGCCTGTCACTGGATGGATTCTTCTCCTGGGTGCTGGGTGGCGACAGTCTGGCCCAGCGCAAACCGGCCCCTGAACCGCTCTGGGCGGTGATGGAGCAGGCCGGCGTTCCCGCTGCCAATAGCGTGTTGTTGGGGGATTCGGAAGCGGATGTGGGCGCGGCCCGGGCGGCGGGGTGTTCCGTTTTGGTCGTGAAGTATGGTTATAATCAGGGCTTCGTCGGTTCGGATGTGCAGCCGGATGCCTTCCTGAATGATCTTTCCGAGCTGACCTTGGACGAGACGACCATGGAGTCGGATTTTTGATTCATCGCATTGAACAGCCTGTTGGGTCCTCCTGCCGCTGCCATCATTGGTGGCTGGCTGCGGACGGCTGGTGGTGGCCAAGCGCCATGCACGCCAGCCGCAGTGCCCTGCCCGAAGCAGGCCTTTTGTCGATGAATGCTGTCAGGACCGAACACCATGGATCAGTCACAATTTCAGGTACTCGCCCGCCAGGGTCATAACCGCATCCCGGTCTACCGGGAGATCCTCGCCGACCTGGAAACCCCGCTCAGTACCTATCTCAAGCTGGCCCATGGCAAGGGGCCGGGAACCTATCTGTTTGAATCCGTTCAGGGGGGTGAGCGCTGGGGGCGTTATTCCATTATCGGTTTGCCTGCCCGTGAACGGCTGGAGGTGGACCAGGGTCGCTTGCGCCATTACCGGGACCAGCAGTTGCTCAGTGATGAAGCCAGTGCCGATCCCCTGGACGATATTGCCCAGTGGCAGGCGGGGTTCTCCGCCCCGCGCCTGTCCCAATTGCCCCGTTTCACAGGCGGCCTGGTGGGCTACTTCGGCTATGACACCATCCGCTATATCGAGCCCAGGCTGGCGGATCGAACACAGCCCGACGAGAGTGGTTCGCCGGATATTCAGCTATGGTTGTCGGAGGAGGTGCTGGTCTTCGATAACCTGCGCGGACGCCTGTTTCTGATCGTCAATGTGGATCCGGACAGCGTGGATGCCTGGTCCCGGGCCCAGCAGCGCCTGGACGAATTGGGCGAGCAACTGTATCAGCCTAGCCCCCGCCGGCCCGTACCCAATGGACGCCCACTCCCGGCCCCCGAACCCCGTTTCCCGAAAGCCGATTTCCTCAAGGCCGTGGAAACCGTGCGGGACTATGTCCGGGCCGGCGATGCCATGCAGGTGGTGCTGTCCCAGCGCCTGTCCCTGCCCTGGGAAGGGGATGCCCTGGATATTTATCGCGCCCTGCGCTGTTTCAATCCCTCTCCCTACATGTATTACATGGATCTGGGGGATGCCGAGATCGCCGGCTCTTCCCCGGAAATCCTGGTCCGGCTGGAAGATGAATACCTTACCGTGCGACCCATCGCCGGAACCCGGCCCCGGGGCAAGACCCTGGCCGAGGACGCGGCTCTGGAAGAGGCCTTGCTGGCCGATCCCAAGGAGTTGGCCGAGCATCTGATGCTGATTGACCTGGGGCGCAATGATCTGGGCCGGATCAGCCAGGCGGGCAGTGTGCGGCTCACCGACCGGATGATTGTGGAGCGCTATTCCCATGTGATGCATATCGTTTCCTCGGTTACCGGCAAGCTGCAATCCGGTCTGGGGGCCATGGATGCCTTAAAGGCTTGTTTCCCGGCGGGCACGGTGAGTGGTGCGCCCAAGGTGCGGGCCATGGAGATCATTGATGAGCTGGAACCAGTACGGCGGGGCATCTACTCCGGGGCCATCGGCTATCTGGGTTGGCAGGGGGATATGGATACCGCCATCGCCATTCGCACGGCCCTGTTGAAGGACGGTCGGCTGGATGTGCAGGCCGGGGCCGGCATTGTTCATGATTCGGTGCCGGAGAAGGAATGGGAAGAAACCCTGAACAAGGGCAAGGCGCTGATTCGCGCCGCTGAACTGGCCCGCAAGGGCCTGCATCGCGGTGATTTGTTTTAGGAAGTGAACAGTGAGCAGTTCCCAGTGAACAGCTGGCGGCGCATCGTTTGACTGCATGCAGTTTACTGAGAACCAAGTGCTAAAAGCTGAATTGGGTTGGCGCTGTCCTTTCAAAGTAGCGGGGCAGAGCAGTGGGTACAGCCTTACTGTTCACTGTTCACTCAATTAATCCGAAGGATTAACTGATGGTCTTGATGATCGATAACTATGATTCCTTCACCTACAACCTGGTTCAGTACCTGTTGGAGCTGGGTGTGGAGGTGGTGGTGTATCGCAATGATGAAATCACGGTGGAAGAAGCCGTGGCCCTGGCGCCGGACCATATCGTGATTTCCCCCGGCCCTTGCACGCCCAATGAGGCCGGGATTTCCATGGCACTGATTGAGCGGGTTGCAGGCCGGATTCCGGTGCTGGGGGTGTGTCTCGGCCATCAGGCCATCGGCCAGGTCTTTGGCGGCCGGGTGGTCCATGCCCGGGATGTGATGCACGGCAAGACCTCCATGATGCATCACACCGACAAGGGCGTATTCCGTGATCTGGACAACCCTTTTGAAGCGACCCGATATCACTCCTTGATTGTGGCCGGCGAGGATTTGCCGGACTGCCTGGAAGTGACGGCCTGGACCCAGACCGAAGACGGTGAACGGGATGAAATCATGGGTTTCCGTCATCGGGAGCTGGCGGTGGAAGGGGTGCAGTTCCATCCCGAGTCCATCCTGACTCAGCACGGGCACCAGATGCTGCGGAATTTCCTTGAAGCTTATAAATAAAAACGACGAGGCATGGCATGGATATCAAGCTGGCGATCGCTGCGGTGATTGATGGAGAAGATCTCTCCAGCGAGGAGATGGGTGCGGTTATGCGCCAGATCATGCAGGGCGAGGCTACCCCGGCACAGATCGGTGGCTTTCTCACGGCCCTGCGGGCCAAGGGCGAGACGGTACCGGAGATTGCCGGTGCCGCCCGGGTCATGAGGGAGTTCGCCAGCAAGGTCGACGTGGACACCGCAGGCCTGGTGGATACCGCCGGTACCGGGGGTGACGGGCGTGGTTTGTTTAACGTTTCCACTGCCGCCTGTTTCGTGATTGCCGCAGCCGGGGGCCGGGTGGCGAAACATGGCAATCGCTCCCTGTCCAGCAGCTCCGGCAGTGCGGATGTACTGGAAAGCCTGGGGGTGCGCATCGACATGAGTCCGGAAGAAAGCGGTGCCTGTATTGATGCCATCCGCATCGGCTTTCTCTTTGCACCAGCCCATCACGCTGCTACCCGTCATGCCGCCGGGCCCCGCAAGGAATTGGGCACACGAACTCTGTTCAATCTGCTGGGGCCCCTGACCAATCCGGCGGCTGCGCCCAATCAGATCATGGGGGTGTATGCCCCGGAGTGGGTGGAGCCCATCGCCCATGTTTTCAAGGATCTGGGCAGTCGCCATGTCCTGGTGTTTCATTCCGACGATGGCCTGGATGAGATCAGTATTGGCGCCCCCACCATGCTGGCTGAGCTGAAAGAGGGAGAGGTTCGTCAACAACGGGTCAGCCCGGAAGATTTCGGCATGGCGCGGGCGCCGGTGGATGCTCTGGCGGTCTCCGGGCCGGAGGAGAGCGCCCGATTGATTGCCGGCGTCTTGAACGGGGAGGCGGGCGCGGCGGCGGATATGGTCGCTCTTAACGCCGGCGCCGGTATCTACGTCTGTGGTCAGGCTCAGAGTCTGGCGGACGGGGTGGCACGGGCCCGACAGCTTCTGGCGGACGGTTGTGCCCATCAAGTACTGACGGCCTTGCAAGCAAGGAGCCGTTCATGAGTCGCTCGGATATCTTGCAGCGCATCGTGGCCCGAAAGCGGGAAGAGATTGCCGAGAGCAAGCAGCAGTTCACGATCCCGGCGCTTGAAGCCATGGCAGCGGAGCAAACACCCCCGAGAGGGTTTGCAAGGGCCATGCAGGCACGGGTGGCCGCTGGTGAGGCGGCCGTGATTGCCGAAATCAAGAAGGCCTCACCCAGCAAGGGGGTATTACGGGAGGTTTTTGAGCCGGCCGCGATTGCCCGTGATTATGCTGAGCATGGTGCGACCTCCCTGTCCGTGCTCACGGATAAGGATTTTTTCCAGGGTGATCCCAAATACCTGAGACAAGCCCGGCAGGCTTGTGACCTTCCGGTACTGCGCAAGGATTTCATGATTGATCCCTGGCAGATCGTGGAGAGCCGGGCCATGGGGGCCGATTGCATTCTATTGATAGCCGCGATTTTGGATGATGGGCAAATGGCCGAGCTGAGCAGGGCAGCGCAGGATTACGGCCTGGACGTGCTGGTGGAAGTGCATAATGGGGAAGAACTGGATCGCGCTCTGGCCCTGGATACGACCCTGCTGGGGATCAATAACCGCGACCTGCGGCACTTCGAGACCCACCTGGAGACCACCCTTGATCTATTACCACTAATTCCCGAGGGGCGTCTAGTGGTGAGCGAATCAGGCATCCATGCCACTTCGGATGTGGCCCGGCTCAGGGAAGCCGGTGTATTGGCCTACCTGGTGGGAGAGGCCTTCATGCGAGCTGAATTCCCAGGGCGGGCGCTGGCGGAACTGATTCGCAGGCCAGATTCAACGCTTGGCTGATTGTCAGGGGCGACCACATTCCGAAGCCAGCCCTTCCGCTTCCCGGTCAGGGCCGGCGCCCAACACAACGATCTTTTTGCCGTGGGCCTGGATCAGGCCCTGTTCTTCCAGGGACTTGAGTACGCGCCCTGCCATTTCACGGGAGCAGCCCACCAGTCGCCCCAATTCCTGACGGCTTAGCTGGATCTGAATGCCGTCCGGGTGGGTCAGGGCATCCGGTTCGCGGCTCATCTCCAGCAATGCCGCTGCTACCCGGCCAGTGACATCCAGAAATACCAGATCACCCAGGCGGCGCGTGGTCTTTTGCAGGCGGCGTGCCAGTTGTCGTCCCACCGCGAACAGGATATCCGGTTTTTCCTCACACAGGCGCTGGAAGCGGGCATAACTGATTTCCGCAATCTGGCACTCGGTTCGGGTTCGGACAAAGGCACTGCGTGTTGCTTCCGCGTCAAACAGCCCCATCTCGCCTAAAAATTCCTTTTCATGAAGATAGGCGATCACGGCCTCATTACCATCCTCATCTTCAATGAGTACGGTGACCGACCCCTCCACGATCAGATAGAGGGAATCCGGGGAGGCACCTGCATGAATGATCAGCTTGCGCGCAGGGAGGCGCCGGACATGGCAATGGGACAAAAACCAGTCCATATCCTCCGGTTCCAGCAAAGGCGCGTTGTCTCTGCTCATGCGGTTCTACTCCAGGGTGAATCGCCAGCTTGTGGGCTATCAGGGAAACCGGCACAAGAATGGTAACTATGACCGAAAAAAGCTGGCGATGACAAGCGCACACCCTTTCGCCGAGGGTATGCAATCAGGATAATACGGTCCTTGATGCGCTCCCTGCCCCAGAAGGAGGCCGGAATGGAAAAGCTGCGGCTGCACGGCTTTAATAATCTCACCAAGACCTTGAGCTTCAATATCTACGATATCTGTTATGCCCGGACGGAAAAGCACCGTCAGGAGTATATTGCTTATATCGACGAAGCCTATAACGCCGAACGCCTGACCCAGATTCTCACGGATGTCTCTGACATCATCGGCGCCAATATCCTGAACATTGCCCGCCAGGATTATGAGCCCGAGGGGGCCTCGGTGACCATTCTCATCTCAGAGGAACCAGTGACCGAAGCCGAGGCTGAAGCACTTTCCCGGGAAGAGCCGGGGCCATTGCCGGAGGCCGTGGTGGGGCATCTGGACAAGAGCCATATTACCGTCCATACCTATCCCGAAAGCCATCCCCATGAAGGGATCAGTACCTTCAGGGCGGACATCGATGTCTCCACATGCGGTCGTATCAGTCCACTAAAGGCGCTTAACTACCTTATACATTCCTTCGAATCAGACATCGTTATGTGTGATTATCGGGTGCGGGGCTTTACCCGGGATGTGGATGGTGAAAAGCACTTCATTGATCATGACATCACCTCCATCCAGAATTTCCTGTCGAACGATACACAGGACCGCTACCAGATGGTGGACGTGAATGTGTATCAGGAGAACATGTTCCACACCAAGATGATGCTCAAGGATTTCGAGCTCAATGATTATCTGTTTGGCATGGGCAAGCGCGAACTCAGTCCCAACGAGGCCGGGCGTATCGAGGAACGGGTGGATCGGGAAATGCAGGAGATCTTCTACGGGCGGAGCATGAAGTAGGTTTTACCCGCGTCCGTGCTTCAGATTCGGTAGGCCAGGGTGGTCATCACTCGGGATACGGCCCACATCATGCCCTTGACCGGCGCGGGCAGCTCGCTGCCGCCTTCCTCCAGGGCGTTTTGACGATGTTCCTCTTCTTCCTGCTGCATCTGGGTCAGTACCGCGCGGCTGCGCTGGTCATGGGCTGGCAGCCGGCCCAGATGGTCTTCCAGGTGATGGCAGACCTGTGCCTCGGTTTCAGCCACGAAACCCAGATTCCAGCGATCACCAAAGGTGCCGGCCACGGTGCCGATGGTGAAGGCCCCGGCATACCAGAAAGGGGTGAGATGGCTGGGGCCATCCCCCAGCTCTTCCAGTCGAGCTGCGCACCAGGCCAGATGATCGATTTCCTCGTCGGCCGCTTCCTGCATGCGTTCTGTCACCGCCGGGTTGCGGGCCGTCAGTGCCTGTGACTGGTAAAGGGCCTGGGCGGCCACCTCACCGGCATGATTGACCCGCATGAGACCGGCCACATGGCGTTGTTCCTCATCGCTGAGGTCGTTGTCCGGGTGATCGTCGGCAGGACTGGGGCGGGCGCTGCGAGTTTGTCCGGAGAACAGGGTCCGCAGGCCCCGGTCCATGCCGCTGATCCATTGGTCGAGAGGGGTGAGCTGTCGTTGTGTCATGGCTTGATTATATCGCAAGCTGTCGGGCAAGGAGTTCCACGGGATGAAGGATTTCACAATCCAGGCCCCGTACCTTCAGTTGGGCGCGCAATTGGAGTTTGCAGCCGATATTGGTGGTCAGCAGGAGATCCGGTTTCTGCGCCTCTATCCCCTCGGCTGCACGCCGGCCCAGTTGATCGGAGAGTTCGGGCTGGCGGACCAGATAGCTGCCGGCCGCACCGCAGCATTCTCCCTTGGTCTCAGGCGTGATGATGTCCAGCTCAGGGATTCGTTTCAGTAAATGGATTATGGCCGAACTGCCGCCAACCACATTTCTCTGGCTACAGGGCAGATACAGTACGGCACGTGAGGGCAGTGCCTCAAACGAGAGGCCATCCACTCGACCATCCAGAAACTGACAGATATCCCAGACCTGTTGTTGAAAGCGGTGATGATCTTCACTGCCCTCAATTTCGGCGTACTCCTGCAAGGTGGCGGTACAGCCCGAGGCCGTGGCAATCACCGGCAGTTTGTCATTGAAGGCAGCCAGGTTCCGCTGGGCCAGCCGGCGGGACTGGCTGGCTTGTCCGCCATGCTGGGCGGGGGCACCACAGCAGCCCTGGGCCGAGGGAATTGAGACGGCGTAGCCTGCAGCCTCCAGTAGCTGTTTGGCGGAGCGGCTGACACCGGGATCCAGTTCATCGGCCACGCAGCCGAGAAAGAGTTGTACCGACCCTCTGTCCTGGCGGCCGGCCGTCTTGGGAACCCCTTGTCTCCGCCAGCGGGTCGGCGGCAGCAGGCGACTCAGGCGGTTCAGTTTTGGAAAGAAGTGCAAGATCGACCGCTCCGCCAGCCATTTCATGCCCGAAGCTTGATAAATCCAGCCCAGGCGGCTGACCATCCAGAGCAGACTAGGGCGGGTCAGTACCACATTGGCCATTCGTTCCGTGGGGCGGATCCGGCGTCCCTTCTCGGCCAGAAGCCGTCGGCCGGAATCGATCAGGCGTCCGTAGGGAACATTGGCCGGACAAACAGGCTCACAATTACGACAACCGAGACAGCGGTCCAGGTGGGTCGCCAAGCGGTCGCTGGCGGTCAGTTCATCACGCGCCAGGCCCTGCATCAGGGCAATACGGCCCCGGGGAGACTCGTTTTCATCGCGGGTTTCCCGATAAGTGGGGCAGTGGGGCAGGCAAAGTGCGCATTTGACGCATTGATCGGCGTCGGCCAGCGGGAATTCCCACCGTTTATCCGCTTCTGGTGGCCGGTGACTGGGTGTATTTCCATCCGGGTTGGGTTTTACCATGGTCATGCCGCTATAATACGCGTAAAAACAAGGCCCTGTCTCTCTCGTCCGGGAGGCCGGGATAATTTGTCCAATCATCATCTGGAGTGCCCGTTGCGCTACCTTTCAGCCTGCATTCTCCTTGCCTGTTCCTCCCCCCTGTTGGCCGACAGCTTTTCCTCGGACGACCACAGTATTTTCGGCAGTGTCGTCGATGATGCCCCGGACCGTTCCGATGTGGATATGGAAGAGCAGTTCATGGAGTGGGGCTATGGGGGACGCATCGAGGTGGGGTATCAGGCGCGGAGTGGCAACACGGATCGGACCGATTTGAATTCCCGATTGATATTGGGAGCAGAGAAAGGGGCCTGGGGCCATTCTTTCGAGGCACGCGCCGTATCGGCCACCGCCGATGAGGAAACTGCGGAAGAACGCTATTACCTCGCCACCAAAAGCGAGTACGACGTTTCCGAACGGGATTACTTCTTCGGTGCCGTCAACGGTGAAAAGGATCGAATCCGGAACATCGATCGTCAGACCACCGAGGCCCTTGGTTACGGTCGTCGTTTAGTGGCTACAGAGAATACGCGCCTGGACGCGGAAGTAGGTCTGGGTGCCCGTCAGGTGAGGTTTCGTGATGGCACCCCCAATGACAGTGATCGCATTATCCGATTGGCGTCGGATTTTAGTTGGGATATCAATAGCAAAGCCAGTCTGAGTCAAGATATTCGTATTGAGTCGGGTCTCGGTGATGGTGATCGAACCTTTGGTGAATCCATTACCTCCTTCTCGGCCGCTTTGGTGGGTGAGTTGGCGCTGAATCTGTCCTATACCGTCCGTTATGTGGATGATCCGGCCCTGGATCTAGCCACTCGCACCGATACCATCACCAGCGTCGGTCTCAATTACAAGTTCTAAAGGGCCGGATTCCATGAGCGGTATGTTTCAGCGACACGCCTTCTTTTGCACCAATCAGCGCCAGGATGGTCGGGCCTGTTGCCAGGACCATGGCGCCATGGAACTGAGAAAATATGCCCAGAAACGGCTCCGAGAGGCCGCCGTTAACGGGCCCGGTGGCGTCCGGGCCAATGCCGCCGGTTGTCTGGATCGCTGCTCCGAGGGGCCGGTGCTGGTGGTCTACCCGGAGGGTGTCTGGTATACCTATCTCTCCCAGGACGATGTGGACCGCATCGTGGATGAGCACCTGATCGGCGGCCATATCGTGGAGGATCTGCGGATCTGAATCGCTCCCCTGGCCGCGCTTGCGGCATGGGGTTTTCCCCTGTACAATTGCCGCCTTTTAGCGGGAGCTGAATGGCCTGCCGCCGTTAAGCCGTACGGTGCCCTACAGGCTCCGTACAATGAATCCCGTAATTTTCAAGGTTTTGGAGCGGACTCAGATGAAGACCTTTTCCGCCAAGCCGGAGACCGTGAAGCGTGACTGGTTCGTGGTTGACGCCGAAGGCAAAACCCTCGGCCGTCTCTGCACCGAGATCGCCCGCCGTCTCCGCGGCAAGCACAAGCCGGAATACACACCTCATGTGGACACCGGTGATTACATCGTAGTGGTCAACGCCGAGAAGGTGCGTGTCAGCGGTCGCAAGGCCGAAGACAAGCAATACTTCTGGCACACCGGCTATATTGGCCACATGAAGAGCCGTTCTTTCTCCGAGATGATTGATCTTCATCCGGAGCGTGTGATCGAGCTGGCGGTCAAGGGTATGTTGCCCAAGGGCCCCCTGGGTCGCCAGATGTATCGGAAGCTCAAGGTCTATGCCGGCTCCGATCATGATCACGCCGCCCAGCAGCCCCAGCCGCTGGAAGTCTGAAATTCCCGATCAAATCGGTAGCGAGAAATCATGGCACAGGAACAGTATTACGGCACCGGCCGACGCAAGACCTCCACCGCCCGCGTTTTCCTGCGTCCGGGTAGCGGCAATATCGTGATTAACGGTAAACCGCTGGATGAGTATTTTGGGCGCAAGACGGCTCAGATGATCGTCCGTCAGCCGCTGGAAAAGCTGGAGATGGAAAAGAATTTTGACCTGATGGTCACCGTCGCTGGCGGTGGTAGCACCGGCCAGGCTGGCGCCATCCGTCACGGTCTCAGCCGGGCGCTGATGGATTACGATGAAGGCCTGCGTTCGCCGCTTCGCCAAGCCGGCTGGGTCACTCGTGATCCCCGTCAGGTGGAACGGAAGAAGATCGGTCTCCGCAAGGCCCGTCGCGCTCCCCAGTTTTCCAAGCGTTAATTTCTGGGAAAAGATCGGATTCCTCACGGGTAATCCGCCAACGCGACCCGGCATTATTGGGGGATCGTCTAACGGTAGGACAGCGGACTCTGACTCCGTCAATCCAGGTTCGAATCCTGGTCCCCCAGCCATAAAAAAACCCCGCCGAACAGGCGGGGTTTTTTTATGGCTGGGCGTGCCTGATGAGTATTTGGGATTAACACGGAGATCACGGAGGGTTTCTTAGATTGCTTTCTTGCTGTGGGAGCGGCATTCCTGCCGCGACAGAGCTTGGCAGGACGAATTCATCGCGGCAAGAATGCCGCTCCCACTGCAGGAATTGGCGTGAGGCCTATTCAGAAAGGTTCACCGCCGATCCAGGCGTTCGACGCCGTTTTCATCCCCCAGCAGCAGAACATCCGCGCCCCGGCGAGCAAACAGGCCCACCGTGACCACCCCGGGAATGGCATTGATGCGATCTTCCAGCTTAATGGGCTCAGAAATGGTCAGTCCGGCCACATCGATGATTTGATTTCCGTTATCCGTGGTGACACCTTCCCGCCAGTGGGGCACACCGCCCAGCCCCTTGAGCTGGCGGGCGACAAAACTGCGGGCCATGGGAATAACTTCGACGGGTAATGGAAACTCCCCCAGAGCGCGCACGAGCTTGCTGTGATCGGCGATGCAAATGAAACGCTTGGAAGCCCCGGCCACGATCTTTTCCCGGGTCAGGGCGCCACCGCCCCCCTTGATCAGCTGTAGCAGGCGATTGCTTTCGTCCGCCCCATCCACATACAAGTCCAGATCACCGGTACTGTTGAGATCCAGGATCTCAATACCCAGTTTCCGCATCCTGTCCGTGCTGGCGTCCGAACTGGATACCGCCCCCCTTATGCTTGGACCTTCGCTGGCCAGCATGTCGATGAAGTGATTGACCGTGGATCCGGTGCCAACGCCCAATATCGACCCTTCTTCCACAAACTTTAAGGCTTCTCGGGCGGCGTTGCGCTTGCCGGTATCTGAACTCATTGGGTACTCCTGGCAGATGGGGTATTGAGGCTTGCCAGAGTATAACGGTGTGAGCTGGCACAGGGGAAGGCACAGTGGTCTGGTGGGCCCTTGGTGGGGCCGCCTAAAAAAATGGCCGCCCGAAGGCGGCCATTATGTATGCGGAGTCCCGTATCAGGTTCCCCGCCGGCCTCGGCGGACCGCCAGACGTCGCTGGCTGGGGCGAGCGCCGGTCTTCTTCTTGGAAGCCTTCTTCTTGGAAGCCTTCTTCTTGGAGGCCTTCTTCTTGGAAGCCTTCTTCTTGGAAGCCTTCTTCTTGGAGGCCTTCTTCTTGGAGGCCTTCTTCTTGGAGGCCTTCTTCTTGGAAGCCTTCTTCTTGGAGGCCTTCTTCTTGGAGGCCTTCTTCTTGGAAGCCTTCTTCTTGGAAGCCTTCTTCTTGGAAGCCTTCTTCTTGGAGGCCTTCTTCTTGGAGGCCTTCTTCTTGGAGGCCTTCTTCTTGGAGGCCTTCTTCTTGGAAGCCTTCTTCTTGGAGGCCTTCTTCTTGGAAGCCTTCTTCTTGGAGGCCTTCTTCTTGGAAGCCTTCTTCTTGGAAGCCTTCTTCTTGGAAGCCTTCTTCTTGGTGGCTTTCTTCCTTACAGCCTTTTTCTTGGTCGCCTTGCGACGAGTTGCCTTCTTCCGGGTAGTCGCCCGGGTGGTGGTCTTCTTACGGCGAGTTGCCGTGCGTTTCTTTCGCGTGGTCTTCTTGCGAGTCGACGTCTTTCGAGTTGCCATGTTTTACCTCCGAGAGAAGAATCTCGCCACTGAGTATATACGAGACTTGACAGATTTCCAGGAATCCGTTCATTGAGATTGTTACAGGCAAAACCCGCTGAATGCAAACACGTGCTTGCATAACCGTTACTACTCGCGTCCCATCTTAACGATGTGGTCCCATTCCTTCTTGCTGACGGGCGTAATGGAAAGGCGGTTTCCCCGTTGCAGAATCTTCATATCGGACAGTTGGGACTGCTGTTTAAGCTCTGCCAGTGGGATATAACGGGGAAATTTTTCCACAAACTTCACATTCACCATGAACCAACGGGGTTTGTCCGGATCACTTTTGGGGTCGTAGTGGGAATCTTCCGGGTCAAAGGCGGTGTGGTCTGGATAGCCTTCCTTGACGATTTCCATGATGCCGGCTACGCCCGGCGGCTTGGTGTTTGAGTGGTAAAAGAGCGCCAGATCACCGACCTTCATCTGGTCCCGCATCATATTCCGGACCTGGTAATTCCGGCAGCCGTCCCAGTGGGCGGTTTGGCGCGGACATTTTTTCAGGTCATCGATGCCAAATTCATCGGGTTCGGATTTCATCAGCCAGTACTGCATTCAAATGCTCCTGTATGGATGAATGGGTTTGGGTGGTTCAATATCAGAAGCAACGCCAGCCGAGCTCCGATACCACCGCGTCCAGGGGAACGTCCCAGGGTTGGGCATCCAGGTTGGACTGTTCTTGAAAAGCCCATGCCGTGCCCACCAGTTTTGGCTGGTGCCAGCAGTCGCGGTGGCGTCGGAAAGCGAAACTCCGGTCATAAAACCCAGCCCCCATGCCCAGGCGATTGCCGCGTGGGTCAAAGGCAAGCAGGGGCGTGAGGATCAGATCCAGGGCGAAAAGAGCGGTATGGGGGCTTTGCTGGCTGGGTTCGGGAATGCCGAAACGGTTATTGACCAGCATGTTGCCCGGCTGCCATCGGTGGAAGGCCAGGCGGCCGGTGCGGCTATCAATTCGGGGCAGGTAGCAGCACTTACCTTGTTGGGCGGCTATCCCAATAAGGGGAAGTAAGTCGGGTTCCCCACCAAAGGGCAGATACGCAGCGAAGCGCCCGGCATTGCGAAAGGCATGGGAGTTCAGGATATGGCGGCAGAGTTGCCGGCTCATGTCACGGCGTTGCGCGGCGGGAAGTTGCTTTCGCTGTCTTTTTAGCTCGCGCCTCAGAGCCGCCACTGAAGCCATGCCCACCTTCCCGGTGTCAGGAGCGGCCAGTGAAAAATTTGCGCCGCTCCACGCGTATAAAAGGGCATCTCCCGCCTGAGCCGTTGCCGGCCATCGCCCTTGAACCAACGGTTCAAGTGGGGCCTTCCGCCCTGTCTTAGGCTTTCCGCTCCATGGCGGACATGCTCACTGACACGGCAGGTGCAGCCCTTGGGTATTGCTTAAGGCTCGAGGGGTTACCAGGCCCACATCGAACTCCGCAGGAGATGCCTGCCTTTTGAGATGACGTTTTCGCCATCCACGCCCCCATTATGGTGACTAAATCGGCCGGATTCAAAGGATATCGACGGATAATTAGGCGGTGGGTACATCCAGCGGCACGTGGGTCGCGGGCCGCTAGTCTCCGGAAGCACCGGATGAAGAATCGGCGTTGTTCCCCAGGCCTGCGCCGAGCTTGCCCTGAAGGCGGCGAATCCGGGCCAGACTGGACTCCGTGACGGCCTGTTCGGAGTTCTGGTGGTGCAACAACTCATTGGCCATATTGAGCGCCGCCATGACTGCAATGCGGTCCAGTCCGACGATGCGCCCGCTTTCCCGAATCTCCCGCATCATTCGATCCAGGTAATCGGCCGCCTGCAACAAGGAAACCCTTTCTTCCTCGCGGCAGGCGAACTGATATTCCTTGTCCAGGATTCTCACATTGACCTGGGTGGTCTCCGACATGGATGCAACCCCTTGCTCTCTGCGGAGGCATGTTCGTGAGTAGAGCATCACGGCCCATTATGGAGCAATTGTACACCAGCTGGGCATTCAGGTCGTTCAGGCGGGGATCAGGCCTGTTCCAGTGACTTCAGGCGGGTGATCATGGATTCCACGCGGGTTCGCGCTTCCTCGTTTTTCTGCAGCAGACTGGCCCGTTCGGTCACCAGCGAGCCTTGCTGATTCTTGAGCGACTCGTTTTCCTCCCGCAAATGGGCAATAAGCTGCAGCAACTCGTCCACCTGGGATTCGAGCTGTTGCAGTTCCTGCTCCAGAATGTCGCGGGATGTTTTCTGATTCATGCAACAAACTATAGGCGGAGATGGCCACGGAATCAATATTGAATCAGGGCGGCTGCCCTCCGGTGCGGGCCAGGAATGTTAGACTTTCCCTTGATGCCACGATTTTCCAAGGGGGATGCCGTGTCCTTGCCCAGTCACAATGAATTCGCACGTATCCTGAAACAGGCCGAGGCTCTGTCCGAGGCTGCGGAGAGCCATGGCACCCTGACGGGCCTGCTGGCGGCCGCGCCAGAAGGGGATTGGCGCCAGCAATGGCTTGCCTTGTGCCTTCAGGGTGGCGATCAGCAGGGCACGGTGCCATTGTCGGCGAATGCCCGCCCTCTCTTTGATCAGGCCTACGACACAACCCAGGCAAGTCTGGCGGATCTGCGCATGAGCTTTGAGCCTCTGTTGCCGGGTGATGATTCACCCATGGCGGAGCGGGTGCATGCCCTGGGGCAGTGGTGCCAAGGCTTCCTCTATGGATTCAGCGTGGCCCGTCCCGGTGGCCATGAGGGCCTACCGCCACAGGTCAAGGAAGTGCTGGACGATATGACTCGTCTGGCTCAGGTGGAAGCGCCGGATAGCCAAGGTGATGAAGGGGACGAATCGGCACTCACCGAGATCGTGGAGTATGTGCGGGTGGCGGCTCAGCTGGTCCATGACGAGCTTCGCTTGAAAGATCCCGCACCGCCGAATCGTACCCGGCATTGAAATGCTGGATCCATTGTCAGATTCAGGGCTGACTCCCTATGCCGAATAAACGGGAATTTGAGCGTCGACGGCGACAGTTGATGCGGATCATGGGGGATGATGCGGTCGCTATCCTCCCCGCCGCACCGGAGCAACGCCGCAGCCGGGATATCTTCCACCCCTACCGGCAGGACAGTGATTTCTTCTATCTTACCGGGTTTCCCGAACCGGAAGCGGTGATGGTGCTGATTCCGGGCCGGGCCCACGGTGAGTACATCCTCTTTTGTCGCGATGCCGATGAGGACCGGGAAGCCTGGGATGGGGCAAGAATCACGCCTGATGGTGCCTGCCAGGATTTTGGCGCCGATGATGCTTTTCCCATTGGTGACATGGACGACATTCTGCCCGGGTTGCTTGAGGGGCGGGAGCGGATTTTCTATGCCATGGGTCGCGAGCCTGCTTTCGATCGCCGGGTGCTGGATTGGGTCCGTCACCTCAAGGATCATGGCGAGGGCGGCCATGATGCCCATGAAGTGGTGGCGCTGGATCACGTGCTCCAGGATCTGCGTTGCTACAAGTCGGCGGCGGAGCTGCGTTGCCTGAGGCGGGCGGCGGAGATTTCCGTCCAGGCCCATTTGCGGGCCATGCATTTTGCCCGACCCGGACGGATGGAATACGAAGTGGCGGCGGAGTTGTTGCATGAATTCCATCGCCACGGGCTGGAAGCGGCCTATCCCAGTATTGTCGGTGGGGGTGGCAATGCTTGCACATTGCACTATATCGACAATCAGAGCCGACTCCAGGATGGCACCCTGCTGCTGATTGATGCCGGCTGCGAATACAATCATTATGCGGCCGATATCAGCCGTACTTTCCCGGTGAATGGCCGTTTCAGCCGCGAGCAGCAGGCGCTGTACGAATGCGTGCTTGCCGCTCAGGAGGCGGCCATTGACACATTGCGCCCCGGCGCAGGCTGGAATGATGCCCATGCCATGGTGGTGCACACCCTGACCCAGGGTCTGTCGGATCTGGGTATTCTTAACGGCCCGGTGGATGAACTGGTGGCGAATCAGGCTTATCGGCCCTTTTTCCGCCATCGCACGGGACATTGGCTGGGAATGGATGTCCATGATGTGGGGGAATATCGAGTGGATGGACACTGGCGGGAGCTGGAAGCGGGCATGGTGCTGACCGTGGAGCCCGGTGTATATATTCCCGCCGGTCTGGCGGGGGTGGATGAACGCTGGTGGAATATCGGCATTCGGATCGAGGATGACCTCGCTATTACCGCTGACGGATATGACTGGTTGTCCCGGGGACTTCCGCGTACCCCGCGGGAAATCGAGAATGAGATGGCACGGAGCCGGGTGGCATGAGCAGTCAAGATCCCGCATACGATGTGGTGATTGCCGGGGGTGGCATGGTGGGGGCCAGCCTGGCTCTGGCCCTGGCGCCCACGGGCTGGCGGATTGCCCTGGTGGAGCCAGCCGGTCTGGCGGTAGAAGATAGTCCGAGTTTTGATGAGCGGGCCACTGCTCTGTCCTGGTCCTCCCGGCAGTTCTTCCAGGTCCTGGGGCTATGGCCGGATATCCTGCAGGCGGCCGGTGTCATTCGCCACATCCATGTCTCGGAGCAGGGACGGTTTGGGCGAGTTCGCCTGCATGCCGAGGATATGGGGCTGGATGCACTGGGCCATGTGGTGCCCAATCGGGTGATTGGCAACACCTTGGCCGTTCATTTGCAGGATTGTGCCAATGTGCAGGTCCACCAAACACGCAGTACGGGGAAACTGTATCAGGGTGTGGACAGGATAAGCCTGGAGACCGAACAGGGTTCCTTGCAGGGGCGATTGCTGGTAGTGGCGGACGGGGCTCGATCCCGACTGCGGGATGCCTTGGGTCTATCGGCCTCCACCCTGAGTTTTCCCCATCAAGCATTGGTGGCCAATGTCGCGGTGGAGCGGCCGCACCAGGATTGGGCTTATGAACGCTTCACCCGTAGCGGGCCGATGGCGTTTTTACCGCTGCCCCGGGGAGAGGGGGGCGAGCATCGCATGAATCTGGTGATGAGCTTGCCGACAGATCAGGCCGCCAAATACAGGAATATGGAGGAATTCACCCTGCGAACCCTGCTGCGAGAACGCTTTGGCGCACACCTCGGGGCTATCGAGCGCATCGGGCATTGCGGAGTGTACCCCCTGGTCCAGGTCCAGGCCCGGGGTTTGTTAAGTGATCGAGCGGTGTTGGCTGGAAATGCGGCCATGGCCCTGCATCCGGTCGCCGGCCAAGGCTTTAACCTGGCGCTGCGCGGCGTGGGGGACCTGGCCGAACGGTTGCTGGCGGTTGCCCGTGAGGGCGGTGATCCCGGTGCCCTGGGCCATCTGGAAGCCCATGCGGTGCGTCAACAGAAAGATATCGTCTGGACCGGCCGCTGGACCCGTTCACTGGTGGATGGTTTCGTGCTTGATTGGCCTCTGGCGGGGGCCTTGCGCAGCAAGGCCTTGTGGGCCATGGATCGCTTATCCCCTTTGCGCCGCTGGTTTGCACGCCAAGCCCTGGGGCGCTTGCCCGGGCTATCGGGCTTCTCCCGCGGTTACTGGCCTGGGAGCGGCTAAAGCAATGGACTTTACCAATCAGGTCATCCTTTTCATCGGCCTTATCTTTCTGGTCAGCATTCTGGCCAGTGTGGTTTCCGCCCGCCTGGGTGCACCCCTGCTGTTGGTCTTTCTTGTCCTTGGCATGCTGCTGGGGGAAGAGGGCCTGGGTATACGCTTTGACGATGTCCAGACAGCCCATCTCATCGGCAGCCTCGCGCTGGCGGTGATTCTTTTCGACGGGGGCTTGCGCACCTCTACCTCCAGTTTTCGAGTGGGCCTGAAACCGGCGGTGTCACTGGCCAGTGTGGGGGTGTTGATAACGGCGACCATTACCGGTCTGTTTGCCGCTTGGCTATTGGACCTGCACTGGATATACGGTCTTCTGATGGGGGCCATTGTCGGCTCCACCGATGCCGCCGCGGTATTTTCCCTGCTGCATACCTCCAAGCTGGAGCTGAAGCAACGGGTGGGCGCCACACTGGAGATCGAATCCGGCAGCAACGATCCCATGGCCATCTTCCTGACCTTGGTGATGGTGGAGTTGATCGTATCCGGGGAAAAACAGCTGACCTGGCTAGTCTCGGTGGAATTTGTTCAGCAGATGGGGCTGGGGGCGCTTATTGGCCTGGGCGGGGCCTGGCTGGCCTCACGAACCATCAATGCCCTGACATTGACGGTCGGCTTATATCCTTTGATGGCACTGGCCGCCGGCTTATTGATCTTTGGCCTGGCCGCCATGGTCGGGGGCAGTGGTTTTCTGGCGGTCTATCTGGCCGGTGTGCTGCTCGGTAACAGCCGGGTCCAGTCGGTGCAGAATATTCGTCGTTTTCATGATGGCATGGCCTGGATCAGCCAGATCGTGATGTTTCTGATGTTGGGCATCCTGGTTACTCCCAGTGAGTTGCTTCCGGTCGGGCCCGAGGCGCTGGTAGTTGCCCTGGTGCTGATGTTCATCGCCCGACCGGTGGCGGTTCTGGTGAGTCTGATCCCCTTCCGTTTTGATTTTCGCGAACAGCTATTCATCAGTTGGGTTGGCTTGCGAGGTGCGGTGCCGATCATCCTGGCCATTTTTCCCCTGTTGGCTGGTATTCCCGAGGCCCAGACCTTCTTTAATGTGGCCTTCTTTGTGGTGCTGATTTCACTGGTTGTGCAGGGCTGGAGCCTGGTTCCAGCAGCCCGTTTGATGGGGGTGCAGATCCCGGCCAATACCCATATGGTTCAAAGAATGGAACTGGACTTGCCGGGGCAGCCTGATTACGAAATGGTGGGTTATCAGGTGGATGCCGACAGTTCCGTTGAAGGTCGAAGCCCCGAACGGCTTGTCCTGCCCAATGGTGTGAAAACGATTCTGATTATCCGCGAGGGGGAGTTGCTCACGCCGCGGGAAGTGTCGAAATTGCAGACTGACGATGCAGTCTATCTGGTGGCACCTTTCAAGCATCTTGAAGTACTGGATCGACTCTTCGTGTCCCGGCGGGCACCACAGGTGCAGGCCGACAAGCGCTTCTTCGGGGAATTCACCCTCAATGGCAGTGCGCACATGGCTGACCTTGGCACCATGTACGGGTTTGAGTTGCCAGATGATTCAGCGGAGACCACGGCCGCTGAATTTCTCCAGGCCCGTTTCGGCAAGCCGGTGGTGGGCGACCGGGTTCGAATTGGTCCGGTGGAGCTGGTCATCCGGAAGATGGACGGGGATACTCCCGACAAGATTGGCCTCAAGCTGATTCAGGAATAGAAGGCGCCGGGGCAATTTGAACGAAGAACCAAAAAAAAGCCCCCGGCAAGGCGGGGGCTTTTGAGGAGGGATATTGGCCTTGTGGTCTAGTTTTCTTCCACCTGGGCCAGCTTCTTGATCTCCTGCAAGGCCACCGAGACCGTGGCGAAGTCCAGCCCACCCACATTCTGCATGTCGGCGATGATGCGCATGGCATGGCTGACTCTTTCATCATTCTCGGCACACCAGGCATCAGCCCGCTCATTGGGTGGCAGTTCCTCGCCATCCGTGGCATCGAGCACAATGGCCGCCAGGTCACGTCGGTAGCTGAACAGGTTTTCTCGTAGCGTCCCTCGTGCCACCGATTGCCAATGGCCTTCCACCGGCAGTGCCTCGATCTCTTCCCGAATCCAGTCCAGGTGCAGATGGGTGCCGATATCGAAGTAGACCTTGGCCACCGTGAGCATATCCAGATTGCGCTGACGGGCCACATCCACCAGGTCCAGCCCCGAGTAGAGATACTCGGTGGCCATGACATAGGCGGCCAGTTTTTCCGGTACCCCCATGTCGGTGAACTGCTGGATGCTTTGCCCCAGACGCCGGATTTCGCCTTCCGGCAGCAGCTTCATCAGGCTGTCCCGCAGTTCGGCAATGCCGGGGGCGAAGTAATCCACCCGTTCGGCAATATCCAGACGGCGTTCCGGCCGGTTCAGCAGCCAACGAGTGGCGTTACGCAGCAGCCGGCCGATCTGGACCATCATGGAGATTTGGACACTGGCCGGTATCTGATTGTCCAGGGCTTCGATGCCGGCCCAGAGATCGCGAACCCCGTAGGCCTCCCGGGCGATGGTATAGGCCCGGGCCACCGATGGGTGGTCGGCGCCGGTATCGTCCCGCATCCGCTGGGAGAAGCTTGGCCCCATGCGGTTGATCATGCTGTTGGTGATGCTGGTGGCGATGATCTCCCGGCGCAGGCGGTGCTGCTTCATGTAGTCCTGGTACTTGTCCCGCAGCGGGGTGGGAAAGTAGTCGATCAGCTCTCTGGCCAAATGGGCGTCTTCCGGCACGTCAGAGGCCAGCAGCGCGGAGTACACATCATTCTTGGCGTAGGCCAGGATGATGGACAGTTCCGGCCGTGTGAGGCCCTTGCCGGCCTTGCGACGCTCCTTGATGACTTCCTCGTCCGGCAGGTATTCCAGATCCCGGTTGAGGTCGCCTCGCCGTTCAAGCACACGGACTAGATGGGCGTGCTCATTCAGTCGGGCTGCGGATTGGGCCTCAGTGAATGACAAGGCCTGGGTTTGCAGGTAGTTGTCCCGCAGTACCTGGGTGGAGACTTCATCGGTCATGTCCATGAACAGCTTGTCCCGCTTCTTGGAGGTCAGGCCTTTTTCGGCCATGACCATGCTCAGCAGGATTTTGATGTTCACTTCCCGGTCGGAGCAGTCCACCCCACCGGAGTTGTCGATGAAGTCGGTATTGATCCGGCCACCCTTGCCGGCGTACTCGATTCGACCCAGCTGGGTGAGGCCCAGATTGCCACCCTCGCCGACGACCCGGCAGCGCAGTGCTGAGCCGTTGATTCGCACGCCGTCATTGGCCCGGTCACCCACATCGGCGTGGTTTTCATCCACGGATTTCACATAGGTGCCGATACCCCCGTTCCAGAGCAGATCCACCGGTGCTTTGAGAATGGCGCGAATCAGCTCCTGGGGGGAGAGGCGAGTGTCATCCACATCCAGCATGGTCCGGACTTCCGGCGACAGGGGGATGCTCTTGGCGCTGCGCGAGAAAATACCGCCCCCCTTGGAAATCAGCTTCTTGTCGTAGTCCTCCCAGGTGGATCGGGGCAGGCGGAACAGCCGTTCCCGTTCCTGGAAGCTCTTCTCGGCATCGGGTTCCGGGTCCAGGAAGATATGCATATGGTTGAAGGCGGCCTTGAGCTTGATGTGACGGGAAAGCAGCATGCCGTTGCCAAACACATCGCCGCCCATGTCACCGACGCCCACCACCGAAAATTCCTGGTTCTGGCAGTCGATGCCCATTTCCCGGAAATGGCGCTTAACCGATTCCCAGGCGCCCTTGGCGGTAATGCCCATCTTCTTGTGGTCATAGCCCACCGAGCCACCGGAGGCGAAAGCATCCCCCAACCAGAAGTCATACTCGGCGGCCACGGCATTGGCCAGGTCGGAGAAGGTGGCCGTGCCCTTGTCGGCTGCCACCACCAGATAGGGGTCATCATCATCATGGCGGACGCAGGATGTCGGCGGGACCACGCTGCCATCCTGCAGGTTGTCGGTGATGTCCAGCAGCCCGCGAATGAAGGATTTATAGCAGGCCTCCACTTCGGCCATCATGGCTTCCCGGCCGCCGCTGGCGGGCGGCTGCTTGACCACGAAACCGCCCTTGGCCCCCATGGGCACAATCAGGGTGTTTTTCACCTGCTGGGCTTTCATCAGGCCCAGAACCTCGGTGCGGAAGTCTTCCCGGCGGTCCGACCAGCGCAGCCCGCCCCGGGCCACCTTGCCGCCCCGAAGGTGAACCCCTTCCACCCGCGGTGAATAAAGGAAGATTTCATAGGCCGGCTTGGGCAGGGGCAATTCCGGTACCTTGGCCGGATCGAACTTGAAGGAGATGTAGTCCTTCCACTCCTGGTCTGCGCCCGGCTGGTAGTAATTGGTTCTCAGGGTGGCGCGAATGACACCCAGATAAGCGCGAAGGATACGATCGGCGTCCAGGCTGGCTACATTGTCCAGAGCCTGGGTAATGGCTTCTGACTGTTCCCGGCAACTGCCGCTACGATCTCCCCCACGGGTGGGATCAAAGGCCGTCTGGAAGAGCTGCACCAGCTGGCGGCTGATGCCGCTGTTCTCCACCAGGGTGTCTTCCATGTAGCTCTGGCTGAATGGCAGGCCGGTCTGGCTCAGATACTTGCAGTAGGCCCGCAGAATCGCCACTTCCCGCCATTGCAACTGGGCCGCCAGAACCAGACGGTTGAAACCATCGTTCTCGGTGGCCCCGGTCCAGACGCTTTCGAAGGCTTGCTGGAAAATATCCCGGACATCTTCCAACTCGAATTCGCTGCCCCCAGCATGGATCATTTCCACATCCTGGATCCAGACAATGGACAGATCCCCCATTTCCACCTCATAGGGGCGTTCGGCGATCACCTTCATGCCCATGTTTTCCAGCATGGGCAGAATATCGGAAATGGGAATGGGTTGCTCGCGACGGAAAATCTTGAAACGGAGCAGATTCTTGAGATGGCTGGCAGGCCGGTAAAGGCTCATCCGAATGCTCTGGTCATCGGTGAGCTTGTCCATCTTCACCACATCAAAAGCAGCGGCGGAGGGCTTCACATCCTCCCGGTAAGCCGCGGGGAAGCAATTGGCATAGCGGTGATGCAGCTTGATGCCATCTTCTTCTCCGGCCCGTTTGATCAATATGTCGCGTAGATGGTCCTGCCAGGACCGGACCACATCCTCGATTCGGCGCTCAATTTCATTAATGCTGAATTCCGGCGCCGTCCAGGGCTGGGTGCGAACGATGATGTGAGCCCGGGCCAGGATGGATTCATCGATCTCCACCGTGGATTCCGTGCTCAGGCCATTGAGCTCGTCTTTGAGAATCGCCTGGATGTTCTCCCGGACCTGGGTGTTGTAGCGTTCCCGGGGCACATAAACCAAGCAGGAATAGAAACGACCAAATGCGTCCCGTCGGATGAAGAGCTTGACCCGTTGGCGCTCCTGAAGTTGGACGATCCCGGTGGAGATATCCAGCAATTCATCCACGGTGCTCTGGAACAGTTCATCCCGGGGATAGGTTTCCAGAATGTGTAATAGGGCCTTGCCGGCATGGCTGGAGGCCGGCAATTTGGCGCGCTTGATGACCGAGTCAACCTTCTTTCTCAGAATGGGGATGTCCCGGGGGCTACGGCTGTAGGCGGATGAGGTGAACAGGCCCAAAAAGCGTTTCTCACCGATGACATTGCCTTCTTTGTCGAAGGTCTTGATCCCCACATAATCCAGGTAACTGGGGCGATGGACTGTAGCGAAGGAATTGGCCTTGGTGATCACCAACAGTTCCGAGTCACGGGCCTTTTCACCCACAGCGTCCGGGAGCAGACGGGTGCGGTTTTCCCGGGAGGGTTCGCGCAGAATGCCCAGGCCGGTCTTGTCCTGGGAAACCAGTGCCGCCTGGCCGTTCTTGTCCGTGAGCTTGTATTCCCGGTACCCCAGGAAGGTGAAATGGTTGGATTCCATCCATTCCAGAAAGCTGATGATTTCGCGAATATCGCTGCTGGTCTGGGGGGGGCGGGTTTCCAGCTCAACCCGGATCTCGTTGGCCTTCTGCCGCATGTGAGACCAGTCTTCCACGGACAGGCGAACATCCCGCAAGACACTGAGCAGCTCGTCCTTCAGGTCCTCCAGTCGACCTTCATCGGTCTCCCGGTCGATCTCGATCTGCTGCCAGGATTCGATGGAGGTCTTGTCCCCCACCTCGGTTGAGGGTTCATCTGCCTGTCGCAAGCGGCCCTTGGGCGTGCGGTCCACCTGCAGCAGTGGATGCATGGTCAGGTGAATAGTGAAGCCCTTGCGGTTAAGCGCCATGGACAGGGAGTCCACCAGAAAGGGCATATCATCGGTAATCAGTTCCACCACGGTATGCGAGGAATCCCAGCCGTCCCGTGAGGGGGTGGGATTGTAGACCCGTAGCTGGGGTTCACCGGGCTTGCGGTTGCGTCCGGCCCGCCAGTGGGCCAATGCCGCCCCCGCCAGATTGGCGGGTTTGCGATCGGCCAGATCTTCCCGGGCAACGGCGCTGAAATAATGCCGGATAAAACGCTCGTGTTGCTCCGAGTAACGCTCACCCAGCTGTTTCTCGGCTTCGGTGAGAATCTGATTGATGCGAGTGCGTTTGGTCGTAGTCTTCTTTGCCGCCATGGACGGTTCCTTGCAAGGACAATTTGGTGAGCTTGAGGGGCGAACTATCGGCCTGTGCAGCAAGCCATCGGGCGAGCTGCCGACGCTGAAATGGGGGTAAGCCGATAATTCCCGATTCTAACGGGTTTGGCGCGCTTAATGTATGGGCAGAAACGGGTTTTTTGCGGAATTTAAACAAATATCAATCCGCAGGTCTGAGGGGCGGCTGCTTATCGGAGCTGGGCGTGGTCAGGGACCTATATAATCTGTCTTGAATGCCGCTGCGGAAAAGAAAACGGCGGTCCCGGAATACCGGGACCGCCGCTGTTTTCACCATCGGAACCAGGCTGGATCGTCAGAAGGGTTTCTGAAGATCGTCAATTACCGCCTTGAGGAAGCGGCAGGCCTCGCCGCCGGTCAGGCAACGGTGGTCGAAGGTGACCGACAGGGGAATGCGCTTGTGGCATTCCATGCCGCCCATGACCGCCACCACATCGTGACGGATGCCGCCGGTGCCGAGAATGGCCACCTGGGGCGGTACCACCACCGGCGTGGCGTAGCGGCCGGCCATCATCCCGAAGTTGGACAGGGTAATGGTCGGATCCTTCATGTCTTCCGGGGCCACGCTGCGGTCCCGGGTGGCCTGCTTGACGGCATTGAGCTTGTCGCGCAGCCCGGCCGCATCGGCCTGATCCACCTGGCGCAGTACCGGCACGATCAGTCCGTCCGGGGTGTCCACCGCCATGGCCACATCCACGTGTTCATGCAGGATGCGCTCACGCTTTTCACCGTCATACCAGGCATTCATGCCGGGTTCGGCACGCACGCCGGCCACCAGGGCCCGGATGATACGGCCGGTGATGTCCTGCCCGGGCTGCCAGTAGTGGATGTCGGCATCGTCAAACAGGGTGCAGGCTGCCACCTGGTCCCGGGAGGCGGACATGCTTTGATGCATGGCGCGACGCGGCCCGCGCAGGGGTTGGGGTACGCCATAGTCCACATCGTCCCGGGGCGGGGCCATGGGAGTTTCCATGCCGCCGGCGAAACCCATGCCGGCGGAACCGGCCGAGGCGGCCTGGGGCCGGCTGGGGCCGGAGGCCGCCGCCTTTTCCACATCGCTGGCGGTGACCTGGCCCTTGTTGCCGGTGGGGGTGACCCGGGCCAAGTCCACATCCAGCTCCTTGGCCAGTCGGCGCACTGCCGGCAGGGCCTTTACCTTGCCGGTGCCGCCCCCTTTCTTGCGCTTCTTGCGCACGATGGCGGTTTCGGTGAGCTCTTCGTCGGAGGTGGTCATCTTGCCTACCACGCTGCCGGCATCTTCCCGCTCTGCTTCCGGCTCATCCGCCGGCTCTTCTTTGGCGCCGCCGCCTTCCGCGCTGCCGAAGGTGACCAGCGGCTTGCCCACTTCCACCACATCGCCATTGTTGGCGTGCAGCTTGCCGATGGTGCCGTTCTCGGGGGAGGGGACATCCACCACGGCTTTGGCGGTTTCCACCGCCACCAAGGGATCATCCACCTTCACTTCATCGCCTTCGGCCACCTTCCATTCGACGATCTCGGCGTCCTGCAGGCCTTCACCCAGATCGGGCAGATTGAAGACCACGCCGCTACCGGCCGGGGCGGCCTTGGCTTTCTTTTCACTCTTTTCAGCCGGCTTGTCGGCTTGATCAGCGCTATCGTCCGGCTGCTCCTTGTCACCGGCCGGCTCACCATCGAAGTCCACCAGCGGCTTGCCGACTTCCACCACATCGCCGTTTTTGGCGTGCAGGCGGGTAATGGTGCCGCTCTCGGGGGAGGGCACATCCACCACCGCCTTGGCGGTTTCCACCGCCACAAGCGGATCATCCACGGCAACCGTATCGCCTTCGGCGACCTTCCATTCGACGATCTCGGCGTCCTGCAGGCCTTCGCCCAGGTCGGGGAGATTGAAAGTCTTCATGCCTTATTCCTCCAGAGTCCGCTGAACGGCGTCCTTGATACGGGCGACCGACGGCAGGTACTGCTTTTCCAGCTTGAACAGCGGCATGGTCACGTCGTAACCCGTTACCCGCTCAACCGGGGCCTTGAGATCGTAGATGCCTTTCTCGGCCAGATTGGCCGCGATCTCGGCACCCACGCCCACATTGCGCGCTGCCTCATGGACGATCACCGCGCGGCCGGTCTTTTCCACCGACTCCAGGATGGTTTCCATATCCAGTGGGCTGATGGTGGCCACATCGATCACTTCGCAGCTGATGCCTTCTTCTTCCAGCTGCTTGGCGGCTTGCAGGGTCTCGTGCATGGCCGGTGCCCAGGAGATCAGAGTCACGTCCGTGCCTTCCTTGAGCACAAAGCAAACGTCCAAGGGCAGTGCTTCGCCGTTGTCTTCCACTTCCTGCTTGACCATCCGGTACAGACGGTTGGGCTCGAAGAACATCACCGGGTCCGGACAGCGGATGGCCGCCAGCAACAGACCATAGGCCCGCTGGGGCGAGGAGGGGATGACCGTGCGCAGGCCGGGAATATGCGCAAACAGGGCTTCGGTGCTCTCCGAGTGGTGCTCGGGGGCATGGATGCCGCCACCGAAGGGCGCGCGGATCACCAGTGGGCAGGTCAGACGGCCCCGGGTCCGGTTACGCAGGCGGGCAGCGTGGGAGATGATCTGGTCAAAGGCCGGGTAGATGAAACCGGAGAACTGGATCTCGCCCACCGGTTTCAGGCCTTGGGCCGCCATGCCCACGCCCATGCCTGCGATCATGGATTCGGCCAGGGGCGTGTCCATGACCCTGTTCTCGCCGAATTTCTCCTGAAGCCCGGCCGTGGCCCTAAAGACCCCGCCGTTGACGCCCACGTCCTCGCCATAGACCAGCACGCTGTCGTCATGCTCCAGCTCGTGGGCCATGGCCATGTTCACGGCATCGATGAGTGTGACCTTAGGCATTGCGACGGGCCTCCTTGATGGCGACTTCCCGCTGTTCGGCCAGCGGGTCGGTAATCTCTTCGTAGTGATAATCGAACATGTCTTCCACGCCGGGCGGCTCGATGGACTGATATTCCTCCACCGCGGCATCCACCTCGGCCTTGAGTTCTTCCACCAGGGCCTTCTCCTGGTCTTCGTCCCACCAGCCCTGATCGTTGATGTACTGGCGCAGGCGGATCAGCGGTTCTTTCTCCCGCTCGGCTTCCACTTCTTCATCCGGGCGGTAGCGACGGGCATCGTCCGCGGTGGTGTGGTCGTGCAGGCGATAGGTCAGCATTTCCACAAAGGTGGGGCCTTCACCGTTACGGGCCTTTTTCAGGGCCTGTTCCATTACTTCGCGCACGGCGATGATGTCATTGCCGTCCACCTGAACCACGTCCATGCCGCCGGCGATCCCTTTCTGGGCCAGGGTTTCGCAGGCGGTCTGCTTGGACAGGGGCACGGATATGGCCCACTTGTTGTTCACGGTCACGCCCACGAAGGGCAGTTTCCAGGCGCCGGCGGCGTTGAGGGCTTCGTAGAAGTCGCCCTCGGAGGTCCCGCCATCACCGATCACGGTAACCGCAGCTCGCTTCTCGCCCCGATACTTGAATGCCATGGCCGAGCCGGCCGCATGCAGGTACTGGGTGGCAATGGGCACACACCAGGGGAAATCATGCTTGGGGCCGGAGAAGTTGGAACCGCGCTCGTCACCGCCCCAGTAGAGCAGGACTTCGGACATTTTCACGCCCCGCACGAACTGGGCCCCGTACTCCCGGTACATGGGGCAGAAGGCGTCTTCCTCGATCATGGCGGTGCCAATCCCCACGTGAGCGGCTTCATGGCCCAGGCTGGAGGCGTAGGTGCCCAGCTTGCCGGTCCGCTGCAGGGCAATGGCCTTGGTGTCGAAGATCCGGACCTTGCTCATCATCTTGTAGAGCTTGAGCAACTCATCCTTGCTCGCGCTCTTGGGCAGGTCCTGGGTCGGTTTGCCTTTCGGATCCAGGTATTGAACAAATGGAATCTCGAACTTGGCTGCGGTTTTCACAGGCTTCTCCTCCCGTGTTGAGAGATGGGTCCCCGCGAGGGCGCCCGTCTCGTAACGGTTTTGTCCGCGGCTTTCGGCTATCCGTGAAAAGAACACGGAGCGGGCCGTCTGCCACGGAATCCCGCCCGTTTCTGCCATTCGCAGGGAACTGGTCTGGGAAACGGGAACGATGGTCGCACCGGGGTCGAGCTTTCCGGCTCCGGTACACATATTAATATGTCCACGCTCACGGCGTCCCGGCGGGCCGCAATTCCAGTCCCGCCGGGGCCCACCTCAGGTCGCGGCCGCGCGAAGTTTAGCAAAACCCGGCCGCTACCGCATTCGAACGGGTGTTTGAGTTTCGGTTTTCCCGGTTTGGGCGGCATGGTGTGGGCCTTTTTCGCGCTCGCAGGCTGAGTGGCCGGCGGAGTCCGTGTATAGTCTCGGAGCAGGAATTCGGGCCTGTCTGCTGGAGGAATGTCATGTCGAACCGTCGGGAATTGGAAGCCGGGATCTCCACCGATCTCAAGGATCGCCTGACATATTCAGGCTATCTTGTCCTGGATCGCCTGCTCGACGCCCAGCACCCCCTGTCCGATCCACCTCACCACGACGAGATGCTGTTCATTATTCAGCACCAGACCTCTGAGCTCTGGATCAAGCTGATGCTGCATGAACTGAGTGCGGCCCTTCATCATGTGGCCCAGGACAATCTGGCGCCCTGTTTCAAGATTCTCGCCCGGGTCAAACAGATTCAGCGCCAATTATTTGAGCAATGGGGGGTGCTGGAAACCCTCACCCCCTCAGAATATGCCGAATTCCGCGGTGTGCTGGGCGGGGCCTCCGGTTTTCAGTCGCCCCAGTATCGGGCTCTGGAATTCCTGCTAGGCAACAAGAATGCCGACATGCTCAAGGTTTTCGAGCATGAACCCGAGACCCATGCCTGGCTGGAGATGTTGCTGAGACAGCCAAGTCTCTATGACGAGTTCCTCCGCTATCTGGCCCGTCGAGGCCATCCCGTCCCGGCCGAGAAGGTAGAGCGGGACTGGGCCGAGCCTTATGAGGCCCATGACGGCGTAACCGAGGTGTTCCGAGGTATTTATGCCGACACCGAGACCAACTGGGACGCCTATGAAATGTGCGAGAAACTGCTGGATATCGAGGAAAGCTTCCAGCTCTGGCGCTTCCGCCACATGAAGACCGTGGAGCGCATTATCGGCCACAAGACCGGCACCGGGGGCTCCTCCGGGGTGAGCTTTCTCAAGCGAGCTCTGGACCTGCAGTTCTTCCCGGAGCTGATCGACGTGCGTACTGAACTGTAAGCAAAACCTGCATATTGCCACCGAATGGCAAGGTCGGCAGAAAATCGGAGGTGAAAAGCGCCTTTATATCAGTGGGTTGCCATTCTATGACGGCTGCCTTCGGCTTCGGTATAATCATCGTTAGCATTTCCACTGATTCACCCGTTCGGGCCCCAGCGTCGCTGAGGGCCCGTGTGGCCGTTCGACAAAGAACAGTTTTAAGGAGATTGACATGGCTGAACAGTATGACAACCCCATGGGGACCGATGGTTTCGATTTCGTGGAATATGCAGCGCCGGATCCCAAGCTGCTGCATGATCTGTTCAAGGCCATGGGCTTTACCGCCGTGGCCAAGCACAAAAAGCGCAATGTCACTTTGTATCGCCAGAATGACAGCAACTTCCTGGTGAACGAGGAGCCCGGTAGCTTCGCCGAAGACTTCGCCAAGGCGCACGGTCCCTGCGCCACCGGCTTCGCCATCCGCGTCAAGGATGCCGATCACGCCATGAAACTGGCGCTTGAAAAGGGAGCCACGAAATTCGACACGAAGCCCGAAACGCTGGCAGTGGACGCCCCGGCCATCCAAGGCATTGGTGGCAGCGCCCTGTACATGGTGGACAAATACGGTGATCAGGGCGACCTCTACGAAGATGAATTCGACTTCTTCGAAGGCGTGGACAAGCGGCCCAAGGGCTTCGGTCTGGATTATGTGGATCACCTGACCCACAACGTTCATTTTGGAAACATGGACGAGTGGTGCAGGTTCTACGAGGATCTTTTCAACTTCCGCCAGATCCGCTATTTCGACATCAAGGGCAAGAAGACCGGCCTGAACTCCCGGGCCATGACCAGCCCCGACGGGATGGTGCGGATTCCCATTAACGAGTCTTCCGATGAAAAGTCCCAGATTGTCGAGTACCTGAACGAGTACAACGGCGAGGGCATCCAGCATATCGCTCTGTTCACCGATAACATCTACGACACGGTGGAAAATCTGCGCAGCAAGGGCATTGATTTTCTGGATACCCCGGATGCCTATTACGAGCTCATCGACGAGCGCATTCCCAACCACGGCCAGCCCGTGGACAAGATGAAGGAACTGCGCCTGCTGATCGATGCCGACCAGGAAGACAAGGATCGCTTGTTGCTCCAGATCTTTACCAAGAATGTGATCGGCCCGATCTTTTTCGAGATCATCCAGCGCAAGGGCAATGAAGGCTTTGGCGAAGGTAATTTCACAGCCTTGTTTGAAGCCATTGAGCGCGATCAGGAAGAGCGGGGCGTTCTTTAAAGGAAGCTGCAAGCCACAAGCGGCAAGCTGCAAGCAGACCGTGTCGAAACAATTCCAGAGCCGTTTTCGCAATCTGCTTGTGGCTTGAAGCTTGGAGCGTGGAGCTGGTGAATCGAAGCCGCCTTGAATTGGGAGATCTGCAATGGCTTTGAAAGGCTCAAAGGGCTACATGACTGGTTTCGGCAGTGAATTCGCCACCGAAGCGGTGGCGGAGGCCTTGCCGGTGGGGCAGAACTCGCCGCAGCGCCCGCCCCATGGATTGTATGCCGAACAACTGTCTGGAACGGCCTTTACGGCACCCCGGCACCGCAATCAGCGGAGCTGGCTGTATCGTATCCGGCCGGCGGTGATTCACGGTGAATTCCGCCCGATCAAGGAAGGCAGTTTTCATAACCGTTTTGACGAGATGCCGCCAACGCCCAATCAGCTGCGCTGGGGGCCACTGCCCGAACCCAAGGGTACACGGGATTTCGTCGATGGCCTGTTCACCATGGCAGGTAACGGCTCGGCCGCCGCCCAGGCCGGTATTGCGGTCTACCAGTACTTGGCCAATCGCTCCATGGAAGGCCGGTTCTTCTACAGTGCCGACGGCGAATTCCTGATCGTGCCCCAGCAGGGGCGGCTACGTTTGGACACCGAGCTGGGTGTGGTGGAAATCGAGCCCCAGGAAATTGCCGTGGTCCCGCGCGGGGTTCGTTTCCGCGTGATGTTGCTGGATGACACGGCCCGGGGCTATGTGGCCGAGAACTTCGGTTCGGCGCTACAGCTGCCGGATCTGGGGCCCATTGGTGCCAATGGGCTGGCCAATCCGCGGGATTTTCTCTACCCGGAAGCCGCCTGGGAAGACGAAGAGGGTGACTTCGAGTTGGTGGGTAAATTCCAGGGGCATCTCTGGTCCGCCGCCATTGATCATTCTCCTCTGGACGTGGTGGCCTGGCATGGCAATTACGCGCCCTACAAATATGATCTGCGTCGCTTTAACGCCATCGGCTCCATCAGCTATGACCATCCGGACCCGTCGATTTTCACGGTGTTGACCTCGCCTTCCGGCAAGCCGGGCGTGGCCAATATGGATTTCGTTATCTTTGGTCCGCGCTGGCTGGTTATGGAGGAGAGCTTCCGTCCGCCTTGGTATCACCGCAACGTGATGAGCGAATTCATGGGGCTGATACATGGCGAGTACGACGCCAAAGCGGCGGACGAGGAGGGTGGTTTTGTGCCGGGCGGCGCCAGCCTGCATAACTGCATGTCCGGCCACGGGCCGGATGCGGATTCCTTCGAAAAGGCTACTGCCGCCGATACCTCAAAGCCCCAGAAGATCGAAGACACCATGGCCTTCATGTTCGAGACCTGTCTCACGTACAGGCCCACGAAACAGGCCATGGAAACAAGCGCCCTGCACCAGAACTATCAGGACTGCTGGCAAGGGTTAAAGAAGCACTTCAAGGCCTGAGGCCTTGAAGTGCAGCTGCAAGCCACAAGCTACAAGCTGCAAGCCGGGGAGTGCCAGCTTACGGCAAGTCGTCCAGACCCGGGCCATGCAAGTCGCGAGCTATCGCAAAGATGCCCGCGGCTGTAGGAGCCAGCTTGTAGCTTGAAGCTATGAACGACTGAAAGGAGTTATTTGATGAAACTGGGATCTCTGAAGAAAGGTCGTGATGGTGAGTTGATCATCGTCAGCCGTGATCTCAAGCAGGCTGTTCGGGCCGGGGATATCGCCCCCACATTGCAGCTTGCCCTGGAGAATTGGGCCAGCGTTGAACCCAAGCTGCGCGCCCTGTCTGAAAAGCTGGAAGCCGGCGAGGCAGAAGGCAGTTTTGCCTTCAAGCAGGATGAGGTGGATGCGGTTCTGCCGCGCAACTTCCAGTTCCTGGATGGCAGTGCCTATCTGCCCCACGTGGAACGGGTCCGCAAGGCCCGTGGTGCTGAATTGCCGCCGCAACTTCTGGATGACCCCCTGATGTATCAGGCGGTCTGTGACGGCTATGACAGCCCCCGGGATCCCATTCGGATGGCCAGTGAAGAGTACGGCATCGATTTTGAATCCGAAGTGGGCGTGATCACCGATGATGTGCCCATGGGTGTGAGCGAAGAGGAAGCGGGCAAACACATCAAACTGTTGCTGATTCTTAATGATGTGTCCCTGCGCAAGCTTATTCCCTCCGAACTGGGCAAAGGTTTTGGCTTTATTCACGGCAAGCCCCGTTCGGCCCTCTCCCCGGTGGCGGTGACCCCGGACGAGCTGGGTTCGGCTTGGCAGGATTACAAG
Organism: Natronospira proteinivora; assembly: GCF_024170465.1. Lineage (NCBI taxonomy): Bacteria > Pseudomonadati > Pseudomonadota > Gammaproteobacteria > Natronospirales > Natronospiraceae > Natronospira > Natronospira proteinivora. Next base: position 40,110 of record NZ_JALJYF010000002.1, on the reverse strand, counting down.
ATCCAATTGCCGTTGGTCACGCATTACAAGGGTGAGTTGTTCGGCCGCCCCAATTGCGGTGTGGACATGCAGTTCAGCTTTGCCCGCCTGGTTTCCCATGCGGCCAAAACCCGCCCCCTGTCCGCTGGCACTCTGGTGGGCTCCGGCACCATCGCCAATCGGGACGAGTCCCTGGGCTCTTCCTGCCTGGCCGAGAAGAATGTGCTGGAAGTCATCAACGGAGGGGAAGCGAAGACCGGCTTCATGAAGTTCGGCGACACCGTCAAGATTGAGATGCTGGATGATCAGGACAACAGTATTTTCGGGTCCATCGAACAGACGGTTGAGCAGTACAAATGAAGTTGTATACCTACTGGCGGAGCACGGCGGCCTATCGGGTACGGATTGCCCTGCACCTAAAGGGGATTCCTTACGAGCAGGCGCCGGTACATCTGGTCAAGGACGGTGGGGAACAGCACCAGGATAGTTATCGTGGCCTCAATCCCCAGGGGCTTGTGCCCACCTTGATGGATGGTGGGGTGGTGATTACCCAGTCTCTGGCCATACTGGAATACTTGGAGGAGCGTCACCCGGAGCCTGCACTGCTGCCCTCGGGGGCGGCGGACAAGGCCCGGGTGCGCGGTCTGGCGCAGCTGATTGCCTGCGAGGTGCACCCCCTCAACAATCTTCGCGTCTTGCAGTATCTGAGTAATGAGTTGAGGGTATCCGATCGCCAGAAGACCGCCTGGTATCACCACTGGTTGGCAGAAGGTCTGGGTGCCCTGGAAACCCGGCTGGCTAATGAAAAGGATACCGGGGATTTCTGTCATGGGGATCAACCCGGACTGGTGGATCTCTGTCTGGTGCCCCAGCTGTATAACGCCCGCCGTTTTGAGTTTCCGCTGGAAGACTATCCCACCCTGGTGGCCATTGATGCGCGTTGCCGGGCCCTGAATGCCTTCCGGGCCGCTGCTCCGGAAGCCCAACCGGATGCGGTGAACTGATATGGATAAGCTTGGTCTGGTGGTGACTGCTGTGGGTGCTTTGATGGCGGCTTTTGCGGCCATCCTGCTCCTGTATACGGCTACCCTGGTTTTCAGTGATTCCCTTTATCCTGCGCTTCAGGCAGAGCAGGTATCACTGGCACAGGCTTCAGTGCTGGGTTTTGATTTCTCCGGCTGGGGCGTGTTGGTGCCCATGCTGGCCTATCTTCTGATGGGCTTTGTTGCCTTGGCGCTGACCCGGCGACAGAGTCAACGCTTTCTTGCCATTTGGCGCGAGCGCCAGTAAGGCGCTCTGTCACTTTCTGACCGTTGTCCCGGCCGCCTGCCGGGGGCACGTCGCGGAGGATTATCATGCTCGAGTGGTTGGATACCCAGGCCTTTTGGTGGGTGGCGATTGCTGCTTTCTTGCTCGCTGCTGCTTTCTTTTCCCTCTCCCGCTGGATCTGGGCTCCGCTGGTGGCAGTTGCTGTGGCCGGGTTGGTGGTCCTGTCACCGGCCGGCCCCGTGAGCCTGTCCCTGGCGGCTGTGCTGGCCGGTCTGCCGGTCTTGTTGGCGGTGGTGGGTCCTTTGCGGCGTCTGGTGCTTACCCGCCCCATGATGGCTTTCTATCGTCGCGCCATGCCCGAGATTTCCGAGACCGAGCGTGCCGCCCTGGAAGCCGGTTCCACCTGGTGGGATGCGGAGCTCTTTACCGGCCGGCCCGACTGGGCACGGCTGCTTTCCTTTCCGGCTGCCACCTTGAGTGAGGAAGAACAGGCCTTTCTGGAGGGGCCCACCGAACGCCTCTGCGCCATGCTGGATGATTACCGTATCGACAATATCGAGCGGGATCTGCCCCAGGCAGCCTGGGATCTGATCAAGAACGAGCGTTTCTTCGGCATGGTTATCCCCAAGGAATACGGGGGGCTGGGCTTCTCCCAGTATGGCCATGCGGCGGTGGTGATGAAGATTGCCAGTCGCAGTATCAGTGCGGCCCTGACGGTGATGATCCCCAATTCCGTGGGCCCGGCCAAGCTGCTGCTCAAATACGGCAGCAAGGCCCAGAAGCAATATTATATACCCCGCCTGGCCCGCGCCGAGGAGATTCCCTGCTTTGCCTTGACCAGCGCCGATGCCGGCAGTGATGCCGGTTCCCTGCAGGATACCGGTGTCATCTGTCGTGGCAGCGTGGATGGAAAGGAAGACGTACTGGGTATACGCCTTAACTTTGACAAGCGCTATATCACCCTGGGCCCCGTGGCCACCTTGCTGGGCGTGGCTTTTCGCCTTCAGGATCCAGACGGCTTGTTGGGAGACAAGGCTGAACTGGGTATTACCCTGGCGCTGGTCCCTGCTTCAAGCCCGGGCGTGGAGACCGGCCGTCGTCATGATCCCAACCAGATGTCCTTTCTCAACGGCCCCGTTCGCGGCAAGGATGTCTTTGTGCCCCTGGATAACGTGATTGGCGGCCATGATTTTGTGGGTCATGGCTGGCGCATGCTGATGGAGAGTCTCACCGACGGCCGCGCCATTTCCCTGCCAGCTCTGAGTACCGCCACTGCCAAGACCAGCCTGCGCCTGGCCAGTGCCTATGCCCGGGTCCGCGAACAGTTCGGTGTGGCCATCGCCGATTTCGAGGGTATTCAGGAAAAGCTGGGGCGCCTGGCCGGCAATAATTACGCCATGGACGCGGCCCGTCTGGTCACACTGGCGGCCCTGGATGAAGGCCATAAACCGTCCGTGATCTCGGCCATCATGAAGTACAACATGACCGAGCGAGCGCGGGAAGCAGTGAATGATGCGGTGGAGATTCATGGCGGCGCCGGTGTCTGCCTGGGCCCGAAGAATCCCTTGGGCCAACTCCAGCGTTTCCCCAATATCGGAATCACCGTGGAAGGTCACAATATCCTCACCCGGACCCTGATTACCTTTGGGCAAGGGGCCATCCGTTGCCATCCCCATTTGCTGGATGAGCTGAACGCCGTGCAGGGACAGGTGGAAGGTGCCCCTGTGAAGGCCTTTGATAAGGCACTTATGGGGCATCTTGGTCATGCTCTAGGGAATGGCGTTAGATCCCTGGTGTTTGGTGTGAGCAATGGCCGGTTTAGTCGGCTTCCGTCCGGCGTGCCCCGTTCGTTGAAGCCTTACTACCGTCGTTTGAACCGGGCCTCTGCCAGCTTCGCCATCATCTCGGATTTGCTGCTGTTGAGCTATCGGGGCGGACTCAAGCGGAAGGAGCAATTGGCCGGGCGCATGGCGGATGCCGTCAGCCAGTTGTATCTGGCTTCCACTGCCCTCAAGCATGCCCATGATCGTGGCTATCCCGAGGAGACCAGCGAGGCACTGCGCTGGACTCTGGAAGATAGTCTATATCGTATCCATGACTCTTTTCTCAGCCTGTCCCATAACGTAGGTGGCATGACGGGGTGGTTGATCCGCCGTCTGGCTTTCCCCGTGGGTCGTCGCTGGCGTGCCGTACCCGATGCCCGGGTTCGGCGTCTTGCCTCGGCGGTGAGTATTCCTGGTGCCAGTCGGGACAGCCTGACCGAAGGCATGTATCGTCCCGAGGAAGGCAACGGTGAACGCATCGATGAGCTGGACCGCGCCATGGTCGCCATGGTGGAAAGCAGTCCGCTACGGCGCAAGCTCAGGAAGGCATTGCGCAAGGGGCAGATCAGTGCAGATCCCGGGAATTACAGTGGCCTTTTGAAGGCGGCTGTCGAGGCGGAAGTCTTGCAGGAGACCGATGCCCAGAGACTGGAGTCGGTGGAGGCCTTGAGGGCCCAGGCCATTGCGGTGGATGAGTTTGATCAGCTCGGCTATTTCGTGGAAGAAGGGGGCCGGACTTCCGGCATGGGATAATGCAGGCGGCGCGGGTGGATGGTGCGCCATTCACCCGCGCCCAGCATTATTTGGCCTTTTTCCCGGCCCCGGGTTCATCTCTGATGTCATCCCAGGCTTGATCATCCTCCGCGAGAAGGTGGAGTGCCTCCGCCTGTTTTTCCAGCCGTTTTTCTACAGCCTGCCAGTCAATCATGCCCTGTGCACCTTCTTCTTTCTCAGCGGTGGTGGCCATCCGCGCCCCGGAAAGCTGCCAGCGCATGCAGAAATGACGGGCTACATCCCGTGGATTGCGGGCCACAGAGATGTCGACGGCATCGGGCAAGACCGCATCACCACCAATGATCCACATTCGTTTACGGTCTGCTTGACGTTCTTCTGCCACACCGATAATAACCTTTCCTGGTAATACCCACCGGCTTTCCACCCGAACGGGCTGCTCCATGATGCCTCGACTCACCAGGCGCTTGGCCAGCTCCTCGCAGACCGTTTCTACCCAAGCCCGCAGTTGCTCCATGTCTTTCGGTTTGCCTTCTTCACTCATGCGATCTCTCCGCTCCACTCAGGGAAGATGGGGTAGGGCCAGGTATTCCCTTGTTTGTATTTCTTCCAGGCGACTGAGAGTGCGCTGGAATTCGAATTCAAGCTTGCGGCCCTGATACAGGGACTCCGCCGGTACTTGGGCGGAGATAATCAGTTTCACATTACGATCATAAAATTCATCCACCAAGGCGATAAATCGTCGGGCGGCATTTTCGCTCTCTCGCTTCAGTACCGGTATGCGGGACAGCAGTATTGTATGGTATTCGTGGGCCAGCTCAATGTAATCATTCTGGCTGCGTGGTCCTTCACAGAGTGTTTCGAAGTCAAACCAGGCCACCCCATCCCCTTCTCCCCGGGCGGGAATTTCACGCCCTTCCACGGTGATGCTGAGATTTCCCTGGTAACCATCCGGGGCCAGCCGCTGGAAGGTATCCGCCATGATGGTGTCTGCGGCCTCGTCCAGGGGGGCGTGATAGATCTCGGCCTTCTCCAGTACTCGGAGCCGATAGTCCACGCCGCCATCCACATTCATGACCCGCGTATGCCGTTCCAGTGCCTCGATGGCCGGCAGGAAGCGTTGTCGTTGCAAACCGCCACGATACAGGTCCTGGGGTGGGATATTGGAGGTAGCCACCAGGCAGACTCCGCGACGGAAAAGGGCGTCCAGTAGCGTGGCCAGTATCATGGCATCCGCAACGTCCGAGACGAAAAACTCATCGAAACAGAGTACCCGGGTTTCCCTGGCTACATCGTCTGCTACGGCCTCCAGGGGGTCCTGTCGGTCGCCGTGCCGTTTCAGGCCTCGATGGGCTTCCCGCATGAAGCGATGGAAGTGCTGGCGTCGTTTGTCGCGGAAGGGCAGGCTCTCGTAGAACAGATCCATTAGATGGGTTTTGCCGCGTCCGACCCCGCCCCAAAGGTAGAGGCCTTCCACCGGTTCACGCTGCCTGGGGGGCAAGCCCATACGGGCCCGGAATCGTTCCCACAAAGGGAGTTGATGATTCACCAGGGCCTGATACACCGCCTCCAGGGCATGAATGGCCTTTTCCTGAGCCTCGTCCCGGACAAAGCCGGCCGCAAGATCCGACTCCCAGCGGGCCAGGGGCCCGCCGGGAAGCTTTTGCTGATTGCTTTTAGCTTCGGCCGTTTCAGTCACGCTCGAGCTCGGGTCGATTCTGGAAATGCACCAGTGCATCCGGGTTGGCCAGGGCGGACTTGTTCTTCACCGTATCCCCGTGGATGACTTGCTGCACGGCCAGCTCAACGATCTTGCCGCTCACCGTTCGTGGGATTTCCGGTACCTGGAGTATCTTGGCCGGTACATGCCGCGGGGTCGCATTGGCCCGAATGGTCTTGCGAATGCGTTTTGCCAGCTCATCGTTGAGCTCAACTCGCTCCTTCAGGACCACGAAGAGAATAACCCGCTGGTCTTCCTTCCAGTTCTGGCCCACGGCGATGGATTCCACCACTTCATCCAGTTTCTCCACCTGGCGGTAGATCTCCGCCGTGCCGATGCGAACCCCGCCCGGGTTGAGAACGGCATCCGAGCGACCGTAGATCACCATGGTATCCCGGGCGGTCAGCTCGGCGTAGTCGCCGTGGCACCAGACATTGTCGAAGCGATCGAAATAGGCGTTGAAGTAGCGTCGGCCATCCTCGTCATTCCAGAAGTAGACCGGCATGGCAGGGAAGCTCTGGGTGCAGACCAGCTCGCCCTTCTGATTGCGCACCGGCTTGCCATCGTCATCGAAAACGGCGACCGCCATACCCAGGCCACGGCACTGAATCTCGCCCCGATAGACCGGCAAGGTGGGATTGCCCAACACAAAGCAGGATACGATATCCGTCCCCCCGGAGATGGAAGCCAGGCAAATATCACTGTTCATGCGCTGGTAGATATAGTCGTAGTTCTCCGGGAGCAGGGGGGAGCCGGTGGAAAGAATGGCCTTCAGACTGCTCATGTCGTGGTCGCGGGCTGGCTCCTTTCCGGCCTTTTCCAGGGCCGAGAAGTACTTGGCGGAGGCGCCGAAGACGGTAATGCCTTCCTCCTCGGTGAGTCTGAGCAAAGATGCCGGTCCGGGATGGAAGGGGGAGCCGTCATAAAGCACCACGGTACTGCCCACGGCCAGACCGCTGACCAGCCAGTTCCACATCATCCAGCCACAGGTGGTGAAATAGAAGAAGCGATCTTCCCGCTTGAGATCCGTATGCAGGACCAGCTCCTTGAGGTGCTGGATCAGCGTCCCCCCCGCACCGTGCACAATACATTTGGGCTTGCCGGTGGTCCCGGAAGAGAAAAGGATATAGATCGGGTGATTGAAGGGCAGTTGTTCAAACTCGATTTCACCTCCTGACTCGGCGGCAAAATCGCTCAGCAGGCTGGCATTTGTCAGACTCGAGATGTCGGGTTTGTCAGACAGATTCGGTACCACCACCACCTGTTCCACCGATGGCAGGGAAGCCATGGCTTCTTCGACTCGGGGCAGGGCATGGATTTCCTTGCCGTTGTACCAGTAGCCATCGGCAGTAATCAGTACCTTGGGCTCGATCTGGCCGAAGCGATCCAGCAGGCCACTGACTCCGAAGTCCTGAGAGCAGGAGGACCAGATGGCCCCAATGCTGGTGGCTGCCAACATACCGACGATGGTTTCCGGCAGATGGGGCATATAGCCGGCCACTCGATCCCCGACACCGACACCGGCGGCCTTCAGTCCCTTGGCCAGTCTAGAGACTTCCTCATGCAATTCCCGATAGCTCAGTGTCCGCTGATGACCCTGTTCATCCCGGAAGATGATGGCAGTGTGATCATCACGAAAACGCAGCAGATTCTCTGCAAAGTTCAAGCGGCTGCCTTTGAACCAGCGGGATTCCATCATGTGCTCGCCGGGCAGAAACACCTCATCCCAAGGCTGGGAGGCCTTGATGCCACAGAAGGCCCAGACCGCCGGCCAAAACTGTTCTGAATTCTCCACCGACCAACGATAAAGTCCAGCATAGTTTTCCACATCCGCATCATATTCCAACCGTACATGGTCCATGAAACGGGCCATATTGGTCTCGGCAATGCGGTCTTCGCTGGGTTGCCAGACGGGTTTCGGGTCTGTCATGGTCAAAATCCTTGATCTAATGAGCAATCAGCACGGCTCAAACAACGGAACGCGAAGGTCAGGGCCAAGTCCGTCACCTTGCAAAAAATTAAAGACCTGACCCACTGGACCTTAGTCCAGTGCTTTTTCCAGCTCCGGAATAATCTCAAACAGGTCGCCCACCAGGCCAATATCCGCAATCTCGAAGATCGGCGCATCCGGGTCCTTGTTTACCGCCACGATGGTGCCCGCATCCTTGATGCCGGTGACATGCTGGATCGCGCCGGAGATACCGAAGCACATATACAGTTCCGGGGCCACGATCTTACCGGTCTGACCCACCTGCATGTCATTGGGCACAAAGCCGGCATCCACTGCCGCCCTTGAGGCGCCCACACCGGCGCCCAGCTTATCGGCGATGCGGTAGATGATCTCGAAGTTCTCCTGGTTGCCCACGCCCCGGCCACCGGAGACTACCCGCTGAGCCGATTGCAGGTCCGGTCGATCGCTCTTGTGTACTTCCAGGTCCAAAAAGCGGGTGTGTTCCGGCAGGCTCACATCCAGGGTCTTGTCACTGACCTCGGCCTTGCCCTCCGCCTTGGCATCCTTGAAGGAGGCCGTGCGGATGGTGCCGGTCACCGTGGCCTGTTCAGGCGCGGTGACGGTGACAATCACATTGTTGGCGTAGATGGGCCGCTTGAACTGGTGGCTACCCAGCACTTCCATGATGTCACTCACCTGGGGCGAATTCAGCAGGGCCGCCGCCCGGGGCATCACATCCTTGCCGAAGGTGGTGGAGGGCATGAAAACATGACTATAGCCTTCTGCCAGGGCCTGGATTTGCGGGGCCAGCGTGGCGGCCAGCAGATGCTTGTTCTCCGGCCGCTCCACCTTGATGACGGTTTCCACGCCGGACAGCTTGGCGGCTTGTTCGGCAATGGCCGCCGCATCGTCGGCAAAGACGGCAATGTCCACCGGATGACCCACGGCCAGGGCACCGGTCACTGCCTTGGCGGTGGAGGGATTCAGGTTCTTGCCATCATGTTCGGCTATCAGCAGTGTGCGACTCATTACAACACCCCCCGTTCTTTCAGTTCACTCACCAGCTCATCCACGGATTCCACCTTGTGACCGCCCTTGCGCTCGGGGGGCGGCTCGTGGGTCTGAACCTCCAGCACCGGGGGCATGTCCAGGCCCATTTCATCCAGTGTCTTGCTGTCCAGCGGCTTGCGCTTGGCCTTCATGATGTCCGGCATCTTCACAAAACGCGGCTCATTCAGCCGCAGGTCGGTGGTGACCACGGCCGGCAGTTCCACCTCGATGGTCTCCAGCCCGGCATCCACTTCCCGGGTGGCCTTGAGCCAGCCATCCTTGAATTCCAGTTTGGAGGTGAAAGTGGCCTGGGGGCGCTCCCAGAGGGCGGCTAGCATCTGACCGGTCTGGTTGGCGTCGTCATCAATGGCCTGCTTGCCCATGATCACCAGATCCGTGCCTTCCTCTTCTCGGATCTTGAGCAGAATGCGGGCGGCCTGGGGTGGCTGAATCAGTTCATCGGTCTCCACATGCACCGCTCGGTCGGCGCCCATGGCCAGCGCAGTGCGCAGCTGCTGCTGGGCCCCGCTGACACCGATGGTCACGGCAATGACTTCTTCGGCCTCGCCCCGCTCCTTGATGCGGAGCGCTTCCTCCAGGGCAATTTCATCGAAGGGGTTGATACTCATCTTCACCCCATCGGTGACAACCCCCGAGCCATCGCGATTGACCTTGGCCTTGATGTTGTAGTCGATGGTTCGTTTTATGGGAACCAGGATTTTCATTAAGTCGGTCCTCGTTATGGTTCAGTTTTACGGTTTTTTTTCGAACGAGCTGCAAGCCACAAGCTTCAAGCTACAAGCAGTCTTTCCCGACGGAAAGTGCTTGGCTGTCGCTAGGTAAATCGCAAGTGCCATTTGTTTGGAACTTGGTCATTGTTGTGGCCCAACTGCTTGTAGCTTGTAGCTTGTAGCTTGTAGCTTGTAGCTTGTAGCTTGTAGCTTGTAGCTTGTAGCTTCTATAAATTCTGATAATTCGGCCCCGAGCCGCCTTCCGGCGTCACCCAGTCGATGATCTGATAGGGGTCCTTGATGTCACAGGCCTTGCAGTGCACGCAGTTGGCGGCGTTGATCTGCAAGCGCTTGTTGCCGTCTTCTTCGACCATTTCATAAACATTGGCCGGACAGAACTCGGTACAGGGGTTACCGAACTCCTCCGCGCAACGGGTCACGCAGATATCCGGGTCACGAACCTTGAGATGCACCGGTTGGCTTTCATCGTGGGCGGTGGCGGCATGGAAGACGGAAGCCAGGCGATCCCGGGGTGGCAGATCCCGTTCCACCCAGTGACGCTCCACCGTTTCCTGTTCGTCCAGGCGCTTGAGGACGGCGTGGTCGGCATGGTTGGGCAGGGTGCGGGGCAGCTTGCCCAGGGTGGCGGTCTCCACGGCGGCGGTGAACAGCCCCCGCCACAGCCCCTTGTTGAAGCCCGGACGGATATTGCGGACCTTCTTCAACTCCTGGCCACCGGACGAGGCACGGAAACGGGCGTCGAAGCCGCTGGTCTCGCCCTTCTCATGCCAATGCTCGGCCGCTTCCATGCCGGAACGGATGGCCTGGTGGATGCCCTTGATCTTGGGCACATTGAGGGTCCCGGCGGTATCCCCTACCAGCAGTGCGCCCGGCATTTCCATGGTGGGCAGGGACTGCCAGCCACCTTCCACCAGGGAGCGGGCACCGCCGGAAATGATCTCGCCGCCCTCCAACAGCTTGTGCATCTTCGGGTGATGCTTGAATTGTTGGAATGCCTCGAAGGGGGAGAAGTGGGGATCTTGGTAATCCAGCCCCACCACAAAACCGATATAGACCTGATCATTCTCCAGGTGATAGACGAAGGCACCGCCGTAGGTGTTGTTGTCCAGTGGCCAGCCCTGGGTGTGCTGAATCTTGCCGGGCTCCCCCCGGCCTTCCGGCAACTGCCAGAGTTCCTTCAGCCCCAGGCCATAGGTTTGCGGGGAGGCGTTCTTGTCCAGTTCGAACTTCTGAATTAGTGTCTTGGAAACACTGCCCCGGCAGCCTTCGGCCAGTACTGTCAGCTTGGCATGGATGTCCACGCCCGGGGCGTAATTGGGACCGGGACTGCCATCGGACTGGAGCCCCATGTCGCCACAGCGCACTCCCTTGACTCCGCCATTCTCGTGGAACAGTGCCTCGGCGGCGGGAAAGCCGGGGAAGACGTCGATTTCATTGGCTTCGGCCTGCTCGGCCAGACGGCGATTGAGTGCGCCCAGGGAGATGATGAAATTGCCGTGGTTCTTCATCTGGGGCGGGGTGGGCAGGCGGCGGGCCTTGTCCCGGCTGAGAAAGAGGAATTCATCCTTGCCGGCGGGGACACAAACCTCCGGTTTGTTGTCCCGCCAATCCGGCCAGAGGGCATCCAGGGGGCCGGGCTCCATCACGGCGCCCGAGAGGCTGTGGGTGCCGATTTCGCCGCCTTTCTCCAGGATGCAGATGCTGGCATCCGCATCGAGCTGGCGCAATCGAAGGGCGAAAGCCAGTCCCGAGGGCCCCGCGCCCACCACCACCACATCATATTCCATCACATCGCGTTCTTCGGACATGCGAACCCCTTGCTGGACTGGAAATCGAGCGTCCCGGACGGACCGGAGCCGGAGACAAGGCCCTGATTTTAACGGAGACCCGGACTTATTTCAGGTCCTGGGCATTTATAATCCTCGGCTTGGTGCCAATTACGAGTGTGAATGGGGTGTTGGGAGGTTTGCTGACAATGGGCAGAGGGACGCGGATGCCGGAGGTTGAGGGGGAATTCGAGTACCGGGTGCCGGCGGAATGGGAACCGCGAGCGGGGACCTTGTTGGCTTGGCCGCAGGTGGATCAGGCCTGGTCCGGGCTGTATCCGGCGGTGCAGGATACTTTTGTTCACCTGCAGCGTTTACTGCGGGAGGTGGAGCCGGTGACCATTTTGGTATCACCGGATGAACAGTCGACTATTGCTCGCCTCCTGGGAGGAGAGGACAGGGAAAGCCTGACATTATTGCCGTTGCCGACCAATGACATCTGGATGCGGGATGCCGGGCCCATCGGGGCTTGGCGGACAAGCGGTGATGCCCCCGAAGCCGTGCTGCTGGATGGCCACTTCAATGCCTGGGGCGAGAAGTATCCCCACGGCCTGGACAGCCTGATCCCTCTGATGCTGGCTAGGCGCTGGCATCGACGGCGGTTGCCTCTGCCGTTCCGCGTAGAGGGTGGGGCGGTGGATTGTGATGGCTGCGGGCATTTGCTGACCACCGAATCGGTACTGCTTGATCCTAATCGAGAGAATCCGGGGCGGTCTGAACTGGAGGCCGGCCTGGGGCACTACTTCGGAGCCCGCCACATTCACTGGCTGGGCTCGGGGCTCACAGGGGATGACACGGATGGTCATGTGGACAATCTGGCTCGTTTCGTGGCGCCCGGGCAGGTGGTGTGCCCGGGCCCGGACGTGCCGTCTGGTCACCCGGATGCGGATACTTTGGCTGAAGCCCATCGACGCCTGTCGGCGGCTGGCCTGGAGGTGATTGCTTTGCCGGTACCCGAGCCGGTACGGATCCAGGGGCGTCACCAACCAGCCAGCTATGCCAATTTTTATCTTGCCGCTGATCGGGTATTGCTGCCCGCATTTGGCCAGGCGAGTGATCAGCAGGCCATCGGCGTAATGCAGGACTTGTTCCCGGATCGGCAAGTGGTCGGGTTGGATGCTCGTGCCGTGTTGGCCCAGGGCGGGGCCATTCACTGCCTTGCTCAGCCTCTGCTATGGTAGCGGGAAAGCATTGCGATGGGAGTCTTTGGGGGAACCTTGATCACTACCAATTCTGCTGGTCTGCGGGCCGCTCGGATTATTTTCGCTTCGGCTGTGGTGGGTTTTTTTACCGCATTGTTTTTTTATGAAGCGGATGTTTTTTGGCAGGACACGGGGTTTGTTTTTGGTGTGGCGTTGGTGACCAGTTTCTACGGCCTGTCATGGAGCCGGGTCGGACGCTTGCATCACCTCTATTGGCACAAAAATTCTGCTATTGGTCTTGCTCGCTTGGGGGTCATCGCCAGCGTTCTTTGGTGCGCTTACGTACTCTCTCTGCACGCAGACCCCACCATTACCGGCATCTGGACGGTGCTTTATGCCCTGATGGCTTTTGCCGCCATCAAATTCTTTGGCCAGTTATGGGCCGAATTTTTCGGTCCCCGCCTGCGTATTGATGTCTACGAGCGCAAGAACCTGGCCGCCGCCATTTTTATTGCGGCCTTCACTCTAGCCACGGGGATGATTTTTGGTGGGGCCATGTGGGGATCCATGACGGCGGAATCCCTGGAGTACGGCAGTATCTTCGAGGTGCTACCGGGGTATGAAGATGGCTGGTGGATTACCCCCTGGTTCTTCCTCATGGGCTGGACCATCCTGGCCCTGACTCAGTGGTTGTGGATTCGCCGGGAAAAGGCCAACTTCGCTGATCGCATTGTCCGCGACCACAGAATCAATGATGCCAAGGCCGCAGCTGGATTCTGTCTGTCCAACGCAGTGATTATCACCTATGCGGTTCATGGGGATTATCATGGTTTTGGCGACAGCCTTTTCGGATTTTCCCTGATTGCTCTGCCGGTGCTGGCACATGAACTCATGCGTCCGCGTACCCCCGATGAAGTGTCCCGGGATGGTGAATGGTGGGTCTATATTGTGGTCGCCTTGGGGAGCGTGCTCTTGATGCCTTGGCTGTCCACTTGGCTTGGGCTGCGATTATGAGAACCGAACCCTGGCCGCTGGAACCTGCCGATGCTACTCGACTGTTACAACGCTTTCGAGCCGAGCATTACAAGTGGGACATCTATCATGATGGTGAGCCGACACTACTTCCAGATGCCATTATATTGAGTCGGGAAGAACACGAATTCCTGGTCGAGGCCGCCGAATCGGCCTGGTCGGCACTGAGAGAACTGGAATCGCGAGTCTGCGCAGATGAGCGCTACCTGGAGGCAGTGGGTGTGCCATCGGCTCTTTGGCCTGCTATTCAACAGCAGCCCGTCGATCAGCCCAGGGTCAGCCGCTGTGATTTCCATTACAGCAGTGATGAACGTTGGTATATCACCGAGTTCAACGAGGATTGCCCGGGAGAGATGGGGGAGTGTGCCGGATACCAGGCGCTGATGTCTGAATATGTCCTGCCCTGGATGTCTGGTTTGTCGTGCCCGGGGGATCTTCGCCAGTCCCTGATCAAGGCCCTTTCCCCCTGGCAGCGTATTGGTCTGGTTCACGCTAGTGCCTGGTCGGGGGACTTGCAACAGGTCTCACTGATTGCTGATTGGCTGCGACAGTCCGGCCGAGAAGCAGTGGTTGGATCACCAGCCAATTTGCAGGTGGATGCCGATGGTCAAGCCTGGCTGTTCGATCAGGCGGTTGATGTGCTATTTCGCTATTACCCGGGAGAATGGATCAGTGAACTGCCCAATGCAGCCGATTGGGAACGCTTGGCTTGTCAGCATCCGCTTATGAGCCCTCTATCCGCCTTGGCTTCTCAGAGTAAGCGCTTTTATGCCTTGGCAGAGGTGGAATCCCTGGGGTTGTCGGAACGTGCACGTGATTGCCTCTCCACGTGGTTCCCCGATAGTGTGTTACCTGAACCGGCACATCAGGATGATTATCTGCGCGATCAATCCTCCTGGGTGCTCAAAGGAAGTTTCGGTCGCATGGGGAATGCGGTTCGTATTGGCGCCTTGCTGTCACCAAACGACTGGCGCCTGGCTATTAACCAGGCACTGACCAAGCCCGCAGCCTATGCCCTTCAGGCAGCTTTCGAGCCCGCTCCCTTGTGGTTTTCCTCGGGTGCGCGCTATGCCAGTCTTGGAATGTTTCTGGTGAATGGTCGGTTTGCTGGTTATAGCAGCCGCGTTCATGTCCATCCCATTATCAACTATGAAGCCTGTCATGTCGCAACGCTGGTTGAAACTACTTGAACGCCTGGGCACACCACTGCGTGCTCGCCCCACTCTGGCCGATCCCTTTGAGAAAACAGGGGCCTCCGGGGATGCCTGGTATGACTTTCGGGACTATTACAGTCTTTTTCGACTGTATGGGCCGCCGCCGGAAAGTGTTTGGCACCCCTATCATTGCCCGACCCTTTTTGCCGGGATTGACCGTCTCAAGCTCTTGCCCCGACCGCTTGAGAACAGCCCGGCTGTAAACCAATCTCGACCTGAAGGGGCCTGGGACTGGTTGCGACCGGGAACCATGACCCTGATTGACCTGCCGGGGGCGGAATCCTTGCAACTGGGGGCCGCTCTGTTTCTGGAACGGGAGTGTCAGCTCATTGCCAGCTATGACCATTGGCCCAGAGCCAACCCCATGAAACATCCTGAGCGATCCGACCTGGATGGCGTTGTTGAATCTTCCTGGCCACCAAAAGTGAATAGCACTGTGGCGGTGGACTCCCAAGACATAATCGATGCCATGGTGACCTTGGCACCCAAGATTTATCAACGCCATCGCCTGGGGGTGGCGGCGGATGCGCCCCCGGTGTGGCTTTGTGATAGCCGTCGTCTGACAGCCCCTAAACCGGGCCCTGGGAGCTTTGATAATCGTTATTTTATCGACCAGTCCATCCTCCCTAGTCTGGAGCGGCTGAAAAACCAAGGTATCCGTGGTCTCATTTATGTCGCCAAAGATGGTGCGCAACGACCTTCGGATGATCTGGTGGGCATCTTGCGAGAGGTGGGGTCGGCCGGTTTGCTGTTGCGCCGGGTCCATCTGAGTGAACCCGATTCCTGGGCCAACCCCTTGCCTTTGCAAGTGCCGGCACCGGTGCGGCTGGTCGGGAAAAAGTTTCCCAAGTCGGACATGGGGGGCTTTGGCAAGGAAATTCCAATACCGGAAGACAGTGGCGGTGGTGGTCTGGTCGGTTCCGGCGCGGGAGGCTGATGGATGGGGGGAATACGGGAATTCATCGACAGTCATTATCACCATTTCAATGCCCGTGAACTCAAAGCGGCCTCTCAGGCATTGCTTGCCCATCTTGATTCAGGCGGGCGTCTGTTCATCTCCTTGGCAGGTGCCATGAGTACCGCTCAACTCGGCAAGAGTCTGGCGCCAGCCATCCGGCAAGGGATGGTCCACGGAATCTGCTGTACTGGTGCGAATCTGGAAGAGGATGTGTTTCGCCTGATGGGGGGTAACCGCTATGTATCATTGCCCAATTGGCGAGATCTGACACCGGCTGATGAGCAGGCATTGAATGATCGTCAGCTCAACCGGGTGACCGACACGGCCATTCCGGATGAAGTGATGCAGCAGGTGGAGGAACAGTTGATCACCCGGTGGCGAGCGGCCGCCGACAGTGGGCGCAGTGCCATGCCGTCTGAATTCATGCAGGACCTGCTGCGAGACCCGGGATTGCGCAAGCAGTTCCAGGATCCGGAATCCAGCTGGTTATTGGCGGCCACCGAGCGTCAGGTGCCGGTCTGGACCCCAGGCTGGGAGGATTCAAGCAGTGGCAATGCCTTCAGTGCTGCCGTCATGCGTGGTGAGGTATCCAGCCATTCCTGTGTCATGGCAGGTACTGAACAGATGAATCGATTGGTGCGCTGGTACCTTGAGAACTGTGATCCCGAACCGGGCATAGCCTATCTACAAGTGGGCGGTGGTATTGCCGGTGATTTTGCTATCTGCGTGACACCGTTGATCAGCCGGGAACTACAGATGCCCGACACCCCGCGCTGGGGGTATTTCTGCCAGATCAGTGATGCTGACTCGAGCTATGGAGGTTATTCCGGCGCTCCGGAAAACGAAAAAATCACCTGGAGCAAGCTGGGCCCCGAGACCCCCCGATTCAACATTCATTCAGATGCCACTATCGTGATGCCCTTGATGCTGGCCTACCTCCTGGACATGTGAGTGGGAATGGTCTCCGTGGCCTGGCATGAGGGAGGAGAGGGGGAAGAAGGCAGTCCAGAGGCCAAAGAAAATGAGCAGGGCGCCGGCGAGCTGGCGGAAGGCGGGGTGCTGTCGTAGACGCTGGGCTTGCTGGCCCATTAGGCTGGTGCCGGTCATGGCCGGCAGGGTGCCCAGGCCGAACGCGATCATGATGGCAGCGCCGTTTATGGGGTTTCCGGAGACCGAGGCGGCCAGCACCATGGTGTAGACCAGACCGCAGGGCAGCCAGCCCCAGAGTCCGCCCAGGGCCAGAGCATGCAGGGGTGTTTTTGGGGGCATGAAACGCCGGGCCAGGGGGGCCAGATGCTGCCAGACCCGCCCGCCCAGGGCCTCGATGCGCCGCAGACCCGCCCAGTTGAAGGCCAGTTGAACGCCAATGGCGATCAGGATGAAGGCGGTGACCAGGCGCAGCAGTCCGCCCCAATCCGGTCGACCCACCGCAATACCCAAGGCCATCACCAGCCCAGCCGCCGCCGCGCCAATCACGGCATAGCTGGTAATACGCCCCACGTTATAGAGCAGGGCATTGAGCCAGCCACGCCGCGCGTTGGTGCCCACGCTACCCGCCATGCCCAGGGAGGCGGCAATACCGCCGCACATCCCCAAACAATGCAGGCTGCCGGCCAGGCCGGCGATAAAGGCGGCCAGGAAAGTCAGTTCCGATCCCATCAGTAGCGAGACTCCCCGTCGTCCTTATCTTGGGCGGGGCTCTCATCGTCTTGCGCTTTTTGTGCCTTTGTTTTTTGTTGGGCCCGCCGTTGGCGTTCCTCCCGGTCCTCGTCCATCAGGATGGAATAGGCCGGCGAGTCCAGATCATCGTACTGCCCGCTGCGAACCGCCCAGAAAAAGGCGGCAATGGCCAGCGCGACCAGGATGATGCCGATGGGAATGGAGACGAAGATGATGTTCATGATTTTTTAAGCTACAAGCCTCAAGCTACAAGTTGCAAGCAGCGTTTCCCGAGTCAAGGGGCGCTGGTCGTCGTTGCCAGCGCGGTCAAGGCTGGTTAAATGCAGTGCGTGGTCAGCCATGCGCGGACAGCTTGTGGCTTGGGGCTTGTCGCTTGGAGCTGCTTTTCCTGGCCAAGCGCCGCGCGTTCAACACCACCACCACCGAGCTCAGTGTCATGCCGGCAGCTGCCACGTAGGGGGCAATCAGGCCCATGGCCGCCAGTGGCAGCATGGAGGCGTTGTAGCAGGCCGAAATCGTCAGGTTCTGCCGAATGACTTTGAGCGTATCACGGGCCCCCTTGAGGCCATCCACCAGACTGCCCAGGCGGTCACCAAGACTGATCATCCCGGCGCTGGTCTGGGCCAGGGCCGTCCCCTGGTTCAGGGCCACGGAGATATTCGCGCCCGCCAGCACCGGGGCATCGTTGATGCCGTCCCCCACCATCAGCACCACCGCACCCTGGGATTGCAGTTCACGTAGACGGGCCAGCTTGTCATCCGGGTGCATGCGGGCCTGCCAGTGGTCCACGCCGATCTCCCGGGCCACCCGTGAAACCGGGCCGGGGGCATCGCCACTGGCAATCTCCACGGCGAGGCCTTGTGCCTTCAAGGTGGCGATGGTGGTCACGGCATCCTCCCTCAGGGGATCTTCCAGGCGGTAGAGGGCCAGCAGGCCGCCCTCATCACCCAGGGCAACCCAGGCTTCCTCATCATCAATCGGCAGGGTGGCCTGATTATTAGTCAGTGCCGCCACCCAATCCGGTCGGCCAATGCGCAGGTGCTGACCGTCAATCCATCCCGAGACTCCCAGACCGCGATAGGTTTCTGCCTCTTCCATTGACAAGGGGGTATCGGTTTGGGGAAAGGCCCGGGCCAGAGGGTGTTCGGAATGACTTTCCAGGGCTGCCGCCAGCTCCCTGCATTCCGCTTGAGAGCGCGGGCCCACGGTTTTCGATTCCACGATGGACAGCTCACCCCGGGTAAGGGTGCCGGTCTTGTCCAGCATCACATGGCTGACCCGGGCCAGGGTTTCCAGGGCATCCGGTCGGGTCACCAGCAGGCCCTGTCCCGCCATGTGTCCCGTTCCGGCGGCCAGGGCCGTGGGCGTAGCCAGGGAGAGGGCGCAGGGACAGGTGGCAATCAGCATGGCCAGGGTAATGGGGAAGGCCTGCGCCGGGTCCAGATGCCACCAGAAGGCGAAGACGGCGGCCGAGGCCAGCAACACCAGGCTGACAAAGACCCGGGCCACCCGGTCGGTCAGTCGGGTCAGGCCGGGGCGTTCGGCCTGGGCCCGGCGCAGCAGGCGGGCGATATGGGCCACGGTGCTGTCCTGGCCCAGACGGTTCACGCTCACTTCAATGGCATTGGATACATTCAGGCTGCCGCCCACCACGGCTTCGCCGATCCCCCGTGACTGGGGGCGGGATTCGCCGGTGAGCATGGACTCATCCACCTGGGTCTCCCCCTTTTCGATCACGGCATCCGCCGGGATGGTTTCGCCCGGCAGTACTCGCAGAAGATCGCCAAGGGCCAGATCCCCGATGGGCACCTGTTCGCTGCTGCCATCCGGATTCAGGCGGGTGGCGCTGTCGGGTACCAGGGTCGCCAGGGCATCGGTGGTGGCGTTGGCCTTGTGGCGGGCGGCCATTTCCACATAGCGGGCCGTCAGCAGGAAAAAGGTGAACATGGAGACCGAGTCAAAGTAGATCTCCGGCCCGCCAAAGAAGGTGACCCAGACACTGGCGAGATAACCGGAGCCGATGGCCAGACCCACGGGCACATCCATGCCCGGTGCCAGATTGCGTAGATCCCGGATGGCGCCCCGGAAAATGGGCAGGCCGGCATAAAGAATGACGGGCGTGGCCACCAGCATGCTGACAATACGCAGGAACTGGGCATGGTCGGGGTCCATGCCATGGAAGTCACCGGCATACAGGGCCACGGCAAACATCATGGCCTGCATCATGCCCAGCCCGGCCACAATCAGGCGGCGTAGGGCACTGCGTCGTTCCCGCTGGGCCTGTTCATTGGCCGCGTCCGGCAGGACCGGATGGGGGCGGTAGCCGAGACGGTCCATATGGGCCATCAACTGGCTCAGACGAACCTTGTCGCCTTGCCAGCGGAGCAGGGCCCGGCCGGTGGCCGGATTGACACGGACCTCTTTCACGCCGGGTGCTTCAGCCAGGCCCCGCTCAATCAGCCAGCCACAGGCGGCGCAATACATGCCATCAATCAACAGCGAGGCTTCCTTGCTGCCGTCCTCATGACGATGGATGAAATCCGCCTGCACCCGGTCTTCGTCAAAGCGCTCAAAGGCGCTGGCATCCCGTGGTATTTCCTCAGGCTGACCATTGGCTTGGGGGCGGAAGCGGTAGAAGGCATCCAGGCCGGATCCCAGGATCATGCGGGAGACGGCCTGACAACCATGACAGCAGACCTTCTCTTCCCGGCCCTCAAAGGTGACCGACAGATCAATACCATCCGGTATGACTTCACCGCAGTGAAAGCAGTGGAAACTTGTATCCACCGTGTGCCCGGCTTGATCGGCCATGCTGCTCATCACAGCGCCTATTGATCCCGTTCACTGGTGAGGATATCCAGCTGACTATCACCAATGTCCAGCGTGGCGTTGATTCGCCACTCCTGATCCAAGGGTTCCAGGCGGATATAGTGGCGGCCATAAACCGGCTGGCCGGTTTCCCCGCGATACAGGCCACTGGCGTCCGCTTCCAGCGTCAGGGCAAGGTCGCGCCCGGCATGGGTGGCGTGGGAAAGATGGAGGGTCAGCTGTTCCGGAGGTTCATCGGCACCGGCGAGGCGTAGGGTAATGCGACCATCCTCCCGGTCAACGGCCAGGTAAGCATCAAGCCCCAGCTCGGCGGCTCGGCGCTCCCGGTCGAATTCCCGGTGGATGGCCCGTCCCGCGTCATAATAATCATCCACGACCTTGTCATCCCCCTGGGTCACGGCGGTATAGACCAGGCTCAGACCCACAACGATGGAGGCCATGGGCGGGGCCAGGACAAACCAGAACCAGAATTGCCGCCAGGCCGGCTGATGATCATCGTCTTTCTTCAGTCCTTTCATGATGCGTGTTACCTGTTAGCGGCCATCCGGATTCGGGGCGTGGAAACGGGAACGACTCCGGGTACTGACGTCGGGATCATCCACTGCAGTGAGGGTCAGCTCCACTGGATTGCCGGGGCCGGCGACTTGATCTCTAGGTACCTGAATTCGAGCAGTTATGTTGTCTGTATCACCGGGGCCGATCTCAATGACCTCGGGTCGTGTGATGATGCGTGCCCCCTCAATGCCGCTCACTTCCAGTTGGAATCGGCGTGTCTGATCGTGCTTGTTGAGTACCCGGAGGCTGTAGACATTTTCGATGGTGTCAAAATCCACATCCCGGTATAGCACATTGCGATCAGCCAACACTTCCATGTTGACTTCGCTGAGATTGGCAATGCCATAGCCGGTTCCGGCCATTAGTACCATCAGCAGAAAGCCGTACACGAACACCCGGGGACGGAAGACTCTTGACGGTTTGCCTTCAAGGGCGTTTTCCGTGGTGTAGCGGATCAGGCCACGGGGGTACTCCATCTTGTCCATGACCTGATTACAGGCATCAATACAGGCTGCACAGGCGATACATTCATATTGCAGTCCCTTGCGGATGTCGATGCCGGTGGGGCAGGCTTGAACACAGAGATTGCAGTCAATGCAATCACCCAGGCCCAGTTGTTCCTTGTTAGCGTTTCTGGAGCGGCCACCCCGGGGCTCACCCCGTTGCTCGTCATAGGAAATAATCAGGGTGTTTTGATCGAACATGGCACTTTGAAAGCGGGCATAGGGGCACATGTAAATGCACACCTGTTCACGCAGAAAGCCCGCATTGCCCCAGGTGGCAAAGCCATAAAATAGAGACCAGAAGGTTTCCCAGGGACCAAGCTGGAACTGGCTGGCGCGGTCCAGTAACTCATCAATGGGGGTGAAATAGCCTACAAACGTCAGGCCGGTCCACAGACCCAGTAATAGCCAGAGTATGTGCTTGCTGCCACGGCGGAGGATCTTCTGGCGATTCCAGGGGGATTTGTCCAACTTGATGCGCTTCTGACGGGGGCCTTCCGTCCAGCGCTCAATCCACATGAATAATTCTGTCCAGACTGTCTGGGGGCAGGCATAGCCGCACCAGAGCCGGCCGGCGATGGCCGTGAAAAAGAACAGGGTCAGAGCGGCAATAATCAAAAGCAGCGCCAGGAAAACGAAATCCTGGGGCCAGAAGGTCAGGCCGAATATATGAAACTGTCGGGCGGGTAGATCGAACAGGACTGCCTGGCGTTCATCCCAGCGCAACCAGGGTAGCCCATAATAAATGCCAAGCAGAGCCACCACGGCCAGTGCCCGCAGGTTCTGGAATATGCCTTTTACTTCACGGGGATGAATCTTTTCCCGCGCGGCATACATCTCCTGGTTTTGGTCCTGATTGCTCAATGGTTAGACCTTCTAGTGCCATGGCCCCCGTTCAGGGGTCGGGTTGAGCAGCAAGAGGGTGAGTAGACTGGAAGCCAGGCCCACCATCCAGAACATGAAAAAGCCAATGGCGTAACCACTCATTCGGCTGATTTCAATCCCCGGCAGACTGTCCAGCCGCAGGGTTTCCGGATCGATGTTGGCGAAGAAGACGATGCTGGCCCCTGCGGCCACCAGGAAGGATGGCCACAGGGTAGCGCCCAGTGCTCTTAGCCAGCGCTTTTCACTCATTGTTGGCTGTGTTGCCATCGTCGTTCTCCCCGACATCCAGGCTCAGGCTGTAGATATAGGCCGCCAGAAGATGGACACGATCCTCGCCCAGGATGTGACCCTGGGCTGGCATGCGTCCGGAACGACCCTCGCGGATGCTGTATTCGATGGCCTCCCGGTGACCGCCGTAGATCCATAAATCGTTGGTCAGGTTGGGGGCACCCATGGACCGCATGCCTTTCCCATCTTCCCCATGGCAGGCCCGGCATTGCTGCTGATACAGCTCACCACCCCGTTCCACCTGCTCGGCGGGGGCATCCCGGCCGTTGAGATGAAAGACATAGGCAGTGACCGCTTCCATGCCGTCTTCGCCCAGGGCGGAACCCAGCCCGGGCATGACACCCTGGCGGCCTTCATCAATACTCTGATAAAGGTCCTCCGGGGACCCGCCCCAGGTCCAGTCTTCCTCCGCCAGCTCTGCCAGCCTCGGGAAACCGGGGCGGCCACGAGCATCGGTGCCATGGCAGACCGCGCAGTTGTTGGCGAATAGTCGGCGTCCCGTCTGCATGGCCTCGTCATTGCGGGCCAGTTCCGGGATATCGATCTCGGCGTAGCGGGAAAATAGTGGCGCTACCTCAGCCTCGATCTGTGCCACTTCCTCGTCGTACTGGCTGTACTGGGACCAGTTCAGCAGGCCGGAATAGGCCCCCAGTCCCGGGTAGAGCGCCAGATAGATCAGGCCCCAGACAATCGTGGCGTAGAACAGCCACAGCCACCAGCGGGGCATGGGCTGGTTGAGTTCAGACAGGCCATCCCAGGTATGGCCCGTGGTTTCGTGAGCCGCCCCTTCGCCCGGGCGTTTCTTGGCCGTCCAGCGGATGAGCCAGATGCAGGCCAGGATGTTGGCGATGACAATAATGCTGATGTACCAGCTCCAGCCACTACTCATGATCCTTGCCTCCTCCGCTGCGTTTTTCCGCCGGCTTGTCGTCCTCCAGCGGCAGATTGGCCGCTTCTTCGAAGTCCTGTTTCCGGTTCTTGCTATAGGCCCAGATCACGATGCCAATGAAGATCAGCAGCAGGAGCACGGTGATCAGACCGAAAAAGGTTCCTTGGGTCATCTCAGCGCCTCCGCTCAAGGTTGGTGCCCAGGTTCTGGAGGTAGGCGATGATGGCGTCCATCTCTGTCTTGCCTTCCAGTTCCTCGGTCTGGCGTTCGATATCCAGGTAGGTGTAGGGCACGTTCAGCCATTCCTTCTGGGCCACCATGCGGCGGGCCACTTGGTCCGGTTTCAACTCCCTCTCCGCCAGCCAGGGGTAGGCGGGCATGTTGGAACCGGGGACCACGTCCTGGGGATTGAGCAGATGAACCTCGTGCCAGTAGTCGGAGTACAGGCCACCGACCCGAGCCAGATCCGGGCCCGTGCGCTTGGAGCCCCAAAGGAAGGGGCGGTCATAGACGAACTCACCGGCCACGGAGTAATGGCCATAGCGTTCCGTCTCGGCCCGGAAGGGGCGAATCATCTGGGAGTGGCAGACGTGGCAGCCTTCCCGGACGTAAATGTCCCGCCCGGCGAACTCCAGAGCTTCCAGAGGTTCAATGCCCTCGGCAGGTTCGGTGGTCTCCGAAAGGAAGAACAGCGGCACGATCTGAACCAGGCCGGCAACACTGATCACCGCAGCGATCAGGACGGCCATCAGCGTAATGTTTTTCTCGACAATGGCATGACTCATGGATCAGGCCTCCCGGGCTGTGTTGACAGTATCAGGGGTCAGGGCTTGGCCCTTGTCAGGGCGGGTGGTCATCCAGACGTTCCAGGCCATGAGCAGCATGCCGCCCAAAAAGACCAGACCACCCAGCAGGCGCACCATGTAATAGGGGTAGGTGGCCGTCAGGGTCTCCATGAAGGTGTAAGTGAGGGTGCCGTCATCGTTCACGGCCCGCCACATCAGGCCCTGCATGACCCCGGCGATCCACATGGCGGAGATGTAGAGCACCACCCCGATGGTGGATATCCAGAAATGCCATTCGATGGCCCGCACGCTGTACATCTGCTCCTTTCCAAACAGACGGGGGATCAGGAAATAAACAGCACCATAGGTAATAAAGGCCACCCAGCCCATGGCACCTGCGTGAACATGCCCGATGGTCCAATCGGTGTAGTGGGACAGGGCATTCACCGTCTTGATGGACATCATGGGCCCTTCAAATGTGGCCATGCCGTAGAAGGACAGGGACACGATGAGGAACTTGAGGATCGGGTCTGTACGAAGCTTATGCCAGGCCCCGGACAGGGTCATGATGCCGTTGATCATCCCGCCCCAGCTGGGGGCCAGCAGGATGATGGAGAACACCATGCCCAGTGACTGGGCCCATTCGGGCAGGGCCGTATAGTGCAGATGGTGGGGGCCGGCCCACATGTAAATGGAAATCAGGGCCCAGAAGTGCACGATGGACAGGCGATAGGAATAGATGGGCCTATTGGCCTGCTTGGGCACGAAGTAATACATCATGCCCAGAAAGCCCGCAGTCAGGAAAAAGCCCACTGCGTTATGGCCATACCACCACTGAACCATGGCATCCACGGCCCCGGAATAAATGGGGTAGGACTTGGTCAGGCTTACGGGGATGGCCAGATTGTTAACGATATGCAGCACGGCCACGGTGAGGATGAAAGCCCCGTAGAACCAGTTGGCTACATAAATATGCTTGACCTTGCGAATGGCGATGGTGCCGAAAAAGACATAGGCGTAGGCAATCCAGACTGCCGCGATCAGAATGGCTATGGGCCATTCCAGTTCAGCGTATTCCTTGGCCTGGGTCAGGCCCAAAGGCAGAGTGATGGCGGCAGAGACGATCACGGCCTGCCACCCCCAGAAAGTAAAGGCGGCGGCCTTGTCGGAGATCAGGCGCACCCCGCAGGTTCGCTGGACCACCCAGAAAGAAGTGGCGAAAAGGGCCGAGCCCCCGAAGGCAAAGATCACCGCATTGGTGTGCAGGGGCCGAAGACGGCCGTAGCTCAGCCAGGCGGTATCGAAATTCAAGGCGGGCCAAATCAGCTGGGCGGCGATGATCACGCCCACCAGCATACCCACCACGCCCCAGACGACCGTCATTATCGTGAACTGACGGACGACTTTTTCGTTGTAATTGGGTGTTGATTCCATGGTGTTGGATCCCGTTTATCCAGGGCCCATATGGGCCGGAGGCTTGTGCAGGAGAAGGGCCGTAGCCCGCCGGGATTATGCGGGAATCGATTCTGTTCAGAGTTGATCTGGATCAAGCCTGGAGGAAAGGGGGCGTTGGCAGCGTAAGGGAAGGTGTAAATGGTTTGGATCAGATCAAGGAGGCGGCATTGTAGGCATCCCGGCCCGGAAGGGGGCCGGGCCGGGAAAAGGGGGTGGGTTAGTCTTCTCGGTGGGTGACTTCCAGCAGGTGGTAGCCGAACTGGGTCTTGACCGGCCCCTGGACGGTGTTGATGGGGGCGCTGAAGACCACTTCATCGAATTCCTTGACCATCATGCCCGGGCTGAATTCGCCCAGATCGCCGCCGCGGCCACCCGAGGGACAGCTGGAATGTTCCCGGGCCAGTTCGCCAAAGTCGGCACCGGCCTCGATTTCGGATTTGAGTTTCTGGCAGGTGACCTCGTCATCCACCAGAATGTGTCGTGCACTGGCCTTGCTCATGGTTTTTTCCTTTCTGCAATGATGGTCCTGAGAGTAGCAGCTTTGGGGGCTTTTTCCTGATCCGACCCGGTGATTTAGCTCAACCAGCGGTCCGGGTCGGAGAAAACGATTCGGAAGACATTATTCCCGTTTTGGTAGCGATACTCCAGCCGGGCCCGGTTACAGTCGCAGAGTTCCCGGGCCACGAAAAGGCCCAGGCCGGTGCCCCGCGGGCTGGCAGTATAGAAGGGTTCAAAGATGTTGACCGCGTCTTCATCCGGAATGCCGGGCCCCCGGTTGATCACTTCCAGGCAAGGACGGTTGCCCCGTCCCACATGAGCGATTCGTAAAGTGACCTTCTCGCGGCCATCGGGCTCACCGTAGCGCAGGGCATTGTTGACCAGATTATCCACCACCTGAACCAGGTGATCATCATCCATTCGAACCCGGGTCGACCCCTCTGGGTGCTGGCAGTTGATTTCTTCCGGCTTCAGGGTGCCGGCATCTTCCAGATGCTGACTGTAGTCTGCCAGCCATTCACTTAGATTCAGTTGTTTCGGCTCGGTGGCTTCACGACGGGATAACTTCAGGACGGTTTCAATGATCCGGTTCACCCGCTGGGCATGACGGTCAATGATGCCGTTTAGGTGTTGCTCCTCTGCCCCCAGGCGCTCGGATTCGGCCAACAGTTGATTGGCGTGGTTGATAGCGCTTAAGGGGTTTCGCAGTTCATGGGCAATACTGGCCGTGAATCGGCCAAGGGCAGCCAGCTTCATTTCCTGGGCGCGCTGGCCCTGAAGGTTGCTGTCCTCGAGAAAAATCAGCGTGCCGGGGTTCTCCGGTGCGCCCAGTTCCGTGAAACGGGGCACCACGACCGTTTCACCATCGGCGGCGGTGAAGGAGGCCGGTCGTTCGAAGGGCTTGCTGCGCCGAGCCCGGACCAGTCGGTCCAGTTGTTGGGAAACCTGTTGAACCGGCCGGCCCCGCTGCTCCGGGTCGATGCCCAGAAACTGGGCGGCAGCACCGTTGATCAACTGCAGTCGATCCTGATGATCCACCACCACGATGCCGGTTCTCAGATGGTGGATGATGTAATCATTAAGTTCGGAAAGATTGCGCAGGTCCAGGCCCCGACGCAGGGCCAGGGCTTCGCTTTCCCGTAGGCGCCGGGCCAGATGGGCCCCGCCCAGGGAAATGAACATGAACAGGGCGCTGAGAATGCCGGCATGGGTAAAGCGGGCGGGTATCTGGGGCAGCGACCAGGCAATCAGTACCTGCTGGAAAAGCAGGGCCAGAGTCACCACCGCAGCCAGGCTGATGGCCAGGCGCTGGCCCAGCAAGAGACTGGCGGCAGCCACCGGTATGAACAGCAGATTCCCTAGCCCGGTCTCCAGTCCGCCACTGGATTGCAGAACCAGCAGAAACAGGGCACTGTCCGCGCTGAGCAGGGTCAGGGCCTGGATGCGTGCCGAGGGCCAGCGCCGGGCAAGACTGAGGGCGGCCAGCCCGGCCACCACCAATACCGTAATGGTGGTGAACAGGAACAGTCGCGGCTGGACGCTGCCCAGCATGCCGCCTTCCGGTTGAAACAGCAGGCCAGCCAGAAACACCAGGCCAATTCCTACCCGGAACAGGTTCAGCAGTCGTAGCACCCTCCAGCGGAGATTGATATTGGCGTGTTGCCGCAGCGCGCTGTCGTCCTGGTCGTGGAGCATGCCTTTTGTGCCTTGTTCCCGGGTGGCGGGGGGCGTTTTTTTGCGAAATCAGCCAATTTACGCCAGAATACGCACCTTTGCAGCGGATCGCAGCGGTCTGGATCGACCCGCCTACCGGCGCCCCGGTTTCTACGGTGGCATGCCCCGGCGGCTTGTTCCGGGCGTTCTGACGTTCCGTATCATCCATCCCCGACCCCTGAGCTTACACGATGAATCTTCACGAATACCAAGCAAAACAGATATTTGCGGAATTCGGCGTTCCCGTCTCCGATGGTCGCGTGGTCAAGTCCGCTGAAGAAGCGGTGGCTGCCGCCAAAGAACTGGGTGGTGAACTCTGGGTGGTTAAGGCCCAGGTCCACGCCGGTGGGCGCGGCAAGGCCGGCGGCGTCAAGCTGACCAAGAGCCCGGAAGAAGCCGGTGAAAAGACCAAGGAGATGCTGGGTTCCACCATCGTCACCCACCAGACCGGCCCAGAAGGCTTGCCGGTTCACGAGGTCTACATCGAGAAGGGCTCGGATATTGAGCGTGAGCTGTATCTCTCGGTGGTCGTGGATCGTGCCTCCGAGCGAGTGGTATTCATGGCCTCGCCGGAAGGTGGTGTGGACATTGAAGAAGTGGCGGAAAAGACCCCTGAGAAGATCTTCAAGGTCACCGTGCATCCGGCCGCCGGCCTGCAGCCTTATCAGGCCCGTCAGCTGGCCTTCGGCCTGGAGCTGACCAAGGCCCAGCTGGGCGCCTTCACCAAGATTGCCGGCGGTCTCTACAAGATGTTCGAGGCCTGCGATTGCAGCCTGGTGGAGATCAACCCGCTGATCGTCACCCCGGAGGGCGAAATCAAGGCCCTGGACGGCAAGGTGAACCTGGACGACAACGCCCTGTATCGGCAGAAGAAGCTGGCCGAAATGCGTGATCTGACCCAGGAAGACGAGGCGGAAGTGGAAGCCAGCAAGTACGACCTCAACTACGTCTCCCTGGAAGGCAACATCGGCTGCATGGTCAATGGTGCCGGTCTGGCCATGGCCACCATGGACGTGATCAAGCTGTCCGGCGGCCAGCCCGCCAACTTCCTGGACGTGGGCGGTGGCGCTACCAAGGAGCGGGTCACCGAGGCCTTCAAGCTGATTGTTTCCAATGAAGGTGTGGAAGCCATCCTGGTGAACATCTTTGGCGGTATCGTTCGCTGTGACCTGATCGCCGAGGGCATCATCGCCGCCGTGGAAGAGGTAGGCGTCAAGGTGCCGGTGGTGGTGCGTCTGGAAGGCACCAATGTGGATGAAGGCAAGGCCATGCTCGAAAAGAGCGGCCTGGACATCATCCCCGCCGATGATCTCAGCGACGGCGCTGCCAAGGCCGTGGAAGCCGCGGGCAAGTAAGTTCGCCGCACACATTCACAGGGCGTGGTCCGCAGTGCGGGCCACCATGCAGAATCTCAAACGGGAAGCGACATGAGTATTCTTGTCAACAAAGACACCAAGGTGATCTGCCAGGGTTTTACCGGCAAGCAGGGCACCTTTCATTCTGAACAGTGCATTGCCTACGGCACCAACCTGGTGGGCGGCGTGACCCCCGGTCGTGGCGGTGAGACTCATCTGGGCAAGCCGGTGTTCAACACCGTGCATGATGCCGTGGCCGAGACCGGTGCTGAAGCCAGCATGATCTATGTGCCGGCACCTTTCGCCGCCGATGCCATCCTGGAAGCGGCCGATGCCGGCATCAAGACCATCGTCTGCATCACCGAGCACATTCCGGCGCTGGACATGGTCAAGGTCAAGGAGGCCATGAAAGAGCACGATTGCCGCCTGATCGGTCCCAACTGCCCGGGCATCATCACTCCCGGCGAATGCAAGATCGGCATCATGCCGGGCCAGATCCACAAGCCGGGCAATGTGGGTGTGGTGTCCCGCTCCGGGACTCTCACTTATGAAGCGGTCCATCAGACCACCCGCACCGGCCACGGCCAGTCCACCTGCGTGGGCATCGGTGGTGATCCGGTTCACGGCATGAGCTTCATCGATTGTCTGGAACTGTTCGAGAAGGATCCCAAGACCGAAGCCATCATCATGGTGGGTGAGATTGGTGGCACCGATGAAGAGGAAGCGGCTGACTTCATCAAGAACCATGTCAGCAAGCCGGTGGTGGCTTATATTGCCGGTGTGACCGCGCCGCCCGGAAAGCGCATGGGCCATGCCGGCGCCATCATTTCCGGTGGCAAGGGGACTGCGGACGACAAGTTCGCCGCCCTGGAATCGGCGGGTGCCACGACGGTGAAGTCGCCGGCCGAACTGGGTGAAGCCATCCAGAAGGTGCTCGCTTGATCCGCTGAGTACCGCTCAGCGTGAATGGTGGTCCCATGGTGATGCCAGGGGCCGCTTGATCTCGGGTCCCTGTCCGGTTAACGGACGGGGACTCTTTGTTTCGGCAGGAAGGAAATCATGTCAGCACAGCTTGTGATTGTGACCGTGCAGATCAATCCCGTGGTGGGGGACATCCAGGGTAATCTGGACCGGATGCTGGAAGCGGTATCCACCGCTCGGCAGGAACATGGGGCGGATCTGGTGATTTTCCCCGAGTTCTGTCTCACCGGCTATCCACCGGAGGATCTCCTGTTGCATGAAGATTTTTCCCAGCAGGTGCAGGCGGCCGAGGCGACATTGCGAGCGAAACTGCCGGGGGATGTGGGGGTGTTGTATGGCACCCCCGATTATTCCCATGAAGGATTGCGCAATGCAGCAGTATTGCTCTCAGAGGGCCGGGAGCTGGCTCGCTATCACAAGCGCTGTCTGCCCAATTACAGCGTCTTTGATGAAAAGCGCTGGTTCACTGCCGGCGATCAGGCCTGTGTGGTGGACTTCAAGGGCGTCAAGCTGGGGCTCACCATCTGCGAAGACCTCTGGGTGGCCGGCCCGGCCGAAGACACGGGCCAGGCCGGGGCGGAGCTGATCCTGAGTCTGAGCGCTTCTCCCTATGCCTTGAATAAGGCCGAGGAGCGCCAGGCAGAATTCGCTCAGCGGGCTCGGGAAGGCGGTGTTCCGGTGCTTGTCTGCAATCTGCTGGGGGGGCAGGACGAACTGGTCTTCGATGGGGCCAGTGTCGGTGTTAACCCGGACGGGGCGGTGGCGCTCCAGGCTCCTGAATGGCAAGCCGGCTTCTATCCCGTGCAATATGCCCAGGGCCGTCTGTTCGATGGGCCGGTCCATACACCCTTGTCGGCGGAAGCCAGCCAGTATCAAGGCGCGGTGCTTGCGACCCGCGATTATCTCAACAAGAATGGCGCTCCGGGTGCCCTGATCGGGTTGTCCGGCGGGATTGATTCAGCGATTACCCTGGCCATTGCTGTGGACGCCATTGGTGCGGACCGGGTCACGGCGGTGATGATGGGCTCTGCCTATACCCGAGATATCAGTTATGAACTGGCCCGGGAGCAGGCGGCGTTGCTGGATGTTGAGTACCTGAACCTGGATATTGGCGATTCCGTCGCGGCGCTTGAAGAGAGTCTGTCCAGGGGGCTGGCCGAGCCGGTATCCGGTGTGGCGGCCGAGAATCTGCAGAGTCGGATTCGGGGTGTGAAGCTGATGGCCCTGTCCAATCAGCGGGGCGAGATGGTGCTGGCCACTGGAAACAAGAGTGAGTTGGCAATGGGCTATGCCACCCTCTACGGTGACATGGTAGGGGCCTTCGCCCCCATTCGGGATCTCAGCAAGAGTCGGGTCTATGCCCTGGCAGACTGGCGGAATCGACAGGGGCGGGTTATTCCCCAGGCGGTGATTGATCGCCCCCCTTCCGCGGAACTTCGCCCTGACCAATACGATACCGACAGCCTGCCCGAGTATGCCGTGCTGGATGCCATTATCGAGGCCTTTGTGGAGGCCGACCGGGGGCTGAATAGCCTGGTGGCCGAGGGATTCGATGAGGCGCTTTGCCAGCGAGTACTGCGTATGGTGCAGCTGAATGAATACAAGCGCCGTCAGGGCGCCCCCGGCCCGCGACTCAGTCGTCGGGCCTTTGGGCGGGACCGCCGTTACCCCATCACCTCGGGGTTCCGGCGGGGGTGATAAGCGATCGCAGCTCTATCCGGGGGCAGGGTGCTTAGAAGAAGTGCGGGCGTTCGCCCCGTTCATGATCTGGATAGGAGCGGGCCAGTACGCCTCGGACATCCTCGGCCAGATCGCTTTCGCCCACGTTTTCATAGGCTTCGGCCATCAGTTCCAGCATATAGGGCGTCACGCTGTTGGGTTGCATATCTTCGATGACCGTAGTGGCGCGAGCCACAGCGGCCATGTAAGCGCCCCGGTCCAAGTAGTGATTGGCCACATGCCAGTGGTGTCGGGCGATCAGATTGCGCAGGAAAACCATGCGCATGCGGGCATCATCGCTGTATTCACTGTCGGGAAAGCGCTCCACTAAATCTCGGAAGGCATCGAAAGAGCGCTGGGCATTGCTGATGTCCAGACGGGCCGGATCCAGGTTGATGGCTCGTCTTGTCAGCGAGGCCCGTTGATCGAACCAGGCCATGCCCTGCATGTAATAGGCGTAGGCGAGATGTTCGCTTCGCGGATTTTCGCGAATGTAGCGACGCGCGGCTTCATTGGTGCCCTGACGGTCGCGCATGCGGTAATAGGCGTATATTTGGTCCAGTTGAGCTTGCTGACCCTGCGGTGTGAAGGGATAGCGGGCTTCAAGCTGCCGCAGCATCTGCAGGGCCCCTTGATAGTTGCCCCCCTGCAAACGGCCATAGGCGCGGTCATAGAGCTCTTCTGCATCCACCGCAGGATCCAGGTCCGGCCCCGTATCCCGCCCGGCGCAAGCGGACAGTAGGACCAGTGCCAAGGCCAGTAACAGCCCCTTGGTCATCAGGAGCATGGGGTTAAAGGGTTGAATTGATAGCGTGCTATTGCCGTGCATGGATCGGCGGCTCCGTGATGACACATGTTTGCAAAACAGAAGGGTGTTCCCGACCCGGCCTGCGAGTCGGGTTGGTATCCTTCTTTCCAAACCCAGTATTATAACGTCCTAAAGCGCGCCACCCTAACCCGGGTGGTGCATCGTCCGCAATTTCCCGTCCGGAGATGCCCATTTTGCGTGAGCAAGCCACGATTCCTCCATCCCTGGCCGGACAGCGTTTCGACCGCGCATTGGCCCAGCTGTTCCAAGATTATTCCCGTAGCCAGCTGAAGGGGTGGATTGAGGCGGGGCAGGCTCGCCTTGACGGCGCTGTTTGCCGGCCCCGGGATTCCGTCAGGGCCGGGCAGGAGGTGGTTCTGGAACGACCGGCGGCGGAGAATGTCATTCAGCCCCAGGCACTGCCACTGGACGTGCTGCACGAGGATGCTGACCTGCTGATCGTCAACAAGCCCGCCGGCCTGGTGGTTCATCCGGGAGCCGGCAATCCGGATCAGACACTGGAAAATGCCCTTTTACATTATTTCCCCGAAGTGGCGTCCGTGCCGCGGCATGGCCTGGTGCATCGCCTGGACAAGGACACCAGCGGCCTGCTTGTGGTGGCACGCAGTGATCGGGCCCATGCCCGTTTGACCGAGGCCATGCAGGCGCGGGAGATCAGTCGGGAGTATCGGGCCCTGGTAGTGGGTGCGATGCCGGCTGGGGGGACCGTGGAGGCGGCCATTGCCCGCCATCCCGTGGATCGCAAGCGGATGGCGGTCAAGGAGGGAGGTCGGGAGGCGGTGACCCATTACCGGGTGCTGGAACGCTTTCCGTATCACAGTCTGTTGCGGGTAATGCTGGAGACCGGTCGCACCCATCAGATTCGAGTGCATCTGGCCCATATTCGCTATCCCATCGTGGGGGATCCTGTCTATGGGCGCCGGCTCTCTGTGCCCCGGGGGGCCAGCGAAGTACTGGCACAAGCCCTGCGCGCTTTCCGTCGCCAGGCCCTGCATGCCGCCGAATTGCGGTTGATACATCCGGTCAGCGGCGAAGAAATGCATTTTCAGGCGGAATTGCCGGATGACTTTCGGTCATTGCTGGGGCATTTGCGGGATGATGCTGCGGCCCGCGCCGCCGGAGGGAGGATTTGATGGATCCGGCCTTTCTGCAAGCCGAATGGCCGGTCTCGCCTCGGGTTCGGGCGTTGACCACTGGGCGCCACCCCGAGAACGATACCGGGGCCAGTCGGGGGCCTTGGCAGGGACTGAACCTGGGCGGACATGTGGGCGATGAGCCGGCCGCCGTGCAGGCCAATCGACGCAAGCTTCAGGCGCTGGCGGGGCTGCCCGCTTCTCCCCAATGGTTGAAACAGGTGCATGGATGCCGGGCCGTGCGGCTCCCGCAACAAGCGCCAGCCCCCGAGGCCGATGCTGCCTGGACGGATCAGCCGGATGTGATTTGTGCCGTGCTGACGGCGGATTGCCTGCCGGTCTTTCTGGCCAGTCGCGATGGTGCCTGTGTCGGCATTGCTCATGCTGGTTGGCGTGGCCTGGCAGCCGGCGTGCTGGAAAACCTGCTTGCCGCCATGCCCGAATCACCACCGGGATTGTGTGCCTGGCTGGGTCCGGCCATTGGCCCTGGGGCTTTTCAGGTAGGTGAGGAGGTTCGTCAGGCCTTTCTCGACCAGGATGCCGATTGTGCGGCGGCGTTTGCCTCGGATGGTCCGGGTCATTGGCGGGCCGATCTGTATGCACTGGCGCAACGGCGTTTGCAGGCGGCTGGTGTGACCTGGGTGGGCGGTGGAGATGTGTGCACATTCAGTGACCCGGCGCGTTTCTATTCCCACCGGCGGCAAGCGCCCTGCGGACGCATGGCCAGTCTGATCTGGATGACCCATGGGGCTTGACGGTTAGGGTTATAATGTAACAGTCTGATTCGGCCGATGGGGGATAAGTACTGCGGCTGAGTCGGCTGCAGTTGAATCGGCAAAAATAAAAGGGACGCAACATGATCGAACTAATGCAGGCCCTCTTTCTGGCCCTGCTGGCCGGGCTGACGGGGACCTTGATGGCGTCCCTGTTCCTCTTGGCCCCCGGGCATTGGCGGGATCAGAGCCTGCCATTGCTGATTGGTTTCGCCGTTGGCGCTTTGCTGGGCGCGGCTTTCTTCGAATTGATCCCCCACGCTCTGGAAGAACTGGAACGCCCGGATCTGGAGCGCGTGGGCCAGGTCTTTTTTCTCACCTTGATCGTGGCTTTTTTGCTGGAAAAATTCCTGCGTTGGCGGCACCACCAGAAACAGGCGGATATGGCCCGCCCAGCCGGGACGGTGGTGCTGATCTCGGACGCGGTGCATAAATTCGTCGATGGCGTGGTGGTGGTGGCGGCCTTTCTCACCGATCCCGTACTGGGTGCGGCCACGGCCCTGGCGGTGATCGCCCACGAAGTGCCCCATGAGCTGAGCGCCCTGGCGATCTTGCTCAATAGCGGTTTCCGCCGCTTCAGGGCGTTCTTGTTGAAACTGCTCTCCAGTCTGGCGATTGTGCCGGGCGGGGCGCTGGCCTGGTTCTGGCTGGAACCCATGACCGCCGTGCGTCCCTTTATTCTGGTGGTGGCGGCTGCCCTGTTCAGCTATATCGCTCTGGTCACCCTCATCCCTGAGCTGCAGCGGGAACATCGCCCGCGTGTCAGTGCCTTGCAAAGCCTGGCCATTTTGGCCGGTGGGGGCGTGATTTTCCTCCTCCATCACCTGGCCCACTAACGCCCCTATCAGACGTTTCGCTTGAAAGCGCCCGGAATGTCTCCATTGTCTAGGCAGTGATGAAGTATTCCGGGAGAGTGTCCGATGCGAATGGATAAACTGACAAGCAAATTTCAACTGGCATTGGCCGATGCCAACTCCCTGGCCTTGGGCCGGGATCACCAGTTCATGGAACCGGTGCATGTGATGCAGGCCATGCTGGATCAGGATGGTGGTGGCCTGCGGCCGCTGCTGGACAAGGCCGGTGTGGAAGTCAATCGACTGCGCTCCAAATTGGGCCAGGCCATTGATCGCCTGCCCACGGTTTCGGGCGGTGAGAATGAGGTGCATCCTTCCCAAGATCTGATTCGCCTGCTCAATGGTTGCGACAAGCTGGCCCAGAAGCGGGGCGACAGCTACATCTCCAGCGAGCTGTTTCTGCTCGCGGCGGTAGATGCCAAGGGTGAACTGGGCCAGATTCTGAAGGATGCGGGTGCGGTCAAGGGCGCCATCGAAAAGGCCATCGACGAGGTGCGCGGTGGCGAGAGCGTGGACGATCCCAACGCCGAGGATCAGCGCCAGGCCCTTGAGAAATATACCATTGATCTCACCGAGCGGGCCGAGCAGGGCAAGCTGGACCCGGTGATCGGCCGTGACGAAGAGATTCGCCGCACCGTGCAGGTGCTCCAGCGCCGGACCAAGAACAACCCGGTCCTGATCGGTGAGCCCGGCGTGGGCAAGACCGCCATCGTGGAAGGCTTGGCCCAGCGCATCATCAACGGCGAAGTGCCCGAGGGCCTCAAGGACAAGCGGGTTCTGTCTCTGGACATGGGCGCCCTGTTGGCGGGTGCCAAGTATCGCGGCGATTTCGAGGAACGGCTCAAGGCCGTGCTCAAGGAACTGGGCCAGGAAGAAGGCCGGGTGATCCTGTTCATCGACGAGATCCACACCATGGTGGGTGCCGGCAAGGCGGAAGGCTCCATGGATGCCGGCAATATGCTCAAGCCTGCCCTGGCCCGGGGTGAGCTTCATTGCGTGGGTGCCACCACCCTGGATGAATACCGCAAGCATCTGGAAAAGGATGCGGCCCTGGAGCGGCGTTTCCAGAAAGTGCTGGTGGATGAGCCCAGTGAAGAAGACACCGTCGCCATCTTGCGCGGCTTGAAGGAGCGCTACGAGGTTCACCATGGGGTAGAGATCACCGATCCGGCCATCGTGGCCGCCGCCTCACTGTCCCATCGCTACATCACCGATCGCCAGCTGCCCGACAAGGCCATCGACCTGATCGACGAGGCCGCCAGCCGGATTCGCATGGAGATCGACTCCAAGCCTGAATCCATGGACCGCCTCGAGCGTCGCCTGATTCAGCTCAAGATCGAGCGTGAGGCCCTGAAAAAGGAAAAGGACGAGGCTTCTCTGCGACGGCTTGAAAACCTGGATGAGGAGATCGGTGAGCTGGAACGGGAATACGCCGACCTGGAAGAAATCTGGAAGAGCGAGAAAGCCTCGGTCCAGGGTGCGACCCATCTCAAGGAAGAGCTGGATCGGGCCCGTACTGAGCTGGAGATCGCCCGGCGTGAACCAAACCTGGAACGAATGGCTGAGCTTAAGCATTGGCGCATCCCGGAACTTGAAAGGCGTATTGCTGAAATTGGTGAGAGCAACACTCAATCTGAAACAAAACTCCTGCGCAATCGCGTGACCGACGAGGAAGTGGCCGAAGTGGTTTCCCGCTGGACCGGGATCCCGGTGGCCAAGATGCTGGAGTCGGAGAAGGAAAAACTGCTGCGCATGGAAGAGTCTTTGAGCCAGCGCGTGGTGGGCCAGGACGAGGCCCTCAAGGTGGTCTCCGACGCCATTCGCCGCTCCCGGGCCGGCATTGCCGACCCCCATCGGCCCAATGGCTCTTTCCTTTTCCTGGGCCCCACCGGCGTGGGCAAGACCGAGCTGTGCAAGGCCCTGGCCCATTTCCTCTTCGACACCGAGGAGGCCATGGTTCGCATCGACATGTCCGAGTTCATGGAAAAGCATTCTGTGGCACGGCTGGTGGGCGCACCCCCCGGCTATGTGGGCTATGACGAGGGCGGCTACCTCACCGAGAAGGTCCGTCGCCGGCCCTATTCGGTGATCCTCCTGGATGAGGTGGAAAAGGCCCATGCGGATGTCTTCAACATCCTGCTGCAGGTCCTGGATGATGGCCGTCTCACCGATGGACAGGGTCGCACGGTGGACTTCAGAAACACTGTCATCGTCATGACTTCCAACCTGGGCTCCCAGGAGATCCAGGGTTTCACGCATGACAGTGACTATGAACAGATGAAGCAAGCCGTGATGGGCGTGGTCGGTCAGCACTTCCGGCCGGAATTCATCAACCGCATCGATGATGTGGTGGTCTTCCATGCCCTGGACCGGGCCCAGATCCGCCAGATCGCCGATATTCAGCTGCGCAATCTCCGCCAGCGCCTGGTGGAGCGGGATATGCAGCTGGAGATCAGCGAAGACGCGCTGGACAAGCTGGGCGAGGCGGGCTTCGATCCGGTTTATGGGGCCCGGCCGCTCAAGCGGGCCATTCAGCAGCGGGTGGAGAACCCCCTGGCTGAACGGATCCTCGGCGGCGACTTCGGCCCGGGTGATACCATTTGGGTAAGCTTGGGTGAGGACGGCTTTGTCTTCACCACCGAAGAAACCTCACCGAGAACCGCTGCGGTGCATTAATGGAAAACGATTCGTTGAAAGACGCGACAGGCAAGCGAGGGGCCGCCGGCATGCGGCCCCTTCGCTTTGGTGGTATCCGCTGGAAGGATGATGTCTTCTGGCTGGTGATGACCCTGGGGCCCATCACCTGGTCGGCGATGCTGTTTGTGCTCACCCCCACGGACAACTGGGGCTGGCCTTTGCAAAATCGCTGGGTCTTTCTTCTGCCCGTGTTGATCTATCCCGTCATGGAGGAAATCGTCTTCCGGGGTCTGATCCAGGACTGGATTGCCAGCAAGACCCAGAAGGCCTTCGGCATCCTGACCCTGGCCAACCTCATCACCAGTGTCCTGTTCGCCGCCAGCCACCTGATCTATCAAACACCCCTCTGGGCCGCCCTGATCTTCTTCCCCTCCCTGATCTTCGGCTGGTTCCGTGAACGCCACAATACCCTGGGCAGCCCCATCCTGATCCACGTCTGGTACAACTTCGGCATGGTCTGGTTCTTTGGCGGTTAGCTTTTTAAAGGCGCACACGAAGGACACGAAGAAAGGCAGAAGGACACGAAGGGATTTAGGTATGGCAGGACCCCCCACCGTAGGAGCGAATTTATTCGCGATTCAGGCGGAGGAGGTTATAGCGGGTTCGGCTTTTTTGGAACACGGAGACCACGGAGAATCCACGGAGGACACGGAGGGGGTAAATGGGGAAGGCAATAACTGTGGGAGCGGCGTCCGCCGCGACTAGAGTCAGTCGAAGCCTTGATCGCGGCGGACGCCGCTCCCACAGCTGGAATCAAACAAAAGCATCCGCTGTCATTTCCTCTGTGTGTCTCTGCGGATTCTCTGAGACCTCTGCGTCATAAAGCCAAGCTAGGCCCCATCCGATCAGCATCTATACCCCTCGAGCTCTAAACCTTAATCACCCTTCGCGTCTTTCTGCCTTACTTCGTGTCCTTCGTGTTCTGTATTGAAAAATGTGTGGTAGCGACGAGGGGTCTGATCGTGACTGAATTGACTGCTATAGTTGGAGATAGTGTTTGATATAAATTGGGATGAACGTTGAAGAGAGAATGGAATCTATGAGTAAAATTAAACGGTTGATGGTGGGGGCTGCTCTGCTGGTATTTCAGGCTAATGCCGTT
This sequence comes from Natronospira proteinivora, assembly GCF_024170465.1. Taxonomy (NCBI): domain Bacteria; kingdom Pseudomonadati; phylum Pseudomonadota; class Gammaproteobacteria; order Natronospirales; family Natronospiraceae; genus Natronospira; species Natronospira proteinivora. The sequence continues at coordinate 1,139 of NZ_JALJYF010000002.1, read as the reverse complement.
CATGCGGCAGAGTCGGAGGCACCTCGCCCGCTGGATGTTGCCGGGTCTTATGAGGCATTCATGGCCTTTCACGACGAGTACCACGGCAATTTGCCTGACCAGGAGGAGCTTGGAAGCAATCACCGGGATATCTTCCTTCCGATTCAAGAAGAATTCCACCGATTATTTAAAGGCGTGCTTGAAGCGGAGCCATTCCCGGTTTTAGCTTCGGGAGCATTGCAGGAGGTTTATCGGACTGCCTATACGGCGAGTTTCTATATGCCCGATGAGCTAAGTGCCCGCCTGATGAAGTCTGTTTCCAAGGAGTTGCAACAGCGACCATCGGCGCCTCAGTCGGATGGACAGCATCCGCCGATGGAGCAGCACGAAATCCTGAGTTATTACAGTCTGATCAATGCCCGCCTATTCGACGAGGCCAGGAATTTTGCTGATCACATGGGGATTGATGAAAGCCAGCGCCGTGAAAGTTTGTACGGTATTCGCCCCGGTGGGGGCGAAGCTTTGAATTTACTGCGGCCGGGAGGCAGTGACTCAAATGTCCAATTCGAGGTTGAATCCTTGAATCTGGAAAGAGGACCAATGGTAATTGCCGCGGTGGATTCCGGTTGCCATTTTTCCAAGGAGGCCATGGAATACCTGGATGAGAATCATCACAAGATTCATGACGCGGGGGTTCCCGTTCATTGGGTAACCCGTCAGTCCAATACCGGCCGCGCTTTGTCCCGGATCCATGATTGGAACCAGGATGCCGAACATATCAAGATGCGAATCGCTTGGCGTGAAAGCGATTGGCCGGAGACCATAGCCTTCCACACGACACCCCGTTTCTATTTTATTGAAGACGGGGAGCTGGAATCCGTCATGAACGGCTGGGTCGGGGAAGCGCCCCACGAAGAGTTCTTTAAATTGTTGAGAAGACTATAGACGTTCGTGGGGTTTGGCGGCGGGTCTTACAGGCGTGACACGAAGGTCACGAAGAAAGGCAGAAGGACACGAAGAGGGTCAGGGGGAAGGCAGGAACCCGCCCACCGTAGGCGCGAATTCATTCGCGATTCAGGCGGAGGAGGTTATAGCGGGTTCGGCTTTTTTGGAACACGGAGACCACGGAGAATCCACGGAGGACACGGAGGGGGTAAATG